>CAVPQS010000041.1:0-12853 GCA_963707485.1 uncultured bacterium
CGAAAGCGCAGGTCGTTGAGCTTGCCGTAAAGCTGCCAGCCGATCCAGGTCCCGAGCAGCAGCGGCGGCAGCACCGCCACCAGCAGGATCAGCCCGGTGCGGTCCAAGGTGACCCACACTATACCGGCCAAAGTGATGGCCTGTATGATGATGATGTATGGCTGATAGACGCCGCGGGCGATTTCCTTCGGCCAGCCGCGCAGTTGCGTCCAGATCGTCGGTATCACGCCGGAATAGCCGCCGACGCCGCCGAGAATGCCGCCGATGAAGCCGACGGCCGTATCGGCGGCACGCCCGCCGGCTTTGATGGTGTGGAGCCGCGGCGAGAGCAGCGCGTAGGTTCCGAAGGCGAGCAGGAACACGCCGAGCACCATCTTCAGGATGCTGCCGTCGGTGAATGTGAGCAGATGCACGCCAATGGGGATGCCGGCGAGGCCGCCAAGCACGAAAGGCCACAGGCGGGCGGGCTCGATGTGCTTGCGCTGCGGCCAGATCGTCGTCAGGTGCAGCAGCACGCCGCAGCCCGTGCACAGAATCGCCGAATGCAGGGGATCGATGACGTGCAGCCAGATCGACGAGGCCGCGAGCGCGAAGGCGAAGCCGCTGCCTCCGGCGGCGATGCCGCCGAGCAAGGCGCCGAGCCAGAGAACGCCGAGCGTGCCGAGGGTCAGGCCGTTGAACATGCGTTCAAGCCGAGATTGAGGACGAAGATCAGACCGACCGCGAACACCGCGGCGACGCAGACCGACAATGCCGCCAGCGTCTTCTCGCGGAAATCGAAGAAACTCGATCGCCAGCACCCGCAGGCCGAGCGTCAGATGGATGGCAAGCGCGATCACGATGCCGCATTCGACGAACTCGACCACCGCGTTATTGCGCGTCACGCTCAGGAACGAGTTCGAGCGCGCCGGCGCCTTTGAGCGCGGTCCCGAGCGCCAGAAAATGCAGCGGCAGGAAGATCGCCAGCGCGATGCCGCGAGACGGTGCAGCATCGCCGCGATGAAGCGGCTTTCGCTTGTGCGACGCGCGCATCATCGGTGAACACCGCGAAGACGGCGCGCAGCCCAGCCCGAGCAGCAGCAATCCGAACAGGGCCACCGCGATGTCGAGTGACGCGCCGTGCCAGCGACGTCCATTCGCGCAGGATATTGCGCAGGCCGATCGGCGCATGGATCGCGACCGCGACGACAAACACCAGATAGAAGGCGAGGAACCAGCGATTGCCCTGCGTCCGCGCCAGCACTTCGCCGGCCGTGAGTCCGCCGCGCACGGCGTAGAGAATGGTCGCCAGATGCAAGACGACCGCGAAAGCGAGCAGAATCGCGGTCAGGCGCTGGGCGGCGAACAGGATCGCGGTCATGGGCGCTTCAGCGCCCGCGCCATCATGCTGCGCTTCAGGCCCGCAATCGAATAGGTCGGCGCGATCGCCTTCGGGCAGAGTTCGGTGCAGCTCATGTGCGTGTGGCAGGAATGGCAGCCGGCATCGCCCGACACCGCGCCCAGGCGCTCGTCGCTGGCCCGCGTCGCGCACGTCGTTGACCAGCGTCCAGGCGCGATTGAGCGCCGCCGGCCCGAGATAGTCCGGATTCCACGACACCACATCGCAGGCGGTGTAGCACACGCCGCAGCCGATGCATTCGATGCCGGCGTCGACCGCCACGCGCTGCGGGCGAGTCGGCGGCGACCGCGCGCGAAGTCATCGTTGCGCGTCGCGCCCCTCGAAACTGCCCTTGCGCGCGCGCCCACTTGTCGAAGAACTCGCGCATGTCGGTCACCAGGTCCTTGATCACCGGCAGATTGCGCAGCGGCGCGATTTCGATGGCTCGTCGTCCTGACCACCTTGCTCACGTGCGTGCGGCAGGTCCAGCGCGCGACGCCGTTCACCGTCATGGCGCAGGAGCCGCACATGCCGACGCGGCAGGCGAAGCGGTAGGCGAGCGTGGGATCGAGCGCGCGCTGGATGTGCGTGACCACGTCGAGCACCGTCTGGCTCGCGTGGCGCGGCACTTCGAAGGTCTGGAACGCGCCCTTTCGCGCCGCCCCGCCAGACCGCGACATCGAGCATGGCGTCGGCCGCCACCGCAGCCGTCATCGCTGCATGCCCCACAGATTGACGGTGCGCGCCTCGATGAAGCGGAAGATCACCGACTCGACCAGAAGCCCGATCAGGATGACGGTCAGCAGCCCGGAGAACACCGTCGCGGTGTCGAGGTCGTTGCGCGCCTCGAAGATGTACCAGCCGATGCCGCCGGAACGCGCCGACACGCCGAACACCAATTCGGCCGCCACCAACGTGCGCCAGTGGATGTACGATATCTTGAACCGGAACAGAACTATGTAGCGAGGTTCTACGTTTGGCGGCCGGATGGCGGCTCTTCAGGAATTGTAGATTACAGTTTTTACCATTCCTGCACTTGGCTCGCCGGAGACGCAGACGGCAATGGTATTTACACTGTTAGCGATGCTGTCTACCTGATCGCCTAAGTTTTCCTTCCATGCGAGAATTGTCCTCCGGGGCCGCCACCAATACCGCACCCGGTTGGGTCTGGTGACGCCGATTGCACCGGAATTGTAACAATCTCGGACGCCGTCTGTTTGATTAACTACATTTACGCCGGTGGACCTGCCCCAGGTCTGACTTGCGATTGTGAAGACTATTATTAGGCGATGATTTTCTAATCAGAAGCGATGCCCGATTCGGATACGAGTCGGGTTTCGGTCCCACAATTCTCCCCTTGTCCCTCACCGCCGAAAACCCGATACTGAAATGATATGAAGCTTGTGACTTCCGCGCAGATGCGGGCGATTGATGGCCGCGCCATTAAGGATCTCGGGATACCGGGATTGCAGTTGATGGAAAACGCCGGTCACGGCATCGCCGAATGGATCAAAGAGATCCTCCGCGATGATGTCACCGCCAAACGCTTCGCTATCGTCTGCGGCAAAGGCAACAACGGCGGCGACGGGTTTGTGATCGCACGGTGTTTGCAGGGTTGGCGTGCCGCCGTGGAAGTTTTCCTGGTTGCGGAGCCGGATGAGATCAAGGGGGATGCGTTGGAGAATTTGCGGAAGGTGCGGGAGATGGGGGTTGCGATATATAAGATACGCGACGAAGGTGCGAAGAAGATCTGCTGGGTTCCCACCTTCGCGGGAATGACAGGACCCGGGAAGTCCCCATTTGAAGCCTGCGACATGATCATTGATGCGATATTCGGGACGGGGTTTAAGGGCGAGGTTGACGCGAGGATAGCGGGAGTTATTGATGCGATTAATCGGTCTGGCGTAGTGACACTGGCGGTGGATACGCCCTCAGGGTTGAATTGTGACACTGGAGAGGCTCCGAATACGGCAGTTTGTGCCTCCTATACAGCGACACTGGCGCTACCGAAAATCGGGCACTACTTCTATCCCGGAAGAACATATTGCGGCCAGATTAGAGTGATCGATATTGGGATACCAACTCAGGCGCTGGAGGGAATAGATCTTCGGGTCAACCTGACGACGGCCAGGCACGTTCGGAGCACGATTCCTGACCGGGAGGCGACGGCGCATAAGGGCGATGCGGGCAAGCTGTTTCTGGTCGCTGGATCTGAGGGGCTGACCGGAGCGGTGACGCTGGCGGCGCAGGCGGCGGTCAAGTCGGGATGCGGACTGGTGACGGTCGGGTGTCCGAAGGGACTGAACGACATACTCGAAATCAAGCTGACAGAAGCGATGACCAAGCCGCTGCCGGAACTGGGAAAGCGTCGGTGTTTATCGGTGCGGGCTTTGGGAGATATTCTGCTGAATATCAGGGCGTCCGATGCAGCCTGTCTTGGTCCCGGGGTGGGACGGAATCATGAGACGATTGAGTTGTTCAGGCGGCTGATCGCCAATTTGGAGACGCCGGCGATTTTGGATGCGGACGGGCTGTTTCCGTTTTCGGGAAAGCCGGAGCTGTTGAAGGAGTGCAAAGCCGAGATGGCGCTGACGCCTCATGCGGGGGAATTTTCGCGATTGAGCGGCCTGAGCATCGAGACGATTAATCAGGACCGAATTGGCTCGGCTTTGGAATTCGCAAAGGCGACGAATAAAGTCATATTATTAAAAGGAGCGCCGACGATAGTAGCTTCGCCGGACGGGACAGTTTACGTTAATCCGACTGGTAATCCCGGAATGGCGACTGGAGGATCAGGAGATGTTTTATCCGGGTTGATCGGATCGCTAATGGCATCAGGAGTGAGCGCTTATGGGGCCGCGGTATGCGGGGCGTTTGTGCATGGACTGGCCGGGGATATGGCGCAGCAGGCGGTCGGAACGCTGGGAATGAGCGCCGGTGATATTGTCAACCACCTGCCGAAGGCCCTGAAACTGCTGAAAAGCTGAAATAGGGGAACTTTTCGTCCCCGAATCCATATATACATGTGGAGAAGATGATATATGAACAGAAAGTTAATTGAAATCCTGATAGATGTCGCAACCGGGCTTGGGTTATTGCCACGGCCGATTCCGGTCCCGGTACCGGTGAAGGGTTCAGATCGCAAATAGATTTTTGTCTGCTGCTCCGAGCAGTTTATTTCGGGGATAACGTTGCAATAAGAAGAGAGGAGATTAGGTGAAGATCTCCTCTTTTCGCTTTATAGTCCAAAATTTCGCGCCCTCCGACTGTGATTGCGGTTACACTAAATGATGTTGCCGGACGTCTTATCTCTCGATAGATTGACAGTTGCACGATGAAGACAGGGATTTTTCATGACCAGTAGATTTTATGCCACGAGTTTTTTCCTTATAGTATTAGCCATCGCAGCGTTGAGCTGCAGCCGCAAGGGTGATGACGAATTGCCGGCGCGGGTCGGCGATTTGCAGGTGCTGTTCAGGATTTCTGATGAATTCGGCGTACTGCCGGACACAACAAATATCCCAGTGGTCTTGTCGCTTTATACCGACACGTCGCACGCGGTACTGGTGCGGTCGGAGGCGATCAATGTCCGCAATCACGTGACAATGGCTGTGAGTTTCGAAGAAATGGAGCCGACCTTCTTTTCGCTGGCGATTACTATCAATGTTGCCGGGTTGCAGGAGGCTTGCGACGATTTTAGGGTTTTCGTGCAGCAGAATCTCGTGACGAGGACCGAGTTATATGAGCTTGATGTACGAGCTGAAGAGATAATTTGCAGTCATTGACCTGAGGGTGAAAGTCTCTTATATTCCGGTTCAAACCCGAACCGGAGCAGTTTTATCCCAGATTCCGTTATCATTCCCCGTTCTGAAAAAGAGGTCGCCGATGCTATCCGTGAATGCGGCGAACGCAAAGCGTTGATTGTTCCGCGCGGGGTGAATTCCAGATCGATCATTCTGCCGACGACAAAACGAGAAGTAGTAATTCTTGAGACAAAAGGGTTGGATGGTTTGCAGCGATTTGAGCCGGCGGATTACTACATTACTTGCCGGGCGGGAATGTCATTGAGCGAACTGCGGCGGATATTGGAAGAAAAGAGGCTGCACTTCCCTTTTCTGGATTCTGACTCGATTGGGACAGTAGGAGGAATGGTAGCTTCGGGGCAGTTGCTGAACAAGGTTGGATGCTATAATATAACGCGCTGGATTTTGGCGCTCAAGGTGGCCATGGCGAGCGGCGATATAATCAAGACGGGCGCGGTGACCTACAAATCGGTTGCGGGATACGATCTGCCGAGGCTGTTTTGCGGGAGTTTCGGGACGCTGGGGATTATTACGGAGGCGTCATTGCGCTTATATCCGGCAGGATCGGGGCCGTTTGGGAAGGATCTTGAGCCTGCGGCGCGCAGATCGCCGATGTTGGGAGAGGTCAAAAATCTGCCAAAACCGGCAAGCCGGACGGAAGAAATTGCGGTTAGAATTAAAGAGTCGTTTGATCCGGGCGGCATTTTTCCGGCGATAACCGGTTGGAACGTCTGAGGGTTGCCTTAGTATAAGAAATACATTATCTTGTCAAATAAGCTCATAGGGTAGTTTAGATTAAAGAGAATGATCGTAAGAATTATCATCATCGTTATCCTCGCCGCGATCTTAGGGGGCGTCAATAATTTCATCAATCCCAATAAGGTGCCATGGGTGGGCAATTGGCCATCTACGTTGTCGGACAACGATTCGGTGTGGACATCGCCTTCTTATTCGGAGGGTGATCCGCCGACGCTGAAGTTGTCGGAGGCGTTTGATCGGTGGGCTTCGAAGGGGTACATTTTTATCGATGCGCGGGAGCCGGAAGAATATCAGTACGGTCATATCGAGGGCGCGATAAATCTGCCGTTTGAAACGCTCGATGAGTACAAAGAGAGAGTTTTGCCGACGATTCCCAAGGATACTTTGATTGTGACCTATTGCTCCGGATCGGAGTGCGACGCCTCGTTGATGCTGGCGCGATATATGGTGGAGCAAGAGGGATATAAGAACGTCGAAATTTTCTTTGGCGGCTGGGCGCAATGGAACAAGCAGAAGCTTCCCATTACCGGTCAATACGATCCGGTTGAGGAGTTGGAATAGGCGATGGAGGCTTTGCTGCGGATAATTCTGGGATTGCTTCTGGCCATTTCCGGACTCGTCGGGATTTTTGCGCCGGAGATGATTCCGCTTGAAGCAAACCTGCCGGTTAAGATCGGGATGGTATTGCTGGGGGTATGGCTGCTTTCGGGGATTTGCAAGGACCAGTCGAACTTTGTTCTGCGGTTGATTATCGGCGGGACGTTTGCTTATGCGGCGCTCGACAAGATCATACATCCGGATCAATTTGCGCGGATCATTTACAACTATCACCAGGCGCCGGGACAATTCATCAATGTGTTTGCGTTGTTTCTGCCGTGGGTGGAGATGATAAGCGGAATTCTGATCATAGCTGGTTACTGGGAAAAGGCGGCGGCACTGATCGTTGGCGGCATGCTGGTGATGTTTATCATTGCATTGTCGCAGGCGCTGATAAAGGGCGTGAATATCGAATGCGGTTGTTTTTCGACGACTTCGAAGGCGAAGGGTCCGGTGAAGGATCTGATATTCCGCGACGCGTTGCTGCTGTTGGCTTGCGGAGTGATTCTCTGGACGAAGAAGAGCTGGCTGGCGATTGAAGGCCGGCACGAGCGGCGATAGATTAGAGTTCGACTTGCAAGGGGAGCAACTGTCAACCGGAAAAGATTGATGAAATAACCGGTCCGACAGCACCGACTGCTGTTCCCGACGCGACGCTATACTCTGCCCTCCCGAAATCGAAGTTTCTTTTGATATTACGAGAATAGTAGAAGAGATAGTCGCGGATGCGCGCAATGGCGCAGGTGTGCTTGGATTTCGTACGCGGCTTTAAGGGTGTCAGGTCGCCTCCCGCGACGAAGATGAATTCCAGAGTGCGAGATTTCGGCGCGGGAGAAGACCTGACACAACTAAAAAGGAAGCGGATAAAAGAGAGTTCGGCTACGAGTTTGTTGTGAAGTTACGGTGGTAGGTCGCCTCCCGCGAGGAAGATGAATTCCAGAGTGCGGAATTTCGGCGCGGGAGAAGACCTGACACAACTAAAAAGGAAGCGGATAAAAGAGAGTTCGGCTACGAGTTTGTTGTGAAGTTAATACGCTTTTTGGTCCGAATCGTCGCGGTGTTTCGACTTTTGGAGACTTGTTAGCTAAAACTGATCAACTTGCGGGTTAATGAAAATGAAGGCAAACAACAAGGCGACAATTGGCCCGACGGTGCCAACAACAATGCCCGGGACAGCGCCGACTCTTGCGCCGGCTGAAATGGTCGTCCGGTTTACTGAAATCGGCGTTCTCTCCGGCCGTGTGTATGGAAAGCCTGTTCCTTTAAAATGCGAGTACTCCATGGCAATCGTAAAAGCCAACCAACTACTGGCGTTGACGCCAAGGTGCGACGCTATGCCAATATTTGAATGAGAATCGTCATCGAGAGTGAAAAGGACCGGTCCGGCGGCAAGGTCTAGACTGGTTTCTTTCCCCAGCCAGTACCGCACTCGAGGCTTTATGCCTAATTGGGCCCGGTCGTCGGCGCCGTTGAAGAAGGCGGATGCTCCAATCGCCCAGTGTTGGTTGAGGTTGCGCATATAACCGAGTTCCCAACCGACAACCGCGCCGGTCTCCCAATCATTTCGATTTGGAAGGTTGTAATGTTCAAACTGGCGGTTAACGTAAAATTCGGTCAGGAGAAATGACTTGGTTTCGTTGATCGGATGCGCTTTAAGAGTGAAGGATTTGGGGATGATCTGTGCATCGGCAAAATTCGCGATTAGACAAATCACGACCATGAGAAGTGAAGTTCTTTCTAACATGCCCAAGGTAGTGTACGAAGAAGTTGCGGATACGTGCAATGGCATAGTTGTGCTTGATTTTCGTACGCGGCTACAAGGGTGTCAGGTCGCCTCCCGCGAGGAAGATGAATTCCAGAGTGCGGAATTTCGGCGCGGGAGAAGACCTGACACAACTTAATAGCAGAGTGGTTTGCCATTACGACTACAGAAAAAACGCTAATTAGGCTTGACACGGTACATAGCAGACCCGACACAACTTAAAACTGGGGTGGCAGGGGTCGAACCTGCGACCATCTCCTTAACAGGGAGCCGCTCTGCCGCCTGAGCTACACCCCAATGTGGTTTGGTATTAATCGACAATATAGGTAGATTTACTGAATTTCCAAGCGGATTTTGGCCGTAAAGGTGGTCGCGGAGGCGGAATTGCTGTGCAACTATTGGGCAGAAAAAAGAGAAGCTCGGGTGTGAGTCACCGAGCTCCAAGTGCAGGTACCAAATTGTGAGGTTTGGTTGGGTTTGCTTCGCCTGAAGGATTCTTCCTGGTGATTCCGACAGTCGAAGATTTTCGAGGGTCAGGGTCGTTACAGGGAATACACAAACGGACCAGCGGTCCAATTCCAATCCGTTTGGGGACTAGACCCTCTCGCAGATAATATATGGATGTGGTCCATTTTTAGCAACAAGCGAATGCTGCAAAATTGAGCGTCAAAGTATCCTGATTCGAAGGGGCGACGAGATTGTCGTCCGCGGTTGTTTCGCGCACTTTGGCGGTGACTGGAGAATGACGGAAGATTCAGCGGGTCTTTTCGGAAAAGGGCGGCAATACAAATCAATATAGACGGCTGTAGTCGGCGAAATCCAAATCGAAAGTGTCGCTTTTGGGGGTTGACATTGAAGGGCATAATTCTCTATTTTCCAACTGCTTCGGAAAGAGAGGTTTGTTGAATGTCTTCCACAGATTTAGCCCAAAAATCCTCCGGTTTAGGTGTTGGTTTGACTACGAGTTCCATCGGCAAAAAGCTGTTTGTTGCGGTAACGGGCGCCGCGCTACTGCTGTTTGCTTTTGGGCACATGGTCGGCAACCTGCAGGTGTTTATCGGACAGGATCAAATTAACAAATATGCTCACGCGCTGCAGAGTCTGGGCGCAATGCTCTGGGTAATCAGGGTCGGATTGATTGTGATGGCGGTTTTGCACATTTTCTTCGCCGCCAAACTCAAGCTCGAGAATTGGAAAGCGCGCCCGGTCGGTTATGCCTTTAAGGACACCGTGCAAGCGGGGTTAGCCTCGCGGACGATGATCTGGAGCGGGCTGTTGATATTCTGCTTTATCGCCTATCACCTGCTGCATTTCACATTCATGTCGATTCATCCGGAATACAAAGGTTTAACCGCAATGTTGGACGGCAAGGAAGTTCACGACGTGTATTCGATGATTATCTACGGGTTCAAGCAGCCGCTGATTTCCGCGCTGTATGTCGTGATGATGTTCCTGCTCGCCTATCACTTGAGCCACGGAATAAAGAGCATGTTTCAAACGCTGGGTTGGAACAACGAGCGCTACGAACCGAAGCTGAACAAGTTGGCGATAGCGGTCGCCACGATTATTTTCCTCGGCTACATTTCGATCCCGGTCGCGATTATGTCCGGGTTGATCAAACTTCCGGGAGGGATGGTAATATGATAACACTCGACGCCAAATGCCCATCCGGACCACTGGAAAAGAAATGGGAAAAGCACAAATTCGATCTCAAACTGGTGAACCCGGCGAACAAGCGCAAGTACACCGTGATCATGGTCGGCACCGGATTAGCCGGAGGTTCAGCGGCGGCTTCGCTGGCAGAGTTGGGATATAATGTTCTGTCATTCTGCTATCAGGACAGTCCACGGCGCGCGCATAGTATTGCCGCGCAGGGTGGAATTAACGCCGCGAAAAATTATCAAAATGACGGCGATTCAATCTATCGCTTGTTCTATGACACGATCAAGGGCGGAGATTTTCGCGCCCGCGAGGCGAATGTGTATCGTCTGGCGGAAGTATCGGCGAATATCATCGACCAGTGCGTGGCACAGGGCGTGCCGTTTGCGCGCGAGTATGGCGGACACCTGGCGAATAGATCGTTCGGCGGAGCGCAAGTGTCCCGGACATTTTATGCGCGCGGCCAAACCGGTCAGCAGTTGCTGCTGGGATGCTACTCGGCGCTGTCGCGGCAGATTGGACTGGGGACAGTCAAGATGTTTCCACGGACGGAGATGCTTGATCTGGTGTTAGTCGATGGACATGCCAAGGGGATTGTGGTTCGCGATTTGGTGACGGGCAAGGTGAGTTCTTATTCAGCGGATGCGGTAGTGCTCGCGACGGGCGGATACGCGAATGTATTTTTCCTGTCGACCAATGCGACGGGTTGTAATGTGACGGCGACTTATCGCGCCTACAAACGCGGCGCACTGTTTGCGAATCCGTGCTATACGCAAATTCATCCGACTTGTATTCCAGTGTCGGGTGAACATCAGTCGAAATTGACGCTGATGTCGGAATCGCTGCGCAATGACGGACGAATCTGGGTACCGAAGGCGAAGGCCGACAAGCGCCAGCCGGCGGATATTCCAGAGAGCGAGCGAGATTATTATCTCGAACGCAAGTATCCGAGTTATGGCAATCTGGCGCCGCGCGATATAGCTTCGCGAGCAGCCAAGGAAGTATGCGACGAAGGACGCGGAGTCGGCGAGACCGGGCTGGGCGTCTATCTTGATTTTAGCGATTCGATCAAGCGGCTGGGTGAAGGCACAATCGCCGAACGCTACGGAAATTTGTTTGATATGTACGAACGGATCACGGGCGAGAACCCTTACAAGGCACCGATGCGGATTTTCCCGGCGCCGCACTATACGATGGGCGGGCTCTGGGTTGACTACAATTTGATGAGTAATGTGCCGGGTCTGTTTGTGATCGGCGAGGCGAATTTCTCCGATCATGGCGCGAACAGATTGGGAGCTTCGGCGCTGATGCAAGGTCTGGCGGATGGATACTTCATTCTGCCGTACACGATCGGCGATTATTTTGCGCGGACGGGTGCGAAGAAGATTCCGACCGACGGGCCGGAATTCAAGAAAGCCGAAGCCGAAGTTGCCGAGAAGACGAAGAAGCTGCTTTCCATCAAAGGCAAGAAGACCGTACTGGAAATGCACCGTCAACTCGGCAAGGTGATCTGGGAAGATTGCGGCATGTCGCGCAACGAGGCCGGACTCAAGAAGGCGCTTCAGGAAATTCCGAAGATCCGCGAGGAGTTCTGGAAGAATGTCAACGTGCTTGGCGGCGGCGAAGAGCTGAATCAATCGCTCGAACGTGCGGGCCGGGTGGCGGACTTTTTGGAATTCGGCGAATTGCTTTGCACCGATGCGTTGACGCGCACGGAATCTTGCGGCGGACATTTTCGCTCGGAGAGCCAGACGCCGGACGGCGAGGCCAAACGCGACGACGAGAATTTCACATTCGTGTCGGCCTGGGAATTTGCCGGTGTCGGCAACGCGCCGGTCTTGAATAAGGAACCGTTGAACTTCGAATTTGTCCAGCCGGGACAGAGGAGTTACAAATAATGAATCTCACACTGAAAGTTTGGCGGCAGAAAAGTCGGAATGAACAGGGACGGATTGAAACCTACCCTGCCAAAGATATTAGCCCCGATATGTCGTTTTTGGAAATGCTCGATGTTGTCAACGAGGGGCTGGCGAAAGCCGGGACTGATCCGATCGCATTCGATCATGATTGCCGCGAAGGAATTTGCGGTACTTGCTCGTTGACGATCAACGGTATTCCGCACGGACCGGAACGGGGGACGACCTCGTGCCAGTTGCATATGCGGCATTTCAAGGACGGCGACACGATTTACATCGAGCCGTGGCGTGCGGCGGCGTTTCCGGTGGTGCGCGATTTGATTGTCGACCGCAGCGCGTTCGACAAGATTATGCAGGCGGGCGGATTTGTGTCGATCAACACCGGCGGCGCGCCGGATGCAAATGCGTTGCCGATTGCCAAAGATGCGGCTGAAACCGCGATGGACGCGGCGGCCTGTATCGGCTGCGGCGCATGCGTGGCGGCCTGCAAGAATGCCTCGGCGATGTTGTTTGTGTCGGCGAAGGTGGGGCAGTTTGCCTCGCTGCCGCAAGGCCAAGCTGAACGCGAGCGGCGCGTGCTGGCGATGGTCGGCGCGATGGATGATGCGGGATTCGGCAACTGCACGAATTATTATGAGTGTGAGGCAGTGTGTCCGAAGAATATTTCGGTGAAGTTTATTGCGATGATGAACCGCGAGTATATGAAGGCGCTGAAGAGACCGCCACGCGCCACCGCTTCCGGCGGAGCAGGATAGGTTTCAAAAACTACACCATCGGAGGCCCGCATTTTGTTTTGGCGAAAGAGAAAGGTCGTAACACCCGATCAGTACTTACGCGATGCGGCGTCTAAACTAGTCCTTGTTGCAGTCGGATCATCGCGAACGATCGCTACCGAGCTATGCTCTAGAACGGATGACATTCATCTAGATGCCCAGCGGCTCACATCCGTGTCGTTTGAGTTTATATATCTCTTGGTACA
>CAVPQS010000042.1:0-12037 GCA_963707485.1 uncultured bacterium
CTAGGACTTCTATTAGTAGTTGTTCACTCCGACTGTTGGGTATTTCGGATGAAACGATGACAGTTTCAAGCTGTGTTTCAAGTGGAACCATCATGGCTGAACTGCGCAGCTTGTTCTCAATGAACTCCCAGCCGCTCGGGTCGTCATATGCGGCTAAGGCAGCCGCAGCCTCAAGCTGGACGTATATATCTTCTTCGGCGTCGGTCACTCTATATTTGAGTACCGGCTTAGCAGTCGAATAGCCTCTGTAGCGCAAAGCTTTAGCAGCGGCGTACCGTTCGCTCAGATTGACACTCGCGAGCTTGTCAGCGAAATAGGCTTCGTCGACTGACGCTGGGAGTTGGAGCGCGATGTTGACCGGAACAACTGATGCGACAATCTGATTTGCACCGACGGTTTCACCGACTTTGACCTGTGGCAGCAAGGTCATCTTGCCTTTAGCCCTGCTCAACTGGATGGATTGTCGCCGTGCTTCTGGAATAGGGATCAGGCTGATTCTTCCCGTTTCCACGGATTGTACAACTGACCGCTGGTTAGCGGCAGCACATGTCCACATCACTCGAATTTCGGAGCCTTCCTCAACTCCTTTCGGCTGAGTAATGGAAACCTGCCCTGCGGCGAATGCCTTCCGCATTTCTCTGACGCTGACGAAGTGAACAGGTGAGATTTGTTTCAGGTCTATCGGAGAATCGTCGCTTTGTTCGAAGACGACGATAGAAACAAGGTCGTCGTCACGCATGCCTGCGTCCCAAGCCCGCTTCGGGTCATTGAGGGAATGAGACATCGATATTTCGAGCTTTGTCTTACCACGGGACTCAAACCTCATGCCAGTGTTCAAACACAAAATGTCGGGAACCCGCACCCGCTTGATCTTGATCTTTTTCCAGATTTTGAAGCCCGTCGAACCACGCTCAAGCTCTATGGGATTGAATCCCATTGCCCTCAGTTGCTTTATCGTTGCATTCGTGCCAGCAGCACCGACCGCGAGTTTTCTTAAAAAACTATCGTCGCTCTTAAAGTTATTTGCCACTGCGCCACCACAATGATTTCTTTCGAGAGCCCATTATATTCGCGAGCTCCTTTCTGACGTCCTACTGAGCCTAGACTGCGCCGGCACGGACCTGATTGATGCGGGTATTGAAGCGCTCAAGTTCTTTGGCAGCGGCAGAAGCAAAGTCGGTATCCTTCGAGGCGAAGATGACACCGCGCGATATGTTGATGACGACCATGCCGTCATTCATGGAGCCGTATTCGACGGCTTTGTGAAGGTCGCCGCCCTGGGCGCCGACACCGGGAATCAGGAACGGCAGCTTGGGCGCGCGCATTCTGATTTCCTTGATTTGTTCCGGCTTGGATGCGCCGACGACGAGACCGAGATTTTCGTCCTTGTTCCAAGAACTGACTTTGTCGACGACGTGCATATAAAGGGGTTTGCCTTCGCATTCAAGGTATTGGAAATCTTTAGCGCTCTCATTCGAGGTCAGGCAGAGAATGAAGGCAAAAGCGTTTTCATAGGCGAGGAAGGGTGCGATTGAGTCCCAGCCCATGTATGGTGATAACGTAACTGCGTCGCCTTCGAGGTCGTCGAAGATGGCCTCGGCATATTTTTTTGCGGTGCTGTCGATATCGCCGCGTTTAGCATCGAGGATGACGGGGATTTCGGCAGGGATGTACATCAGGGTGCGCTTGAGAGTTTCCATGCCGCGCGGGCCCATGGCTTCGTAGAAGGCGAGGTTGGGTTTGTAGGCGCAGCACTTGTCCTTGGTGGCGTCGATGATGGCTTTGTTGAACTCAAATACCGGATCGGAGTTGCCCATCAGGTGCTTGGGGATTTTTTCAAAGTCCGAGTCGAGACCGACGCAGACCAACGAGTCACTTTTTGATTGCGCACTGGCGAGTTTTTCTATAAACGCACTCATATTTTCACGGCCTTTCCGATTAGATCGTTCACATTTTCAATATTGCGCTGCTTGAGATAATCCGACAGGGCGTCGATGGCCCTGATAGTGCAATCGGGCTGGACGAAGTTCGCCGTACCGAATTGCACTGCCGTAGCACCGGCCAACATAAACTCAACGACATCGCGATAGTCCATAATCCCGCCGATGCCGACGATCGGGATCTTGACGGTATTATATACCTTCCATACGGCTTGAATTGCAACCGGTTTGATTGCCGGACCCGATAAACCGCCGGTGACGTTGGTGAGCTTGATTTTCCACGTAAAAGGGTCTATCGCCATGCCGTAGAGTGTATTGATAAGGGAAATGGCGTCGGCGCCGGCTTCTTCGCAAGCTTTGGCGATGGGTTTAATATCGACGACGTTGGGTGATAATTTCGGCATTAGGGGGAAATCGCAAATCTTTCGGACGCGACTGACGACTTGATAGGCAATCTCCGGATTCGAAGAGAACTCCATGCCGTCACCGTTGACGTTGGGGCAGGAGATATTGAGTTCGACCATGTCGATTTCCGAATGGCCGTTCAGCTTGTCGATGACATAGACAAATTCTTCGATATCGAAGCCGGCAACGTTGACAATGATCTTTGTACCGAGCCCGCGCAGGAACCGGAGTTTGTTGCGGACGTAGGCGTCGACGCCGACATTGGCGAGACCGATGGCATTAAGCATACCGGCAGCGGTTTCGGCTGTACGCGGCGGGCGGTGGCCTTTGCGTTCGTGCCGGGTAATCGATTTGGTGACGATACCGCCGAGGCGGGAGAGGTCGATGTACTCGTCGAATTCTTCGCCGTAGCCAAAGGTACCGGATGCGGTCATGATGGGGTTGGCGAATTCGAGCTTGCCGATCCTGATTTTGAGGTCAGGCGCGCTCACAGTTCGACCTCGGTGGAGTCAAAGACCGGCCCCTCGCGGCAAACGCGCCGGTATTTGTCTTCGCCGACTTGTTTGACGACGCAGCCGAGACAGGCGCCGACGCCGCAAGGCATAATCGATTCGAGCGAGAGGAAGCATCGGGTATTGAATTCGCGAGCAAGAGATTGAATCGCTTTGAGCATGCCTTCGGGACCGCAGGCGTAGATGACACTCTCGCCGCCGGCGAGGCCGTCCTCAAGCAGTTTGCGCAGCAGATCCGAGACGAATCCTTTTTGACCGCGCGAGCCGTCGTCGGTGGAAGTCATCTGCGTGATGGGGAGTTGCTCGACACGTTCGCCCATGCGGCAGTCTTCGGCTTTGCAGAAGCCCATCAGGAATGTCATTTTCCCGGGAGCATGGCCATTACGAAGGCAAGTTTTGGCGAGCAGATATATCGGAGGTATTCCGACACCGCCGCCGACAAAGAGCAGGTGTTTCGATTTTTCCGGGAGTGGGAAGCCGTTTCCCAGCGGGCCCAGAATGTCGAGGATCTGGCCGGGCGCGACGCGCGAGAGGATAGCCGAACCGCGGCCGAAGACTTTGTAGAGCACTTCGATGGCGCCGGTATTTTCGTCAAAGTCAAAGATTGAGAACGCGCGCCGCAGTAAAGGGTCGAGACCCTCGGAAGTCGGCTTGATATGCAGGAACTCGCCGGGATGCGGAAATTGTTCGAGTTTCAGTTTAATGGACAGAAGGTACGCGCCGGCCCCCAATGCTCGATTCTCCACCACCTCACAAGCATGAAATATGTCTCGCTTCTTTATCGATACACCTCCGGCAACGTAATTTCATAATTATATATAAAATACTTGCCGATTTTCAAGGGTTCTATGCTCAAAGGGTCAAAATAAGTAAGCAACATGGCTTTTTCGACCTGCTCATCGATGGATTTGATGTTTGAGCCTTTGAGGAAGATCACTTCGCTGACTTTACCGTCAAATTCGATTTTGATTTTGAGGACGACGCGTCCCTCGAACTTGCTGGTTGAGGCTTCGACTGGATAAACAAACTCGCCGGTGACGGTGGGTTCGTCATCCATGAGCGGCCAGAGGTCGATTTCTTCCTTGAGGGTCTGCTCGGCGATCTGAGCTTCTGTGAGGGTGTCATTGGGTTGAGCCTGAATAGAATCCTTCTGGGTTGTCGAGTCGATGCGAGCAGCGTTTTGTTGTTGTTGTGCGAGCAATGCCTGCTGTTGCTGCTGATAGCGATTTATGGGCTGGTTACTGCCGGAGGCGAGACGGGAGGCCTCTTCGCCGATGTCAGTCCCAGGATATTTGGCGGCGAGCTTGCGGAAGACGTAGATCATAGTGGAGTCGACGAAGACGGGTTCAACTTTCGCCGGTGTGACGGCAAGAGTATCGGCCGGGGATTTTGCGGGTTTAGTTGAATCGCCGGCAGCAACGAGGGTGTCGTTGGGAACGGGACCTTGGGCCGAATCGGGCAAGCCGATAAACACCGACGTGTCGTTTTTCGCCGCCATTGCGGCAAGGAGCGAATCGCGTCTGGTTGCAGCTTTCATGGTATCAATAGGAACGCCATTTTTACGGCCAATGACATCGGACAATCTCACGACGTTGTCGTTGGCGGCGGCTTTGGCGCTGTCGCCCTTCGGCAACATTTGATCGGAGTCAGCATTCGCGGCCCCGGTAGAATCGCCGGCGGTCGGAGTTTTCGCGGAGTCGCCGTTTTTGCCGCCGATTAAATCGGTCATTCTTACAATGCTGTCAGTTGCGTTAGCGTTTGCGCTGTCGCGCCCGGGTTGGAATTTGTTGGAGTCGGCAGCCGTCGCGATTTTGGTGGAATCGACGACCCCCGGAATCGCTGGACTGTCGATTGCCGGCGTTGTTTTGGCCGAATCGAGAATTACGGCGCCGCTACTATCAACGCGAGTCGCCGAAAGCGTGTCGACCATGATCGGCAGCTTGTTTGAGTCGAGCGAAATCGTAGAATCGGACAGCGCCGACGGGTTCGGTTGATCCACGGGCATCGGAATTGGTTTTGTCGACGGGACAAACTGCTGGAGCTGGATTTTTGCGACGGCGAATTCGGCCTTAGGCACGAGGCGCGAATTCGGAAATTCTTCGACTATTCGTTGGAAGAGCACCTTGGCGGAATCGAGGTTTTCAACTTCGAACAATTGATTTTCCGCCATCTGGTAGAGCTTATCGGGCGAAAATTCGTATGGTTCGGCCCCCTGCAGATCAAGCAATTCCACGGCACGCTGCAATGCATCGGAGCGCGGGTAATCGTCAACGACGCGCTGGTAGTAGGCGTGCGCTTTCGTTGTGTCCTGGAAGTGATTTTCGAGAATCCAGCCCATCGCAAGCAATGACCGCGGCGCGAGCTCACTTTCGGGATACTTGTCGACGATCTTGCTGTATTCCTGGAGCGCCGAGTCGGGGCGGTTGAGGTCAGTGCGATACATTTCCGCAAGCAAGTAGCGATTGAGAGCAGCGGCACCGGCGGAATCGGAACTCATCGCGGTCATGTAAGTTTCGACCTTTTTGATGTCGGAGACCTTATCGAGGGCGCGCGTTCGCCATTCGCCGCCGCGTTGTTCTTTGGCGGCCATTTCGTACATATCTTTGGCGACGACCAAGTCGCCCCAGTCTTCCTGAGCGAGCTGGCCGAGTCGGAAGTAGGCTTCGGCGGATTCGAGACGGAGTTTGAAGTTGGTGGCGATATCGTCATACAGCAGAATAGCTTCTCGTTCTTCGCCGAGTAGTTTGGTTCCTTCGGCGATGCGGAGAAGGATATAGCCGAGGAAAACCGAATCTTGCTGTTCGGATTTGAGTTCCTCGAAAATCGCCATTCCCGTCCGAACGCTGTCGATCATGTAAAGGGCGCGTCCCTGTTCGTAGCGAGCGTCGTAGCGCGCTTTGACTTCTTGCGCCGTGGCGGCGGCATGGGCGTAGGATTCGGCAGCGTCGGCGTAGTCTTCCGATTCGTATTGAAGCTGGCCGATCTTGTAGTAGACTGACGGCGTGTAGTAGTGGGATTTATATTCGGCGACAAATTTCTGGTAGTAGTCGATCGCTTCGGCATTCAGTTCCTGCGCCTCGCTCATTTCGCCCATGAGGTACATGGCTTCGGCGCGCCACTCATCATTTTTGCCGGTTTCGATGAACTCGATGAAAATTTCCATGGCCTGAACGTAGTTTTCAAGTCTGTAGCGCGATTTTCCGAGGAAGAAGCGAGATTCATCGGCGTATTTGGAGTCGGGGAAGTTCGACAACAACTCGCGGAACTTGCGCTCGCCTTTAGCGAAGTCGCCGAGATAGTAGAACGATTTTCCGATGACGAAAAGCGCATCGTCGACCCAATTAGAGGTGGGGTGTTCGCTGAGGACCTTTGAGGCTTTCTTGATTGCGTCCTGGTAGCCTTTAATTTCACCGCCGGATGCTTCATCGCGATTAGCGCTGCGCCGCGCCGATTCGGCCTGGTTGAAGTTTTTCCGGGCGAGATAAAAGGTATTGTAGTAGACGCAGCTATTGACGATTCCCGCCGCCATTAATATCAGGAAAAGGTACGGCAGATATTTGCCGATCGATTTTCCGTTTGTTTTCGTTTCGATCGAAGACCTCATATTCTGATTAGACTTCCGCCAATTCATTTATGGTTCCCCAGAGTTTGCTCAGGACCGCGCCGGATTTACCGCGACAGACTTCATCAGCATGATCGCTGATCGGCGTTTCATCCGGGTTAATTTCGATTAGATAGGCTCCGCAGCGCTTGGCTTCAATCGGCAGATCGGCTGCCGGAAAAACTTCGGCGGAGGTACCGATGCTGAAGAACAACTCGGCCCGGCGCGATTTCGCGATTGCGGCCGCGATCTGTGATTCGGGCAACATTTCGCCGAACCAGACGACGTCGGGGCGGATCATGCCGCCGCATTCGCAGATCGGCAGTTTGTTTGAATCGAATTCCTCAACCGTCATAATTTGTCCGCAGCGGAAACACTTGTTCTTATGTATGTTACCGTGCAGTTCGACGACATGTTCCGAGCCAGCGCGCTGATGTAGATTATCGACATTTTGCGTTACGAGCGTAAAGTCAGGGAGCCATTTTTCGAGTTTAGCGAGGACTTCATGACCGGGATTCGGCTGAGTGTCATCAATCAATGTGCGCCGCCACTTATACCACTCCCAAACAAGTCCTGGATTGGCCATAAAGCCGTCAATCGAAGCCAGTTCGCGAGGATCAAATTTCGACCAGAGGCTGTCAGAGTTGCCGCGAAAAGTCGGCACACCGGATTCGGCGGAAATGCCGGCCCCGGTTAGGACGACAGTGCGGACCTTATTGCGTAATAGCTCTTTCAGGTTTTCGGAAGGAAACATTGCGGAAATATACCGTTTCGTCATTGAGAGTCAAGATAACGCTGGGAATTGCTGTTGCCGCTGTGCAACGCCACGTGTATTATACAATGATGAGACTGCGACTATTTCCACTTATTTTTGCTTTCTTGCTTTGTAACGGGGCGTTGCCGGCACAATCCGACTCGCTGATTATCAAAGAGGCCGGACCACAAGCGCGAGCGGAGAAGCCGCGGCGATCGCCGATGGGCGCGCTTTTGCGATCGGTGGCAGTACCGGGCTGGGGGCAAATGTACAATCACAAGTATGTCAAAAGCGTCATCGTGTTTGGGGCAGAGTCGTTTTTCATTGTTAAATCAGTTCAATGGTGGACCAAGGCTGAGGATCAATACAAAAAGGTGCAGTCAACACAAGCGGGACGGGATTTCAACATTTACATCAATTACCGCGACCGCCGGAACGACTATTTGTGGTTGACTGGACTGGCGGTGTTTCTCAGCATGTTTGACGCCTATGTCGATGCGCATCTATCCGGGTTCGATGTTGATCTGACGCCGGACTTTCAGGACGAGTCGCCAAGCGCCATGCTGCGGCTGAGTTACACGTTCTAAGCCTCAAATATCTGCAGATTCGTTCCGCAGCGAAACAGCTTTCTTAATGCGGAAAACCCCCAGTCGGGCAACTCTAATCCTACGGGAATGCAGATTTCTTGCCGATAATCACAATATGGACGGGGTGCCCGACGAACTTATGACACAAGATCTTAACAAGACGACAGTACCGGCGACAGCCGGTGTGCGCCGACTGTTCAAAGCCGGCGAAGTGATATTTCATCAGGGCGAACCCGGCAGCACGCTTTTGTATGTCCTCACAGGTACAGTCGCGATTTTCAAAGATGATATTGAAATTGCTTCCGGCGGCGCCGGCGAATTTTTCGGCGAAATGTCGCTATTAGAGAATTCTCCGCGCTTTGCCTCGGTAATAGCCCAGACTGACTGCACGGCAATAGAATACAATCTCGACGAGTTTTTGATATTAGCCCGGCACGAGCCGGAATTTGCCGTTGCGATCATGCGCAATTTGAGTCACAAGTTGCGAGATTCCGACTCGACGCGAATCGAGGAGCTTGAAGAAAGCAACGAACTGCTGCAAAACAAGAATGCGGAACTTGCCCGCGTCAATGATTTTCTTGAGAAGGTAATCGAGCAATCGCCGGCGGGCATTGCGATCATCGACCAAGACGGCAGCATCGAATTGATCAATCCGACAGGCAGGAGAATGCTTGCGATCGGCGGCGAAGAAATGCCGCACTCGTTGTTGGATTTTTTTACCGACGGCAATCCGCTTCAGGACCTGCGCCAAAAGAAGTTATCGATATGGTCGGGGCAATATGCGGCCAAAATTGGCGCGGCGACAAAGACACTTTTCGTATCGATCTCGCAGACACGAGCGACCGCAAGCGTAGATCGGTATCTAATCAATTTTGAGGACATTTCCGAGTTGATCGAGTTGACCGAGCGGATAATCAAGCTAGATCGGTTCGCGACCGAAGCGGAGATGGCTTCGGAGGTCGCGCACTGCATCAACAACTACCTGACCGTCATCTCGGGCAACTTGGAGCTGCTGAACCACCGGCTTGACCCGCAGTCGATCGAAAAACATCGCCGTCAGTTTGACGCCATGAACAACAGCATCGGGGAAATCGTGAAATACGTCGAAGGATTGATGGGCGCGAAGGAGGATTCCGGCGTATTCGTGCGCAAGGACATCGGTGAAATTGTTCGGGTGATGGTGCGCGTGCTGAAGCCGCAGAAGCGATTTCGAAATGTTCTGATGGCGATCAAAATCGCGGAGGATTTCCCGCGGGCAGTTAGTGTATGCGAAGCGCTGTTTCACCAGGTGCTGTTAAACTTGCTGATCAACGCCGCCGATGCGCTCAACAGTCAACCAGATAATGACAATAAGACGATCAAGATCGATCTCAGACACGATGGCGAAGCGAATCGGGCGGTAATAGATATCTGGGACAATGGTCCCGGAGTGGCACCCGAGCGGCTGGCGGACTTGTTTGCGGTGAGGTTTACGACAAAGGAAAAGGGGCACGGGATCGGGCTGATAACCGTCAAGAAGATCATCGATCGCCATTCCGGCACAATCTCGGCAAGCTCGACTCCGGGACAGGGAACGACATTCACAATTTCACTTCCCGCCTGAGGATAAACGATGCCGGACGTACTGTTCTTTCTGATACTCGGCCACATTTTCGGCGACTTTGCATTCCAAACAGACTATATGGCCAAGTACAAAGGCTCGAACAAGGCAGCGCTATCGCTGCATGTGCTGATTTACGTGATTACCGTGGGCGGATTCTGGTGGATCGGCGAAGCGCTGGGCCAGCAGAGCCACTTTCCGACGGCGTTTGCAGGAATCATTCTTGCGGCGCTTTACGTACAACATTGGCTTCAGGATTTTATCAAATCCAATAAAAGCAACGGCGGGAAGCACGCATTCTTTGTGGACCAAGCGGCGCACCTGGCGGTTCTCTACATAATTCGCATCATTTATTAGGGAGACAGGGATTGAAGCCGGCGGTCGTTCGTTATCTTCCGGAGATACTCTGCGACTGGATCGCAGACAACCGCGACAACGCGCACTCCCTGTCACGCCACCGAAAAATCCTATTGTTTGCGGACACGAGCGGATTCACCGCGCTCACGCGGAAGTTGTCGCTTTCCGGCCGCGTAGGGTTCGAACATCTCACCGACCTTTTGAATACGCTCTTTCATTCGTTGGAGACTGTCATCGCACGCCACAATGGCGATATTCTGAAATTCTCCGGCGATGCGGTCTGGTGCTGTTTTGCGGAAAACACCGACATCTTGAAGGTTTACGGCGAAATGCTGCACCAGATCGAGGCGCTCAATCGCGAGCAGCCGGTCTGCCATGAATATCCACTGTCGCTGCATGCGGGCGCGGGACCAGGTGTGTTTGATCTGATGACAGTTGAATCGGCAGAAGGCCGGGCAGAATTCGAAATCTCGGGCGAAGTCGTCGTTGAAGTTTACAAGGCATGCGACATTGCAAAAGCGGGAGAAGTATGCTTCACGCCGGAGTTCGTAAAGCAGGCAAAATTAGGAGCGGCGGCGCGTAGACAGGAAGATTTCGAGGTATTCGCTCCGGTGTCCATTGCGATTGCCGCGGATAATTTCCAATCGAAGGGAACGAACCGGTTTCCGAACCAAGGCAATGTGATCAAGTACCTGCCTGCCGCATTAGTCAAGCGAATGGCAGACGCGGCAGGAGACGAATTGCCGAGCAGCGAGCACAGACGGGTAAGCGTTGTGTTCGTCAATGTTCAAGCATCCGGCGAGATTGTCGCGGCCACGGAGCTGCAGGCACATTTGGCGAAGATCATGAACGCGGTGCACGAATCGCGCGGCGTGGTTGCGCGTATCGATCCGTTCGGCGCCGGGCACAAAGTCCTTGCGCTGTTCGGAGCGATAGTTGCTTCGAGCGGCGACTCATTGCACGCGCTGAAAGCGGCGGCAGAGATCGCCAAAATTGAGACGCCGGGATTTGTCAATCGTTTGGGGTTGGCCACGGGACCGCTCCTTTGCGGTGAAGTCGGATCGAGCAACCGGCGCGAGTTCACGGTGATGGGAAATGCCGTGAATCTGGCGGCGCGACTGATGAGCAAGGCGAAGGCAGCGAGCCTGCTTCTGGATGAAGACTCGTACGGCGAAGTCGGCGCATATTGCCGCGTCAGTGAAAAGAAATTGGCGTTGAAGGGTTTTGATCAACCGGTGTTGGTGTACGCTTTCAAGTCGCTGCGGGAAATGCAGCATCGGCTTGTTCGGCCGAAGCAGTTTTTTGGCCGCAAGTGCGAACTTGAGCAACTGGAGCGAGCGTATCAGAAATCCAAGTCCGATGGGCCGGTGTGCATGGCGATTTCGGGCACCGCCGGAACGGGTAAGACCTCGCTGACGGCGGTGTTTGCGAGCGGTGTTGATGATGTCGAAATCATCTTTGTTGATGCGGCATCGAGTCACCTGCGCACAGGCGGCTGGCTGATCTACGAATTGCTGAAGCGAGCGATGGGATGCGCAACGCTGGAGGATTATTCGGCGACGATTGCCCAGCACTGTGATCCAGAATGGGCGCCGTTGCTGGAGAGCCTGGCCGGTTCGACGCAACAGACTAATGACACGTTGCGCGACTTGAGCGCGGAGCTGAGAATCGCGAAGACGGCCGACTTGGCCAAAGAGAGTCTTGCGACGTCGCTTGGAGGCAAGATTGTCATTTTGGACAATCTTGAATCGCTCGACGCATTATCGGCGACGCTTTTGCGGGCGATTTTGAATCAACTCGAACATTGCAGTTGCTTATTCATTCTGATCGATACGGAAAACAACTGGGAAAACGCCGGTTCGCGAGTGGAACAACTGAATCTTGAAGGGTTGGAGCAGTCCGATTTGCGCGAGTGGCTGAGTTCGATTTTTGTCGACGGCAAGCGCGAAGGCGATTTGACCAGCCGACTGATTGAGGTTTCGGCGGGAAATCCGCTGCTGATTGAGGAATCGCTGCAATATTTGTTCGATTCCGGCGCGCTGGCGAATATCAGCGAGGCGCGGCGGTTTGATGTCGTCGAGTCCGTTGGAGAAGTTGCGTTAAGCGGCCGACTGGAGGAACTGCAGTTAGCGCGGTTTGACCGGCTTCCGGAAGAGACGCGATCATTGCTAAAATCGGCGTCGGTATTTCCGCATCAGTTTAGAAGCTCCGACCTGAGTGCGTTGCGTCCTGACTGGCCGGTGCAGAGAATCGAAGGGTTGCTGCGGGAACTCATTGACGC
>CAVPQS010000043.1:0-50149 GCA_963707485.1 uncultured bacterium
CAGTTTGCTGAAAAACGGCATCTGGAGTTGATGATTTGCGATTTCGCTGCTGCGATTTCGTGGATTTCGGATTTTGCGGAGGGAAGTGTGCTGTTTTCCGAGTGTTGTTAGGCTCAGCGGCCGGCTATCGAACCGGCATCGGCGTCAAGTTCTCTCTGTTTTACCTTCAGACCAGTCCCGGATCCGGTTTGAGTTTTGCCATTCGCAACAGATTGTAGGCAGCGCCGACCATCTCGGCGGCCAATTGCGTTCGCGCTCGACCTTTGTGACGGGTCTTGCGCAACCCGCCAATCGTTTTCATCCAGCCGAAGATCTCCTCGATGCGTTTGCGCACTCGTTGACTAATCGCGTAGTCCTGGCGTTTCCTGATCCGGGCATCGACCGCCGAGCCGCCCGGACGTCTGTCGTTGGCCGCGATATGCGGCGCAATCTGCCGTTTCTGCAACATCTCCACAAACCCCTTCGTGTCATACCCCTTGTCACCGGCCAACGTCTTCGGCTTCCGTCGTTTCCTCGCCTGGCGCTTCAACATCTGCTCCGCCGCTGACCACTGCGACTTAGTATCCGCCGCTGTTACACTAATGTCCAGCAACAGTCCATGCCTGTTCTCCATCAAGGCATGGCCATTGTAATACAGCTTCGCCTCCTTTCCCGAACCCTTCCGATACAACCGGCTCTCCGGATCGGTCGTCGATTGATGCGTCTCATTGCTCCGCTTCTCGCCGTGAAAGTTGACGTTCGGATTGCCTGGATCATCATCGTCATCAGACCGATCACTCTCCTTGCGCCGAAAACTCTTCAGCGAAGCCCAGGCCTCAATCAACGTCGAGTCCACCGTAAAATGATCGGCGCTCAGCAATCCCCCGTTCTGCGCTGTCTTCACCACACCATCAAAAAATAGCTTCCCGACCTCATGCTCCAGCAGTCGCTGCCGATTCTTGCTGAAAACCGTCGCGTCGAAACTTTCCTCGACCTGATTCATGTCCAGAAACCAGCGAAATAACAGATTGTAATCCAACTGCTCGCACATCTGGCGCTCGCTTCTCACCGAATACAGCGCCATCAACAACAGCGCCTTCAACACCCGCTCCGGCGGAACCGATGGTCGGCCAGTATGCGAATACATCGTGTCAAACACCGGCGATAACCGTTTCAGTTCCTAATCCGCCAACTTCTTAATCTTTCGGATCGGATGATCGGCCGGCACTCGCTGTTCCGGCGTCCACAAACTCAAAAATGTCTCCTGCCGATTCGACTCTCCACGCATGGCAATCTCCTTCAACAAAAATCCGCCAAACGATAACCCCGCCTCTTTTACTTTTCAACTACAACAAGTAGAGTTTTTCAGCAAACTGCTAGTGACTCCCGTACATCTTGCCCTGGTGATCCTTGCCGTTTTCGATATTCTCACCCTGTACTTGCTGTACAAGATCGTGTCGAGGCAGACGACGGATTCCTTTGTCCCGAACCTTATCAGTCTCTGTTGGATTCTCAGTCCCTATGTGCTGTCAACCTCAGTGAACGGTCTCGAGACGGCAATTTCTTTCTTTTTCATCGTCGCCGCATTTTATCAGTTTCAGCGAATTGTCAACGAAAGAGAAAATGTTGTCAGCATAGGTGGCTTGATCGGTCTTGGTGTAATTCTCGGATTTGCAATGCTCGCGCGAGTCGACAACCTCTTATTAGTTGCTGCGATGTCATTCACTATCTTGGTCCGATTAATTAAAAAACGCACGAGTGTCCCATGGATGTTGTCGCGCCTGTTCATATTGCTTGCCGGCGCAGCGCTGATATATCTTCCGTGGGCTATCTACTCATTGTACTACACGGGGGATGTCTATCAGATGAGCGGGAGTGCAGTACGCTTCATGTCCCTGTCGCAAGTCCATCACGATCCGACATTAGTCAATTGGTATCTCAAATCCATTTGGATTGGTCTGTTGGTTCTCATACGGCAGAATTTCGGTTTGCTGATGATGATCGGTATTCTGATAATTCTCATCGCCAGGAAAGACAGGGCCGAACTGATTTCCGTTGCCAAACGGGCCTCGCGATTGGACACTGTTCCTATTCTCTTCGGTATAACAATTTTCGCGGCCTATACGCTTTATGAATTTGGTCAATGGTATTTCATTCGCTACTTCTACCCGCTGATCTTGTCGCTATTGATTATTCTCGCGCTCGCAGTTGACGTTGCTTTGACAAGCGTGTTGAAGTCCCAACGAGGGAAACTGGCGCTAAAGGTTATGCTGGTGTCGATGGTGGGGCTGAGCTGCTTTTGGCCAACCAATCTGCCGTCGTATTTTCTTTCCACCGATACTCAATCTCAGGGATACATGAATTTGGGTCTTTGGGCGCAAGATCGTTTTCGCGATGGGACCATCGTCGGTTCGTGTCAGACAGGTGCTCTCGGATATTTCGCAACTAACCTGAAAGTGGTCAACCTCGATGGTGTAGTGAATGGAGATGCTTTCACAGCAATCCGTGCGAGACGACTCATGGATTATATCCGCGACACGGGCGTTCAATTCGTAATTGGTTGGCCGCGGGATAACATGAAGTTCATCGAACGCGAGTCGGAGAATTTCTCATCTCAAGATTTGACGGACATCGGCCCGATCAAAGAATTCAAGAGTTGGGGATATGAGTGGCATGTCTATGAGGTAAGGCGAGAAACGAACTCAGAATTTTAGCGTGCAAGACGTCTTGCACAGCGTGCGAGCGAGACTTGTAATCGGGCACGAATCGCCAATTAGGTAAGCATTTACGGGGAAGCGCATACTGAAATAACATACCTGCAGATTGCGCCGGCATCATCCCCTGACAAAAGCTGCGTAAATTCTATATTGAATTTACATTACATACCCCAATCAAGGGAGTTAATTCCAAAAGTTGTGTAAAAGGCAAAAAAGTAGCGTAGCCTTTTCTAAACAACAGTTCCGGCAAGAGGCTTTGAGGAGAGGCTTCTTCAAGAAAGGATACGCCGATGTCAAAGTATGAAAAGTTTAGTTCGTCGACCAGCAAAAAGGTCGACCGTTCGTCTGTTGAGTTTATCCGCGACCTGGATGAGATCGCTCAAGAGGGCGCATTGCGGATGTATCATGCCGCCACCAGCGAGGACAACAATCATTAATGAAAGAGTTTGCTGATCGTTATGAACACGAGTATCCGCGCGGTGTCGAATGACTGCCAAAGACCAGGACGCTTAATCGGCCTTTTATAACTACCCGCAACCGCATTGGCTCTCAATCAAAGCCGCCAATCCGATCGAGTCGGTGTTCGCAATCGTCAAGTTCAGAACCAATGCCGCCAGAAGAATCACATCACCAAGGTCAGCCTTGTACCTGATCTTCCAGTTGTTTGAGCGCGCCAGCCGAAACTGGCGACGGCTCAATGCGCCGGACTTGATGATCAAAATGATAGAAGGAGTGAAGTTCAAAGATGGAATCGAAGTGAAGGAGAAAAAGTCAGCGAAGTCAGCGAAGTCAGCAACCGAAACACACGCTGCTTGAAAAACTTTTTACACAACTATTGACAAGAGCTCCATCCATCGCTCACTTCTTCGGTTGCTCTATTAGAATCCGTTTCGTATAATGGCGACAGATTCCGGGCGGTTAGCTCAGTTGGTTAGAGCATCTGCTTTACACGCAGAGGGTCACTGGTTCGAATCCAGTACTGCCCAATTATTTCTCCTCAGGGCTGCGATCTTATGCTGATTCAAGGAGCCAATTCATGACGACATTCTTAGTATGCGGCGCGGGACTGATGTCCAAAGCGCTGGTTTATGATCTGATCAAATTTTCCAAGCCGACCAAAGTTATTCTCCTCGACATCGACCAGGCGCGACTCGACTCGATCGACGGCGCCTGTGTCGAAAAACATCGCGGTGATTTGTCGGATAAATCATTTTTCGAGCCGTTTGTCAAGGAAGCCGATATTGCCGCCGGATCGGCCAGCTATAAACTCAATCAGGCGCTGAGTGAATGCGCGGTCGCACACAAGACGCATTTCATCGATTTGGGCGGCAATAATTCGGTCGTTGATGCGCAGTTCGCGATGTCCGACAAGGCTGAGGCAGCAGGGGTGACGATCATTCCCGATTGCGGATTGGCTCCGGGGATGGCTTCGGTATTGGCAGCGGACGCAATTTCGCAATTTGATAAGGTCGAGTCAGTCAAGATTCGCGTTGGCGGTCTGCCGCAAAATCCGCGCCCGCCGCTAAACTACGCGGTGTTCTTCTCCCCGGAAGGATTACTCAACGAATATCGCGAGCAGACGGTTGTGCTGCGCAGCGGCAAATTGACGAAGTTGCACAGCCTGACTGAAGGCGAGCGGCTGTCGTTTCCGCCGAATTTTCCGGAGCTGGAGGCCTATCATACTTCGGGTGGAGCTTCGACACTGCCGTTTACTTTCGAGAACAAGATCGGCGAATTAGATTACAAAACGATTCGTTATGTCGGACATTTCGAGAAAATCAAATTCCTCTTTGAGCTGGGTCTCGCGGACGAAACGAAGTACGATGTCGAAGGCGCGCGGCTGAGCCCGGATCAGATGCTGCGACATGTACTGTATAGACATCTGCCAAAGAACGCGCCGGATGTCGTGCTGGTATATGTTGAAGCCACGGGCACGCGCAAGGGACGGCGCCAGACGGCGACATATTATATCGAGGACTATCTCGATAAATCGACCGGCCACTCAGCAATGCAGCGGACGACGGCATATTCGGCGGCGATTGTGATGCAGATGATCGCCGAAGGATCAATCAGCAAGCGCGGAACACTACGTTCGGAGCTGGGCATTGATCACGAAAAGTTCATCCAACATCTCGGCGAGCGCGGCATCGGTGTGAAGATTGAGATGAAGTAGTAGTAGCGGGTTCATTTTACCATCTGGTCTATCTTTCTCGTTGACTTTTTCGGTTTAGGCTAACTCCAAATAAGTTGCATGACCGGTCACTCAGGGCAGAGAAGCTGCTTCCTGAAGTATGCCTGCCTTCGATACTCCACGGTCCCCTCCGGTATTGTGGGCCTCCACCGGGCTTGTGACTGGCGCGGACGATCTTCTCTGAGCCTGAGATTGTTTTCGCGTAACGGCCGTTACGAACTCAGAGGTTGGGATCAATCGGCGTAGTGACCGTCATTGATGACGACAGACATACTGCCTCCCATATATGTGAGCGGTTATTATTTTGGAGTGAGGAGCTACAAATTCCGCCCTCACCCCCTACCCCTGCTATGTATCAAGTCAACTGAAAAGTTCGGGCGTACGTGATGATGTTGTCGTTTTTTGTTCCTTTCTCTTTCAGAGCGGGGGCAGGAAACTCAAATTTGCGGGCAACACCCTGCTTCGCTTTCGAAAGAAGTAACGAATAATGGCCAACCTGCTATTCGTGGTCTGAAGGTTGTCTGATTCTCAGCCACAAGTAATCGATCCGAGATTATTCTTCAGGGAGACGGCACACTCTCTGGCGTGGTTCCCGCAAAGCGGGACCACAGGGGGTCAGCCGCCGTTCTCCCGTCTCTTGATCGTGCGAACAACTATTCTTGTTTTTTCTATGCCGCTGTTGCCGGACGATAATCTTGCTGATCAAGCACCAGTCGGCGGAGTGTCAACAAGAGGCGACGGGCGGTGGCGACAATCGCCCGCTTCGAGCCGCAGCGAAACTTCAATTGTTCGTAACGCGTCTTTTGCGCTTCATCTTTGCTAATCAAAGTCCAGGCGGCCTCAATGAGATCCGCCCGCAAGCGTGGCTTGCCGATGCCGGTGATTGCACCTAATCGAACTTTCTCGCCTGATGAATATTGACTCGGAGTCAAACCGACATACGCGGCCAGTTGCGTCCCACGTCGAAAGCGGTTCAAATCGCCTAACTCCAACAAAACTTCCATTCCCGTGATCAAACCGATACCCGGAACACTGGTCAAACGGGCCAATGGTTCCTGGTAACGATCCGTCTCCGAAAGCTCTTTGAGTAGCTTCGTCTGCTGATCGATCAATTCACTCACCATCTGATACTCGGTCAATAGCCGCTGGAAGCTCTCCGTCTGCCAGCGATCCCCGAAACGCAACTGCCACAAATGCTGTGCAAACGTCTGCGTCCATTTACCACGAATCTCTGGTAACACCAGCCCAAAACAGGCGGCTTCACTTTTAATCCGACATTGGATCCGCTTGCGGTCACTGACGAGCTGATTCCGCCGGCGCAAAACCTGACGATGACGTCGGGACTCGCCGTCCGGAACCCACACCGCCTTTAGCATCTGCCGCGATAGCATCAAAGCCAGTTTGCTTGAGTCGATGCGATCATTCTTCACCCGGTTGCCGTAATCCGATGGAATCAAACTGGGCGGTGTCACGATACACTCGGCTCCCCAGCAAACAATCCGGTCATACAACCAAAAGCCGCTGTAACCAGCTTCATAAACCACAGAAATCTTGTGATCGCTATACCGTTTCAAAATCTTCTCGAATACTTCCCAGTCGGCAGCGATGCCGCCTTTCCACACTTCCTGCTCGACGGTGCGTACCGTCACGTGCCAGTTCTTCTTGTGCACGTCTACGCCAATGTAAATTGTGCTGGTCTGTTGATCAGACTTCTTGTACTTTTTCACCTGAGCCTCCTGCTCGTTTGGGTTGCTTGTCGAAATCTGTTTTCATCAACATACAACCCGAGCGGCTGAGGCTCAATCTTTTGATAGCATAGTTACTCTCCCGAAAACGGGAGAGGGGAGAAAGCAAGAGCCACAGGGGCTAACTGCATTCGCCCTCGTTGGTGTTGAATGAAAGAGGAAGTTGGCAGATCTCCGGCGACGTGAGTGCAAGTGGAGAGAAATTTCGGCAAGGAGATTTGCCCTGCGGACTGGCAGGAAGGGTGCCGAAAGTCCCACCGTGCGCTGGTTGATCGAGCGACGATTTGATGGTTGCGAGGTGCTCGGGATTTGGAGAGAGTTGATGTCGTGGAGACGACGCGCCGGTGGGGCACCAAGGAACGAAAGTCCCACCGTGCGCTGGTTGGGTAAGGGACGATTCGGTGGTTGAGAGGTGATCGGGATTTGGAGAGAATCGAAGCTATTGAAACGACGCGCCGGTGGGGCACCGAGGAACGAAAGTCCCACCGTGCGTTGGTTGGGTGGGCGACGATTCGGTGGTTGCAGAGTGTTCGGGACTTGGAGAGAGTCGAATTTATCGAGGCGTCGCGCCGGTGGGGCACCGAGAACGAAAGTCCCACCGTGCGCTGGTTGAGTGGGCGACGATTTGATGGTTGCGAGGTGATCGGGATTTGGAGAGAGTCCAATTCAAGGAGACGACGCGCCGGTGGGGCACCGAGGCGGTAGTGCCAAAGCGGAAGATGTCGAAACCCCTCGGAGAAATTTGAAGTTAGAGTGTTGGCGAGTGACGAATTCGACCGACGGTTGGAAGCATCACGATTTTGATTGATGAACCCACGGCAAGCCGTGGGCGACCGCTTGAAAAGCTCCAGACGGAAGGAAAGGGTACCATCCGCCTCAATTTAGCCATGTATCCTGTCGTGAAACTTGACTGCAGATATCTTCCGGTGAAACTTCAGGGCGGGAATCGCGTAGGTTGTAGAGGTAATTCAATGCCGAAGAATTTTCTGATTTTTTATAAGGATTAATAGCATGAAGAAGGTTGTGTTATCGGTGCTGGTTGTGGTCGTGATCGCGGCAGTCGTGCTGTTCGCGTTCGGGCGCGGCGATTCCAGCAAACAAACCGCTGCGACGGGCGTCAAGGTCGAGAAGGGGGAAATTGTCGAGAAGGCGATGGCCATCGGGACAATTCAACCCTACAAAGAAGTACTAGTCAAATCCAAAATCTCCGGTATCGTGAAGCGGCTGCACAAAGAAGTGGGCGACGTGGTGCAGGAAGGCGAACTGCTGATCGATATTTCGCCGCAGCCGACTCCGCTGGAATACACCGAAGCGCAAAGGTCGATTGACGTCGCGCAAATCAACTTTGACAACGCAAATACGGCATTCCAACGGTCGACAGAACTTTTCGACAAAAAGCTGATTTCCAAACAAGAGTTCGATGACCGCAAGGTGACGTTCGAGCAGGCGCAGTTGCAGCTTAATCTTGCGAAGGAGCGGATGCAGTTGCTTGAGGAGGGCGCAATCAAAACACAAAATGTCAATGTCGAAAGCACGATCCGCTCCCCCATCACCGGATCGGTTCTTTCGAAAAACGTCAACGAGGGTGATCCGGTGGTGCCGCTCACGTCCTATCAGGACGGAACTGCTTTGATCACTCTTGCTGACATGACCGATTTGATTTTCCGCGGTACTGTGGATGAAATCGATGTCGGGAAATTGACGGAAGGAATGCCGGTTACGCTCAAGGTCGGCGCGCTGCCAAAGGATACCGTGAGCGGATCACTGTGGAAAATTTCGCCCAAGGCGCGCAAGGAGCAATCGGCGACAGTATTTGATGTCGAAGTGCGGTTCAAGGATGTCGATTTGACCAAGCTGCGGGCGGGATATTCGGCAAATGCGGAGATTATCATCAAGGAAGCCCGCGACATTTTGGTAATACCGGAACGGCTGGTAGATTTCCGCAGCGATTCGGCGTTCGTGCAGGTGCTCGATTCTGCCGGGGGCAAGAAAGAGCGCGTTATTGAGACCGGTCTTTCGGACGGCGTCACGATTCAGGTAACGACGGGATTGAAAGAAGGCGACATGCTGGCTGAAAAAGCCGGAAGCGCCAGTCCGTTCTAATTTATGCAACTGACCTCGCTGAAATTATACATGAAGCAGTTCCTGCATGACCTGCAGGCACAGAAGCTGCGGACGTTTTTGACATTGGTCGGGCTGTCGTGGGGGACCGTCACGGTTATTTGTCTGCTGGCATTTGGCTATGGATTGCAGATGAATCAGCAGGAACAGATGAAAGGTCTGGGCGACAACATCGTGATCATGTGGGCCAGCAACACGAGCAAGCCGTATGCGGGATATCCAAAGGGACGCTGGTTTGGATTCGTGCCGGACGACATCAAGATGATGCGGCAAAACATTCCGCAGCTTGAGGCGGTGTCGGGCGAGTTCCAGCGCGGCAATATTCAGATTCGCAACGGCCGCAAATCGAAACTGATTCAGGTTTCGGGTATAGAGCCGGAATTTGCGCCGATGCGTTCGATCATTCCTGAGGCAGGGGGACGTTTTCTAAACGCGACTGACATGAACGATAAACGCCGGGTCGCGTTTATCGGGAATGAACTTCGCGATGAGATTTTTGGGATTGACATTGATCCGGTTGGGCAGGCCATTCTTCTGGACAATGTGCCCTATACGGTCATCGGTGTGATGGTCAAGAAGAAGCAGGATTCATCATATAGCGGGCGCGACAAGGACAAAGCATTTATCCCTTCGACGACTTTCCAGACGACCTATGGCGATCGCTATCTCGACAATATCGTGTTTCGCGCACAGAACCTGGAAGTTCACAAGCAGGCTGTTGACCGCGCATACGAGGTCTTCGCGAAAAAATACAAATTTGACCCGACCGACCGCGAGGCGCTGGCGATGTGGGACACGGTCGAAGGCAATGATTTCCTGATTTTCTTTGTAGCGATGCGGATGTTTGTCGGGTTCGTCGGGTTCATGACGCTGCTTGTCGGCGGAATCGGACTGGCAAATATCATGTATGTGGTCGTGGAGGAACGGACCAAGGAAATCGGAATCAAGATGGCATTGGGCGCGAAGAAAGGTTTCGTGCTGTCCGGATTTATCTTCGAGACGTTCATCTTGACGACAATCGGCGGCGGAATCGGGTACGGAATCGCGCAGTTGATCATTTCGATCGCGCCGATGTTTGATATCAAGGATTATGTGGGAACTCCCACGTTATCGCTGCAAGACAAACTGGCGGTGGTGGCGATTTTGGGAATTATCGGTCTGATGGCGAGTTTTTTCCCGGCGCGGCGCGCGGCAAATATGAACCCGGTCCAGGCGCTGAAGTTATAATATGATCAATTCCCTATTATTCGTGCGGCTGTTTTATCGCGACTTGCGCGCAAACAAGAAGCGCATGATGTTGACTTTAGTTGCAGTGCTGTGGGGCACGCTGTCGATCGTGCTTCTGCTTGCGTTTGCCGAAGGGCTGAAGACGCAGTTGGCGACCAACAGCAAAGGACTTGGCGAAGGAATCTTGATCATTTGGGGCGGGCAGACGACGATTCCCTACGAAGGCATGGGCAAGGGCCGGAGCATTCGATTCTACCCGGAGGATCTTCAGGAAATCCAGAGGCAGATTCCTGAGATTGAGAAAGTGGGAGCCGACTATTTCAACTGGGGCACTTCGATCACTTACGGAAGGAAGACCGTTTCATCGCGGACGAACGGTGTATTCCCGAGTTTCGAGACGATGCGCGCCCATTACGCCCAACCGGGCGGACGGTTCCTCAACGAACTCGACATGGAAAAACGACGGCGCGTTGCGTTCCTTGGGGACAAGCTCGCCGGCGAGCTGTTCGGAGCAGAGGATCCAGTCGGCAAAGTGATAACGATCGGCAGTGTGCCGTTCACGGTAATTGGAGTGCAGATCGAAAAGCAACAGATGGGTTCGTACTCCGGGCCGGACAACAATAAAGTTTCGGTTCCGGCAACGACTTTCTCGGCAATTTGGGGACAACTGCGATACAGCAACATTGTTATCCAACCGAGGAACCTTGGTCAAGCCGAATACGTGAAACAGAGAATTTATGAAGTAGTCGGAAAGCGTCAGAAGTTCGATCCGAAAGACAAGACGGCGCTCTCGATTTGGGATGTTATCGAAATGCAGCAGACAATGGACAAGATGATGTTCGGTTTGCAGGTGTTCTTTGGAGTGATGGGATTTTTCTCACTTTCGATTGCCGGTGTCGGCGTGGCGAATATTATGTATGCGGCGATAAAGGAGCGGACAGTTGAAATCGGCGTGAAGATGGCGCTGGGAGCAAAGAAACGTCAGATCATGGGGCAGTTTATTTTAGAAGCGATATTGATCTGCGGTATCGGCGGATTGGCAGGAATCGTGGTCGCGCAAGCGGTGTGCGGTTTCTTCGAGCGGATTGATTTGCAGAACGAGGCGCTGACCTGGCTGGGCAAACCGACGATTTCGATGGCAATAGGATTGATTACAGTAACGATTCTGGGATTTATCGGGCTGGTAGCGGGGTTCTTCCCTGCGCGCAGAGCAGCCTCGGTGAATCCGGTGGAATCGTTGAGATATGAATAGCGCGAGGTAGACAATATATGATCAAGATGAGTGGAATCAGAAAACTGTACGCGGCCGGGAAAGTTTCGGTGGAAGCGCTGAAGGGGGTCGATCTCGAACTGAAGGGCGGAGAGTTCGTCAGTATCGTCGGGCCATCGGGTTCTGGCAAGTCGACGCTGATGAATATCGTCGGGTGTCTGGATACGCCTTCGGAAGGCGAGTTTTATCTTGATGGAGAACGCGTTGACAGATTCAACGGCAATCAACTGGCGGAAGTGAGAAACCGGAAGATCGGGTTCGTATTTCAGAACTTCAATTTGTTGCCTTATGCGACGGCGTACGAAAATGTCGAATTGCCGATGATCTTTGCCGGCGCGCCGCAAAAGGAGCGCAAAGAGACTGTGACGCGGTTGTTGACCAGAGTTGGTCTGGGCGACCGGATGGACCACAAACCGACGGAGCTTTCGGGCGGCGAAATGCAGCGCGTGGCGATTGCGCGTGCTTTGGCGAATAGTCCGAAGTTGATTCTTGCCGACGAGCCGACGGGAAATTTGGATTCGCATTCGGGCGCGGAGATTATGGCAATTTTCGAAGAGCTGTGGAAATCGGGAACGACGATTCTGATGATTACGCATGATCCGAGTGTTGCCAAGCGGACCAAGCGGACGATTATGATCAAAGACGGCGTGATTGTGACGTCGCTGAACGGGAATGGGGCACATTAGGAGGCAAAAGCAGCGCCCTCACCCTGCCTCTCCCAAAGGGAGAGGGAAACTTGGAATAGCCATTAGCTGTTTGTTGAAAAAGAGCATCGCGTGTTGATGATTGGCTATCTGGATAGCGAGTTTTCGTTAATGGCCGGTTATCTTGGGAGAAGTTTGTTGTCTTCGGGACGTTTCAGGAGTCTGAGGTTGACTTCAGATCGCGATCCTGTCTCGCTTATCCAGCCATCAACCCCAGATCAGATTTCAGTTTCGCGATGCGCAGGGGATTGTAGGCGGCGCCGACAATCTCGGCGTCCAATTGTGTCCGCGCTCGACCCTTGTTACGGGTCTTGTGCAACCCGCCAATCGTTTTCATCCAGCCATATATTTCTTCGATGCGTTTGCGCACTCGTTGACTAATCGCGTAGTCCTGGCGTTTCCTGATCCGGGGATCGACCGCCGAGCCGCCCGGACGTTTGTCGTTGGCCGCGATATGCGGCGCAATCTACCGATTCTGCAACCTCTGCTCCGTCGCCGGCCACTGCGACTTGGTAGCCGCCGGAATCACGCTAATGTCCAGCAACAGTCCGTGCCTAAAAAAACGTCGCATCAAAGCTGTCTTCGATCTGATTCATGTCCAGAAACCAACGAAACAGTAGATTGTAATCCAACTGTTCGCATAACTGGCGTTCGCTGCCCACCGAATACAGCGCCATCAACAAGAGAGCCTTCAACACCCGCTAACGCCTTGATCTTGCGCAACGGATGATCCGTCGGCGCCCGCTGTTCCGGAGTCCACAAACTCAACATCGTCTCATGGCGATTCGGCTCGCCACGCATGGCTTTGTCTCCTTCAAGCTAAATCCAAAAGACGCTAAAACCCCTTCAATCTCACTGCGACTACAAATCGAGTTTTTCAGCGAACTGCTGGAGGCGCTGCTCTGGAAGTATGTGGCTTCCGCCAGAACGAGCATCCAGTTGGAGCGCGGTCCGGCTGGCTCTTTTATCGCGCGGTTTTTTGGATCTGAATGACTTAGTTATTGACTAAGCCTGACTGTGCGTACAAATTTCGGCGCTAATATCTGCGTCTCGATTGAGTCTATTAACAGGAAGGCGGTGACAGGGAATGGCGCTCCCCAAGAATAACGCGGTCGGATATATTGCTTTTTTGCGCGGTATAAATGTCGGCGGCAACAACTTGATCAAGATGGATGATCTCCGAAAGGCGTTTGGCGCGCTCAAATTTAGCAATGTCAAGACTTTGCTGGCGAGCGGGAATGTTTTGTTCGAGACGGCAAAGACGAAAGATTCATTGCTGGCGGCGAAGATCGAAGAGCAATTGCAGAAGACGTTTGGCCACCAGATCGGGGCAATCGTGCGTTCGATCGAGGACATCGAGAAGTTAATCGCGTCGAACCCGTTTAGGGGTATCAAGGTCACCAAGGAAACGCGGTTGTATGTCACATTTTTATCTGAGAAAGCCAAGAGCAGCCTGAAGATTCCGTACGCATCGCCGGAGAAGGATTTGCGGATTTTGAGCGCGAATGATAGCGTGGTGACCAGCGTGCTGGTTCTCTCGCCGAGCCGCAATTCGGTCGACTTGATGAATATCATCGAAAAGGAGTGGGGCAAGAAAGTGACCACGCGGAACTGGAATACGATTATCAAAATCGCGGGTTGAGTTGAAAACTACATTCCAGAGTGCGGCAGATTTGACATTTGCAAAGAATAGATAGAACGCGTCCTCGTTTGCTATTCGAGAGTATAATCAGTGTAGGTCCAAGCGCGAAAACGAGATTTCGCTGCAGATAGGGAGTGGAGATGGGAAAGTCAGACACATTGACTAAAGAGAAAGTGTTCGCTTTCGCGAGCAAGTTCCGCCACGCGAACCTGGCGACGGTGTCGGTGACGAACGGTCCCGAAGCGGCGACGGTGGGATTTGTCATGACGCCGGAGCTTGAGATAGTTTTTGATACGACGACCGAATCGCGCAAGTATCGTAATTTGCGACAAAACAACCGGATTGCTTTTGTCATCGGCGGGCTGGATGATGAGGTGACATTGCAGTATGAGGGCGAAGTGGAAATTCTTGCCGGCGATGCGTTGACGTATTGGAAGCCGGAGTATTTCGAGAAGTTTCCCGACGGGCACGAACGCGAATTCTTGCCCGATATCGCCTATATTCTCGTCCGCCCGAAATGGGCGCGAATGAGCGACTTCGGCCAAGAGCCGCCCGTGGTCGAGGAAATGTCGTTCTAAGGGATTACGGAATAGTCGGATTGGGAGAAACGCTGGGCAGCGTGAGCGACACAGGATGCGGCAAGGGGAGAGTCATCAGAGAATCGGACAAAACACCATAGAGTTTTGTAATCCAGTCATAGCGCAATTCAGTTTCGAAGGCGGGCAAATTCGCCGTGCGAAAATCGATCGGGGATAAGATCACGTCAATGTTGGAAATTCCGGTATCAGCCGCCAAAGTAAACAGCTCTTCGATGGCGCTATCGCCTACGGCCACACAGCCGATCGAAGCGGCTCCGCCGTGAATCATGATGTCACCGCCAAGGCTGTTTCTGCCTTCATCGGCGGCACGAGCGCGGTCGAATGCGTTCGGATAGTTGACGCGCATTGAGAGATGAAAGCGGCTGTTCGGGTTCAGAAAGCTGATGCGATAGAAACCCTCCGGAACCTGGAAGTCGCCTTGATTGAGCTTGGGGCCAATTTGACCGCTGGCGGCGAGAATCGGGTAGTCGCGTACGAAGGCCCACTTGCCGCGGCTATCGGCGACAAACAACTGCAACGCTTTTTCATTCTTGAATCCCACCAGCCGGATGCGTTTGGGCGGATAGCTGAGGCCGGCGGCCTCAAAATGCGGCGAAAGTCGCGCGCGGGCGCTGTCGCCATACTGGGTGAGTCGATCCTTGACAGTGTACGTAGCCGGCGATTGCGCCATGCTCGTTGCGAAGAATGTAAGGAGACAGATGAGTAAAACTATGAGGTTATGGATTATTTAGCCCTCGGCAAAGATGTGAGCACTTGAACGAATTTAGTTAGCATAACATACACCTTATATAACACTGAAAGAGCATCGGCGGTTCCACTTATCGTGAGATTCTGCGGCAATTTGTGTTAGACGACGGCGTCGGGGTCTTTGATGATGTTGTCGCGGCTGCCGGGTGTGACTTTTTCTTTTAGTTTCTTGAGCAGTTCTTTGATCCGCTGTTTATCAGCCGGTTCGACGATACCGAGCCAGTTAGTGAGGGCGATAAATGCCAGCAACAACGGCAATTTGAGAATGCCAATGACGGCGAGGTAAAGCAGCGGATAGAACAAACGTCCGGCGATGCGCCAGGGCTCGAAATACGCTAATTCATACTGCTCAAAGAGGTAATTGCAGAGATAAAGACCGATGCCGACCAGCAGCATTTTGGTGAATTTGTCGAATTCGTATTTCATCGGATAGACGCGAATCGAGATGTACCAGTTGATCGCGGCGAGGACGACGTAGGTTCCCGCCGATGCCCAAGCGGCTCCCATGCCGCAATAGTTGGGGATCAGGAGGAAGTACAAGGCAATGCAGACGGCGGTAGTGACGCCATGCCAGATCTTGAGATGGGTCCTTTTAGTGTAATAAATGCCGCCGTCGACGAAGCTTGAAAATCCCTGGAAGAGATAACCGAGGACCACCACCGGCACGATCGCGTAACAGGCGTAATAGGCCGGTCCGACGAAGATCGAGACCAGTTCGCGGGCGTAAATGCTCAGCGCCAGACCGGCAGCGCAATAGGCGAGCATCGAATAGGTCGTGAGGCGCGCGAGTTGTTTGGGACCCTCGGGGCTGCGCAATTGCTCGACCATGCGCGGGCTCCAGGCGCGAAGAATCGGGCTGAAAATCAGGACGTTCAAGACCTGCGCAATGCGATAGCCCGCCGAGTAGACGCCGACTTCGGCTTTGCCGCAATATTCGTTGAGCACGAAGCGGTCGCCGGAAGAGATCACGAAAGCGTAAAGCCCGAGAAACGAAAATGACCAGGTGAATTTGAGGATTTGCACGGTCAGGACCCGGTCCATCACGCGCGCGGATTTGATAAACACCCAGGCGCCAACGGTGAGAGTAAAAGCTGCGACGCTGATGATTTGCGCCCAGAGCACGGCGGCGACCTTGTCCTCCATGATAGTCAGGAAGATGATGTTGAGTCCCAGCGTCACGGCAAAACGCGAGGACGAAATGATGATGTACTTGGTCGGCTGTTCGGTGGCCTGGTAGTACAAAAACGGCACTACGAAGCTCATGTCGAGCACGTAGCGCAGCGCGACCAAAATTATGTAATAGCCGAAGTCGGGAGTGTCGAACAATAGTTGCGACAGCGGCGCGCGCAATACGGCCATGATCGCCGCGACGAGCAGAGCGATCAGGACAATGACGTATATCGAAGTCGAAGTCACCCGCCGTTGATGTTCGAGGTCGGGTTTGTCGCGGAAGAAGCGGATATAGGTGATGCCGTACTGCGTGAGCAAAAGCAGCGAGACGATTTCGATGGTGCGGTTGAGAATTTCGAGGGTGCCGTACTGGTCGGTCGGCATGAGGCGGCTGTAGATCGGCAGCAGAATAAAACCAATGCCGTAGTTCAGGGCGAGTCCCGATCCGTAGATCAGGATCTGCGAGAAAAACGAGGCGTGTTTATTCTTCGCCATCGGCCTCGGAATCCTGCGGCGGGGGAGTTTTGGCTGCGGCGCGTTCGAAGGCCGGAAGGACTTTTGCTTTGATCAAATAGAGCAGCCGCGACTTGAGGCCGGAATGGAAGATCCAAAACTGCGAATGAGGGCGGACACTGCGAGTCCAGTGTAGTTTGTAATCATAGTTGGTACCCGAAAAGTCGTAGATCCTAAACTGGCGACCCGCAAGCTGTTCTAAGACGAGATTCCGCAAAACAGAACCTGGTGAGAAGGCAGCAAATTCCAAATTGTAATCAATCGCTAAGAGGAGCACGTGATCACGGTCGTGTAGCGTGTATTCATAAGCTATCGTGCGCTCTTTATGTCTTAATAGCCAAATCCGCACTCTTCCCTGTTGCACCAGTGCCATCGCTATAGATCGGTAAAAAAATTCTCTTTCCTTGTTGCCACCAATGTTTTTACCCAATCGACCCTTCCAGCTGTTGGCACTCACTTCGAAGGCCTCTTTTAAACCGATTTGAACTTCGTCGGGAGTGGAACAGCAAACTAGGGAGAATCCGCCGCTGCGTTCAAGGCGATTGCGTACGTTGCTGAGGTTACGCTTGAGTCGCTTTCCGAATCCGGCACGAACCGTAGCGATGTCTGTGTCTATCCGGATAAATGGCGAGACGCGTTCGGGCAGTTCGACGTGGCGGACTTGATTTGCGTCCAGATATTCGCGCCACTGTTCATAGCCGACGTTGCCCTGCTCGATATTGGCGAGGATGGCGAGATCCCATTCGGCCGAGTGGGCGAAAATTTCCGTCCAAATTGCCTTGAGCTTGGCGCCGGTAATATCGGGGATGATGAAGTTGGAGCGCGGGGTGATGCCGTTTTCCATGAAGCGCAGGACCCGCTGGCGACTGCCTTTGATGGACATCGGGATAATAAGCAGCGGCAGCACGGCGGCGAGCTGTTCGTTGTCCGACATTGTCACGACAAACATCTGCGCATTGCCGCCGAAGGCTTGCCACCAGCAGTCGTACCATTCGTGGCGCAGCCAGACGCCGGAGGAATAGTTGCGTTCAACCAGCCGGTTCCAGTCATCTTTGAGCGTGCGGAACTGCCGGTAGTCGCGGATGATGGTGAGGGATGTAGTCATCAGATAATCCGCACATCGGGACTGGGTTTGCCGGTGAAGAAGACCAGCCGCTTGACCGGGTGCGGCCACTTCTTGTAATAGAGTATTTTCAGACCGAAGATCGAGAAGAGCACGCTTTCACCGACGATCTTGTTTCCGACGCTGGTGCTCGCAGCGATTGATGGTTGATTGAAAACGCTGATCGCACTGTAAACGAGCTTTCGCCCTGATGTGGAATAATGATTATATAGGACAGTCGAGCACTGACTGTAAAGTCCCTTGAGTCGTTCCTCGGGCACGGTAAAGGAATTGTAGCGATAGAAAGCATTGTTATTGGTATCGATCAGTGTTGAGGCTTGATTAACATAGAGCTTGCCGGTCGCGCCCCAAAGCATGGACAAAACGGACTGATCCCGTATAGCTATTGCACACATATCTCCCAATCGAAGGCGCTCAAGAATGGTACTCGTGGATATTGGAATTGCCTTGAAACTGCTTGCATCTTGTGGGTTTGCCATCCGAACGGACACCCCAGGTGGAGGATTAAGGTGAGAATGCGGTTCTTCTCCAAGCAATAGGTAGATATCTTCAAAACGAAAAAGCCAATTCGGTACCCGCCAATTAATCGAACGAATAGCGTACTTCCATCCGTATTTGGCAAAGCCGGAACGAAATGTAGCGAAGTGTTTCACAGGAACTGACTATACGAAAGCACAAACATAAACACAATCAGCATCGACGAGATTGATTCCGTGTACCGTCACAGTCGCACATCCGCAGACTTCTGCAGCACGATAAATTGGAAGCAGAAGTAGGAGCCTGCCTTGAGCGTGCGAAAGCCCCAAGCTGAAAATTCGCGGGCAGTTTGGCGAGTATCCCATGGATTCGAGATGTTTCGCAGATCAAAGTATCCTAGCCACCCACCGACGTTTACTAGCCACGAGAGCGGTTCTATTATAACAAGGGAGCCCGCGGGAGTGAGAACCCGATTGCACTCGTGCGCTGCAAGATGCGGTTTGAAAATGTGTTTGAAGGTCGACACCATAAGGATAGACTCGAATGCGTGGCTCTGGAACGGGAGTAGTCTCGCATCGCCGCATACTCTAACTAAGTCGGGTTCACCCGACTGGAGGAGCCGAAGGCTTCGATCAAGTACGATCAGGGAAAAATCCTGTTTTAGCCATGGTCCGCTGTCAGAGTTGGCGCATCCAATCTCAAGGACCGTCTTGGGTTGAATTTGTCTCAAGAGTCGTGCGGCTAATCGCATTCGCAGTGAAAACAGAATTCTGCTTCCGACTGATTTCTTCAAAATCAGGTAACCGTGGTCTGTTTGTCGATCTGTGATATTCGCCTCCAGTGCTCTAAATCTTGCAAACGTTTTACGGTATCTTGAGCACACGATATCTTCCGGTATTAGACTTGTCGGTGCCATGAGAACCACAATGAAAAATATGAGACGTGACAAGTGTTGTTGGGTATAACGGACGAACAACGGCGTAGGTGCAGATTCTAGTTTGTGCAATTTCTGGACAATTCAATTCAGCCCGTCCGTCGATCCCGGATCACAATCCTGTTTTTTCGAGATGTTAATTGGTCAGCAGTCATCTTTTGCCGATAATCTTCAGTAATTAACCTTGTCGCTCGGCCTAGAACTCTTTAAAAGAATTATACGATTAGGATATCAATCTGAAACACGCGCCACTCCCACATAGCTCATTGTCGAGTCTCCCCCTCGGAAGACTTGGTAGTGCTCTTTTTTTCGCCTTGGCAGTTCTGCTGACCTTTTCAGCGGCATTCGCGACACAGTCTTTGCGATCAGGTGCAACTTTTGCCGGCATCGATGGAACCTGCAAATTTGAAAAGCCCGGTGATCCAAACTGGATGTACGATCGGTTTAATTGTGTGGTGCCATACGCGGAGTGCGCCGGAGAAATTGACCAGTGGCGGATTAAGTCACCAGGCAGTCAGTTATTCTACTATATTTCTGGAACGGATATGCCGTCCTTCAAAAGCTATACTTCAAGCTCGTACAACTCGGGCATGAAGTCAACATGGATTCGCGACCGAATTGTAGCGCTAGGAGGTATCGAAGAAGAAGCATATATGCACTTTTATAACGATACCAGACTGCGAAACTGGAATGGGTCTAGCTGGGATACCATCCTCATTCGCGGCACGAATACAATGACGATACAGGCCAAGGACTCCGTCAGTAGAGTACCAAATGGCTACATCGATTATCTCTTCATGGCGATGAACACTCACAGTTATCCCGCGCGAATGGCACCGAATTTCCAGAACACCAGGTTGCGCCAAGCTTACAAGGAATACATTACTCACATTTTTAGCCCAGCCGGTGACGATTATTGGCCCAATCGTTCGGGATATTGGGACGGCGTCTATTTCGACAACTATAATCACACAAATCTTCAGGGGTCGGGCCTCGTATCGGGGGGACTCGTCGTTGAGAGCGGTAGTAATCCTGGCAGTTTGTTGACGTACACGACTCAGACCTACGCAGATTGGGGTTGGGGTCAGATGTTACGCTTTGGACGCGAAGTGCGCGACACGCTGCAAACAGCGGCGTCGTGGTCTATAGATCACAAAAAGAAGCTGGTCTCCTATAACTTCGGCAACTATCATAAGTCTATCTTAGAGAACCCCGATTCATCAGGGTGCGATATGGTGCACTACGAATTTGCCTGGGATCCTGTATACTGTAATAATTCAAGCACGCACCGAATAGAGAATCTTCACACGCGCGACTCCCTTGCTGCGTCTCGTGGTGTTTCTTTCTTTTGGAGTTCAGTTCCTCGCACATCGTATGGTGAGCGAGGTACGACGACTCTTCGAACGGCTATATACAGCAATCTCTGTTTTTACCTGGCAGCACGCTCGGATTCGACTTGGATATTCATGCGACCATCGTCCGGCAACGCCTATGGCGCCTTTCTTAACCCAGGATTCGACACACTTGCATGGATACCTGCAATGGAGTACGAGCTCGGGTGGCCGGCGCAGCATTATCAGTTGGCGGCTTCGGGACCGGCGGTTGACCAAAGCGGCGGATCATATAAAGTCTGGTCGCGGCAATATCCGAACGGCGTCGTGTATATCCGTCCGGTGGATGGATTCGATGCCAAGTGGGGGGCGCAATCGACGCCGGTGACGGTGAGTCTGGGGGGGAGCTTCCGCCAGCTTCAGCACGACGGCACACTTGGCACGACCGTGACGCAGATATCTCTGCGCGGCGGCGAAGGCGCGATCATGATTCCGGCGACGAGCGGCGAATGCACGACACCGCCGACGGCGCCGGGGCTTAACTCGCCGGCGAACGGCGCAACGGCGGCTTCGATAACGCCGTCGCTGTGCATCAACAGTTCGACGATGACCGGCTGCACACAGCCGATTCGCTATCATTTTCAGATTTCGACGGCGAGCAGTTTCGCGACGATCACGCAGGAAAACAGCGCGGTCGCGCACAGCGCGGGGACCTCGTGCTGGCAGACGCCGACAGCGCTGGCTCCGGGGGTGACATATTACTGGCGCGCGCGCGCGGGCAACGGCGGGAGTTGGTCAAGTTGGTCCGCGGCGCGGACATTCGTGACGCCGAATACGGCGCCTTCAGTGCCGGGGCTCAATTCGCCGGCGAATGGGGCAACGGTCACGACGCGGCAACCAGGCTTGATCGTTAATAATTCAACCGATCCGCAAGGGACGGTTCCGACCTATCAGTTTCAGGTTTCGCTAAACTCGGGATTCACGACAATAACGGCGCAAAGCGGCGCAGTCGCGCAGGGATCGGGGACGACGGCCTGGCAGGTAGCGGTGTTGTTGAATAATCAGACGACCTATTACTGGCGGGCGCGATCTTACGACGGGGTAAACTACTCAGCGTGGTCGGCTACGCGGACATTTTATGTCAGCGCCTCGACAACGAACACGCCGCCGACGGCACCGACAATCAATGCGCCGCTCAATGCTGCGACGGTCGGAACAGCGAATCCGGTTTTGCGGGTGAACAATTCAAGCGACGCCGACGGAAATACGATTACTTACCAGTTTGAGCTGTACGATTCGACTTTCACGAACCAGTTGGCGCTGTCGCCGATGGCGGCGCAAGGTTCGGGGACTACCGGTTGGATGGTGGCGATCAATCTGGTGAACAACATTCGTTACCGCTGGCGGGCGCGGGCTTATGATGGACAGGCGTGGTCGAACTATATGACGACGGCGGAATTTCGCGTGGCGCTTTTGGCAAATTCTCCGCCGACGGCGCCGGTATTATTGACACCGACCGCCAACCAGAGCGTTGTCGGGCAGCCGGTGATGTTGATGACGAACAACTCGGTGGATCTTGACGGGGATGCGATTTATTACAGTTTCCGGACGTTCTCGGATTCGATCCTGAGCAAGCAAGTTGAGATATCGAACGGACGGCCGCAGACCGAGCCGTACACGACGTACTACACGACCGGGTCGTATTTACACAACAAACCGTATTGGTGGACCGTGCGGGCGTTCGACGGGAATTCATACAGCGACTGGTCGCCGGCGCGGAAGTTTTTGCATCTGGATGCCGTGCTGGAAGTCGAGTACTTCGCGAAACTGATTTCGCCGGCCAATGGCGCCGAGGAAATGTCGACAGCGCCGACTTTCCGGATAAGCTGGGCCAACAGCGCGGATACGGTGGCGTGTTTGTTCGAAGTGGCAAGCGATTCGCAGTTCGAGGATATTTACGAGGTTGGCAGCGTCGCGGGATTTGGCGGCTCGGCCGAATGGGTGCCGCAGCGGCAACTGGAGAATGAGTCGACCTATTATTGGCGGGCGAAGATATCCGGCGGCGGATATTCGGAGACGGCGAGTTTTACGATCAGTTCACCGATTTTTGTTTCGCCGAATCCGTTTTCGTATCTGGACGGCGAGATCACTTTTCACAATTTGCCTGATAATTCGCGGCTGGAAGTCTACACGCCGTCGGGCGACAAGGTTTTCGAGGCCGCAAGCGTTTCGGGCGATTACAGATGGAACGCGCTCAATCAATCGGGCGAGCGATTGGGTTCGGGGGTGTTTCTCTACTACGTGATGTTCGACGATGAACGCATCGGCGACAAGTTTATTGTCGTCCGGTAATCATTGCAAGCGACCGTCAAGGCGGTCAAACTTTGCCTCAACATTTTTTGGTGCCAAATTCGCAAAGAGTGTTATCTTTCTATTAAATCATCTTGTCGATGAAAGCGAATTGGATTGCATCAAAATTTCCTGAACATACTGTGCTGTCCGGCCTGCAAAGGCGAATTGCAGTTAAAAGACGCGGTCGAATCCGGCGGCGAAATCGAACGCGGGCGTCTTGACTGTACCGGTTGCGCAGCGAGTTACAAAATCGAACGCGGCGTGGCGGTTTTGGTTGGTGGCGCCCTTAAGGCAATCAGCGAACAGAGTTGGCTGGGACCATCTGAGAAGAAAAGCAAGGTCGGCTCGCAGATTTGGTACTTGGTCTCGAATGGATTTGGACTGCTGTTTTCGCCGCTGCTGGCGCTGTTTGGCTGGGCGCTGGATTTTTATATCTGGATTCGGCAGTGGGAGTCGCCAATTCGGATTGCCGATGTGCGCGGGTTGACGTGGTTTCATCTGATCAATAAGCGGCCTTATCAACATCTGCGCATGCTGGAGCACGCGCTGGCGATGAATATAATTTCGAAATGGCAGGCGCGGAGCCAAGCACCGATCATCGTGATCGATATTGGTGCGGAGATATCGCTGTTTTGCGCGTACCTGGCGCGACGCGGGGTGCAAGCCTGCGGGTTGGATTTGGACAAGACGCAGATGTTCTGGCAGCAGAATCTGGCGAATCAGTATCGCGGCAAGATCAAAGCGCCCATCAGTTTTGTCGTCGGGTCGGCGACGGAATTGCCGTTTCGTAACAACAGCGCCTACGTCACGGCGATTTCGGTGATCGAGCATATTGAGCAGGACAATGTGGCGTTTGCGGAAATCGGGCGCGTGTGCGGCGCGGATCATCGGGCGGTGATTTCGTTTTTGTACCAGGATTTTCCGGTGACGGAGAGTCATCGCGAAGCTGCCTGGAAACGGGCGCGGGAACATCACCCGGCCTATGGGGCTTCGCGCGATATCGATGCGGTAATTCTCAGGCCAGCAAACAGTGAATTTGCCGAGCAAGTTTATTTCTGGAAGAAGTTATGTCGGGCGACCAAGGGGTTCGTACGCACCACGAAGATATTCGAGCACTCGATGATTTTCGATTATTTCATTTATGTGCGGCTGGCGAAATTGGAGCAGTGTATTTTCCCGGGCAAACAGGCGAACATTCACAAAGGGCGGGCACAGGCGTTTCAGTGGATATTCGAATTGGCAGCAAAGGGCAAGGCGAGTTAAGAGCGGTCGAATTGGTCATCGCTTGAGCGGGCGAGCCTATTCCTGAATTCGTTGACGGATTCGGCGGCTTCAAGGAGCGCTTTGGTTATTTGCGATGAATTGCCGCGAGTGATGACGTCATAGATGGCGACTTCGGTTTCGCGCAAGAATTCGTCAACATTGAATTCGCGTTGTTCAAGTTCATATTCGAAGCTTTTGTTTTTGATGAAGTCGATGACGGTCCGGTATCGTCCTTGCGGTGAGATTCCAAATACGCCTTCCCGCTGCATATAGGCGAGCATACGCATTCCGGCAATCGGTTCGGGATTATCCAAATGCAGTTGTTTGCCGGCAAGGGCCAGGGTCAGATTACTGACAAAAGTTTCGTGATCGATTTCGCCGACGGGGCTAACCGGATAGACGCAATTAAGCTCAGCCAGTTGTGAGTCCGGTTCAGATCGGATTGTCGAGCCGGCTGCCGGCTGATATGTATTTCTGATATTAGCTCTCATTAATCCCGTTCCAAATGGGTGACGACTGTTGTGCAGACACAATAGCCCGACCCTGAAGGAGCAAAACTCATACCATCGGCCTTTTGGTTGGCGGGCAAGGGCTTGCGCTACGGAAGCCGCATGGGAGTATTGGCCGGCGGCGACACTCTTGGCGCGGCTCCGACAATCTTGCCGGAAATGTCGTGACTAATGAAAAAAAGGATATGGGAAAGCAACGGGATGATATGGCTCGACCTCCCCAGTTTCTCTTCGAAACGAATTGCTGAGGAATTGCTCACCTGACTCATGACAATTCCTAAGGCTTTGTCCGGCAGCCAATTGCAGCGGCAGTTAGATATGCTGGTCGGTAGCGGCAAGCGGGTTGCTTGATTACAGTCCGAAGAGAAGGCAAGGAGACTGAATTGACGACAGTACAGGGTGGAAATGCCGGCATGAACACGGTTCGCAACATCTCGCTGATACAGCGAAGCCTCAGTAAGACGATGTCGCACGTGTCGCCAGCCCTGGAAGTCGATGCTGAGTCGGAAGCTCCGTCCGAACTTGCGGTATCCGAGCAGCTACGTTCTCAGATTGGATCGTTGACCGATCGAATCAAGAAGCTCGAATTGCAGGTGAATCGGACGAAGACTGCGGAGGGTGCGCTCTCTGATCTTTTTGAAAGAGTCAAGGAGATGCGCCATTTCGCGGTGGAGGCTTCCGACCCGGCGGTGAACACGCCGGACAACGGCAAGGATCTTCAGGGCAAATTCAACGCAATGGCGGGCCAGTACAAACAGGCGATTGAGCAGGCGAGCTACGGGCAGGAGAAGTTATTCGACGGTTCGAGGGAGTCGATTGCGACGATCTTGCCGTTGTCGGAACAGGATGTCTCAACGGCTGAAGCAGCCAAGGAGACGGTGAGAGATCTCGACGATACGCTGCGAATCCTGTCCGAAGCCAAGATCGATATCGAATTGAATTCGCGCAGCGAATACGAGACGACGGTGCAAACGTTCGATATTGCTGCGCAGGCGGCAGCCTCGGAGTCGGTGATACACGACGGATCGACGGCGGCGGCGGAAGCAAGATATTTGAAATCCATGGTGCAGTCGAACGCCGAGCAGGCAGCCTCGGCGCAAGGTCAGCTTGATTCCGAGACAGTATTCAAGTTGCTGCACGCTTGACCGCGCATTGAAAAGCCTCCCCTGTAGGTGTTTTCACACCTGATGCGCTTTCTGCCTGAGAGACCCGGGATCCCCTCCCGGGTCTCAAATTTTATGTCCCGGGAAATCAGTTTTTGAACCAGCGCTCGAGCTGATCCATGAAAACCTGACGCTGGACGTCATAAGTAGATTCGTGGATGGTCATGGATTTGCCGACGACCAGTTGCAGCGGGAAATCGGTCAAGTCGTGATTCTTGACGAAGTACTGCGCGGTGTCGGAATAGAGCGGGAAATTCATCTGGCGTTCGGCGTGATACTGTGCCGCTTGTGTGGGAGGCAAGAAGCACACGGCGAAAACTCTGCTTGGGTCGAGAGTATGCTTGCCAATGAGAGCGATCCACTTATTGGCCATCGCCTCGCAACTGATACAGCCCGGGTCGAGAAAAAGAATCACTTTTCCGTCGCCGACCAACTCGGAGGTGGTCAAGCTCTGGCCGGAATTTGAAATCAATTCCACGTTCGGAAATTGCTTGCCGATGAGCAGGCGATATTTCTCGGACTGCGATTGAACGACCGGCGTTTTGGTGTTGCCAGCTTCTTCGTAGTAGTTTTGCAGTTTGTCGCCGGAGACGAGCCAATAAACCGCTCCAGCGGCCGCGAGTATTACGATGAAGATGATGATTTTCTTCATGATCTATATATATGCGGTTATTGAATTTCGAGGAAGTAAAATAAGGGACTCAGGACTTGATCGGCTGACCGCATCCGCCTTTGCAGCCGGCGCAGGCAGCGATCTGTTCGGTGATGACATCGACGTCGATTTCGGCGTTCATGACGGTTTCGTCACCGTCGAAGGCGACATCAGCGACGGCGCAGGGGTGGCCTTTGCCGCCGGTCGAGCGGCCGGTGAGAACTTCGAGCGTAGCCTGCAACGCGAAAAGATGCTTCAAGCGCAAAAACTCAAGGACCTCGTCGTCGGTGCGATCGACCGCAAGGAATGTCTCAGGGTCGACTTCGAGGAGTTCGTCGATGGTCATGCCTTTGACAATATCGAGCAGCAGCGTGTTGTTGCCGACGCCCTGGCCGCAGGACTTTTTGACGAACTGATAGTGCTTGAGTCGGTCGCGATCATCGATCACGATCTGAATTAGTTCAACGACGCTGTTACAAGGCATCGAGATTCCTTATCCGGCTAATCCCGGACGGCCGGGAGATGGCGACACATTCACAAATAGAGAGCGAGTTGGCCCTCAATTAGATACGCGATTGGAAGCGATTTTTCAAGCACAAAGTAATACTTGACAAGTTACGCCATTATTCGTAGCCTCAGCCGTAACCAATTCATTCCGCCTTAATGGCGGCGACGGGAGACAGTATGACCGAGTTAAAACACGTTCAGGAATTCCTCTCCCATAATCGAATCGCGATTCTCGGCGTTTCCCGGGATCCGCGCGATTTCAGCCGCGTCTTGTTCCGTGAGTTTGTTGATCGGGAATACGACGTTGTGCCGGTCAATCCCTTGATCTCGATGATCGAGGATCGCCATTGCTACGGTGAACTTAAAGAAATCACGCCGCCGGTTGAAGCCGTCGTTCTGATGACTCCACCGGCAGTGACTGAAGATGTGATTAAGCAGTGTCACGATGCGGGCATTAAGTCGATTTGGTTTTATCGTGCGGCTGGAACGGGGGCGGTCAGCGCAAATGCCGTGTCATACTGCAAGGAGCATCATATTCAAGTCATTGAGGGGCATTGCCCGATGATGTTTTTACCGAATTCCGGCGCGATTCACCGTGTACACCGGTTATTTTTGAAGTTGGCCGGCAGCTACCCCAAATAAGATCAAAGCTTGCCCCGGTTTTACCAATAGGCGGCCACTTCTAAACTTCTTATCATTCCCAGGGCAGAATTGTACGCGCGACTTCCGATTCGCCGAATCGAACGAATTGACGTACAATACCATTGTATGATGGCGCACAGGATGCGTCATTGGAACAGAAACTTGCAGCCATATTCTGGAGGCTTAATGAATCTCTTGCAGAGGGTAGCCGCCTTATGCCTATTAGTGATAGCGGCGCACTCAATTCCAATTTTCGCGGCGCAGACGGCGCCGGTGCTGAATGCCATGAAGACCGAGCTGGATCGCTCGTTTGCGGCGTTAGCGAGCGCGGATACAATTCCCGTTTATTACCTGGCATATCACGTAACCGATACCGACCGCCATGCGTTGTCGGCATCTTATGGAGCGTTGACAAAGGAAGACGACAGCCGCAGCCGCGTGCTCGATATCGATTTGCGCGTCGGCAGCTATGATCTCGACAATACGCGCGAAATGCGCGGCGGGTTCGGGTTCGATTTCAATTTCGCGCAGTCGCCGGAGTTGCCGCTGAGTGATGACGAATTGGCGATTCGCACCGTGATCTGGAACGCGACCGACCAGAAGTACAAGGCGGCGCTGCAACAGTACACCAAGGTCAAGACGAATCAGGAAGTGATGGTCGAGCAGGAGGACACGGCCGCCGATTTTTCACGCGAGAAGCCGGAGAACTATATCGGAGAAACGGTCGCGGCGGCGCTTGACACGGAGATGTGGAAGAGCCGGCTGCGCGACATGAGCGGGCTCTTCAAGGAATACAGCTTTGTCGAGCAATCAAGCCTGGAATTGCAGTTGACCAATGACAATCGCTATTTCGTTTCGAGCGAAGGATCGATGATTCAGATGGGGCAGTCTTACGCGCGACTGTTCGTGCGGTGTGAAGGGACGGCCTCGGATGGAATGCGCATCAGCCGCTTCGAGAGTTTCGACGCCGCCGATCCGGCGAATCTGCCGGGCGATGAGCTAATAATAGCGACAATTCAGAGATTGATCGGAGAACTGGATGCGTTGCTCAAAGCGCCGCTGGCGGAACCGTATGCGGGACCGGCGATTTTGGTGAATCGCGCGGCGGGCGTTTATTTTCACGAAATCTTCGGGCATCGCATTGAAGGGCACCGGCAGAAATCGGAAATGGAGGGCCAGACATTCGCGAAGAAAGTCGGAGAGAAAGTGCTTCCTGATTTTATCGACGTGTACGACGACCCGACGCTGGCGGATTTCAACGGCGTCTTTTTGCGCGGACACTACCTGTACGATGACGAGGGTGTCAAGACGACGCCGGTAACGGTGGTGGAAAAAGGCGTGCTGCGGAATTTCCTGCTGTCGCGCTCGCCGGTGAAGGGATTCCCGAATTCGAATGCGCACGGCCGCAAACAGGCGGGGATGGATGCTGTCGCACGGCAGGGAAATCTCATGGTGAAATCTTCACTGGAGTATCCGTTTGAGAAGCTGGTCGAGATGCTCAAGGATGAGTGCCGCAAGCAAGGCAAGCCGTATGGTTTGATTTTTTACGATATCTCGGGCGGATTCACGACGACGACGCGGTTTGGTCCGCAGTCGTTCAAGGTGATTCCGCTTCTGGTTTACAAGTGCTACACCGACGGCAGACCTAACGAGGCGATACGGGGCGTCGATATTGTCGGCACACCGCTGTCGAGTTTTGCGCGCATCATCGCAACGGGCAACGACTACGAAATATTCAACGGGACCTGCGGCGCCGAATCGGGCTGGGTACCGGTATCGGCGACAGCGCCGAGCGTGCTTGTTTCGGAGCTTGAAGTTGAAAAGAAATTCAAGGAGCAGGAGAAGCCGCCGCTTTTGCCGCCGCCATATAAGCCGACGAAAACCAGCGATGCCGGACAGGGAGGGAACTAATCATGCGTAAATCGAATAAGTTCTTCTCAGTTCTCATGGTTGGCCTTTTGTGCCTGGTCGCGTTTGGGAAAGTCGCTGCCGATACGCGCAGCGATTTGTTTTTCAAAGTTCTCGGCGACGAAGTACAGCGGAACATGTCCCAGTTGGTGATGGAGAAGCTGGAGCGCCCATATTTTATCAGCTATACCATCGATGATATCCAGCAGTTGGAAGTTTCCGCGAGTCTCGGTCAACTGTTGCGCTCGCAACTTGAGCGGAGCCGTTACTTGACTACCGATCTGCGCGTGGGTAATTACAGTCTCGACAACTCGAATTTCGTTTCGGGATTCTCCGGAATGGGTCCGGATTTCGCGGCGCTGCCGGTAGATGACGATTACGACGCGATTCGCAACGACGTCTACCTCGCGACGGATCAGGCTTATAAAGCGGCGCTGGAGTCGCTGTCGAAGAAACGCGCCTATCTGCAGTCGCGCGTGATCCCCGACCGCGCCGACGACCACATCAAGTTTTCGGCGAACAAGTTTTTGGACAAACCGGAGGAGTTCGATATCGAAGCCGGATTTTTCGAAGAGTTGGCCAAGCCGATGTCGGAAGTGTTTCGCACGTATCCGGCGATTATTTCATCCGAGCTGAATGTGACGGCTTCAGTGGTGAACCAATATCTGGTCAACTCGGAGGGGACGCAGACGCTGCGCGGCGACCGGATTTATGGATTCAGTTTGTCGATGGCAGGACGTTCGGCTGACGGCGAAGATGTTGTCAACTCCGACCGGATTATTGTCAACGATCTGAAGCAACTGCCGGCGCGCGAGGCGTTGATCGCCTGGACCAAGGCCAATGCCGAGAAGATGAACCGGATGATAGCCGCCGACACGCTTGAGGATTATATCGGTCCGGCGTTGTTCGCGGGCGACGCGGCGGGGGAATTTTTGCGGCAGTTGTTTTCGCGCAATGTTTCCAATTTACCGGGACCGACTTATGAAAACGACCAGATGAATTCGATGATGGGCGGCGGCTCCGATTTTGCGAACAAGCTCAATCGCCGCGTCTTGCCGACGACGATGAATGTTTATAACGATCCGACTTTGGAGAAGATCGGCGACACGCCGCTGATCGGCAGCTACGAAGTCGACGATGCGGGCAATCCGCCCAAGCGGACGACTTTGGTGGAAAACGGCAAGCTGGTGAACTTCCTGATTGCGACGGCGCCGACCAAGAAGGTGAAAGAATCGAACGGCAGCGCGCGCGGCGCAGTGAGCAAAGGCGTCACCGCCAAGCCGTCAAATTTGATTTTTGAGTCGACGGACAAGATCACGCCGGAGAAGCTCAAGAAGAACCTGATCGCGATGTGCAAGGATATCGATCTGCCGTACGGGATCATGATCACGAAGATTCGCGACATGGGGCAGTCTTCGGGTGGATTTCAGATGTTCGGCCAGCAATTGAGCGGCGGCAGCAGCGATGCGGGCGTGACTGATCCGTATGAGATTACGCGCATTTATGCCGACGGGCGCGAGGAGCCGATTCGCGGATTGCAGTTTACCGACGTAAACGCGCGGATTCTGCGCGATATCGTGATGACCGACAACAGCCGCTATGTCTACAATTATTTGATCGGGAATGATTACGAGATGCCGGCGACGATTGTGACGCCGTCGCTATTGATCGAAGAGATGGAATTGAAGAAGATCGACAGCAAGGTGAAGAAGCCGCCGGTGTTGCCTTCGCCGCTGGCGGGGCAGTAGGGGCGGGTTAGTTTTTACATGTGATGATGCGAGGGACATGGGAGACTGTGTCCCTTTCTATTTGGGGGCAGTGAAGACGAGTACAATGAGATTCCCACCCTGCGCTATTCCAACGGATCATCGATGTTTGTGGGCAGAGTTCAGGGAATAAGAATGGTGACGTGAAATGGAAGTTTCGCTTCGGGTGTGCTACCGGCTCGGGCCGCTTTCATTCTTCCAGGAGCAGGACAAATATCTCCCCGGTCTTCCCTTCTCGAAAAAGTAATTTCTTACCATCCAGCGAGAACGATGCTTTTTGGTCATTCTCGTTCGAAAACGTCAAGCGTTGCCGCCTCGACCCGTCGAATTTCGCAATTCCAACATCAGAGCCAATAAGGTCGTAGTGTCCCCAATCCATTATATCATAAATCAGCCATTCGCCGCTACGATTCCAACTTGACCATTCGACCCGGCCGAGATTGCTGATCAACACTCCGCTCGTGTCATAGACAACGAGCTCGCCAATATCATTTTCGCAACAGAATTTGTCGCCGCTCGGAGCGAGGCGCGGATAGAGGCATTGCTTTCCGTGGATAGGGAGCGTGTACTGAAGCATCGGTCCATTTGGATACGGAGTGTTGCGAACATAGTAGCCCGGATTAGGCGCTCGTTGTGCGTTAGCACCAGACAACAGTCTCGTATTTTCTACTGAGTCAACCATGAGATAATATCCAATTGATCCATCGGCAAAACGCTCCAGACGATAGCTTTTTGAACGTCCTTTCAATTCACTTCCAGTACTGTCATACGAAATCACCCTCGTCTGACCGTCGATACTGCAACTGAGAATGATGCTGACATGCCCGATGCTTCCGGTGTCGGGACGAACATATTGGATTTCGGCAACAGCTTGGTTGGGCTCGGTCCAGTAGTACCTTGTGATTGATCCGGTGCGGAGCGAATTGGTCTGGTCGATCGCGCCCGTATCGATGACGAGTAGCGAATCGTTTCGGATGAACGAGATGTACGTGTTGTCGGGAGACCATTGGGGGTTGGTGCCTTTGCCGATAAGTATGGGATCGCCTGCAAATACAGCAGAGACATTGCAGGCGATGGACAACACCATCAACCCAAACGTGCGTAAGAGTTGTGAATACACAAAACCCTCCTTGATAGAATGCCTTCTTTGTTCAAGCGCTAATTAGTTGTACACCCAATTGACGCTTCGGGGATGAGTTTGTCAATAATCAAATGGGAATGTTTTCTGGCTGGAGACCACGCTTCGGAATTGATGCGAGTTGAAGGATGGGTTGAGATTTACCGCTTGGAAGATTTAATCTGCCGATCCTGTCTTTGAAAATCAAGTACTACTAACCGTCGCTGTACCCTGAATGTGAAAAGTTTCTCTACCATCTTCACTCTTCAATTCGTAGCTTCTTGAAGATGGACTTGCTCATGCTCTCCCGCGTCCAATTCGGACTTACCATCGGCTTTCATTATATCTTCCCGCCGCTTAGCATCGGACTTGGACTGATTCTGGTCTTCATGGAAGGGATGTACCTCAAAACTAAGAACCCGCTCTACCATCAGATGACCCGCTTTTGGGTTAAGATCTTCGGCCTGATTTTCGCCCTCGGCGTTGCCACCGGAATCGTAATGGAATTTCAGTTCGGCACGAATTGGTCCACCTATTCTCGCTATGTCGGCGACGTCTTCGGCAGCGCTCTCGCCGCCGAAGGCATCTTCGCCTTCTTCCTTGAATCGGGCTTCCTCGCTATCCTGCTCTTCGGCTGGAATCGCGTCAGTCCTGTCGTTCATTTCATCTCTACGATCTTGGTATGTCTCGGCGCCCACTTCAGCGCAATCTGGATCGTCGTCGCCAATTCCTGGCAGCAAACACCGGCCGGCCATCACATTGTGGGAGAAGGTCTGTCTGCTCGCGCTGAAATCGTCGATTTCTGGGCGATGGTCTTCAACCCATCAAGCGTCGACCGCATCTGGCATGTCTACATGGGCGCATGGCAGGCCGGCGCATTCTTCGTGCTCAGCGTCTCCGCATACTACTTGCTTAAAAACCGACACAGCGTTTTCGCAAAATCGACTTTCAAAATCGCGCTCGTCGTCGCCGCCGTCGCTTCCATGCTGCAATTGGTATCTGGTCACCAAAGCGCAATCGGTGTCGCGCAAAATCAACCCGCAAAAATGGCGGCCTTCGAAGGCCACTACGAAGACTCCGGCGCTGCTCCGATGTACCTGTTTGGCTGGGTCAACGAAGAGCAGGAGAAAGTCCAGTTCGGCTTGCCTATTCCCGGCATGTTAAGCTTCATGATCCATGGCGATTGGAATGCGCCAGTCACCGGCCTCAATTCCATCCCGCCCGACAAACGTCCTCCCGTCAATGTCGTGTTCCAGAGTTATCACGCCATGGTCGCAATTGGAATGGGATTGATCGCACTGTCCTGGCTCGGCCTCTTGTATCTACGCAGAGAAAAGCTCTTCGCCAAGCCCTGGCTCCTGAAGATATTCGTCATCTCTGTGCTCGGCCCTCAACTCGCCAATCAACTCGGTTGGTTCTCCGCCGAGGTCGGCCGCCAACCCTACATCGTCCACAATCTCTTACTGACCGAAGATGGTCTCTCTAAATCCGTCACCAGCGGTGAGGTCATCACGTCATTGATCATGTTCAGCCTGATCTATCTGCTTCTGTTCATTCTTTTCATTTATCTGCTCAACGAAAAAATCCAGCACGGTCCTTCCGAGGATGACCTCAATATCCGGAGGCGCGCCTGATATGACCTTCGATCTCAACACCGTCTGGTTCATTCTCATCGGCGTGCTCTTCACCGGTTACGCGATTCTCGACGGCTTCGATCTCGGCGTCGGCGGACTGCATCTTTTCACTAAGACTGATATCGAACGCCGCACCTTCTTGAATTCCATCGGTCCCGTCTGGGACGGCAACGAGGTCTGGCTCGTCACTGCCGGCGGAGCGCTGTTTGCCGCTTTCCCGGAGGTTTACGCCACCGCCTTTTCCGGTTTCTACCTCGCGCTCATGATGTTGCTCTTCTGCCTGATCTTCCGCGCCGTCGCCATCGAATTTCGCAGCAAGCAAGAGATGCTTTGGTGGCGCCGCATGTGGGACACTTCATTCGCCGCCTCAAGCATCCTGGCATCGCTCTTGATCGGCATCGCGCTCGGCAACATCGCGCTCGGAATTCCGCTCGACTCTCATCACGAATTCGTCGGCACTTTCCTCGGAATGCTCAATCCTTACGCAATTCTGGTCGGCATCACGACACTCGCACTCTTCATGATGCACGGCGCCATCTATGTTGTCATGAAAACCGAAGGCGAACTCCACGACAAAGTTCGCGGCTGGATCAACAACGCGATCATCTTCTTCATCATATGCTATGCGACCACCACAATGGCGACCTTGCTCTACGTCCCGCAAATGGCGGATGTCATCAAACAGCACCCGATTCTCTTTGTCGTGCCGCTGCTGAATATGCTCGCCATCGCCAATATCCCGCGCGAAATCCACCATGGCCGCGACTGGCGCGCATTCTTGTCATCTTGTTTCGCCATTATCTTCCTGCTCGCCCTTTTCGGAATTGGCATGTTCCCGAACATGATCTTCTCGAATCCGGGTCCTGAGAATTCGTTGAATATTTACAACGCGGCCTCGTCGCCGAAAACCCTCCGCATCATGCTGATCATCGCCGCCTTAGGGGTGCCGGCCGTGTTGGCTTACACGACCAGCATTTATTGGATATTTCGCGGCAAGGTTAAGATGGATTCCAGCAGCTACTGATTTCGCCCGCCGGCTGCTTAAAGGGAGTGCTGAAAAAGTTCACTTTTGCTTAGTGTGCGCGGCGGTCGTCCACGCCCGCCGCGACCAAAAGCCTCCGACGTGGATAGGCAGTCCCAGAAGTTCAATTCAGCGGGCGCCGACAACTATATGTTGTGGTCGAGATGCAACAATCCCACCGCAAGGGGACTGTTGAAAAAGGTGAAATCAAGGAAACTCCAGACGATTCCCTAATTAAGTCTTGCTGGACGCCTTCGGCAGCCGTATGCGCGGGAAAGATTTAATTCCGAGTCTGCAGACTATGGGTAAGTAACTCATCGAGCGCGATGCACTTTTTCAACAGTCTCCAAGCGGTGGGGCACCTGACTCGATTCGCAAAAGCACCCGTTATCAGCGCGGGCGTGATAATCGCAAACATCATTTGGTATGCGATGAACACATATAAAGGTATCCTCCCGGCGCCAAATGGCGTCATTGGATCGATCCCCATGAAAAACGCCTGGTCGAGATTTCCAATGATTCCCCCTTCGCCGCCGGAGAAGCACAGTGAATAGCCGCAAATCCACCACAATACTGTGGTTACGCCCATCGATACAAAACTCTGGATCATTATCGAGAGCACATTCTTTCGCCCCACTAATCCGCCGTAGAAAAACGGCAGCCCGGGTGTCATCAACATCTATTCTATCCACACAATCGGGGATCGCCTGATTATCGTGTTCGTTTTTCCTTAATGAATTGGAGATAAAGAAACAGGAGCCCGGCAGATTTAGTCGAGTTCGGTGAGGCCTTCGCGGATAGCGTACTTGGTGAGTTCGGCAATGCTGTGCAGGTCCAGCTTGTCCATGACCTGCTTGCGGTGCGATTCGATCGTCTTCGCGCTTACCTGCAGTTGCGACGCAATTTCCTTGGTGGTCTTCCCCTCCGCCAGCATCTGCAGGACTTCCCGCTCGCGCGCGCATCTGGATCGCTGCGCTCTGCATCCAGGGACTAACGCGGAAGTTCGTCGTCATCGCGACCAAACCATTGACTGATATCCTCGCGCCAGTCACTTCCGGATACTGCCACGCCGGCGGCAGCAGATTCACCATCTCGATGAGCAATTTTCCAATCGGTTTGCCATCCCCCCTGCATCTGTCGCGCAGTCTTGTGGAGAGCAGTCAGCTCTTTGATTCGTTCGCTGAGTACGAACTGAATCACGCTGGTTGTGACTCGACGCTGCAAATTTGCCTATTTTTATGCGAAGCGCATAAAGCGACTTTGAATTTTAATCTACGTTGTCTCCCATTACGCGGAGACAAAATAAAGGGCGCCGCAAAGTTTCGCGGCGCCCTTTAATCAAGCACTTAGACGTTGACCTTGCTTGGTGGTAGACTCCGCAGATCGGTTGCCGCAAGTCCCGCCTCGGCTGTTGCCAAAGCCGCCATCACCACGACCTGGTCGACATCGTTCGAACGATGCAGCACATGGACAGGCCGTTTCATGCCCATCAGAATCGGACCGATCGCCTCTGCGCCGCCAAGTTTGATCATCAACTTGTAAGCAATATTCGCCGACTGCAAATCAGGGAAGATCAACACATTCGCTTGATCCTGCAATTTGCTGAACGGGAAATTCGCGCGCAGGATATTGACATCCGTCGCTGAATCCGCCTGCATCTCGCCTTCGACAATCATGTCCGGATAGTCGCGATGAAGTATATTCACCGCCTTCTGCACCTTCGACACGAACGGATGCTTTACCGAACCGAAGTTCGAGAACGACAGCAGCGCAATCTTCGGCGATATTCCGAATCGGCGCGCCGCTTCCGCGCAACAAAGCGTGATCTCCACCAGTTGATCCGAGGTCGGCTCGATATTTACCGTCGTATCGCTGAAGAAATACAGTCTATTCTTGATAATCAAAACGAACAATCCGCTGACGATCGACAGATCTTCGCGCTTGCCGATAATCTCCAGCGCCGGCCGGATCGTCTCCGGATATTGCTGCGTCACACCCGCCAAAAAAGCGTCGCCATCGCCCATGTGCACCATCATTGCTCCGAAATAATTCGGATTGCGCATGGTGAACTTCGCGTCGTCAAGCGTTACGCCCTTCTTATGGCGAAGACGGAAGAACTCCTTCACGTACTTGTCGTAATTTGGAGATGAATGCGGATGGATTATCTCAATTCCCGCCAAATCAATATCGTTCTCAGCCGCAACCGCGCGAACTTCCGCTTCCTGGCCCAAAACTATAGGCTGCGCGAATCCTTCGTGGTTGGTAATCATCGCTGCACGCAGAACGCGCGCCGAGGTTCCTTCGCTGAAAACGACGCGTTTCGGTGACTTCTTGGCGCGGTCAATCAGCATCGTGCGGATTTCACGCCCCATACCGAGACGGTGTTCAAGCTCATGCTTATATTCTTCAATGTTAATCGTCTTGCGCGCTATGCCGGAATCCATCGCCGCCTGCGCAACCGCTGATGCTTCCCATATCAGCACGCGCGGATCAAACGGCTTCGGAATAATATACTGGCGGCTGAATTTGAAACTTGTCACGCCATACGCCCGCGCCACTGAATCCGGCACGTCTTCTTTCGCCAAATTCGCCAGCGCCTTCACAGCCGCGACCTTCATCTGTTCGTTGATTGCCGAAGCCATCACATCGAGAGCGCCGCGGAAAATGAACGGGAATCCCAGCACGTTGTTGACCTGGTTGGGATAATCCGAACGGCCCGTCGCCATGATCAAATCCTTGCGCACCGATACGGCATCCGGATAAGTGATTTCCGGATCGGGATTCGCCATCGCGAAAATGACCGGATCCTTTGCCATCGACTTGACCATCGCCTTGGTAACGACGTCTTTCGCCGAGACACCGACGAAAACGTCCGCATCAACCATGGCTTGCTCAAGCGTATGAATCTCCGTTTTGCGCACGAATTGCTGTTTGTACTTGTTCCACTTGGGATCGCGGCCCTCATACATCACGCCCTTGGAATCCACCATCAGAACGTTTTCAAGCTTTACGCCCAAGGACAGGTACAACTTCGCGCAGGCAATACCCGCCGCGCCGGCGCCCGAGAACACTACCCGAATCTTGGAAATGTCTTTGCCGCTCAGTTCGAGCGCATTCAAAAGCGCGGCTGCGGATATGATCGCTGTGCCGTGCTGGTCGTCATGAAAGACGGGAATGTTCATCGTATTCTTGAGTTCTTCTTCGATCTGGAAACATTCCGGCGCCTTGATGTCCTCAAGATTTATTCCGCCGAATGTCGGCTCCAGAATCTGGCAGGTGCGGATTACCTCAAGCGGATCCTTTGTATTCAACTCGATGTCGAATACGTCGATATCCGCAAATCTCTTGAAAAGTACGCCCTTGCCTTCCATTACTGGTTTGCCGGCAAGCGCGCCAATGTCTCCCAACCCGAGCACAGCGGTACCGTTGCTGATCACAGCAACAAGATTGCCTTTGGCTGTATACTGGTATGCATCGGCTGGGTTTTTCTCGATTTCCAGGCATGGGATAGCCACGCCGGGGGTGTAAGCGAGCGCTAAGTCTCGCTGGGTAACGCAGGGCTTGGTCGGTGTGACCTCGATCTTGCCGCGGCGACCCATTGAGTGGTATTGAAGGGCTTCTTCTTTCTTTATCACAATTTCTTCTCCCATTGCGGGTTTTACTAATCACTTAAATATAGTATTCTTTCTACGGCCAGCCACAATAATTTACGGATTTAGGGGTAATTTTTGTGCAAAATTTCACAATCTCCCCGTATAGCCTTAGTGCAGAAAACCTGTTGCGACTTATGCTTTTAGTGTGCATTTTGTATTACTGTAACCGGCCTCGGCCAGGGAGTAAAATTGAGCAGTACCGAACGTGCCGGTCAAAATCCGACCAGTGACATTCAGATTCTGTCGGATATCAAGGGTAACTTCGGGGGTGATTTCCCCGGACAAAAATTAGAAATCCTTAAGCGAATCGTCGCGACAAAAATTCCGCGCACCGCTGCGCTCTTCGATTATCATGAATCCCTTTGCTATCTGCGTGCTTTCCCCGATAACGCGAAAATTCTCGAAGTTGTCGAATCCGAACTGGCAGGTTTTCTCGACCGCGTAAACTCGCTCTCGAAATCTGAACGCGGCAATCTCGCCGAAACCGGCATCGTCGGCAGCGAACTGAACCATCCCTACGGTTACTTCATGACGAAGTGGATGCTCAAGAAATTTCCCGGCTCTCTTGATTTCAACTGGGAAGAGTACGAACAACAGGAACACGATCACATTCTCGACTTGCTGCCGATTCTGCTTACGCATTGCGAAAATGATGCTATCGACGACCCGCGCGTGCCGTTGACCGACATCATCAAAGCCGACACCGAATCCAACGGCCTCAGCAAGCTCGAATGGTTTATGAAGCTCTTCGAGCGCCTCTCCAAAGACGAGCAACTCAAACGGTTGATCTTCGACAAGCTCGAATTGCCGCAAACAATAACTATTGCCGATCGGCCCTTCGCGCGCACCAAAGTCAAAATGCCGGTCCGTGAAATTTTCTACCAGCACGAGCCGCTGAAGAAAGAATATCCCGACCTCCGCAAATCCTCGCGTAAACTCGATCTCAAACCAAAGATACTCTCGCGGGAAGAGGCTGAAGCTTTAATCGACACGCACAAAATGGCGATGATCATGCGCCATCGCGAACTCTGGCCGCTCACATTCGCCAACCTCGACGAGGTCCACGCCACTCCAATCGGCCGCGGCATGACGATCTACATCATGGGCATGACTCCCGAATGGCGCCTGCCGCTCGAATCCAACTACGCCGCCTTGCTCGTCCGCAATGGCGTTCCTATCGGCTACGGCATCGGCGCAATGGTGTTCGAGCGGATCGAACTCGCGATCAATATCTTCGACACGTTTCGCCGAAGCGAAGCCGGCTTTATCTTTGGCAAATTCGCCCAACTCTTCCACCAGATGTTCGGCTGCAGCTACCTGATGCTGCGTAAATACCAAGTTGGCTACGAAAACCCCGAGGGCCTCGACTCCGGCGCCTATTGGTTCTATCACAAACTCGGATTCCGCAGTATCGACGAAGAGGTGCGCAAACTCGCCGAGGTCGAAGAAAAACGCATCGCCGCCGACAAAAGCTACCGCACTGCGCAGGCTGTCCTTAGACAGCTCGCCGAATCAGATCTCTGCATCGACCTGAAGCGCCAGGGCGAATACACAGACCGCGACGTCAGCCTTGGGCAGATCTCGCTGGCACAAGCCCGCGTGGTCGCAACGATGTTCGACGGCGACCGCGACCGTGCAGAACGCGAGGCCCCGGCCCTCGCCCGTAAGACACTCGTGGTGCGCTCAACCGAGGGGTGGCCTCCTACCGAAAGGCTGTGGTTTAATCGTCTCGCTTTGTTCGCGCTGAGCCTGCCACATCTGGAAGAGTGGGTGACCCGCGACAAGCAGAACCTCGTCGAAGTTATGCGCATGAAAGGGGCCCTCCGCGAGCAGTCCTACATCAAAGCCCTTCGCGAACACCGCAAACTCGCCGAAGCCGTCGCCGAATTCCTCGCCGGATAACAGATTTGGTCAGTATGTCGGTGTTCCCAGCGGAGCGCGGAACCCGACAATGGCGACATAGGCCCGTTGTAATGCTGTGGCTCCCAAACCAATGATTTGACAATTCCCTTTAATTTATTAGATTGCACCGCCTAAATCTCCTGCCGGTTCTGCCGAAACTAACAAACAAGCTTCCGGAACCCGCTCGTAGATTTTGCGTTAGATTAAATTGAGGATGATGTTATGTCTATCGATCGCAACAAATATAGAAAGCCCGAACCTCCCGGCGGCAGTGCGCCTTTAGCAGCTAAGCCATTACCATCTATTGTCTTGACTGAGCCGGCTATTGTCGAGATCCGCCGCCGCATGAGTAGCGACCCGTCCAACCACGGTAAAAAACTTCGCCTTTGGGTCGAAGCCGGCGGCTGCTCCGGTCTCTCATATGAGATGGCATTCGTCGCAGAGAAGAAGGATGGCGATGTCGAGTTTAACTTCGACGGTCTGGTCGTACAGGTCGATGGTCGTTCCATGTCCTACATCAACGGCATGACACTCGACTTCTCCGACAAAATGGTCAACGGCGGCTTCCAATTCTCAAATCCCAAAGCCAAACGTTCGTGCGGCTGTGGTACTTCCTTCTCTGTATAATCAATAATGGAACTCCTCGAACTTAAAGACTTCTCCGATGGTGGGGCTTTCTTTGAAGACGATTTTGATAAGAAATTCAAAGCCTTCGACTGGACTAAGTTCAACGACAAGTCCGTGCGGATTTCTCCCTGCGGCCTCGAACTCATTCCAGCCTGGGTGCATTTACTGATAGGTATCGAACTCTCCCGGCATGCGCGCAAAATATTTTTTGGTGATTCCGGCCAACCTAAGCGCATATTCAAGCGGGACGAAAATAAGAAGGAAGACGAACAGGTAAGTCATGGGTCATAAGATCACGTTTTTGCCGCATAACCTCACTGTCGAAGCCGACAATGACGAGACAATCCTCGAAGTGGCAATGGCGAACGAAATCGAACTCGAACACAACTGCGGCGGCAACTGCTGCTGCACCACCTGCCATATCATCGTCCGCGAAGGCGAACAAAATCTTTCGCCGATGGAAGAGGAAGAAGAAGACCGCCTTGAAGAGTGCGCCGAACTGACGCCGACTTCCCGTCTCGGCTGCCAATGCAAAATTCACGGCGACGTCATGATCGAAATTCCCGAGCGCGATCCGTTCAAGCTGGATGGCCTCGAGGAATTGGAAGGTTACGGCAACGAGCTGCTGAGCTCCGAACAATGAGAAAAATCTACGATGTCGTCGCCGTCGGCGCGGGTCCGATCGGACTCTACGCTTCTTTCTGGGGCGTCGACAAAAGACTATCAGTTGCGGTCGTCGATGCGCTCCCTTACGTCGGCGGCCAATTAACCGCGCTCTATCCGCAAAAATTTATCTTCGATGTCGCCGGTTATCCCAAAGTTACGGCTTCCGCACTGGTCGATGAATTGTTCCGCCAGGTCACGCAGCACGAAGTCCCCGTCCTCGTCAATTTCAAAGTCGTCGAAATGATGCGCGAACCCGAGGGTGAATACAAACTCACTGCCGAAGATGGCCGCTTCATTCACGCCAAATACGTCCTGATCGCCGCCGGCGCCGGCATGATCTCGCCGCGGAAGCTCGAACTTGAGGATGCCGACAAATTTATCGGCCACGGCTTTGAATACGTCGTTAAAAACGTCGAAGACTATCGCGGCAAGCGCGTGCTCGTCATCGGCGGCGGCGACACGGCTCTCGACTGGGCGAATTTCTTCACCGGTATCTCGACCGAAGTGACACTTGTCCACCGCAGCACAAAGTTCGTCGGCTTCGAAGGCTCCCGCAAGCGTCTCCAGAAAACGACTTGCCGTCTTCTGACCGACACCAAAATTCTTGACATCAAGGGCGATCCGGGAGTCACCGGCGCGACCGTCACGAATATCAAAGACAACACCGTCACGGAACTTGCCGTCGACCGCATCCTCGGTTGTATTGGTTTCACCCCGAAGTTGGGCTTCTTAAAAGAGCACGGCTTTGAAATCGCGGACGGTTCGATTCGGGCCGATAAATTCATGCGCACCAGTGTCGAGAACATTTACGCAATCGGCGATATCAGCAATCATCCCGGCCGCATCAAATTGATCTCGACCGGTTTCGGCAATGTCCAAATCGCTTTGAATCACATCGCTTCGTTGGTGCACGAAACCTCCGAGGACGAAACCCTTGCCTCCCTCGAATCCAAAGCCGACCACACCAAGCACTAATCTTTGCCTCTCGTCAACGTAGGACGCGGTTCCCTCGCCCGCTTATTTGGTAGGACAGACATTCTTGTCTGTCAACTAAATCGACTGGATTCACAGCGGGGCGCGGTCCTCCTGTACGTCTTTCCGGCGAAAGCCGGAATCCAGCAAGACCACCAGCGTTATGTCTTTCCCGCGAACGCGGCTACCGAAGGCGCCCAGCAAGTCTTTGTTGGCCAACTCTTGCGTCAGATTATAGTCTGCTTCAAATTCACAAACTTCAATCCAACACTCCGGGGCTCTCTTTACAAGGTAACAGAGTTGCTTCCCGGAGATCCGACTCCCGAAAACTCTCGGCAATCGCACACAACTTGCGCGGGACGAGGGCGACCTGACGCGATGCGTGCCCGACAATTCAATAGGACCTGTATTTCCATCTGTCACAATTCCGAAGCGGCGCGGCACTACGTCTCTCGTTTCTATGGATTCCCTCGCCCGCATACGAATGCAAACGGGCTCAGCCTGGGCGCCCAAAATCGAAAAGCCGCCGAGACCCTCGTCCCAGCCGCTTCCTTTGCCTTCACCAAACCAACTTTGTCTTCCCAACGACTCACAAAACATGGATTAAACGATTAACAAACGTCGATTGCGCGAGTCTATTTGGCGCAGGGTGCGCCCAAAAATGATTAGCCGCCGTTTGGGGCAATGAGCAAATTTGAAAACTAAAGTGGCGTAATGTCTGCCTTATGAACTTCCTTGCACTTGGGGCGCATCATTTGATTGCGCTCAAACATTCGCGAAAGGAGGTGAAATTATGGCGGAAGTGAGACTAATTAGATTATCCAGTATTATATTGTCCACAGTTTGTGCAATTCTACTTGCCAGCTTTGTTACATCGTGTGTGTCTGGCGGCAAATCAACGAGTGTCAGAGGGAAGATCTGAGACAAGAGTACCTTGTTTCCAATCGACTCAGCCTGGGTAAATAGGTATGATATGATAGAGGATGCTGCCTATTCCAACGCCGAGGGAATCTTCTCCCAAACTTCTCTTGGCAGAAAACAGAAGTTTTACGCCGGAAAAGAAGGATTGAACACTGGGCTTATTGAACTACCTGAAGACGAAGACGGTCGGCAGAATGTCATCATCGAACTGGAGAAAATCCAACAATCAAAGTAGGGGAAAAACTATGAAAAACACATATTTGATTCCGATCCTTTTGGCGACCGTACTAAATTAGTGATGCCGTTTTTTTATTATCAACAACATATTTGCCGGTGGACGTGCGCCTGGTCAGCTCGTTACTTGCGCAGACTATGAATGAGGCGTCTCAGTTGTTCACTTGACTGATCAATCAAGAGAGGCATCCCGCAATTGCGAGATGCTGCGAATACAATAACCTGATTACTGGAGTGTTTATCTGTGCCCGGTCTAAAGTGGAAACGATTCTTCCGCCGGTACAAGTCCAAACTCGATGCTGAGGGGAGGAAAGACATAAAGGAAGGCGATGGTAAGTCCGAATTGGACGCGGGGAAGCGGATTAGTGGTACTTGATTTTCAAAGACAAGATCGTGATGGTGATGAAGAGGGCGACGGCGTTGGCGATGATGATCGGCAGGTCGGCGATGAGCAAGCCGTAGATCAGCCACATGAGAATACCGCTGGAAAAGACAATGTACATCCAGAGGGAAATATCGGAAGTTGAGCGAGAGCGAAGGATTTTGATCAACTGTGGCACAAACGAAAAAGTTGTGCAGGCACCGGCGAAGAGTCCAAGAATTGTAATGTTGTCCATGGGCGAATATCCTATAATTGTTGGGCGACAATGTTGGCGCTGGAATCGCTAATTGCAAGCTGATTCCGCAAACCGGCGGGTAAATTCAGCCGGAACGACGGCCGGCAAGTGCGTATTAAATTAGAGGAAGTGAGGGCGAAGATATGAGTGAAAACTGCTGTTACAGCTTCTTTGATTTGTTTCTCGCGGCTACCGGCCGTTCATGGACGGAGCTTGAGCGGGAGACCTTTGGCAAACTCGACCAGGAAACGCGGAATCTGGAAGTCCGGCGAATGGTGGAGATGACAAAGGGATCATGGGCATGCGAAGATCGCGAGTGGAGTGACGGGGTGACTTACACGGCATTTTGGAAAGTGACGCGGGTTGCGCTTGAGGACTCGCGGCGGCAAGCTGCGAATTAGCCTAAACTGAAGAGTTCGAAGCGCGCAATTCCGACCGGCCAAGGCAGATAATTTCAACATTGTTTAAGGGGTGCGGGTTTGTGAAAAATAGTACTTGACAAAATCGTCCAAGTTTGGTATGCATTACGAGTCTTAATCGGGCACAAACTCAGGGTTTGTAATCGGATTGGTGTATCGTGTTGCCATCGCAGTCGTATTATGTTTGCCGCGAAGATTTCGTAATCCAACAGGCCTCTCGAATTTCACTTTCAATCGCTGAATTTTTGCCGGAATCGCACCGGCACTTAATTTCGTGTGTCTACGGGGCTTCGAATAGTCTGGCGTATCATCGTTTCGTTGATACGTGTGAGCAATCGGCTCACATTACTCACATTTCACATTTCAACAGGAGGGAGTCGGATGATTTATTTGATCGACCCCATGGAAGCCACAGTTGAAGCTTGCCCGACCAAGTGCTTTTTGAAGTGCACGGGCGTATGCCACATCAAACCGCTGTATGGCGTTCCGACGGAAACCGAATAACATTCGGTAAAGAGTGTGGAGGGAGCCAGTTGCTCCCTCCACACTCGATCGATCATCCGCACCGGGAGACGGAAAATGACAAAGATCTCGCGCTACAACCACTTTCAGCCCTGGCGAAATGGTCACTACATCGCGTTTAACGCCCGTTCGGGGGCTGTTGCCGTAATGACGGCAGAGAATTACGAAGCTTATCAGGATCTTGCGACAAAGTTAGTTCAATCAAACGGTTCAGCATCACTGAATGATTCCGAAGCGCAATTGCTGAAGCAATTGGAATTCGGTCGCTTCGCCTATCAGGATGATCGGGAAGAGCTGGAATCGATAAAGTTTATCCATCAGATGGATCGTTACGACATGACCTCGCTCGGGTTAGTTGTCGCGCCGACGATGGCTTGCAACATGGCCTGTGAGTATTGTTTTGAGAGCAATAAAAAGGGCAAAATGTCACCAGAAATTCAGACGGCGATTGTGGAATATATCGAGAAGAAAGCTGACGCGCTCAATCTTGTCGATATTTGCTGGTATGGCGGCGAGCCACTATTGGCGCTGGATGTGATCGAGTCAATTACCACAAGACTACTGGAAATGAGGCAGCAGAAGCACTTCGAATATGTCGCCACTATGATAACCAATGGATATCTGCTTTCGCGCGAAGTCATCGACAGGCTCGCGGCTCTGAAGATCTCAGCGATTCAGATAACATTGGACGGTCCCGAGCGAATTCACAACAAGCGACGGGCGCTGAAGAACGGCAAGGACAGTTTCAAGCAAATTCTCGCCAATATGCAATATGCGGCGACGAAGCTTTTTGTCAGTTTGCGGATCAATGTTGATAAGGCGATTGAGGAATCTGCGATCGAGGAGCTGTTGCTGGAGTTAAAGGCGGCCGGTCTTGAGCAAAAGATCAGTATCTACTTCGGGCAGCTTGAACCGGCGACCACGGTTTGCTCGAATATTGCCGACAATTGCTATAACTCGGTCGATTTTTCCGAAGTCGAGATCGAGTACTTTCGGCTACTGCAGCATCACGGTTTCAAGATAGAGAAGCTACCGTCGCCGGTCTCGGCGTTCTGCTTGGCACAGCGGGTCAATGCATTTGTAATCGACCACGAAGGTTACCTGTATCGTTGTTTCAACTATGCCGGCGATGCGGAGCGGGCGATGGGCAATATCACCTCACCGATCGACTATCAGCATCCGAATTTTACGCGTCTCTTTGATTTCAACGCATTTGAAAGCGACAAATGCCGAAGCTGCAGCATTCTGCCGGTTTGTCTCGGCGGGTGCCCATCGCAACGCATCGATCGAAATCTCACGGAGGACGAGTTATGTCAGGGGTGGCGACACAATCTGAAGCCAATGCTGGAGGTTATCGCCTGCTCACGCCAACAAAAATTGCAATCTGCCATCAAGGAGCGAATATGACCGAGTTTAAGATGTTCCCTCAGTCCGTTGTCTGGGAAATTACGTTTGCGTGCAATATGCGTTGTATCCACTGCGGGACCTCGGCGGGCAAGCAACGCCCGGATGAACTTAATACCGAGGAGGCGCTGGCCTTGGCGGATGAACTGATTGCTTTAGGCACTCAAGTTGTGGCGATCTCGGGCGGCGAACCGTTGATGCGAAAAGACTGGCGGGAGATTTCCGAGCGGTTTGTGAAAGCGGGCGTAAAGACGTGCTTGATCACAAACGGACTGGCGGTGACGCCGGATATAGTTGACGAATTCAAGCGGATCGGGTATACGCGGGTGGGATTCAGTTTCGACGGAGTAAAGGAGACGCATAATTTTATTCGTCAGCGCGACGACAGCTACGACAAGGTTATCAATGCGATGCACATGATGGCGGCCAAAGGCGTGCCATTTTGCGCGGAGAGCCAGATCTCGAATATCAATATTGGCGAACTTGATGAGATGCGGAAGATACTGATTGCGGCCAAGTGCCCGGTGTGGCGAATCCAGATGACGACCAGCACGGGGCGGATGATGGAAAACCGCAATTTAATCTTGTCGCCGGATAATTATGAGAAGCTGATCCAGAAGATGATCGAGTTCAAGCAGAAGAATCACGAGATCGCGATTGACGTCGGCGAGAACATCGGGTACTACGGCTGTTACGGCACCGAACTATGGGAAGAGGTTCCGTATTTCGGTTGTTTTGCCGGGACGCGCGTGGCGGGAATCGAATCGAACGGAAACGTCAAGGGTTGCCTGTCGATGCAGGAACAATTCGTCGAGGGGAATATTCGCGATTCGTCATTTACAGAGATTTGGAACGACCCTAATGCCTTTTCCTATAATCGCCGTTTCACTCGCGACACGGCGACGGGCTACTGTCACGACTGCAAGTATTTGCCGCTTTGCCGCGGCGGCTGCACGACGACCTCAGTTTCCGCTTCCGGATGCCGAGCCGACAACCCCTATTGCACCTATCGGATGGAGCAGGAGCGCGGCGTGGCCGGACCGATTGACAATGAATTGGTAACGAGTCTGCTCGACCGGTTTAAGTCAGCACGCGTGAAAGGATAGTGGTGGTCGTTGCTCATAATATTGGAAACGCGTTACTGTCTTAGTTCGCGTTTAACGGGGGAAATAGCGCCATGAAACCGCGCTGGAGCCGCATCGGGCGACTGTGGTTATATCTGCGGCCATACTGGCGGCCGGAGTTGGTTGCATTTGCGGCGATGGCGGTTCTGGCCGTGCTGCAACTGGCGCTCCCGGCCGGTATACAATATATCCTCGACAAACTGATTCCAGAAATTGCGAGCCGAGCCGGCGATCCGGATAATTGGCAGCCCGCAGCGTGGTTTGCCGGCGTTTTGATAGCCATTTATGCCGCGATTTTCCTGCTGTCATTGGCGCGCGATTATTTAGCCGCGAAAATCGGGGGAAGCATTATCGCCGACATTCGCTCGGAGCTATTCGAGCATCTCGAACAGGTGTCCCTCAAATTCTATCAAAAACATCAGGTCGGCGAGGTGCTGTCGCGGCTGATGTCGGACGCGAGCCGGATTCAAGATCTGTTCAGCAATACACTGTTGAGTCTGCTGACCAATGTCTTGTTCGCGCTGAGCATCCTGGTTTATCTGTTCTTGATTAACTGGTACCTCGCGCTGATAGCGCTGATTCCGCTACCGATCACGATTTATCTTTCGCACCGCTATGGTCTGAAGATGAACACGATATCGCGCACACTGCAGGAGGCGGTTGCGGAACTGTCATCGCGGGTTCAGGAGAAGCTGGTTGGTTTGAAGACGGTCAAGGCGTTCGGCAAAGAACTTGAGGAACGCAAAAAAGTCGACGTGGTTCTTGACCAACTCAAAGGTATCTATGTCAAATACAGTGTCAATCAATCGCTGGCGCGGAGCTTCGTCCAGATATTGAGCTTCTTCGGGGTTATCGTATTCCTGAGCATCGGCGCCTATTTGGTCGCGACCGGCAAGATGTTGCCGGGCGAGCTGATTGCGTTTTTCATACTTCTGAATTGGTTGAATATGCCGATTCAGGCGCTGGCCTCGGCGAATGTGGAAATTCAGGGAATTATGGCCTCGGTCGACCGCGTGTTTGAGTATCTCGATTTCCGGCGCGATTGCGTGGAGGATCCGCAGCCAATTACACTCGGCAAAGCGCGGGGAGAAATTGTATTCGACAAAGTCGGCTTTACGTACGGCGAGAATGGTTTCCGGATGGCAGGATATAATCTGACGGTTGCGGCGGGTGAGAAAGTTGCGATTGTCGGACCTTCAGGCGGAGGCAAGAGCACGATTGTCAATCTGGCGATGCGATTTTACGATCCGCAGGAAGGGAGCGTCAAACTCGACGGTGTCGATTTCCGCAAGTTGGCGTTCAAATCGCTGCGGGACAATATCGCGTTGGTCGACCAGGAGCCGCTGCTTTTTAATATGAGCATTTTCGAGAACATCGCCTATTCGAATCCGGCGGCGGCGCGTGAGGATGTCATTGCGGCGGCGCGGGTGGCGAATATTCATGAATATATCGAAGCGTTGCCTTCGGGGTATGACACAATAGTCGGCGAACGTGGAGTGACGTTGTCGGGCGGCGAGAAACAGCGAATATGTCTGGCGCGCGCGGTGCTGAAGGATCCGTCGGTGCTGATACTCGATGAGGCGACCTCGGCGTTGGATTCGATCTCGGAGCAATTGATACAGCAGGCGCTGGAAAAGATTTTAGTCAATAAGACGGCGATTATCGTGGCGCACCGGTTGTCAACCGTGCAGCGGGCGGACCGGATTGTGACGATCAAGAACGGCGAGATTGTCGATCAGGGGACGCACAGCGAGTTGATGTCGCGATCGTCGGTATATCGGGAGTTGGCGGAGAAGCAGTTGGTGAGGACGGTGTAGGGGGACCGGTATAAGGGGGAATAGATCAGGCGAAAAACCCCGCAGAGTGTTGTAGAGGCCCTCACCCCTACCCCTCTACCGGGACTGCTGAAGAAGTCCTCGCCCATGTCATCCTGAACGAAGTGAAGGATCTGCTTCGGTTGCCAATGAACAACTTACAGATTCTTCGCTTCGCTCAGAATGACAAGAATTGACTTTTTCAACAGTCCCTCCCAGCAATACGTACTCGTACCGGTGCCACATAACA
>CAVPQS010000044.1:0-21551 GCA_963707485.1 uncultured bacterium
CAGTTTGCTGAAAAACAGCATCTGGAGTTGATGATTTGCGATTTCGCTGCTGCGATTTCGAGGATTTCGGATTTTGCGGAGGGAAGTGTGTTGTTTTCCGAGTGTTGTTAGGCTCAGCGGCCGGCTATCGAACCGGCATCGGCGTCAAGTTCTCTCTGTTTTACCTTCAGACCAGTCCCGGATCCGGTTTGAGTTTCGCGATTCGCAACAGATTGTAGGCAGCGCCGACCATCTCGGCGGCCAATTGCGTCCGCGCTCGACCTTTGTGACGGGTCTTGCGCAACCCGCCAATCGTTTTCATCCAGCCGAAGATCTCCTCGATGCGTTTACGCACTCGTTGACTAATCGCGTAGTCCTGGCGTTTCCTGATCCGGGGATCGACCGCCGAGCCGCCCGGACGTTTGTCGTTGGCCGCGATATGCGGCGCAATCTGCCGTTTCTGCAACATCTCAACAAACCCCTTCGTGTCATACCCCTTGTCACCGGCCAGCGTCTTCGGTCGCCGGCGTTTCCTCGCTTGGCGCTGCAACATCTGCTCCGCCGCTGACCACTGCGACTTGGTATCCGCCGCCGTTACACTAATGTCCAGCAACAGTCCATGCCTGTTCTCCATCAAAGCATGGCCATTGTAATACAGCTTCGCCTCCTTTCCCGAACCCTTCCGATACAACCGGCTCTCCGGATCGGTCGTCGATTGATGCGTCTCATTGCTCCGCTTCTCGCCATGAAAGTTGACGTTCGGATTGCCTGGATCATCATCGTCATCAGACCGATCACTCTCCTTGCGCCGAAAACTCTTCAGCGAAGCCCAGGCCTCAATCAACGTCGAGTCGACCGTAAAATGATCGGCGCTCAGCAATCCCCCGTTCTGCGCCGTCTTCACCACACCATCAAAAAATAGCTTCCCGACCTCATGCTCCAGCAGTCGCTGCCGATTCTTGCTGAACACCGTCGCGTCGAAACTTTCCTCGACCTGATTCATGTCCAGAAACCAGCGAAATAACAGATTGTAATCCAACTGCTCGCACATCTGGCGCTCGCTTCTCACCGAATACAGCGCCATCAACAACAGCGCCTTCAACACCCGCTCCGGCGGAACCGATGGTCGGCCAGTATGCGAATACATCGTGTCAAACACCGGCGATAACCGTTTCAGTTCCTGATCCGCCAACTTCTTAATCCTTCGGATCGGATGATCGGCCGGAACCCGCTGTTCCGGCGTCCACAAACTCAAAAATGTCTCCTGACGATTCGACTCTCCGCGCATGGCAAACTCCTTCTACGAAAATCCGCCAAACGATAACCCCGCCTCTTTTACTTTTCAACTACAACAAGTAGAGTTTTTCAGCAAACTGCTAGAATTCGCCGTTCTTGGCGTAGGGTTGGGTCCAGAGTGTAACTTGCAGTACGACGGACTTGAACCACGCCTGATGCATCTTGTCTACTTCTTCCGCACTGTGTCCTTTCGCAGCGAGGAACGGCTTGATGGTTGCCGTTATCGGATAGATGAAGGCGATGAGGTAGCGCTGATTGATATTGTCAATACCCTTAACACCGTCAGTTTTACCTTTCTTGCTTTTGTGATGGCGCAGAGCGATTTCGTACTGATAGTCGAGCCATTTTTGGTCGTATGGCGGATTGCAAGTATCTTTGATCCACTGACCAAATCGCGCGCGTACTGCAGCCAAGTATGCGGCGTCTGGTTTCCGATCCAAACCACTGAAGTAATACACAAGGTGATCGTTCCCACCGACAAAACCATACCAAAGGTCCAGTACGGCGTCAATCTGATCGGCAAGGACTCCACCCGCCATTTTCAGGTACTTTTCATCCTCGGAAGAGAACAAGACGGTTTTCTTGAGTAATTCGAAGTCTGCCAGGGAAAGTGGTGATTTTGCCAGTTCCGGTGAACCGTATGCGTAGCCTGGAATTGCATTTGTTGTTTGGTTCTTCATGGTTGTTTCTCCTATGAGTGGGGCGAAGTTGAAGGCGGTAAGCGCCAACAGACATTGGAAGGTCGTGGATCGAATCATGGAAGCGGCTCCTTATTAGATCAATAATTAGTTAGGATTCCTAATTACATTACGCAGGTCTTGGACGGGTGTTTGAGGGTTAGAGTGATTTTTTTGACGGTCAGACGAAGTTTGTGGATTGCGGGCAATCATATGCAGCGGGTGGAGCGAGTGTGGGAGGTAACACGGGCGGCAGTCTCGGAGCAGCGCACATAAATAGTGCGGAAATGCGTTAATAAGCGCAATCGCGCGACTACTCCCGCTGTCTAACTAATTGTAGTCACAGAGCTTCCGCCAGCGGAGCAGATTTCGGCACGGCTGTTGCTTAGAATAGCAGTGCCATAAGGGCAGATGAGGAGTAGGAGTTGAATATGAAAACAAGAATTTTGATAGCGGCACTTTTGACAATCGCGGCCTTGGCAGTAATCGGCTGCGAAGAGAAGAAATACATCGTGATCGACGATGCAATTCCGGCAGCGCCGGTCGGTGTGTATTCGGTGACCGGAGACGGATATGTTGATATTTATTGGCCGCTCAATAACGACGGTGGAATCACTGAAGATTACGCCGTTTATTATTATGCCGGCACCGAGGGCAATCAGGATGTCTACGAGCTCCTCGCGAAGGGCAATGACATCGATTTTATCATGCCAGACTACATATACACGGACGAAGCGCGTGGCTACTACCGCGACTATGATGTTTCCAACGGCGTAACGTACCGGTATGCGGTATCCGCATATAACGAGAACGGTGAGTCCGATCTTTCGGCTGTGGACGCATTCGACACGCCGCGCCCGGAAGGTAGTGACATGGTTCGCGATTACCACACATATCCCAGCGATGGCGGATTTGATTTCAGCCGTGCCCGTGTAGTGGATTGGGATGATGCCACCAGCGACGTTTATTTTGAATTTGATCCGAATCTCGACGCATTCTTCTTCTTCGCCGGAGATGTTGACGTCGATATTATGGACTACGGATATACTGATGCCCTGAATTCAGTTGGATGGGGCGACCCAGGTGAGGGCGATGGTTGGTCGGAAGTTGGCTGGATGGAGCTTACACTGGGCCACAGCTATATCGTCTGGACGGCCGATAATCACTATGCAACTTTTCGTGTCACAAATCTTAGCGTAAGCAACATCTCGATTGACTGGGCTTATCAAACCGATGAAGGTAATCCTGATCTCAAGCGTGCTCCGAAAGTCAGTCCCCCACATGCCGAGAATTACGGCAGAAGGAGTGGTAACTAATATGAAACGCATTTTCTTACTCACCGCGCTCGTCGCGACCATGGCAATCTTTTTTGCCACCAGCGTCGCTTCGGCACAGTCGACCATGCGTCGCAGCTATGACGACCTTGATGTCGACATCTGGACCGACAAAGATGACGGGTCCAACTACTACGAAGGTGACAACATCATCATCTATTTTCGCGCCTCGCGCGATTGTTTCGTGACAATTTATGATCTCGATACCCGCGGCAACATCAATCTGATATTCCCAGCCGAACCGGGTGACAACAACTTCATCCAGGGCGACGAGATCTACATGATCCCCGACCAGGGCGACGATTTCGACTTCACGTTGGAAGGCCCTCCGGGTAATGAGACGATTCAGATCGTTGCCAGTACCTCGGAATATGTCGTGCCGGACTGGCGCGGACCGCGTTCGGTCTATGACGATGACTGGGGATTCAAGTACGATGGCGACAACGATGACTTTATCGTCCGCGTCAACAGACAATATTTCCCGGAAGAAGTCAGCGCCTATGACAACGTGTCGTTCTATGTAGCGCCGCGTTACTACTATCAGCCCGAGAAGAGCGATTGCTACGGCGATTGCGGCCAGGTCTATATCGACTATCCGAATGGTTGCGAAGTGTTCGTTAACGGCGTGTTCTACGGTTATGCGCCGCTGTATGTGCCTTCGATCTATCTTGGTCGTCACCGGGTAACGGTATACTGGGGCGCCAGCATCGTCTACAACGACTGGATCTACGTGGATGCCTGGAATCCGTACTTCGTGTACACGCGTCCGCTTTATGTCTATGACTTCTGCTACACGAACTGGTATCGCGATCATAGATGGGATCGCTGGTATGATGGTCCGTCGCGCTACAAATACAAAGACCGCGATTTCTATACCTACAAGAAGCCGGACTCGCGGCGTGGTTACTCGGTCGTGACCAACACGCACGGCAAGTATGACAAGTCGAAGGTCTATGCCGAGAAATCGTCGCGCATCGAGAAGTACAAGTCGACCTATCAGTATGACAAGTCGACCAAGACGTACACGGCCTCGAAGGGCAAGTACAACGTCGACAAGGGCAAATCCGGCAGTTCCGGCAAGAGCCGTGACTTCGATGTCTACAACAACTCGAAGAAGCCGGTTTACGGAACGGACAATGGAACTTACACCAAGCCGAAAGCCGGCGACACCAATACCGGCAGTACTTCCGGCAAGGGGACTTCGCGGGGCGAAGTCAAGAAGCCGGCCAGCAAGGGCAGTGTCGGTAAATCGGGCGACGTGAGAAAACCCGCCACCAACAGCGGCGGCAAGTCAAGCGGCGACGTGAGAAAACCGGCTACCAGAAGCGGCAGCGGGAAATCGACGGGAACTGCGAAACAACCGGTCAGGAGCGGCAATAACGGTAAGTCGAATGGTGATGTGAAGAAACCGGCGACGAAGAGCGATGGCGGCAAGTCCGGAAATTCGCAGCCGAAAACGGTTGCCCCGAGTTCGGGCGGTTCGAAGTCGAGCCCATCGAGTGCGGGAAGTTCGAGCAAATCGGGCGGTGGATCGTCGAGCAAGTCGAGCGGGACTTCCGGCGGCGGCTCATCCAAGAGCGGCGGGAATTCCGGTGGATCGAAGAGACGGTAATCCCGTTCTTTTCGATATTATTAATTGACCATTTTGGTTCTTCCTGTAGAGAGGGTTGTGGTCTGGATACCGACAGGGTTCGGACCACAGCCCAAACTTTTTGGAAGTCATTTGTTGTTGACGAAAGAGTCAGCGGAAGCTAAGCTGAGTGTCGATATGAACAAGTTCGGAAGATACATAGTTGTTGCAGTCATCAGTCTGAGCCTGATCACGGGATCAGCCGCGGCGCTGACACGCAAAGTCAAAGATTCCGGCAGCAATAAAGCCAAAGCCGCGGACACGGTAAAGCAGACTGCGCCGGCCAAACCGGCAACATCCACGGCTGAGAAGCCGGCTGCTCCGGCCAAGGCCGATTCGACGAACAAACGCAAGGTCACGCCTGCGAAGTTCAACGACTTCCTCGATGCGAACAAAAACGGCATTGACGATCGCGCTGAGAAGTGTAATCCGGAAGCCAAGAAGGCCGAGCCCAAGAAACCGGCTCCGACTGCGACTCCGGCGAAAAAGCCCGCCGAAACGAAGAAGTCGGTTTCGCCGAGCGCCATTAAAGTCAGTCCGAAGAAATCCAAGTAACGACTGCGACTGCAAAAATAGAGGCGGTGTGCCCGAAAGCGCACCGCCTGCTTTTTTGTGTGGCTGAGCGACTACTTTGCGTAGTCCGTGCAGTTGCAGGTCGCGCCGGGACTGGCGCCGCCTGAGAAGATGTAGTTGATCAGGAAGACCGCATCGGAGATTGTGACGATGCCATTGCAGTCGGAGTCGCCGGAGCCGATCGGATCCGGCGCTGGAGCCGATCCGGCAGAAAAGACATAGGCGATGACGTACACGGCGTCGCTGATAGTATAGATTCCGTTGCCGTCCGCTTCGCCGACCAACCAGGTGCAGCTTGGCGTCAGCGCGACGTTCACTTGCTCCAGGCCCGAATACATCGAGAACTGGTCTTCAGCGTCCCTGGCGCGAACGCGGAAGTAATATGCGCCGTCAGTCAATCCTGCGACGTGGAAGGTCGAATCCGTCTCGCTGTTGCTGAGCAGGATTTTGCTCGCATACATATCGGTCGGATAGATGTCGTCGATATACAGTCCGCCATTGTTGACGAAGCCATCGCTGTAGTAGCGGAAGCGAACGAGAATATCCTGATTCGTGTATGCTTCCAGACTGAATTTCCCTTGTACCCAACCGGAGGAACTGCCGGTGATACCGTGCCCCGGATTATTGCCATGGGGATTGGTAGCCGTCGTGATGTTGCCGGGAATGGTCGCCCAGCTTAGGCCGGCGTTGGTTGAAACTTCGACAAAGCCGTAATCCCAGCCGTCTTCGATTTCATACCAGGCAGCAAATTTGAGACTGTCACCGGCGTCGACGTGCAAGTCTGTCGCCGCGGTGAATCGAGTATTCGAATTGCTGACATTCCCGGAAAAGAACGAATGCGTGGCGGAACTGGATTGTGTTGTCGACAGAGTAAATCCGTCGGTGATCCAGTTTTCGGTCGCGCTTTCGAGATCATCGACGATCTGGGAATAACCGGCAAGCTGCCAGACTTCGAACGCCTGAGCCGGGTTGTCGAGGTCGAAGTGATGCCAATACAGGTCGAATTCGCTGACCGCGATATCGGGCTGGCTGTAAATCTGCGGAGTCGCCGGAGCTTTGAGTTTGTGAGGAGCATCCGCAATCCGCGCCAAAAACATCGCCGGCCCCATCGCATTCGTAACTAAGGGAGTAATTCTCGAAGTGGGCGGCCAGAAATCGTCGCTCTGGTTGCCGACCTCGATTGTTACGGCAAAGTTCTTGTTCTTGGTCGTCTGCTCGCCGTAACCCCAATCGTCGCTGGAACCGTTTACCGGATAAAGAACTTGCCACGGCGGTCCGACGGAATAGCCGGCCATCGCGCCGATAGTGTCGCCCATCGCTTCGAAGATTTCGTTGTCGGGCGTGAAGATTTCGGCGTAGCCCCACGGATAGAGAAACAGGTCGGCGTAGGAATGATACGACAGCGTGATGACGAAATTGCGCGACTCGACAAAAGCCTTTTCGACCTGGGTTTCCGGTTCGGAGAATCCGCTGGCGCCGCGAAATGTTTCATCGTCGCCGTTGGCTGAAGATCCTTGGTTGTCGAATCCCCACTGGTAGCCATAGTTGCGGTTGAGGTCGATGCCGAAACTGCCGTCGCCATTATTGCGGCGATTTTTGCGCCAGAGGCCGCCGCCGCCCGGATCGGTTTCCTCGTTGTAGTGATAACCGTCGGGGTTCATGCAGGGGCTGAAAAACAGCTCGCGATTGTTGACCAAATAAGTGACCTGCGCGTTGGCGCCGTAGTTGTTGGTCAGGTAGCGCATGTAATAAATCAGAATTTCGGGAGTGATAACTTCGCGGGCATGATGAGCCGCGTAGTAGTAAACTTCGGGTTCGCTTTCATCGAGCAATGGGTTGTCGGAAATCTTCATCACATAGATCGGCCGCCCCTGAAGCGAATTGCCGATCGACCACTTCGCCTGCACTGTCGTTGGATTTGCCGTCGCGATGGAATCCATGACCAATTCAATTTCACTGAGAGTGCGGTAACCGCCCATGTTCCTGCCGGGATCAAAGCGGCTCTGATAGAAAGCTGTCATGTCTTGGACGGAGACGGTGAAGTTGAGACCGCTGTTTTGCAAGAGCTGGAGTTCTTCGGCATCGACAAGGACATCGATGAATTTTTCACCGCGATAAACCTCGTCAAGGCGCAGGGTTTTCAACGTGAGAAAATCCGCTCGGCTTTCGATGGCGATACGTGCCTTCGACATTTTCTCGCCGGCGCTTAATTGAATTGTAAATGAAAAGACAATAAGGGCTGCCAAGAACAATGCAGCAAAGGTTCGATGGGTGCTCATCTGGAAGGCTCCTTCGCGAGGTGAAGTAATCGAGACGCCGCTGCTCGTGCGGCTAATGATCTCTTCTATGCCGATAATATAGCTCGGTTTCAGTCTGAGGCAACACGAATCTGGCCAAGGTCTTGTTGTGTTTGCGTTTGATCGGGAATGAGCGGCAGCGAAATCCGGAACGTCGTGCCCCGATCGAGAGCCGATTGGCAACTGATCGTCCCGCCGTGCGCCATAACCCATTTGCGCGCCAAAGCCAGCCCCAGACCGGTGCCGTCGGCTTTGCCCGAAGTATAGAACGGCGTGAAGATCCGCGACAACTGATCCTGCGTCATGCCTTTGCCCTGATCGGACACTTCGAGAACAAACGAATCGGATTCTGCCTCAAATGCAAGCCGGACCGAAATGGTTTTGCCGTTTTCGGAGGCCTGAATTGCGTTCTCGATCAAATTGATCAAAGTGTTGGCTATCAGAAGCTGATCGCATACGAACGGCGGCAGCGGTTGTACAAACGAAAACTCAAGCAGCAGATTTCGTTCGCGCAACTTGTGCTTGAAATGTGTTTGGAGCGCCGTCTGAATGTCCGCGAAGTCGACGGCGACAGGGGAGACCTCGCTAACGCGCGACAATTTCAGAAAGCGGTCGAGCATCTCGCCGGTCGAGCGCGCCTCGCGCAATATGCCGCTGACCATATCTGCAGTTGGTCCTTCATCGCCGGAGATCTTTTTGAGTAATTGCGAAAACCCGATCACCGCGCCCATCGAATTACGGAGTTGATGCGCCAACCCCGCGGACATTTCGCCGAGCGCCGCCATTTGCTCCTTGACGACGATTTCCGCTTCGAGCCGTTTAAGTTCGGAGATGTCGGAAATCAATATCGTCGCGCCGCGTACGTCGTGGTTGGCATCGGTGACGAGTGAACAAGTTACCGACAGCCAGATAGTGTTGTTGTTTTTCGCGATGATCTCGATTTCGGGAATACTCAGTTCCGAGCGGCTCGCAATGGTCTCTGACAGCAGGTTTCGGAGCGACGGCCAGTCCGCCAGCGTGGAAATGAATGGTTGCCCGAGACCGGATTCTACCGAAACCCCCAAAATTCTCGCAGCCGACTCGTTGAAGTGCGTGATCGTGCCCTGAATGTTGCAGCTCAGGACACCAGACGGCATGCCGCGCAGGACATCTTCAGTGTAGCGTTCGAGGCTGGCGGCGCGGTCGCGTTGTTGCGCGTAAAGCTGCTGTAACTTTTGTTCTTTGGCTTTGAGTTCGGCAATGACCTGCTGGAATGTCTCGACGGCAAAGTCCACCGATTCACGTTTGTCGGTGCGGGCGATATCAGCGGCGAGGGCTTCGCTTTTGATCTGCTTGTAAGGCTTCATCGTGATTTTCAAAAGCATGACCGCCATTGTCAGCGCGGCCAGGACGCTCAGGATTTGGAAGATCGTATTCAACGAGGCGAATCTCGCAATGTCGCTCTGCTCGCCGGTATCGATATTGACGACTAAAGTCAGCGGCTTGTCGTCGCCGCTGCGGAAATGAAAAAATCCGGACCGCTCTTTGCTGCCGGCGCCGGCGTTGTAGGGTTCGGTCAACGAAGCCGGCAGGCCGCCGCGAATTCCACCGGCGATGGTCTTGGGCAACGAATAGGCTCGGCGAATTTGTTGCAAGCGGTCAGGCGAGACCAGCGTTGAAGTTGCGGCGGAATCATCGCGCAACAGATCGGTCTCAATAATGGCGACTTGAGAAAAACCTGCCGCTAACGCCAGATCGCGAACCGGTTGCGAGTTGATGCGTTCTGCCGGATTGTCCCTGAGCGCCACCGCCACAAGCTGCATGTTCTGGGCGGCTTGATCGAGCGCCTGTCGTTCTTGCGCCGATTGTGTTTGGCTGAAGTAGCGCAGCGAATTCAAATTCGCGACAACAATGAGCAGGAACATAAACGCCAGCGTCAGGCGAATGCGGATTTCGTAAGTAAATCCGATCCGCTTGAGCCAACTCGCGTCGATCTCGCTCAAAGCAAGTTTAGGCAGCTTCATCTATAATGTTATCGGCTGATAGGAAAGTTGTGGTTAGCCGTAGAAGCTTGTTGCCGGCAGCGAATAATGTCGTTATTCTGCGGTATGAATTATCGACTGACTTCGGTCATCCTGCTCATAATCTTCGCCGCCGGCAGTTCGAGTGTCTCCGCGCAGGAGTATTTGCTTCGCTATGAAGCCACCCACTATTCCAGCGCCGCGAATGTAATCCAGCATCATGTGATTACCGAGCGCGTCAGCGGCGCCGCTTTGGATATCGCGATCTTTGAATACCGGCTCGACCGGGTTGGTGAAAACGGATCTAAGCGCGACAGCTCAAGCCTGGGCCGAAGTGGATTTGACCCAAGGCTGTACAGCTCGGATTCGCTGGAGTCTTATCGAGAGCAACTAATCGCTTCGCCGACCGCAAAGGTGCTGAATGACCATAAAATCGAGTATCTTGGCAAAGTCGATACTATCGTCGGGCTGCCGTCGTACATGTACGCCATCACAGTCGAGAGTGTGCGGCAATACTTGGTCTGGCTGGCAGAGGCGCCGCCGGGACTGGAGAATCTGGTGCTTTGGCAGACGTTGGAGTATCCCAAGCGCAAAACTTCATTTCTGGCTGAAGAAGAACTTTGCAACATGATCAGGCTGGTCCTGCTTCGAGGCTTTCCATTTCCACCTGACAACAGCGGAAAGGCAGTCCCGTACATAATTACCCGCTTTGATACGGCGGTAAATATCGATTTCCTCACCGTTCGCAATAACACCTATCTCTATGATTTGAAAAGCCTTACGCGAGAAGCCTCGCCGGGTAAGTGAATACGGCTATGTTTAAGGCAAACTTCCGGCCGGATTTGCGTATAACTAACTGGTAGGTTTGCGGTTGACAGACCGATTTTTTTTGCTACCTTCGTTGGCACTCTGGGGTTGAGAGTGCTAAGAGTTTGATGGAGATATGACAGTTTACAAATTAACAGAGCGCGAACGGGTCGTCCTTGCTGTACTGATCGACTACTATATTCGCACCGCCGAACCGGTAGGTTCGCGGGTAATTGCGACGCGCTTCAACCTGGGTGTGTCACCGGCGACCGTCCGAAACACTCTCTCCGATTTGGAGGAGCGCGGGCTGATCGAGCAGCCGCACACCTCGGCGGGCCGCATACCGACCGAATCGGGCTATCGCGTCTATGTCGATTCGTTGCTCAAGACCGAAAAACTCTCGCAAGGCGACCGCGACAAGATCAAGAAGCTATTGGTAACCGATTACAACGCCATCGAAGACGTCCTCGAACAAACCGCGCGCGTGCTCGCCAAGGTCACGACGCAACTCGGCGTCACGGTGATGCCGAAATTCGAGGAAGCCGTTCTCAAGAAGGTTGATCTGGTTCAAGTCACCGATGACAAAGTGATGGTGATTATCGCCGTCCGGTCCGGTTTGGTGCGTACCATATTGTTGGAGGTTGACACCGAAATCGGTCAGGAAGCGATCCGCCAGACAGCAGAGATGCTGAATGAGAAACTGAGCGGGCTGACGCTGGGCGAAATCCGCCGGACCGTATGCGAACGACTGCGCAATGAGAGCCGCGGCGAACCGCAACTGCTCAAGTTGTTCATGGAACAACGCGAGCATATTCTGGACGAATCGGCAGTCGAAGGGCTTCACACCGAGGGAACGACGAACATAATCTCGCAAAAAGAATTTCAGGATCCCGAAAAGTTGCGCGAATTTATAACCTTGCTGGAAGAGCGCAAGAGCCTGGTTGGTTTGCTCAAACACAATATCGTCGGCGACGGCGTGTCGGTGACGATCGGTAATGAAGCGAATATCGAAGGCATGAAAGGCTGCTCGGCAGTCATTCATACTTACCAGGTCGGCCAGACGCGCGGGACTATCGGCGTGATCGGTCCGACGCGTATGGAATATGCCAAATTAATGTCCGTGGTTGATTATACCGCGAAGGTGCTTTCGGAAATTCTATCAAAGTAGGACTTGAACATGAGTTTTGAAACTGAGGGGCTCAAGAACCTGTCAGAAGAAGAATCGAGCGGAGCGGAAACTGCGGCGGAAGTCGAAGCCGCCGCTGAAGGCAGTGCCGTCGAGCCGGAGAAGGATGAAGCTGCCATTCTCAAGCAGCAGCTTGAAGATCAGAAGAATGACTACCTGCGTCTGGCTGCCGAATTCGACAACTATCGCAAACGGTCGCGCCGCGATATCAGCGAGATCGTCAAGTCGGCGAATGAATCGCTGATTGCCGAACTGCTCGATGTGCTCGACAATTTCGAACGCGCACTCAAGAGCCGCGATGAAGGCGCTGAGCCGGATTCTTACAGCAAAGGCATGTCGCTCGTCTATGAACGACTGGTGAGCATTCTTGCGAACGCCGGACTCAAGCGATTCGACTCTGTCGGTCAACCGTTCGATCCGCGCCTCCATGAAGCGCTAATGCAAACCGAGACCGACGAGCAGGAACACGATACTGTAGTCGCGGAGTTTTTGCCGGGATATATGCTTAACGACAAGGTGATCAGGCACGCCAAAGTCAGCGTAGCCAAAGCCAAAGAAGGAAAGTAATTCATTGCCGAGTAACGATAAATTGATAGCTTGGGACTTAGTTCTGGGGATCCGATGCGATGGAGGTTTTAGATAATGGGTAAAGTCATTGGAATAGATCTGGGCACGACAAATTCTTGCGTCGCCGTGATGGAAGGCGGCGAGCCCGTCGTCATTCCGAACCAGGAAGGCGGACGCACTACGCCGTCAGTAGTGGCATTTCTTGACAACGGCGAAAAGCTCGTCGGGCAGATCGCCAAACGGCAGGCGATTAAGAATCCGACAAACACCGTTTTTTCGATCAAACGATTTATGGGCCGCCGGCATTCGGAAGTCAGTTCCGAAGAGAAGCTGGTGCCATACCATGTGACCGAGAACGAAACCGGCGATTGCCGCATCGACATCAACGGCAAAATGTTTTCGCCGCCGGAAATTTCCGCGCTGATTTTGCAAAATCTTAAAGCGACGGCAGAGTCGTATCTGGGACACCCCGTCACGCAGGCGGTTGTCACGGTGCCGGCATACTTCAATGACAGCCAGCGCCAGGCGACGAAAGACGCGGGCCGCATCGCCGGTCTCGACGTGCTGCGTATCATCAATGAGCCGACGGCAGCGGCGCTCGCCTACGGACTCGACAAGAACAAGAATCAGAAAATCGCCGTCTATGATCTTGGCGGCGGTACTTTTGACATTTCGATATTGGAACTGGGCGATAGCGTGTTCGAAGTGCTGTCCACCAACGGCGACACGCATCTGGGCGGCGACGATTTCGATCAACGCCTAATCGACTATATCGCCGATGAGTTTTTGCGCCAGGAGTCAATCGACTTGCGCAAGGACCGCATGGCGCTGCAACGCCTGAAGGAGACTGCGGAAAAAGCCAAATGTGAATTGTCGACCACGATGCAGACGCAGGTCAATTTGCCGTTCATCACGGCGGATCAAAATGGTCCCAAGCATCTCGACATGACGATCACCCGCGCCAAGTTGGAACAGCTCACCGACGATCTGATTCAGCGCAGCATCGAGCCGTGCCGCAAGGCCCTGAAAGATGCCGGACTCGACGCCTCGCAAGTTGCCGAGGTTGTTCTTGTCGGCGGTATGACGCGCATGCCGAAAGTGCAGCAGGTCGTGAAGGATCTGTTTGCGCGCGAGCCGCATCGCGGTGTGAATCCCGATGAAGTCGTCGCAGTCGGCGCTGCCATTCAGGGCGGCGTGCTATCCGGCGATGTCAAAGACGTGCTGCTTCTCGATGTCACCCCGCTGTCGCTTGGTATCGAGACGCTCGGCGGCGTGATGACCAGATTGATCGAACGCAACACCACAATCCCGACGCGCAAGTCGCAGGTGTTCTCGACGGCGTCGGACAATCAACCGGCAGTGAATATCCACGTGCTTCAGGGCGAACGCGAAATGGCGGTCGATAACCGGACCTTGGGACGATTCGATCTTGTCGGAATTCCGCCGGCTCCGCGCGGGATGCCGCAAATCGAAGTGACATTCGACATCGATGCCAACGGCATCGTGCATGTGTCGGCGAAAGATCTTGGCACCGGCAAAGAACAGAAAATCAAAATCGAATCATCATCCGGACTTTCGGAAGCTGAAATTCAGAAGATGGTTCGCGATGGCGAAGCCAACGTCGAAGCCGATAAGAAAAAGCGCGAGCTTATCGAAGTCCGCAACAAGGCCGATCAGATTATCTATTCGACCGAGAAGACGCTGAAGGACTACGGCGACAAAGTTTCCGACGATGAGCGACAGGCAATCGTCGATGCGAAAGAAAAGCTCGAAGCGGCGATCAAGACCGACTCCGTAGAAATCATCAACCAAAAAATTGACGACCTGATGACAGCTTCGCAGAAAATCGCCGAGAAAATTTATCAGCAGACGCAGCAGCAACAAACTTCGGGCGCCGGTCCCGAAGGCGGTCCCGATCAGGAGCAGCCGCAGGGCGGTTCCGGCAAGGACGAAGCCGTCGATGCCGATTATGAAGTTGTCGATGAGGACAAGAAGAAGTAGTCTGTTGCGGTGATGGAGGTCACCGCCTAAATATATGGCCAAGCGAGATTATTACGAAGTCCTCGGCGTCGCGAAAACCGCCACCGAGGAAGAGATAAAAAAAGCCTACCGCAAACTGGCGGTACAGTTCCATCCCGACAAAAACCCCGGCGACAAAGCATCCGAGGAAAAATTCAAGGAAGCCACCGAGGCTTACGAAGTTCTCAAGGATGCCCAAACCCGCCAGCGCTATGACCAGTTCGGTCATGCTGCTGCGCAGGGACAGGGCGGGTTCCCCGGCGGAGGTGGATACGGTCAGGGATTCGATATCAACGATGCCTTGCGCGCGTTCATGCGCGATTTTGGGATGGGCGGTTCGTCGTTCGAGGAAATGTTTGGCGGCGGCAGCCGTCGCGGCGGATCGCGCCAGCACTACCACGGCGAAGACATCAAGGTCCGCCTGCGCCTCACGCTCGAAGAAATCGCTTTCGGCGCCGAAAAAGTCATCAAATACAAACGCTTCAAACGCTGCTCGACCTGCTCGGGTTCGGGATCGGCATCCGGATCTTCGAAAGAACGATGCCGCGTCTGCAAAGGCGCCGGCGAAGTCCGCCAGGTATCGCGCTCCATGTTCGGCCAGTTTATCAATGTGACCACCTGCTCGCATTGCGGCGGCAGCGGCGAGGTTATCACCACGCCATGCCCGACCTGCACCGGTTCGGGACGAGTGGAGGAGCAAGCTACCGTCACTGTGAAAATTCCCGCCGGAGTCGCGGAAGGGAATTACATCCCGATGCGCGGCGAAGGCAATGCCGGAATGCGCGGCGGCGAGTCGGGTGATTTGATTGTCTTAATCGAAGAAAAAGAACACGATCGCTTCATTCGTCACGGCAACGACATCATCACCGAAATACCGGTGACCATCGGCGCAGCGGCGCTCGGCAGCGAAATCGAAGTCGAAACGCTTAACGGCAAAGTGAAGCTCAAGATTCCACCCGGCACACAGACTGGAAAGATTCTCAAACTGAGAGGGCAGGGGCTGGGCAAGTTGCGCTCATCCGGTCGCGGGGACTTGCTTGCAAAAGTCACGATCTGGACACCGCAAAATCTCAGCTCGGAACAAAAAGCGCTCTACGAAAAACTGCGCCATCTCGAAGGCGATACTCCGCCGGAACGTGAAACCAAATCGATCTTTGAGCGCCTCAAAGAATCGCTGGGGGTGTGACGTTGGCCGGTTATCTGGAAGTCAGCGTCAAGTGCGACCCCTCTGCTGAAGACATCGTAACATCTTTCATCACTGAATCGCTCGCACAGGGTCTTGTCACCGAAGTTTCCGACGACGATTTCAAGGTCAAGTTCTATCTCCCGATTGCCGACGAATCGCGCGACAAAGTTGAATCGCTGGGAAAGTATCTCGTCCGCACCGGCGTCGCGACAGCCGAAGGTCTGGAGTCGATCATTAGCGTCAAGCCGATTGACGACATTGACTGGATCAAATCATACCAGCAATCATTCGAGTCGGTCGTGGTCGATAATCTCGTCATCAAATCGACCTGGGACCAAATCAACTATGGCGACAAACTGCAAATTGTCATTGAGCCGAAAATGGCATTCGGCACCGGACATCACGAAACCACGCAACTGTGCATGGCGCAACTCCAGAAAGACATCAAGCCCGGCGACAAGATGCTCGACCTCGGCTGCGGCTCGGGAATCTTGAGCATTCTCGCGGCAAAGCTGGGCGCCGACGCCAGCCTCGGGCTCGACATCGACCTGGCGGCAATCGAAAACGCGCAGGAAAACATCGAACTCAACCAAGTCAGCGATCGCGTTACGATCAAATTCGGGTCGATGGAGAAAGTCAATCTGATCGGCTATTACGACATCGTCGTCAGCAATTTGATCAAAGACGAAATCTACAACCTCTTCGAGAATTTCATGCGCTGCCTCAAGCCGGGCGGCATACTTATACTTTCGGGAATTTTGATCGAGCAGGAAGAAGAGTTCGTCAACTTCCTGAAATTGAAAAGCATCACGGGAAACGAGATCACGCGCAAGAACGACTGGATCTGCTGCCGTGTCATCAAAGCTTAGCAACAGCACACATTTCTATTTCGAACCCGACCAACTCGCGGGCGACATCTGCACTTTCGGGCGCGAAGAATCCGACCACATCCTGAAATCATTCCGGCTCTACATCGGCGACATGCTGCTTGCCACCGACGGCTGCGGCAATCTGTACAACATGCAGATTGCGGCTTACGAAAACAAACTCGTCAAAGCGCGCACGGTCAAAGTCTCCCGCAACATCAACGAACTGCCGGTTGCGATCACGGCGGGATTCGGGCTGCCGCAGCAATCGAAAGCGGATCAGATCTTCGACCAGTGCACGCAGCTTGGCGTGACGGGATTCATTCCGATCATCAGCAAAAATTCTCCCAGCAAACTCACTCCGGAAAAATCGCGCGAACGCATCAAACGCTGGCGCAAGGTGGTGATCAGTTCGATGAAACAATCGCTGCGCACGGTTCTGCCCGAGATTTCCGAACCGGTGGATATCGAGGACGCAGTCGCGCTGTTCGGCATGTATGATCTGATTTTGCTCGGCTCGCTCAAGGGGCCGTCTTTTCTGGCGGAAACGACCAAAAGCGCGAAGAAGATGCTTCTGCTCACCGGTCCCGAAGAAGGATTCAGCCGGATCGAGGAAGATACAATGATTCGCGCGGGCGCCAAGCCGGTGCTGCTCGGTGATCGCAGGTTGCGCGCGGAACTTGCGCCCATCGTGCTGGCGACGCTGGCGGGATTGGCGCGGTAGGCGCGATCCCAGTGGGAAAACAGAATTGAAGAGAATGTCTTAGGGATAGGAGAATTCAATGAAGAACAAGGCGTGGATAATTTTCGCGTTTGCGATGACCTTTGCGCTTGGGTACGCACTGAGCCAGGCGGTTGATGCAAAAACGGCCGACGCGCCAAAAGTAGGGCGGGTTACGGGAATCGGCGGAGTCTTCTTCAAGTGTCAAGACCCCGGCAAGGTGAAAGAGTGGTACAACGCGCATCTCGGATTCAGTACAGATAAATATGGGGTAAACTTCGAGTGGTGGGAGAATCCTGACTCATCCAAAAAGGGCTCGACGCAATGGGGTCCGTTCAAGGAAACAACCAAGTATTTTGAGCCTTCAACAAAGCAGTTTATGATCAACTACCGCGTTGACGACCTGGCGAGTTTGGTGAATCAACTTCGCAAGGATAGCGTGACAATCGTCGATACGCTTGAGACATACGATTACGGAAAGTTCATCCACATCATGGATATCGAGGGCAACAAGATCGAGCTGTGGGAGGCGATTGATAATTGATAGGACGACCCGGTAGCCCACCCGCATCGGGACTGATATGTAAGTGTTGTTGCGGATTCCGTGATGGCGGCACTTCTTTAATGTCGATCAATTGAAATTGCGAAGGGTGTGGCATGGGTTCAGTTAATTCAGAGACGGCGGAGATGAATTTGAGATTTGCCGCTTCGATCAATCAACCCACCGGGTCGGTGGGGTACAATGTGGCCAAACTAATGCATCTTGCGAAGGACCAAATTCAATGGGCCTGAAAACGCAGACACGACTCGTATTCTATGTTGCCCTGCCACTGGGTTTTGTGGTCATCGTCTTGCTCACTGAATTTGTCCACCCTTCTTTATCTTTTCTAATCTTCATAGAGTTATACTTACTCACTCGGTTCCTTAGGAAAATGAAGTGCCCGAATTGTGGCTTGTCTATTCGGAAATGGGATGGAATCGACAACGTATCGAAAGACAGGATTCGATTTGAATTCATCTCTAAGAAATGTCCCAGGTGTGGTGAGGAGTTTGATTGAGAACTTGTAGCCCACTTCATTGTACCCCACCGACCCGGTGGGTTTATCGATCGAAGCGGCAAATCTTTACCAATCGTCTTGCCTGAGAATCCCGGCACCAACCATTTCCTTCCGTGGGCGGCAGTCGTCCACGCCTGGCGCCTATCTTACGCGCCCGACGTGGACGGCGGGCGCGCACAATTAGATTCGTTCAACGCATTCGGTGGTGTCCTTGCCCCCCAGTTCCGCTCTGAAACGCCCCATTGTTGAAAAATTCGTGACCCGCAATTAACTCTTGAGCAATCACACTTCCTTGTCGATACTTCCTGTGATATGAATCCCGAAATACTCCTGAGCATCTACGCCTTCGGAATGGGCGCGTTTATCGGCTCGTTTCTGAACGTGCTGATTCATCGCCTGCCGCGCAAGGAGAACTTCGTCACTGGCCGCTCGCATTGCCCGAAATGCAGCGAGATGATTCGCTGGTACGACAATATCCCATTGGTGAGCTTCATCATTCTGCGCGCCAAATGCCGCCTCTGTGCGGAGTCGATTTCGTGGCGCTACCCGATCGTCGAACTTGTGACGGCGGTGTTTTTCCTGACGGCTTACAAGCTCTACGGCGTCAGTTTCCACTCGCTGATCGCGGCGGTGTTCTTCTCGATGCTGCTGGTCGTGACGTTTATCGATTTCGAATACTACATCATTCCCGATCGGATTACCTACCCCGGCATGGTGCTCGGAATGGCGCTGTCATGGGTCAATCCGCTGGTGACGCCGCTGGATGCGCTGATCGGCCTGCTGGCGGGAGGCATCGCGCTTTACCTGCTGGCGATGTTAGGAGATTTCGTCTTCAAGAAAGAATCCCTCGGCGGCGGCGATATCAAACTCGCGGCGATGTTGGGAGCGTTTCTCGGCTGGAAAAATATCATCTTCATATTCTTCGGCGCCGCTGTGTTCGGGCTAATCTATGCGGTAATGCAAATGGCAGTCTCGCGCAAGCAGGGCGCCGGGCGGATGATTCCGTTCGGACCGTTTTTGTCACTCGCGGCATTGGTCGCATTGTTCTTCGGGGAAGTGCTGATCGACTTCTATGTCCACGACATTCTTACTTTGAATTAACCGGAAAAAACTGCCCTAAAAAATTTTAGCGGAAGCTGGGGAAGCTTCCGCTAAGTGGATCGTCTGTTAAGACACTACTGGCCAAGATAACTTATCACAGAGCAAATGCCTTGCCAAAATGGAACAACCGGGTTATTCTCTTGTCAAACAATAGGTTATTTGGTTTGTTTTTTTGGGTATAATCATTCCGGTGTCGAATAATCCTACAGTCAAATTTGCTTCAAGAAATTAGAAAAGCACTAACCTATTTTTGCGTATCTGCTTATCCGCAAAATTTGAAGTGTCGAATTTTCGGACAAGATTTGTCAGTTGTTAGAAATTCTTGACTGCCGGCAATACGCAGCGCTCAACACTGCCTGAGAGAAGTGATTTGCGAGTAGTAGTTTATTACGTATCTTTTACCTGTGATTGAAGACAACCCTCAGGAAAAGATCCTTACCGTCTCGCAGTTGACGCGCGAGATCAAAGACGCGCTTGAAGGCGAGTTCACCTCGATCTGGGTCGAGGGCGAAATCTCGAATTATCTGCATCACACTTCGGGGCATCGCTACTTCACGCTCAAAGATGCTGACGCACAACTCAAAGCCGTTATCTGGAAATTCTCGGCGCAGGGACTGACTTTGGCGCTCAAGGACGGTCTCAAGGTGCGGGCATTTGGCGACATCACGCTCTACGAAAAGGGCGGATCCTATCAACTGCGCGTGATCAAAATCTTGGCGAAGGGAATCGGCAGTCTCGAAGAACAATTCCAGAAACTCAAAGCCAAGCTCGCTGCCGAAGGGCTTTTCGAACAAGAACGCAAACGTCCGATTCCTCAGTATCCGCGCGCTATCGGGATTATCACCTCGCCGACCGGCGCGGCGATTCGCGACATCATCAATATCGCCAGACGCCGGGCGCCGATGGTGCGGCTAGTTTTGCGCCCGACCAAAGTTCAGGGTGATGGCGCAGCCGCCGATATTGCTGCTGCGATCAAAGAATTTAACGCTTGGGGCGAGGTTGATACGCTGATCGTCGGCAGGGGCGGAGGATCATTGGAGGACTTGTGGGCATTCAATGAAGAAGTCGTCGCGCGGGCGATATTCGAGTCAAAAATTCCGGTGGTCTCGGCGGTAGGGCATGAGATAGACTTTTCGATTTCGGACTTCGTAGCGGATTTGCGGGCAGCGACGCCATCGGCGGCGGCGGAACTGGCGACCTTCGATTCCAGCGCGTTGATTCAGTTTGTGATTAATTCAAACGACCGCCTGCAGAAATCGCTTCTGCGCAATGTCGAGTTTCGCCGCGAACGAGTGACACGAATTCTCCAATCGCGAGTGATGCTGCGGCCGGCGGTGATTGTCGAACCATTCGCGCAGAGGCTTGATGACAACGTCACACGCATGCAAAATTCGCTGGAGATGGCTGTATTGCGCAAGCGCGGCCGTTTTGACACCCTGCACCACAAGCTTGAAGCGCTGTCGCCGGATGCAGTGCTAAAGCGCGGATACGCTGTCGTCCGGCGTTCGGCGAACAATGCCATTGTCAAGCGAGCCGCTGAACTTTCCGCCAAAGACAACGTGGAAATCAGCTTCAGCGACGGTTCGCGAAGAGCCACAATTGATTAGCCGCCCCGAGAAATCTCCCACAAGATTGGTTGCATTGCGTATTTTATCGGTTATACTGCAAGCTACATCCAGATAATCCGAGGTAATATTGGCTGGCAAAGAAGCAACATTCGAAGATAATTTGCGCCGTCTTGAGGAAGTCGTCGGCAAACTCGAGCAGGGTGACCTGCCGCTCGATGACGCCATCAAGCTCTATTCCGAGGGGATGCGCTTGAGCAAACTCTGCTCCGAGCGTTTGTCCGCCGTCGAATCCGAAATCAAGAAGCTGGTCATGGAAAACAGCCAGGCAAAGCTCGAAGCGTTAGGCAGCCCGGATGCCTGAGGTGCTCAAACAGGGCGTGTCGCCATTCAAGGCTGTCCGCGAAAAGGTGGATTTCCACCTCGAACGTATGCTCCCGAAAAATGACGTGCCTCCGGAAGAACTCCACGCTGCGATGCGCTACTCGGTTTTTGCCGGCGGCAAACGGTTGCGTCCGGTGCTGGCGGTGTCGTCGTTTTATGCCTGCGGCGGAGTCGGTGATTCGATCTATCGCTATGCCGGCGCGCTCGAATTGATTCACACCTATTCGCTGATTCACGACGATTTGCCCTGCATGGATGACGACGATTTTCGCCGCGGCCAACCGACGCTGCATAAGAAATTTTAT
>CAVPQS010000045.1:0-12224 GCA_963707485.1 uncultured bacterium
GGGCGATGAACCATCGCCCTGTTCCAAATAATCTGTCTTGATAGAATGCTTACTATTCGGAAATCCCCAGCACCTTCAGCACGAATGCATATTCAAACGCAATCTCGCGATACTGTTGATATCGTCCCGAAGCCCCGCCATGACCGGCGTCCATGTCGATCTTGAAAATAAGCAGATTCTTGTCCGTCTTGTTCGCGCGCAACTTGGCGCACCACTTTGCCGGCTCCCAAAATCCCACCCGCGGATCATTCAAGCTTGTCGTAATCAAAATGTTCGGATAGTCCTTTGCCGTCACGTTGTCGTAGGGCGAATACGACTTCATGTACGAGTAGAATTGCGCCTGCGACGGATCGCCCCATTCCTCCCATTCCGTAACCGTCAGCGGAATCGTCGGGTCAAGCATCGTATTGATCACATCCACAAACGGCACATCGCCAATCACCGCACGCCATAAATCCGGTCGCATGTTCGTCACCGCTCCGATCAAGAGCCCGCCCGCGGATCCACCGTTGGCAATCACCTTGTCCTTCGCGCAATACTTCTCCGCCGCCAGATGTTCGGCGCACGCGATGAAATCAGTAAACGTATTCTTCTTGTTCAGCAGCTTGCCGTCGAAATACCACTGCCGTCCCATCTCGCCGCCGCCCCGCGTCTGCGCAATCGCGAACACGATCCCGCGGTCAAGCAAGCTGACACGGTTCGACGAAAACCACGGGTCAAGCGGATCGCCATAGGCGCCATACCCATACAGGTACAGTGGATTCGTCCCGTCCTTTTTGAATTTGTCTTTACGGTACACGATCGCCACCGGAACCTGCACTCCATCCGGCGCCGTCGCCATTGCGCGCTCCGACTGATAATTCTTCGGATCAAATCCGCCCAGCACATCCGTCGTCTTCAGCAATTCACGCGTCCGTTTGTTCATATCGTAATCGTAAACCGACTTCGGCGTCGTCATCGATTGGTAACTGAATCGCAACAAGCTCGTGTGATATTCCGGATTCGCGCCGCCCGCCACCGAATACGTCTGCTCCGGGAACTCGACATTGTGCGCCGAATTATCCGCAAAATTGATGACCATAACTTCCTGCAATCCATTTTGTCGCTGCTGAACCACCAGATGATCCTTGAACGCATACAGCGCGTCGATCTTGATCTTCTCGTTGTAGGGAAGATAGTCCTTCCAATTCTTCCGCGCCGGATCGCCCGCTGCAACTTCAACCACCTTAAAATTCAAAGCCTCGTCATTGGTCAGTATGAAAAACCGGTCTTCATGCGGATAAACATAATATTCCATGTCCAGTGTCCGCGGCTCGACAACTTTGAATGTTCCCAGCGGCGTGTCGGCGTCAAGATACCACGCTTCCGCCGAGGTCTTGCTCCCCAGGCTGATCATGATCCATTGTTTGTCGCGCGTCCGCGTCACATCCAGAAAAAAATGATCATCCGGCTCTTCGAAAATCAGCGTATCAACTGTCGCCTCTGTCCCCAATTGATGTCGATACACGCGGTAGGGGCGATAGGTCTCGTCGATCACGTCATAAAACACCGTCTGATTGTCGTTCGCCCAGGCGATGCTCGTCCCCACATTCGGCACGCGGTCGGGAAGTAACTCACCCGTGACGAGATTCTTAAAATACAGCGCATACACTTCCGACCCCGTCGTATCAACGGTGTACGCCAGAAGCGAATGACTCGGACTCACCGAAAATCCACCGACATCAAAATAACCGATGCCCTCAGCCAAAACATTCTGGTCGAGTAGCACTTCTTCGGCTCCCTCAAGACTGCCCTTTTTTCGGCAGTAGATCGGATAATCTTTTCCCTGCTCTGTCCGCGAATAATAGTAATACTCGTCGATTCGTTCCGGCACGCTCAGGTCGGTCTCCTTGATGCGCCCGATCAGCTCGTTGTATAGCTTCGCCTGAAGCGAATCCGTGTCGCGCATCATCGCCGCCGTGTAGTCGTTCTCGGCGTCGAGATAATCGATCACATCCGGGTCGCTCTTGTCCCGCAACCAGAAATAATCATCGTTGCGAACATCCCCCAGCGTCGTGTCCGCTTTGGGAATCTTCGTCGCCATCGGCGGCTGCGGTTGCGAAATCTCCTGCGCCATGATGGTCGTGCGCATGCCGGCCGCTATAATTCCTGCGAAAACAGTTGACACTATCATTGCTCGCAGGTATGCGCTATATGATTTGCTATTGCGAATATCGGACATTTGTCCCTCCGCTAATTCTGCGGTTAAGATGCTCATTGGGAGAAAAATGTATAGTATTGAAGGGAAGGGTAGTTAGCGAAATCTTTTTACATTCCGCCTGTGCTCCACCGCGATGATGCAAGTACTGAACTCGAATAACTTTCTCGTGGCTCAACAAATTCCAGGTAGGTCAGACATTCTTGTCTGACAATTTCCTTTTCCTATCCTGATGCAAGTACTGAACTCGGATAACTTTCGCGTGGCTCAACAAATTCCAGGTAGGTCAGACATTCTTGTCTGACAATTTTCTTTCCTATCCTGATGCAAGCACTGAACTCGAATAACTTTCGCGTGGCTCAACAAATTCCAGGTAGGTCAGACATTCTTGTCTGACAATTTCCTTTTCCTATCCTGATGCAAGTACTGAACTCGAATAACTTTCGCGTGGCTCAACAAATTCCAGGTAGGTCAGACATTCTTGTCTGACAATTTTCTTTCCTATCCTGATGCAAGTACTGAACTCGGATAACTTTCGCGTGGCTCAACAAATTCCAAGTAGGTCAGACATTCTTGTCTGACTTTCCTGTCTGACATGGTCCCCCTCCTGTAGGTTCGACTTCACTCGAACTTTCGCAGCGGCGCGGTTCCCTCGCCCGTTATTCCTGCGTAAATTTCTGCGCCTACCACGTAAAAAAACACCACTCTCCTTTTCAGAAGAGGAGTGAAAGCTCTTACGCGAACCTTAGCGCCTCAAGACGCTTGATCCGCTCTTCCATCGGCGGATGCGTCGAAAACAAACTCGTTATCCCGCCGCGTCCAAACAACGGATTCACGATAAACATATGCGCCGTCGCCGGGCTTGCGTTCATCGGTATCTTCTGCGAGGCTGTATGCAGCTTCCGCAGTGCGCTGGCCAAATCATGCGGATTACCATGAAATTTCGCGCCTCCTGCATCGGCCAGATATTCGCGCGACCGCGATATCGCCATTTGTATCATCATCGCAGCAATCGGTGCGACAATCGCCATCACCAAAATTCCCAGCCCGCCGCCGCGCTCGTCATCCGATGACCGTCCGCCTCCAAAAATCATCGCCCATTGCGCCATATGCGCCAGCATCGATATCGCGCCCGCAAACACTGCCGCAATCGTTCCGATCAAAATGTCGCGATGCTTCACATGCGCCAACTCGTGACCAAGCACGCCGCGCAGCTCATTATCGGTCAGCAAATTCATGATGCCTTGCGTCACCGCCACCGCCGCATGTTCCGGATTGCGCCCGGTCGCGAAAGCGTTCGGCGTCGGATTCGGAATGATATACACCTTCGGCATCGGCAACTGCGCCCGCTGCGCCAGCTCTCGCACCATATTGTGAAGTCGCGGCTGCTGCGCCTCGGTCACTTCCTGCGCCTTGTACATCTTCAGAACGATCTTGTCGGAAAACCAATAGCTGAAAAAGTTCATGCCCAGCGCAAAGACAAATGCAATCATCATCCCGCCGTTGCCGCCGAGCGCATAACCTATCCCGACCGCCAGTACCATCAACAGCGCCATCAGGAAGGTCGTTTTCATCGTGTTCATTATCTAAAATCCTCCATCACGTTCAATTTCGTTTCCGAAGTACAATTTACTTGTACTTGACCCCAAATATACTGACCCCGCCAGCCATTTCGCCAGCCCAATCGGATCGATACGTTAAACGAAAACGCATGCCGCCTTGTTCCACAAATCGGAAATGGGGATGATTCACATGATGTGGAAACGAAGACATCGTAGGTCAAAACCCGCCCGAAGCAGTGACATAACGCAACTTTTGTGCAGTTACGCGACAAGTGAAAATGTGATTTCGAAACTGGAGGGTTTTGACGGTCCGTGCTAATTGAGATTGTCAAAACCCTTGGACGGTTGGATCGAATCGTCGCTCTAATAGCATTATTGTTAATTCAAAGGCATCGGAATAATTGTGGACAGGTTTTGACCTACAACACTTCTGAAATCTACTACTTCGAATATACCGACCCAACCGGCGCTTTCGCCAGCCCAATCGGATCGATACGTTAAACGAAAACCGATGCCGCCTTGTTCCACAAATCGGAGGGGGGATGTTTCACATGATGTAGAGATGAAGACATAGTAGGTCAAAACCCGCCCATAACAATGATATATCGCGACTTTAGTGCAGTTTCGCAACAAGTGAAGATGTGATTTCGAAACTGGAGGGTTTTGACGGTCCGTGCTAATTGAGATTGTCAAAACCCTTGGACGGTTGGATCGAATCGTCGCTCTAATAGCATTATTGTTAATTCAAAGGTATCGGAATAATTGTGGACAGGTTTTGACCTACAACACTTCTGAAATCTACTACTTCGAATATACCGACCCAACCGGCGCTTTCGCCAGCCCAATCGGATCGATACGTTAAACGAAAACGCATGCCGCCTTGTTCCACAAATCGGAAATGGGGATGATTCACATGATGTGGAAACGAAGACATCGTAGGTCAAAACCCGCCCAAAGCAGTGACATAACGCAACTTTTGTGCAGTTACGCGACAAGTGAAAATGTGATTTCGAAACTGGAGGGTTTTGACGGTCCGTGCTAATTGAGATTGTCAAAACCCTTGGACGGTTGGATCGAATCGTCGCCCTAATAGCATTATTGTCAATTCAAAGGTATCGGAATAATTGTGGACAGGTTTTGACCTACAACGCCGGGCATATTGCCACACGCACCCATGCGAATCGACATTACCTGTTCTATTTCCCCTCGCCCCTTGGGAGAGGGGCAAGGGTGAGGGCTACTCGTAATCCGACTCCAAATAATCCATCGTCATCTGCTGCCGATGTATCCGCTCCGAAAGTCGCTTCGATAAAGCCTCCGCCGCGTTCTCGCCGTAAACCTTGAGCATATGATTCATCGCGATCACTTCGGATATAACCGTGATATTCTTTCCCGGCGAAATCGGAATCGTCACCACCGGAATCTCAACCCCCAGCACCGTCGTGTAGCGCTCTTCGAGTCCCAGACGCTCATACTGCGAGCCGCCTTCCCATACCGTGAGCCGCACCTCCACTTCGACGCGCTTCTGCAACCGGATCGCCCGGATTCCGAACAGCTTTTCGATATCGATCACCCCGATCCCGCGCACTTCCATGTGATGTCCCAGCAGTTCGTTGCTCTGGCCGATAATCGTGCTCTGCGCCTTGCGCGTAATCTTCACCATGTCGTCAGCAACCAACCGGTGTCCGCGCTCAACCAGGTCAAGCGCACATTCCGATTTGCCGATCCCCGACTTGCCCGTATAAAGCAGCCCCACTCCATACACGTCCACCAGCGTCCCGTGCTTGGTAATCGAGGGCGCGAACACATTGTCGAGTATCGTCGACAGCCGTGCAATAAAATCTTTCGTCGACATCCGCGTCGAAAGCAGCGGCAATTTTGTGCGGTCGCAGACTTCCGTCATCTCTTTCGGCGGCGCAATCCCCTTGGTCACAACCAGCATCGGAACGGGAAACGAAGTCAACTTCTCGATCGACTCGACCCGCTGTTTCGGCGCCAGCGAAAACAAATAGGTCAGTTCCGTTTCCCCGAACACCTGTACGCGCTTGTAAGCAAACCTGTCCGTGTAACCCGCCAGGGCCAGCCCCGGGCGAAAGATCTCATTCGTCTGAATCGCGCGATCGACTCCTTCGGCGCCTGCCAGAAGCGTCATATCCAAAATCTCGCGGCGTTCTTTTATTAACTTTTCTACGGTCAGTGCAGCCATATCAATTTTACCTCGCAAGCCAATCTACGACCTTGAAATCCAAATGCAATAAATATGCAGCTACCAATTTCGGTGCCCCAGCGCTTGCGCTGGGAATTGGCCCGCTCGCCGGCAGCGGAGGTAGGTTAAAACCTGCCGCCACATTTACATGCGTACGTTGGGTTGGACGGAATCGGTGCGTAAGTGATGCGTGATCGAAGCCGGCAAGGTTTTGACGGCAATCAAGCCAACCAGGTGGAATCGCGAGGGTTGTCGTTCCGTCAGGTCTTCTCTCGCGCCAACAATTCCATGGAAGCAACGAAAACTGGATCCGCGAGAGGCGACCTGACGGCGGATTGCTCGGAGCCTATACCCCACCCGTAGCGGTCTAAGCCCTCCACACGATTCTATCTCTTCAACTCACTCTCGCGACCACGAAACTCAATCAATGAAATAGCGCAGGGTGCGACTTTCCTTATTCCCCGCACCTACAACAAACTACGGCGGCCGGAATCCCTTCCAGCCGCCGTCATATTTCACGATCAATAATTGCGAACGCTAACCCTAATACTCGACTTCGTCCACCTTCGTCGAAAGATCCACCTTCGACTTCTTCTCCGAAAGAACCTTCTGGTCGCGCTCTTTTAGCTTGCCCTTATGCTTCTTCAGTTGCGCCGCCATCTTGTCCGTCACCAATTCAATTGTCGCAAACATATCTTCACTCGATCCCTTGGAAACCAGCTTCGATTTCGATACCGTCATCGTCAGTTCGCCTTCGCACCGGAATCCATCCTGCGAAAGAATCAAATTAGCCGCGATAATGTTGTCGAAAAACTTCGTCAGCTTCTCGATTTCGCTGATGGCCCGGTCTTTGATCTTCTCTTCCACCTCATAACGCCGTCCGGTGACCTTGATTTGCATAAACGGCTCCTTTCCCACTGAGGAATACTATCCCTCGAAAAAGTTTATTCAGGTCCACTGTGATAGTGGTGAAATGTTTCTATGAAACGAATCGTGCGTGTCTGCAGGCGCATGACCACCGAATGCGTGTTCGATCCCTCGCGGCTGAAACGGACTCCGTCCAGAAGCTCGCCGTCTGTGACTCCGGTCGCACAAAACATCAGTTCGTGTCCCATCGCCAAATCGTCCGACTTGTACTTCTTGTCCAAATCTTTGACACCCATTCGGGTCGCGCGCTCGCGCTCTGTATTATTTCGAAATCGTAGTCTTCCGTGAATCTCTCCGCCCAGGCACCGCAATGCCGCCGCAGATAAAACGCCCTCCGGTGCGCCGCCAATGCCCATCAATACATCTACGCCCGCATCCGGGCGGGCAGTTGCAATTGCTGCCGAAACGTCCCCATCTGTAATAAGCCGAATCCGTGCCCCAAGTTTCCGAATTCGTGAAATTAAGTCGTCGTGCCTCGGTCGTTCCAGGACCGCCACCGTCAATTCTTCCATTTTCATCTTCAAAGCTTCGCGGATTTGTTGCAGATTTGTCTCAACCGACTGGTCGAGATCAATCGCCTCCCGTGCCTGATAGCCCACAGCGATCTTTTCCATGTAAGTATCCGGCGCATGCAAAAAACACCCGCTCGGTCCCAAAGCCACTACCGACATGGCGTTAGGCCGTCCATACGCACAGGAATTTGTGCATTCAAGCGGATCCAACGCCAAATCCATCGCCGGACCGGTGCCTTTTCCCACTTTTTCGCCAATAAACAACATCGGAGCCTCGTCGCGTTCCCCTTCGCCGATAACGACCGTCCCATTGAAATCCAGCGCATTGAACCGCTCGCGCATCGACTCAACAGCGGCACGGTCAGCCGAATCATTGTCGCCGCGTCCCATCCACTGGGCGCAAGACAACGCTGCCGCTTCCGTTACCCGCACCATCTCCAATGCCATATTTCTATCCATGGGTCAGCGCTGTATATACGATGTTGAGAATGATTTCAAAATAAAAGAAAGGAGATTTTGCAGGACCATGTGATCTCAAATCCAATAAAGCCAATCGGGTCCGGTCAAGCCCGCTTTGGGCCAGAAATCTGTCTTTAAGTCGCCCGGCGGCGGAATCGCGCCGGCAATATTTTCAATTCTTCGCGGTATTTGGTGACTGTGCGTCGCGCTATCTTGATATCTTTTTCAGTCAACATCTGGAATATCTCCTGATCCGACAGCGGCTTGGCCATGTCTTCCTTGGAGATGATCTCTTCAATTAACTGCTTCACCGACCGTTTGGCGACTTCTTCGCCGTCTTGCATCTTTACGCCCGAATTGAAGAAATACTTGATCTCAAACACACCGTGCGGTGTCTGAACATACTTATCCGAAGATACCCGCGAAATTGTCGCCACGTTCATATCCACGATCGTCGCAATGTCTTCCATCGTCAGCGGCCGCAGGCGTTCAACACCCTTCTCAAACCATTCGATTTGCTCGGTCACGATCGCGTGCATTACTCGGATCATCGTATTCCGGCGCTGATTGATTGCATTCAACAGCCAGCGCGCCTGTTCGAGCTTCTCCCGAACATAAACTTTCGTCTCTTTAGGCGTATTGTTGCCGCGCTTGAGCAATTCCTTATATCCGGCATTGACTCGTAATTGCGGAATATTGCGGTCATTATGCGATATCACCCATTCCTCGCCGACTTTTTCGACAATCAAATCCGGCACCACCGCGGCAGCCGCGCGCGAAAACCGCCCGTAGGCCGGCCGCGGCGACAAGCCCTTGATGACCTCCATCGCTTCCTGCACCCGCTCCAGCGAAACCCCCATCGATTTGGACAGTTGCTGGAAACTCTTCTTATCCAGCGACTCTAAATGTTCTTCCACGATGCGATACACCAAATTATTGTCGATGTGACGGTCGCGCAACTGCAGCAGCAGCGACTCTTTCAAGTTGCGCGCCCCGACTCCCGGCGGGTCAAATCTTTGAATCTTGGTCAATATCCGTTCGACGCGCTCCGGCTCTACCTTAAGTTGCTCAGCCAAGTCCTCAACTGAACTCGCCAAATATCCCGACTCGTCAATATTACCAACGATAAACTCGCCGATCTCGATGTCCTCAGCCGGTACTTTGAGATAGGTCAGTTGTTCGAGCAAATGCTCGTAAAGCGACTTTTCGCCGGCAACACTAAATTCCGGCATCTCTTCGCCGTCGCCCGTCTTAAATTCTTTGTAGTTGTAATCTTCGTTATCGCGAAGGTACTCATCCCAATCTATTTTTTCGTCGTCCTTCTTGGCCGGAGTCTCAGCCACCAAATCAGTAGCAGCTTTATCCTGCTCGAGTTCCTGTTCCTGGGTCTCGATTTCTTCCAGTAGGGGATTAACGGAAAGCTCCTGCCGCAGCACCTGCTCCAACTTGAGGATTGGCATCTGCAGCATTTTCAACGACTGGATTAATTGCGGAGCCAGCTTGAGGGACAGTTTTTGAGTTAGTTCCAATCGCATATTATCTAATTGCCCTGTATGATGTTACCACTACCCGTTGCTTATTACTCATATTATCGGTCAATTACGCGGTCAGTTTAACCGGAACTTCTCACCCAAATAGATCTTCCGTGCTTCTGGATCCGAAGCCAAATTCTCCGCCGTTCCTGCCTTTAATATCTTGCCGTCGCACATTATGTACGCCCGGTCGATGGTCTGGAGCGTTTCTCGCACATTGTGGTCAGTAATTAGAATCCCGAGACCTTTGGTCTTCAAGGCATCTATTATACGCTGAATGTCCTCGACCGCAATAGGGTCAATGCCCGCAAAAGGCTCATCTAACAACAAAAAACTTGGCTGCAACACCAACGCCCGCGCTATTTCCACCCGCCGACGTTCGCCCCCCGACAACTGGTATCCCTTCGACTTGGCCAGTCGCAATACGTCCAATTCCTGCAGTATTGCCGTAACACGCTCTACCCGCTCTTTCTTACGCAGCCCCAAAGTCTCCGCCACCGCCATCACATTCTGCCAAACCGTCAATTTCCGGAAAATCGACGGTTCCTGCGCCAAATATCCTATCCCCAGACGGGCGCGGCGATACATCGGCAAACCGGTAATCACCCGGTCGTCAAGCAGCACATTTCCACCCTGCGGACGGATAAACCCAATCACCATATAGAATGTCGTCGTCTTGCCGGCTCCATTCGGACCCAGAAGCCCAACGACTTCCCCTTGGTTCACTTCGATTGAAATTTCGTCAACAACCTTGCGCTTGCGGTAGGTCTTGACCAACGCCTGACAATGCAGTTTCGCCATCAAGGCTTATACTAATGTGTTTACTTAATATTGACCAGATTTTTTGATTATCCCCGTTTTGACTTATCTTCGGCACATTTTAGCCTATCAGTTTGCTGAAAAACTCGATTTGTAGTCGCAGTGAGATTGAAGGAGTTTTATCGTCTTTTGGATTTAGCCTGAAGGAGACAAAGCCATGCGTGGCGAGCCGAATCGCCATGAGACGATGTTGAGTTTGTGGACTCCGGAACAGCGGGCGCTGACGGATCATCCGTTGCGCAAGGTCAAGGCGTTGCGGGTGTTGAAGGCTCTCCTGCTGATGGCGCTGTATTCGGCGCGCAGCGAACGCCAGTTATGCGAACAGTTGGATTACAATCTGTTATTTCGTTGGTTTCTGGACATGAATCCGATCGAAGACAGCTTTGATGCGACGGTATTTTCAGATCGGACTGTTGCTGGACATTAGTGTAACAGCGGCGGATACTAAGTCGCAGTGGTCAGCGGCGGAGCAGAGGTTGCAGAAACGGCAGATTGCGCCGCATATCGCGGCCAACGACAAACGTCCGGGCGGCTCGGCGGTCGATCCCCGGATCAGGAAACGCCAGGACTACGCGATTAGTCAACGCGTGCGCAAACGCATCGAGGAGATCTTCGGCTGGATGAAAACGATTGGCGGGTTGCGCAAGACCCGTCACAAGGGTCGAGCGCGGACGCAATTGGCCGCCGAGATGGTCGGCGCTGCCTACAATCTTTTGCGAATCGCGAAACTGAAACCCGATCTTGGAATGGCGTGAAAATGAAGTGGAGAAAATGCGGCGCCGACCAAAGATTGACAGCCGCCAGCTCGCCGTAACAACACCCGGAAAACAACAAACTTCCCTCCGCAAAATCAGAAATCCTCGAAATCGCAGCAGCGAAATCGCAAATTATCGACTCCAGATGCCGTTTTTCAGCAACCTGCTAAGGTACTTTTGGTCCAATAGCCACTGCGCGGAAATAGCCATTTTGACCTGCATAAATGGCCTTCTCAATGCGCATGAATTCAAGTGAAATGACCAGAATTGCTCCCGGTCGACCGGTGACCGTACCTGCAGAAACATAGAGCTTCTTTGTACCTGGAATTTGGATTCCATCGACAGCAGGCAGCAAGGACGCAACTGAATCATCATCGACCTTCCAATGAAGATCTACATTCCCGACCATCGCCAGACTTTGATAATCCCAGATTTGCAGCGTCGTAAGAGGATTGTCAAAGGTAAAACTGCCTGGTGCGGTGAGTATCAACCTGCGATTGTCTTCGAGAAAGATGTTGTCGCCGTAACTCGGCTGTAATGCCTCAAAGAGAATCGCTCCTGAATGCGAGTCGTACATCCGCCACGGAAAGAGGCCCTCAGGAGTCCCACCGTATGCAAAGATACGTGAGCCGTCAGGCGATATCTCAAAATAAGCCTGCATTCCTCCATATGGACTTGGCTCAATCAGTACTGAGTCAATTGTCTTTCTTTGACGATAATCGAAGTAACGCAACTCACCCGCCGAGGTGTCCGGGGACTGTAGCTCGCGAAAAGTAACACCGACCAGACAGTTGGCTTGAGGCTGCTGCACGAACTCCCACCATCTTGAGGGTCCGCGCATGCTATCAGTATCAACAATCGTGAAAGTGATTGGATCGATATACAGAATGCGCTGGCGCCAATAGGCCGCTCCGACGACCTTGTCCAAGTCTGGGTCAAAGAAAGCCAGAACAGGTCCGACCCCGCTGATAGTACCGAGAAGCGACATATCGGCGGTGTTCACGATCTTATTGATGTCGGTATCGGCGATCCACAATTGCCGACCATCAGTGCTGACGGAAATCCCGACTATCTCTTTGTTAGTTCCGACATAGAAGGAATCTACAACAGAGTCTGATTGTGCATCAAGTTTATAGACATACATCTGCCCCCCGGCGACCACCAACCCAAGACATACACATTGTATTCCTGCCCGACCGGCGGATCGTTTCCCTTGTCCGAACACGAATGCAGCACAATTCCGACGACACCAAAA
>CAVPQS010000046.1:0-70949 GCA_963707485.1 uncultured bacterium
TACCGTCAGCGTGTGCCGGTCGTCGCGGGTTTTTCGACAGCGGGGCGTTTGGCTTCGCCGCCAAACTTGATGCCCATTCCTTTGAGCCACTCATAAGGCGGATCGCCGCCCGCAAACACAAAGACGTAGTCATTTACGAGCGTTACATCTCCTACTTTTGTGGTCAACAGCACAGAATCGGAATTTATGCGTTGCACCTGCGAATCGAAGACAACTTTGATCATGCCGTTGCTCATCATCTTCTTTACAGCCGTTTCGTTTTTCTTTTTGACGCGATAGAAGGCATCGCGGCGATAGGAGATCGTTACCCGGTTGTTGGCCTGGCGAGCCAACCCGACAGCGGCTTCGATGGCTGAATCACCGCCGCCGACAACGAGAACATCGCGACCAGTGTATGATTGCGCATCGACGAGCTGGTACATGACCTTCGGCAGTTCTTCGCCGGAGACGTTGAGTTGACGCGGTGTTCCGCGGCGACCGATTGCCAAAAGCAGATTTGCGCAAGTATAGGACGCTTTGTTGGTCGAGACCAGGAATCCGCCGGGTTGAGTGGTAACGCCGATCAACTTCTCGTTAGGGTGAAAGCTCTTCGCGATTTTGACCCGAAGCTGATTCCACAGGTCAATGAGAAATTCCTTGCTGTACTCGTCGTTTTTGAGCGGGCCAAAGAGGGGAAATTCGATTGGCTGGGTCATGACCAATTTATTCCGGGGATAGTGACGGATGGTGCCGCCAAGGTCGTCCTGGTCGATGAGCAGATATTGCAGGCCAAGTTCCTGCGCGCGCAGAGCAGCCGTAATTCCAGCAGGTCCGGCTCCGACGATGAGGACCTGATACTGCTGTCCAGCGGCAGGTTTTCGCGCCGCGATGGCTTCGATCACAAGTTTGCCGTGTTGCACGGCGTTGCGGATCAGAGAAATCCCGCTGAGTTCACCGGCGATGAAGATGCCGGGAACGGTCGTTTCCATGGCAGGCGTCAATACGGGGATGTCGGGGCGATGGCGGACATCACCGAGGCCGACTTTGATTGCGCCGACAGGACATTCTCTTTCGCAGGCGCCGTGGCCGACGCAGCGTTCACCGTTGATAATTGTCGCGGCGCCATGGACGATGCCAATGACATCGCCTTCGGGGCAGACCATTGTGCAGGTGCCGCAGCCGATGCAGAGCGCCGGATTGATAAACGGGAATTGGGAGCGCGGGCGGTCAATTCCGAGAGCGCGCGCTTCGTCTTTGCGCTCGGCGGCGAGTCTGCGTTCGACGAGGAATTTTCGAAAGTAAATTCCGACAATGACGAGCGAAACCGCGATGGTTACGAGCCAAATGTAAATTGATTCCATAAAGCGAAGTCCGTCGAAGCCGTTGTTAGAGACGTCTGCCGATTTCGAGACGCAGGGTGTAGCCGTTTAAATCGGCGCCCGACTGATATTGGTAAAGCGCATCGAAAAACCAATTGCGGATGGCTTCCAAGCGTGCGACACCTTCCCACCAGCTATTGCTGCGCGAATCATTCGTGCTGGCCAGATCGTAGCGGTAAAGTCCGCGAGCGGCTTCAAGCGAAAATGATTCGCCGAATCGTTGCGCAAGGCGAACGCTGTAATTGTAGCCGTCGTTGGTCGGGCCGTTGAAATTCGAATAGCGCACAGTAATTCGCGACTGGCGAGAAGGCAGTCCGGCCTTGCTGGCGTAGAAGACGTAGGAAATCGTCGGGTCGGAGTCGCTGGCAGCCTTGCGATAGCCTACTTGTGTATTGAAGCTGAGCTGATACGGCAGATTCAAGTACATGTCAGCGCGCGCGCCGCGGCGCAGTTGATCATCAAACAGGCTGTCGGCAATTGACTGCTGCGTGTAGGTCCAGTAGTTCCGGCGGGTGTCGTAAGTTGAGCCAAATGTTACACTCTTATTGAGGCGCCAGCGAGCGCTCAGGTAGATGCTGGACATTTCGATACCGGAACCGCTTTTATCGCGCCGCCAGCCGCGATTGATATCGAGTTCGAATTGATTGTTAAACCAGATTCCATTTTTCAGTTGCAGCGAGCCCTGGATATCGAGCAATTCGCGGCTGATTTCACTGCCGTGATATTCGCCCGCAAAAGCGAGATACTGGTCAAAGCGCACACGACCGCTGATGTGGTTTTCATAGCCAAAATAGGCGCCATATTTCTGCAGCGAGATGTCTTCGGAAGAATACTGCCAGCGGGGCTTGAGACCTCCAGAAGCGCCGAGGTGCCAATTCGATTGGATCGCAAAGTCGATGGCGGCGCCGTCGACGTAGCCGACGCGGGTCAGGTGACGCGGCAGGATGCGGCCAACTTGAAACGTCGTGGCCTTGTCCGCGCTTCCAAAGGCGAGCGAGAATTCATAGATGCGGTTGTCCCAATCATTGTTGGGAGCGACCGACGAACTGGCGCGAGTGCGATCTTCGTACTGGCCGCGAGTACGAATCACCATGGTCAGGGGCTGCGACCACAAATTCGTCGCGCGCAAGTTTAAGCGCATCGTCGACTGGGAGAAATCGGCATCACCGTTGGTGCGGTCGTGCTGGGTCATCCACTGCAAGGCAGCGGAACCGTATATGCGCGAGGCATTCGCCGAGTTGCGATTGGGTTGCTTACGCGAAGCCGTTGCCGGAACCGCAGTCGAATCGGAAGTCAATGTGTCGGCAGCAACAACGGCACTCGCCCGCTCGACTCTACTGATTACGCTGACGAATTGACCGGCTTTCAACTCCGTGTCGCCGCCAACAATTTTACACGATGCTGAATGATCTGAGGCATAGGCGACTTCGAGGATAACGGAGAAGCCGTCGCCGCTTTGGATTCCGAGGCGATCGCCGGGCAAAAGTCCGTCGGCCTTACCGCCTTCGAGATAAATTCGATCAACGGAGCGATATTTGATACGGTATTGCGTGGGCAGAGTTGAATCCTGTGCACGGGACGGAACCGACATGACGCCTATAAGGGCCAGTGCGAAGTAAATGGTAGATTTTGAACACAGATTCCGCAGAGTGAAAGTAATCGACACTAGCTATTCGCTTCCATCTGGATGACAGTTGAGGCATGCGGTACTCTGCCAAGTGTAGCCGGACACTTCTCGATGATCATTGTTCATATCCGTTTGATTGTGCTCATGACAGAAAATGCACTCGAAAACTGCATAATTCGACGAATTGACGTGGCAATCGGCGCAGGTATCCCACTTTTCCCGATGTTTGCCGGAATAGATCGGGAAGTACTGAGAGTCATGGTTCCAATTTGCCGGCGACCAAGCGCTGGTTGTGTGGCAGCTTTGGCACTCGGTTGGGAAATTGGCAGCCTGGTGATCGGGGTCGGTGGCGCCGTCGTAAGCGGACTGGTGGCACGAGTAGCACAACATCGGCGTATTGACGTAGCCACCGGAATGACAATCGAGGCAGAGTAAGCCGACATGCGCCCCGGTCAACGGGAAGTTCGTGGCGCTGTGATTGAAAGTCGCCGGCGACCAAGCGGAGGTCGAGTGGCAATCATTACACAGATGGGAGAAGGCATTTGTGACGTGATTCGGGTCAGTTACGCCGGTGAAGTCGCCCTGATGGCAACTGTAGCAAGCCGTCGGCGTGTTGGTGTAGCCGGTGGAATGGCAGGCAAGGCACTGGAGACTGGCATGGGCGCCGGTAAGCGGGAAACTTGTCGTGGTGTGATTAAATGTTGCCGGCGACCAGGCCGAAGTCGTGTGGCACGTCACGCAGTTATGGTCGAAATTATTCGCCGCATGGTTGGGGTCAGTCGCTGACGCGAAATCACCGGAGTGGCATGAGAAACAGGCGGTCGACGTATTGGTGTAACCTGTCGCATGACAAGTCAGGCACTGGAGCCCGGCATGTCCGCCGGTCAGCGGGAATTGCGTCTGATTGTGATCGAAGGTCGCCGGTTCCCACGCAGTTGTGCCGTGGCAATTGGTGCAAAGGTGGTCAAAGTTGTTGGTCACGTGATTCGGATCAGTGACCGACGTGAAGTCCGCGGAATGACAGCCGAAGCAGGTTTGATCGGTTCCGGCATAAGTCTGCAAATGACACGAAATGCATTGCAGCGAGGTGTGCGCGCCGACCAAGATGAAACCGGTCGAAGTGTGATTCCAGTTGGCGGGCGCCCAAGCGGAAGTCGCATGGCAACTCGCGCAGTCGTCAGAGAATGCGGCCTGGACGTGATTGGGATTAGTAGCTGATGTGACATCGGATTGATGGCACGAAATGCATGTACTCGACGTGTTCGTGTAGCCGCCAACATGGCAAGTCACGCAAGCAACACTGCTGTGAGCGCCGGTAAGCGGGAAGTCGGTATTGCTGTGGTTGAATGAACTCGGAGCCCAAGCTGACGTCGAGTGGCAAGTGGTGCAATCGTGATCGAAATTATTCTGCACGTGATTGGGCTCAGTTGCCGAAGCGAAATCGCCCTGATGGCAATCGAAGCATAGGCTCGGCGTATTGGTGTACCCGGTCGCATGGCAGGAAATACAAGCGAGAGAGGTGTGGGCGCCGGTCAAGTTGAAGCCGGTCTGGCTGTGGTCAAAATCGGCCGGTTCCCAAGCTGACGTCGAGTGGCAAGTGGTGCAATCGTGATCGAAATTATTCTGCACATGATTGGGCTCAGTTGCCGAAGTGAAATCGCCCTGATGGCAATCGAAGCATAGGCTCGGCGTATTGGTGTACCCGGTCGCATGGCAGGAAATACAAGCGAGAGAGGTGTGGGCGCCGGTCAAGTTGAAGCCGGTCTGGCTGTGGTCAAAATCGGCCGGTTCCCAAGCTGACGTCGAGTGGCAAGTGGTGCAATCGTGATCGAAATTATTCTGCACGTGATTGGGCTCAGTTGCCGAAGTGAAGTCGCCCTGATGGCAATCGAAGCATAGGCTCGGCGTATTCGTGTATCCGCTGGCGTGACAGGAGATACAAGCGAGCGAAGTGTGGGCGCCGGTTAAGTTGAAGCCGGTCTGGCTGTGGTCAAAATCGGCCGGTTCCCAAGCTGACGTCGAGTGGCAAGTGGTGCAATCGTGATCGAAATTATTCTGCACATGATTCGGCTCGGTGGCCGAGGTGAAGTCGCCCTGATGGCAATCGAAGCATAGGCTCGGCGTATTCGTGTATCCGGTCGCATGACAGGAGATGCATGTCGTTGAAGTGTGTGCCCCTGTCAGGACGAATCCCGTAGTGCTGTGATCAAAGCTGCTGGGCGACCAGGCGGCAGTTGAGTGACAAGTGGTGCAATCGTGATCGAAATTATTCTGCACGTGATTGGGCTCAGTTGCCGAAGCGAAATCGCCCTGATGGCAATCGAAACATAACGTTGGCGTATTGGTGTACCCGGTCGCATGACAGGAAATACATGTCGCTGTCGTATGGGCACCGGTCAATACAAAGCCGGTGGTGTTGTGATCAAAGCTGCTGGGCGACCAGGCGGATGTCGAGTGACAGGAAGTGCAATCGTGATCAAAGTTGTTGGCAACGTGATTGGGATCGGTTGTCGAAGTGAAGTCACCGGTGTGGCAACTATAACATTGCGTGGAAGTCCCGGTGTAACCACTACTGTGACAGGAAAGACAGGCAAGCGCCTGATGCGCGCCGGTCAAGGCAAATTGCGTTTGATTGTGATCGAAGGTCGTCGGCGACCAGGAGAAATTAGTATGGCAGGTGAGGCAATTGTGATCGAAGTTGCTCGCCTCGTGGTCGGGGTCGTCTGCCTGTGCAAAGTCTCCGGAATGACAGGAGAAACATAGCGGCGAGGTATCGGCATATCCGGCGCTATGGCAAGACTGGCATTGCAGGCCAACATGGGCGCCCTCGAGAGGGAAGCCGGTCAGTGTATGGTCGTATCCCTGCGGATCGACCGGAACCCAGGCAGTCGTATTGTGGCAACCGGCGCATTGATGGCTTAGACCGTTGGTGACGTGGTTAGGGTCGGAGGCAGCGGCAAAGACAACCTGGTGGCAAGCATAACAGTCATTGACAGTATTGGCATAGCCGGCGCTGTGGCACGATTGACAATCGACGTCGATGTGTGCGCCGTTGATTGCGAATCCAGTCTGGTCGTGGTCGAATTCAGCCGGCTGCCAGGCGGTCGTGGTGTGGCAAGTAATGCAATCATGGCTGAAGTCAGCCGAGACATGGTCGGGATTGTTCGTAGCGGTGAAGCTTGCGCTGTGGCAAGAGAAACAATCCGTGGGCGTGCTGACGTAGCCGGTGCTGTGGCAGCTTTGGCATTCAAGCGGTCGATGGGCGCCGGTGAGCGCGAAATTCGTAGCATCGTGATTAAAGCTTGCCGGCTCCCAGGCATTTAGATTGTGGCAGGTGCGGCAATCGTGATCAAAATTTCCGGCTGTGTGGTCCGGTTCTTTGGCTTGCGCAAAGGCGGTATTATGGCAGCTAAAGCAATCGGTCGCCGTTCCGGAGTAAGTGTCACTGTGGCAATCCTGGCACTGGACGGTAGCATGCGCACCTTCAAGAGCAAAAGATGTCAGGGAGTGGTCAAATGCCGCCGGAGTCCAGGCAGTCATTTTGTGGCACTGGCTGCAATCCTGTGAGAAGTTGGCTGCTTCGTGATCCGGGTCTGGTGCGCTGAGATAATCTGTATTGTGGCAAGAGTAGCAATCCGTTGGCGTGCCGACGAACTGGGTAGCGTGGCACGAGGCGCAATCGAGGCCGATATGCGCGCCTTCGAGAATCGGTGTGGGCGGATGGTCAAATTTCGCACCGGACCAATCTAAGGCAGTTGAGCGATGACACTGAACGCAGTCGGCGCTGAATCCGGCGAGGACGTGGTTGGGATCTTCGGTCGAGGCGAAGTCACTTTCGTGGCAAGATTGACACTCGGGCGAAGTCCCTGCGTACTGGTCGCTTAACTGGCCCTGATGGCAGGATTGGCAATCGGCAATCGCGTGGGCTCCCATGAGGGCAAATCCGCGAGTGGCATGAATTTCGAAAGTTTCCTGCTCGTTTTGCCAGCCGCGAGTTGTGTGGCAATTTTGACAAAGGGAGCCAAGTTGTCCGCTGTGGGGATCGGCGTGACAGTTAGCGCAATCTTCGGCGACGTTTGCGAATGCCAGATCGTTATGGCAAGCCATGCACTTGACTTGCTTATGCTTACCGGAGAGTGGAAAGCCGGTTTGCTCGTGAGGGAACGGTTTGTCCGTTCTCATCTGGGTCCAGCCGCCGGTAGAATGGCAGGTCGCGCAATCAAACTTGATGTCACCGTGCGGGTTATCACCCTGGGCGAGAGTTGTGATTGTGAGTCCGGTAGTGAAAGCAATTGTCAGACATACTCTTAACAGAGCAATCATGTCACAGTCCAGTATTAGAGATCACCGGTCTTACTATCATGGCAACTATTGCAGTCCGTCTTTAATGGTTTGTATCGGACTAAAACGGTTGATTCTTCAATGACATTTTTGTGACATTCGCCACAGGGTACACGAGCGTGCGCGCCTTCAAGACGATAACGCGAATCACGGTCATGGTTAAATTTTGATGCCTTCCAATTATCGGTGGTATGGCAACGCTCACAAACGGTCGCCCCAGCCACGACAAACTGACCTCGGTGAATATCAATATGACAATCGTTGCAGTTACTTGGCAGTAGCGCGAAAGTCAGCATTGATACATTCGTTCTATCATTTTTGTTCCCGTGACAGTCCAAACATTTTGCCGTGACATGTTTTCCAATAAGTGGAAATTTTGTGGAATCGTGGGCAAAGGTGGACTCGCTCCAACTCTGGACCGAGTGACAACTTTCGCAGCCGCCGGCCTGTACCCACTTGTCTGCCTTACCGCTGTGTGGATCCTTGTGGCAGGTCTTGCAGGCTGATTGTTCAAACGTGAAGCGGTATTCGCGCGGGGATTTTCCCGGCGGCGAGCTTATGTGACAAGCATCACATGGGACGGCCAAATGCGCGCCCTTGAGCGGATAAGAAGAACTGTCGTGCTGTTCCACTGTGAATATTCCGGGACGGAATCCATCTACGTTATGGCAGCGCTCGCATTTCGGTCCGCCGGGGCTCTTGGCAAATGCGCCTTGATGGAAATCCTTGTGGCAGTCGCTGCAGAGACTAAACGCGAGTGTCTTACGCGGTTCTTCCTGCTTGTGGCATTTTGCGCAGACGAGCGGTTTATGCATACCGAGCAGCGGAAAGCGCGTTCGGCTGTGATCGAAACTGTTGTTGTCGACCGACCGCCAACCGTTGACGTTGTGGCAACTGGCACAGTTCGGTCCCAATCTGCCGACATGAGGGTCTTTATGGCAGGAGCTGCATTCGGAGAATTGAAGTCCAGTGAACTTCCGGTAGGAAGTGTCGGCGACGTTAGCGGGGTCGCTCACAGTCGGGTGGCACTTGGCGCACGCCACCTGCACGTGGAGCCCGGCAAGCGCGTATTTGGCTTTTTGATGGTCAAACGCTGCGGCCGGTTTCCAGGATGCGTTAGAGTGGCACGACTCGCAGGTTGAGGCGACCTGACCGCGGTGCTCATCGAAATGGCAGCTTTTGCAGGCGGTCGACAGGCCCTGGTAGGTGCGCGCCGGGTCCTTTTGTGCGTCGCCTTCGCGAAATTCGGGTGGGAGATTTTTTGCTGTATGACACTGGCGGCATTGCAGCGGTTTATGTGCGCCGGTGAGTTCGTATCCGGTTAGATTATGATCAAAGGCGGAGTCGCCGTCTTTCCAGTAGACGAGATCGAAATCACGCCCGTGATGTTCGACGTGGCATTCCTCGCAGGCGTTGTATTTGTTGCGTCCATGCAGACCCGTACTTGATTCAAGTTGTTTCTTAACTATGGTGTGGCAGTTCAGGCAATTCGGGGCGATATGCGTTTCGTCAGCGCCATGGCAGGACTTGCAATTGTCAAGACCTTCCAGATGTGCGTGGGCTTTGGAAAGATCGCCGGGCGAGAGTTGTGCAATTGCCGGGTTAATACCGGCGATCAAGAGCAACACGAAGGAGAAAAGGAATGCGCGAATATGAAACCGCCGATTCGCAATGCGGGCGAAATGCAAGGGGTGTCTGGACATTTAGGAAAGTCCCGAAAATCCAGTCCAAACCGCAACACCTATATGAATGCCCATGATCAAATACATGATAATTGCAAAGGGCTTGTGGATGACGTGCCAGTAGTGGAAGACCTCGCGCGTACGGTCGAGCATTTCGATTCGGCGGGCAAGCGCGGAGCGTTCAAGTGCAAGTTTGACAATTAGTTTGGCGCTCTTGTCGGAGACTTTTACAGTCTTCTTCAATTCGCGCGTCAGTTTGCTAGTTGCGAACGGGCGAGTTAAATCGGAAATGAACATTCGGATTAAGAGGGTGAGAAACGAACTTTCGGCCCCCGTGCCGCGTTTTGCGAGTGTATCAATATGAGCAAGCTGTTCCGGCTGGAGATCGAACTGTTCTTGAAGCGTTAAGGTTGACTGAAGCATCTGCTTGTCGATTTCCGAAAGCGACAATTCATCGCCCTCCTGATTGCGAGGAATCTGGATGTACAGGTATCGCCCAAGGTAACCGCTAATGGCGACCGCAACCATTGACCAGAAGGCGACGGCAATCAGGCCCTGCACCTTAAATGATGAATGCAAAATGATGAAGAGCGGTCCGCAGACGCCAAGATAAATGTGCAATTTCAACCAGTTTCGGAGGGTGATTTTTTTGCCCAGCAGTTTGGTACGCTTACGAAGAGAGTAGGTCAGCATGAGGATCATCATGGCGGCGCCGATGTAGCCATAGGCGATACCACGGCTGCCGGCCGGTCGCAGTTGGCGGTAATCCTCATGATGCGGGCGTTCGGTATATGGAGTATTGTAGTAGTTAAATCCCGCAATAAGGCAATAGACGATTGCAATTAGAGTTACGACATACAGAATGACCAGCGGACGTTTCATGAGTTCCCATAATAAAATAATTCGATTAGAATTTTAAACGCGATTCGTTCTACAAGTATATCGACTTAAAGGTTCATTAAACTGAGCGGTGGCAGGGAGTAAACTAAAGCGGACAAGATCTCTTACTTTTTGACGTATTTCCAGTTTCGCGATTTCCCCTCATGCATCCAGGCTATGGCCTGCTCCAGTCGTCGTTCGCGTGTTTCTTCAGATTTGGCCTCGACGATCCATTCGATGTATTCGCGCTTGTGGCTTGCGCTGAAGCCGTTGAAAACGGCAAATGCCCTCTTATCTTTGCGCAGAGCAGTCATAAAGAAAGCGGGGATTTCTAATTCTTTCGTGGTTCTCGGTTTTGAACGAGCGGGATTTTTGACTCCATCGTCGTTTAGTTTTGCCGCCTTTTTAATCAGCATCAGGATTGTCCTGTCGGCGGGCAGGTCATCGAGTGACGTTATTCTGCCGAAATGCCCCATCGCTGCCTCATTCTTTGCTTTGGCGGCCGCATCAGATCCAAAAACCAATGCGCCATTCCAGAAGCCGAATGCGCAGTGCTGCTTGAACGATGCCATGCTGCAGAGCATTCCTTTGTAGTCGAAATGCGGGAAGCTCCACTTCATAGTTTCTTCACAATCCGGGCAGGCGGTATGGACGAGTTTGCGCAGGCGGTTGAGAATAGGTTTTGCGAAGTCGGCGGAGTTCTTAATGTAGGCGTCTACGCGCGGATCTTTCTTTCCCATTGAATGATCTCTCTCAATCTCCGAATCGTGAACGGCAATCGTTAGTTCGTGCGCATCCAGCTAATCCGATACCCCTCGGTGATACCAAGCTTGTCGACATAACCGGCGTTGAGTTCAAGCACGTATTGTGCCGGCGAAGTTGACGGATAGCTTGTCTCGGCAAAAGGCGTCGTATTTTTGTGAATAGTCACGATTTCGTCTTTAGAGTTGATGAATAGCATATCGAGCGGGAGGATTGTGTTCTTCATCCAGAAGGCTTGCATGTCATCGTAAGGAAAGATGAAAAACATTCCCTGATTCTCGCCCATCGTATTTCGAAACATCAGGCCGATACGACGTTCGTCAGTATTTTCCGCCAGTTCGATGTCTATTGTCGACACATAGATACCGTCGGGCGTGTAGAAGCTGAGCATGCCCTCTTTCAGGAATTCGGTGCGCATCGGCGCAGCCAAGCCGGTGGAGGCATTGTCGGTTGAGTTCGCGGCGGTGTTTCTCTTAGCGTCACGAGTCAAAAAGACTACTGCAGCAATCGCGGCAAGAGCGATTACGGCGAAAATCGAATACCGAGTGATGTTCGCATTTGAGGGCTTGGACGGCGAAGGTTTTGATTTGTTGCCCGAACGCATAGATTTTGCCACAATTACGTCCCGAAGAGAATTTTACCGACACTCGAGCGATGACACATATATCAATGTAAACGCGGCGAACAATAAGTCAAGAGTTGGCGCACTGACTCTTTCATTTTATACGCTGGAAGAAATAATCGACGCCGGCGTCTTTACCCTTGCGCATACCCTCGATGCGGGCGTGAAGCGAATCCTGCGCGGACCTATGGTAGATGATGCGAGTCGGAAAGTCATGGGACGGATTCTCGAATGTCGTTTTCAGCGAGTCCTGACTAACCATTTTGAAATAAACGGGCGCCGGGTTGTGAGCAACATCGGAGATGTAAAACAGACCGGAGTCGGCAGCTTCGATGAGGAGTCTTTCTGAAATTACCGTGTCTTTACCGCTGACGGTAAAACCAAATCCGCTGAGCTTTGACGGAGTTTCACTGCTCCAATTTTCGAATACGATTTGATCGCCGAGCTTGGCTTCCCATGTGCCGATGAGCCACGAGAGACGCATCAACGCGACGGTTGCTTGTTTTGCCGAAGAATCAACTTTTGCGGTGTCTGCGACAGCAGCCGACGCCAGATTAGCGGCGGCGATGAAAAGCAGAAGTAATCTCACACATAGCTCCTTTCCGTTGCTACAACTTTATCTTGAATATCGTACAAACTATAACAAAGCACAATCGGCAATGTGCACAAGGATGGACCATTTTATTGGAGGACTGATGAAGACGCTACTTTCGACAATCTGTTTACTGTGTATTTGGGCGATCCCGGTATTTCCCGCGATCAAGACCGAAGTTGTTGAATACAAGCATGGCGACGCGGCGCTGGAGGGATATCTCGCATACGACGACGCAGTCAAGGGACCAAGGCCGGGCGTATTGGTGATTCATCAATGGATGGGGCTAACCGACAACGAAAAGATGCGCGCGACTATGCTCGCAGAATTGGGATATGTCGCATTTGCGGTTGATGTCTATGGAAAGGGAATTCGGCCGAAAGACGGCGACGTTGCAGGCGCCGAGGCGGGAAAGTACCGCGAAGACCCGACGCTGTTTCGCGAGCGACTCAATGCCGGACTGCAGACTCTGCTGAAAAATTCAAATGTCGATGCCAAGCGAGTTGCGGCGATCGGGTACTGCTTTGGCGGCGGCGGAGCATTGGAATTGGCGCGCAGCGGCGCGAATATTGCGGGAGTCGTATCGTTCCACGGAAGTCTCACGACCACGATGCCGGCGGCAGCCGGACAAGTGAGGGCAAAAGTGCTGGTCGCGCACGGTGCGGATGATCCGTTCGTACCGATGAAAGATGTTGAGGGCTTTCTTGATGAGATGCGAGCGGCCGGAGCAGACTACCAATTTATCGCCTATAGCGGAGCCGTTCACGCCTTTACCCAGAACGAAGCCGGCAACGACAATTCGAAAGGCGCGGCGTACAATGAAAAAGCCGACAAACGATCCTGGCAGGCGATGAAGGACTTCTTTGCGGAGATTTTCCAGACGAAGTGAGTTATTCCTCGGCAATGCATTGGCGGTAATTGACAAATTGCAAAAATCGACTATCTTTGTAGCTGATACTTGCCAGATGAGCGATCTTTGCCGATTCAACAATTAGAATGAGGATCGATATCCGCGCGATCTCCAGAATTGTCCTAATTATTGCCCTGCTGCTTCCCCTGCAAGCACGGGGACAATACAGCAAGGAAGTAAATCCATTTCCGGTAATTGCCGGCGGTGATACACTTGGCTATCCGTTTTGGGGCGGCATTAATAATCCCAAGCCGTCGCTTGTTGATTTCGACGGAGATTCCCTTTTTGATCTTTTTATAGGCGAAAGCTCGGGCAAACTGAATTTCCTGCGAAATACAGGCACACCGAATATGCCGATCTGGACGCCGGTCACTGAGCGATTTGCCGGGCTCGATATTGGAACGTGGCATCGGTTGGTTGATATTGACGGCGACGGCGACCTTGATGTCCTGTGCGACAACATCAGCAACGGCGCGGCGTTCTACCGCAACCAGAGCGTCGGGAGCAACATCGTTTTCGTAGAAGCGGACTCGGCATTTGGCGGCATCACGACCGGGGTCAACAATACGCCGGCGTTGACGGACATCGACAATGACGGCGATTTGGACTTTTTCGTAGGTGATCCGGGCGGGCAATTAGTGTTTTATCGCAATGTCGGAAACAGTGCGATTCCTTCGTTTTCGCTGATCTCGGCGTTCTACGACAGTATACTGGCATTTCCCGGCGGCGGATTCGGTAAAGTTGCGGGACCGCAACATGGATTCAGCGCGATCAACTTTGCGGATATCGATGCTGACGGCGACCGTGACCTCGTGTGGGGCGATCTCTTCAACACGAATCTGTATCTGTTCGCAAATCTTGGCACGCCAACGACGTCAGACTTTACCTACCAGACAGACACTTATTTGTCGCCATCCTACTCGACGCTGGGATTCAACCACACGCCACTTGCGGACGTTGACGATGACGGCGATCTCGACATGATTTTGGCACCGGCCAATGGTGAATTTGTCGACAATCTCAAATTTTTGCGCAACACAGGAACGGCCGCGGCGGCGAACTTCGTGCTTGAGCAGCAAAACCTGATTGATGAAATCGACGTCGGGCGCAGCGCGTTTCCGGACTTGGTGGATATCGACGGCGACGGCGATTTGGATTTCTTTGTCGGCGGCGGCGACGGTCAGATAGCCTTTTACCAAAACACCGGATCGCGATCGCAGGCGGTGTTCAGCCGGGTAACGACGGCATTTGGAAGCATCGACGTGGGATCTACGTCTATGCCGGCATTCGTCGATTGGGATTCGGACGGTGATAACGATCTGTTAATCGGAAACGAGAACGGATTTATTCAGCACTGGCGGAATGACGGCAACGAATGTGCGCCGGCGTTTGTACTGGTTACAAACCAGTTTGCAGGGATCAAAGTTGATCAACTTGCGGTGCCGGCGCCGGTCGATTTGGACAAAGATGGGCTGATCGACCTCATCGTCGGCGAATGGGATTTCAACGGCTCGGCGAATGTTCTGCTCTACGAAAACACCGGAAGCGTTGGGAGCCCGGTTTTGACTTTGGTCACGAAGTCTCTGATTAAGAAGCAGGCGCGCGATTTCACGATTCCGGCCGCAGTCGACTGGGACGAAGACGGCAAGACAGACTTGGTGATCGGCAATCGGCTGCTTGGTTTGACGTTATATCGGAACACTGCGGCATCCGGAACTTTTCCAGATTCGTTGACACTGTTGCCCCAAGCTGACAATATTCCGGGACGTGACGTCGGCTCGCGGGCTGCGCTCACCCGGGGCGATATTGATTCGGATGGCGATTTGGATATCATGGTCGGTGAAGAGGACGGCGGCGTGAATTTCTTCCGCAAGGAAGGCGGAGCAATTTATCGACCAGGCGACCCGGACGGAACTGGTATCATCACGATTTCTGACGCGGTGTTCTTGATCAATTTCATCTTTGCGGGCGGATTGGCGCCTGCGCCGCTACTTAACGGGGACGCCGACTGCACGGGAATTATTACGATTTCCGATGCGGTGTTCTTGATCAACTACATTTTTGCCGGCGGTCCGACACCGTGTGCCGCTTGCAGCGGCAGGTGACAATTCGCCCGTCGATGCGTATCAATTCTAATGAACAAAATTCAAATCAGGAGATAATAGGAAATGAGACGGTTGATACAAACCGCGATCATTTTGATGATTATGCTGGCAATTACCGGCTGCGGGGACAAGGGAAACGACACACAGGATCCGGTGCTCGGACCGGCCGGCAAACTTTATGTATTGAATCAGGCAGATGCGACAATCTACATTTACGACACGGCCACCATGGAGAAGATCAAGACCGTCGATACGCATATCGCGAAACCGCATTACATCGTTTTTACTCCTGACAAGCAATACTACTATGTAATGACCGTCGATCTTTCGAGCAAAATTGCGAAGTTCAATGCAGCGACGGACGAGTTTATAACCGATTTCGATTTGACTGCCGCGGCGCAAGCCGCATTCACCGATCAGCGCGGCGTTATTCCATCCGCGATGTGTATCACGACGGACGGCCAATACGGGTATATCTGCGATTACACAGCCGGAACTGAGCGGGGGCACATCTATAAAGTCAATCTGAGCACCATGGCTGTCGAGAAGAGACTGCAGTCGGGCGCGCAGACCCATGAGCTTGTGGGCACGGTCGACGGTAAAGTAATCGTTGCCTGCAATCTCGGTTCGGAAGACATCACGTTGATCTATACAGACGCCGACACGGTGACTCTTGTGCCGATCGATCCAAATCCAGAGTTTGATCCATCGAGCCACCACTATGGGCCCTACTGTGTCGCAGTCGACCACCACTTGCAGAAGGCATATATTTCCTGCTTATATGCGCACCAGGTGCGGATACTTGATATTTATTCGCGCCAAATAATCGACTCGATTGATATTCCGATTACGCAGGGCATTTCGGTTTCCGGACCGGCGATGATTCATCATGCGCACAATGGGAACTACTTGTTCTTGACGACAAAGTGGGGCAACACTGTCGTTATCGTTGACCTGCAAACGCGGACGGTTGCCGCAGAGATTCCGATTGGGGCGGGACATCCGTTCGGGGTTGCCATGTCGGATGATGACAGGCGGATTTATGTAGCGGCGTCGGGGCAGCCACCCAAACACGGTTATATGTACGAGATTGATGTTGCGAGCCTCAAGATAGTCGACTCGATCGAGGTCGGGCTTGATTCGTGGGGAATCGGCTGGAAAGCGGATTAGTTTTGCCGCCAGTTTTTGCGTCGGCGGCAAAGAGTCGGGCGGAGATTAGTTCCTCGATGTTCGGGCCGAGTCAATCATAGTGCGCATCTGGTCAATTCCCGGGAAAGTCAAATCGATTGCCGCCGCGGTATCAAGGTAGCTTTGTGCCCGCACGAGATCATTGGTTTGATAATAGAGCGAAGCAAGATTGAAATAGACGGCGGGGTTACCGGGCTGTCGCATGCGCACGTACTCAAACTCGCGCTTCGCCTCGTCGATGCGCTGCTGCCGCGCGTAAATTTGTCCGAGATTCGAGCGGGCGCCGACTGAGCTGGGCACATATTGGAGATAGCGCAAGAATTCCTGCTCGGCTTCCTGGCGCATGTCGGCATTGAGGTAGCTTTCACCTTTACGGAAAATCGATTCGAAGTCGGTAGAATCGGCCTGAAACGAGCGTTCGTAGATGTCGGCCGCCTGCGTGTATTCTTTGAGCATAATGTGTAGGTAGGCATACTCTTGATAGGCCCAGTTTGCCTTCGGATAATCGCGAATGACTTGCACGAGGAGGCGGTTTAGCTCGCCGACCTTTTGGCGCCGCCGCAGCAGAGCGGCAATACCACGCAGCGGGCGATCATCGGCGGGGTCGAGTCCGACGGCACGATTATAGTAGAGCGTTGCCAAAGAGTCATTCCCCTGACGGCCATAGATTCCCGCCAGACTACTGTAAGGCCGCGCCGAGCGCGGTTCCAGCTTAATCGCATTTTCGTACTCCACACGGGCCTCATCAATTCGATTTGCGGTCAGGAGAGCGTTCGCCTCGAACATTTTTCCTTCAAACTTCGAATCGATGCGCGGCGAAAAACCAGGGATGTGCGAAACACCATTCACGACAATAATGGCAACTCCGACGATGATTAGTGAACGATAGAATGAGCGGAAGTTCTGCTGCTGATAGTAGGCGATTAGTCCCCAGAATCCGGCTGCAGCCCACATAATGACAACCGGCATAAATAGGCTGCGCTGGAAGGCAAAAGGATTGAGAGCAAGCGCCGCCAGCGCCAGACCGACAACAGACAAGCTAAGTAATTTCTGGTTGCGACCGCGGGTTGGCGCCGTTAATGGCGCCAACAATGCGAGCGGCAGAATCAAGCCAAACGGGAACGAAAGGAAATTATCCCAAAGCAACAGGCTGAGCGGAACACAGCGCGAAGCCAGATCGTACAGCGGTCGATCGGTAGAGATTTCGTAGCCACCAATGAGGTAAGTCAGTTTGCGAAACTCGAGGCCCAACCAATCGAGCGGGTGGTTTAGAATATATTTAGCGGCGTGTCCAAACCAAAAGGGACCCATCTCAACAGCGGGCAATTCGCGAGCACGGGTGCGGTCGCCGGCGTTAATTGCGTTGACATAGCTTTGACCCTGTTCAGGAACGGAATTCGGCAGCGCGAACGACCGGCCATCAGCGCCAGCGTGGTTTGCGATTGCGAGTCGGACGCCGATGTCGGTGAGGTACGGCAGTTTCTCGCCGCCAAGTGAGTTGTTTCGAAGCGCGAATGGCACGGTCATTAGCAAAGTAGCTGCCACGAAAATGGCGGCTGAAGTCAGTTGCGCGCCCCGTTTTGAATTCGATGACTGATAGACCCAATATCCAAAAACCGGAACCAAGATGAGAGTCTCAGGAGTTGCAGCACCGGCCAGCGCCAGGGTAATGCCTGCGCCAACGAGCAGTAGCCGGCGGTGGTTTGATTCATATTTTAAGAGTTGGTAGAGTGTTATGAGGAGGAGGAAAACCGTCAAGGCGACCGGCAGGAGTTCGGCATCAAAGAATATTAACGTGCCATAGAGCGCCGTAACAATGCCGGCGGTAGTCGCAATTTTGCGGGAGTAGAATTCCGACGCAATGAGAAAGACCAAGGCAGGTGAAAGCGAGCCGAGAACGCACTGTATCGCCAAAGTCTTGAACAGTGAGCTGCTGGCGAGGCTATAGAGTTGCGCCAGAAACAGAGAATACAGCGGAGCTTTGAATACCGCTTCGTGCCCAAGAGGTTGACCCTGTACCATCGCCGTGGCGATGCTGTGAAAGTGAATCAAGTCAAACGTGAGGTATCCAAAGGACGGCAAATCTGAGAGCGCGTTGAGATAAACGAGACGGGCGATCAAGGCAAGGGCAAAGATGATTACCGAGCCAACGACTCGATTTCCCGTACTGAATATTGACTCGCGTGGTAGTTTTGCCATCAGGACGAATAATATTCAAAATTCACGGGGCGATCAAGCTGAATCCAAACAAATCATCGACCCGATTATGTGAGGATTAGCGCTTTTCGAAGACTCCGATTCGAGCTATCTTGGGGCTATGAAGTTGTCTTGTTATGCACATGTGCCCTTTTGTGCGCGAATTTGCACCTACTGTGATTTCTACCGGATCGTACACGATGCCGAGTGGGAGAGCCGCTACATTGACGCAATTTGCACCGAGATCGATCTTCGATTTGCCGCGTTGGCCGCGACGCTGCCGGATAATTGCAGGACGATTGAGTTGGAGACTCTGTACTTCGGCGGCGGGACTCCGACTGTGCTTTCGGAGGTGTCGTGGCGCAAAATCGTCGGGCGCTTGAGGCAGTATTCCGAATTTTCCGGCAACATCGAATTTACCAGCGAGGCAAATCCGGAATCATCCAAGGCAGACAAAATCGGGCTATTGCGCGAACTCGGAGCCAATCGGATATCGTTTGGCGCCCAATCGTTTGACTCAGCTAATCTCAATCGCCTCGGTCGACTGCACAATGCGGAGCAAGTCGGCGAAGCGATCGGGACTGCACGGGCCGCCGGATTCGAGAATGTTTCGCTTGATTTGATGTATGGACTTCCGGACGAGACGGATGAAACTTTCGACAACGATCTCAGGCAAGCAGTTGCACTTGCGCCACGACACATATCGTTCTACGCGCTGATGCTTGAAGGGGCCGTGCCACTAAGATACCAGGTGCAGCGAAAGGAAGTGACAGTTCCGGAGGACGATGTTGTTTCCGAACGTTATATGCGGGGAGTCAAGTTCCTGGCGGAGTCCGGTTACGGACATTACGAAATTTCGAACTATGCCCTGCCGGGTTACGAGTGTCGACATAATCTCGCCTACTGGCGGCATCGGAACTATATTGCCTTTGGACCTGCCGCCGTAGGGACAATCGAGAGTGTAAGGTATAAGAACGAATCGGACATATATCGTTACGTCAAGCATCTGGCTCAGCGCGAACTGCCGATTGCGGACTTGGAAGAGATAACACCCGGAAAGAAACTCATTGAGACGATAATGTTATCATTGCGCCTGGCGGATGGATTGGATCTTACGGCGTTGAAGGCCAATTTCCAATATGACTTACTGACCGCCCGAGGCGGATTGTTGACCAGATTGGAAAGCGGAGGCGACATTAGTGTTGACAGCGCGAATTTGCGCCTGACGACAAAAGGAATGTTTCGCTCCGACCTGATTGCTTCGGCGTTGCTGCCCGATTTTATTTAGTTTCGACTTCGCCAAAACACTACAAACTCGCTCCTGATTTCGCATTACTAACATGGAGTCAAATTTAGTCGATGTTTGTGCTTCAACAGGCTTGACAGAAAATGCGAGGGACCTTATCATATAGGGTCGTCAAAAAGACGTGGGCACAAATTCGAGGCTTCTCTGCGTTACGCAGTACTTGGACGGGTCTGGATTGGCCAGGGGAAGTATGTCGGAGGATTTGTAAGTGCAGGATCTTCGAAGCGATTCACATGACAGATAGCGATCACGATAAAGGGACGTTGGGCTTATCATCTGAACAATTAGACCGTATTGCCGAAGCGACAATGGACTGGATCGCCGTCATCGATTTCGAAGGGCGGTTGCGCTATTTCAATCCGACGATTCGCGATCAGATCAAAGACATTAAGGTGGGCCAGAAGATTGGCGAAATTGTCGTGGCAAAGGACCGGGCTGTCTGGGAGCAGTCGATTGCGAAATCAAGCGACGGTCAGATTGCGCCGCTCGAATTGGGGATTCACTGCGACGGTTCCGTCCGCCACTTCGCGTTGCGGATTGTGCCGTTCCGTTCTGAGAGCGAATTACGAGAAATACTTGTAGTGGGATTTGATATTACAGCAGAGAGGGCTGCCGAAGATGAATTGCGGCATCGCGAAACTCTACTTCAACAGGCGGAGCAACTTGGCGGGTTGGCGAGTTGGTCGTGGGACATCAAGAGCGATGTTGGGTATTGGTCCGATAATATGTACCGGATTGCCGGCTATGCGCCGCAGAGTTTCACGCCGAAGTATGAGATGTTCATGGAGATGGTGCATCCCGTTGATCGTGCGGAACTGATAGCAACGACGGAGGCAATTTATCGGCGCGACATCGAAGCACTGACGCGTCCCTTCGAGCATGAATTTCGTCTGCTGTGCCCCGCGGGAAAGATTGTTCACGTCTTGGGCCGGGGTGAGGTCAAGTGCAATGAAGACGGCGAACCGATTCAAACGAACGGGACGCTGTTGGACATAACAGAGCGTCGCTATTCGGAAGAGAGCTTGCGCGACAGCGAGCGGAAGTTGATTGAGGCACAGCAACTCGGTAAGATCGGCAGTTGGGAGCTGAATCTGGAGACGCGGATACTGAACTGGTCGGAGGAGTTGTACCGAATTGCCGGAATAGAGCCAAATTCGGTTCCGGCAACGGAGGAGGAATTTGATCGGTTGTTTGGCGCTACGGAAGAATCTCTGCTGAGCCAACTTCTTGAAGTAGTCCAATCGACTCGAACGGGAAATCAGATCTACGAGTTGTCGCGCGAGGCAAACCTGATCCGTTGCGACGGGAGTGAGCGATTTGTTTTCGAACGCGGGCGCGTGGTGTTTGACGCAAACCATCGGGCGCTGCGAATTCAGGGCATTATCCAGGACGTAACGGAAATCAAACAGATGGAGATTGCATTGCGCCTGGCGAATGACCGCCTGATGTTGGACCGCGAGTTGCTGGAGAACAAAAATACCACACTAAGGGAAGTGCTCGGACAGATCAAGGAAGAAAGAGATGCAATCGGGCAGCAGATCAGCCAGAATGTTGAACGCCTGGTCCGTCCCGCTCTGGCCAAAATACGGTCGAACATGGGCGAACACGGCCGGTCGCAGTTGGATGCGCTTGAGACGACGATTATGGAGATTACTTCCCCGTTTATCAGCGAGATCGAGCGGCGGTTCGTCAATTTGACGCCGCGCGAGATGGAAATATGTCATCATATCCGGGCCGGATTACGCTCCAAAGAGATTGCGGACCTGTTGACGATATCCGTCCAGACGGTTGAGAAATTCAGGCAGAAAATTCGCAAGAAGCTGGGAATCGAAGGAACGACGGCAAATCTATCGAGCTACCTTCGGTCAATAAAGCCCAAGTGATTTGACTCAACGATTGTTAGCGAATTGACTGAGATTTAATAGTCTGTGTATCAGAATCAAAGGTGAGCACTTCCGCGCCGCAGAAGGCATCCTGCGGCCCAATTTCGCTCCCCTGAAGCCAACCGCCCAGATTGCAGTAGTGCACCTGATGGCCATCTAATGTCCGGAACACCGGAGATTTGGACTGGGACTTATAGTCCCAGGGAATTGGACGATGCGTGTGACCGAAAACCAGGCGCTGAGGTTGCGAAAGCGTCGGCGGGAATAGCTCGGCGATCTCGGCTTTACATGAATTGAAGTAGCGCTTGAATCGCTCTTGCACGCGGGCCTCGCGGACGAATTTTTCGTTATAGCGCGTCGGCTCAACGGAACGAGCGAATTCGACGACGCGCCGTTTGAGGTTTTTCATCATGGCGTCGGAAACGAACTCGTCGATCAGGTATTTGCCGGGAATGAGTTGGTCGATTTTTCGGAACACTCCGTCGAGATATTTCTCGAGTTGCCGTGAATCGCGATTGCGAGCGTCTCGTTGCAACGGCAGGACAATCTTGTCGGTCAAAGCGCCAGCTTGGCCGGAGCCGGAACAGGCCAGTTGGTTGAAGGGGAAGTTCAATTCAACAAGTTGTTTGATCGTTGGTGGTCCGCTAATTCCCAACTGTTTGCCGGCAATTTCGACTGCCCACTCGCCGAGCATCGACCAGTATTCTTCGAGGTAATGGCCGTGCGTCATCAATACCGAGCCGGAATCGGTGAGCAGATACAAATTTGGATATGCCAGGGCAAAGTTCATCGGTTCGCCGGTGAGTGTGCCATCGGGTTGCGCTTGAACAGTGACACTGTCGATGAACGTCCCACCGTAGCCGTGGCGGAAGCGGCCGTCCGACTTGATACCGTGGAGTCGGAATCGGGAGCCTTCGACCTTCTGTCGGCCATCGATAAGTCCAGGCACGGAATAGCGAAAATCTTGTGCGGCTTTCCCGGCGGCAATACGACGGATGACGTTGACCTCGTATTCATAAAGGTGCCAAATGTCGGCGTCATGGTTACCGGGAACGTAGATGACACTTTGGGCGATTTTGTCGATTTGAACCTGACGAAAAAAGGCGCGAGCTATGTCGAAAGATTCGCGATAGCTGCAGACGGAGAAGTCGAGTATGTCACCGAGGACGATAAGAAAATCGTTGTCTTGTCCGGTCGCGGCGCGGAATTGCTCGTAGAGTGATCCAATGACAGGATTGGATTTGGTTGCTTGATCGCCGTAGTGGGCGAGACGGCAGTCGGGGTCGCCAAAATGAGTGTCTGAGATTAAAGCCAGTTTCATATTCCCTCTATTCTACCCTTATCTTGCACCGAAGGCAACAGCGCCCCTACTATTCCTAACGGATATTATTCTCGATAGAGTTTGTAGTTGTCGATTGACGCAGTCGCGAATAGATTAATTCTGAATATGGCAATTGCAGACAAGAACAAGTCGACCTCACCGGAACAAGAGATCGAGTTAGCGAAGCGCTATTTCGCCGGTGAACGCGACGTATACAAGCAGGTTGATAGCTGGATCAACCAAGTTACGCGGCTATCGGTCTGGCACTTTGTCGAGGAGACCGAGGATGTCAATTCGATCGTCCACTTGAAACTGTTTTCTTCACTAAAGGCATCGCGATTTCGCGGCGAATCGACATTTCGGACTTATGTCCAGCGCGTGGCAAGATATACCTGTATCGATCAAGTTCGAAGCCAACGCGTTCAGCGTGAGGCAGATCCGGATGATTTGCCGGCTCCGAGCGGGACCGAAGCTCCGGATGTCATTCATGAACGCTCGGTGGAATATCAGATTTTTATCAAGATATTTCGGTCAATTGGACCCGAGTGTCAGAAGCTGTGGCGAATGGTTTTCTCTGAGTCATTGAACTACAAGGAGATAGGTCAAAAAGTCGGCCTTCCCGAGGGTACAGTCAAGCGCAAGGTCCATGAGTGCAAGAAAGCCGCCATGGAAATGAAAGAAAAGTTGATTTAAGATGAACCATCAGCCTCCCCTTTCGACAGTTGTGATTGAAAGGAGAACTCTGCAATGAGTGTCAACGAGGAGACCATCGAAATGATTCCGCTGCTGGTGCAGGGAAAATTGAATCAGGCAGATGCCGAGCGGGTCAAGGCCGAGATCGCGAATTCGCGCGAATTGAACGCCGAGTATAGCTTCTGGCAGGGAGTCTATTCAATCCGGCGGGCGATGCCGCGTTTCGATTTTTCCGGACATCCGACGGCCGAGGCGCTGGATCGTTTTGCCTTGGGCCGACTCAACCAATTATCTGCAGAGTACTCGGAAATCGCTGGACACGTTCAGGAGTGCAAAGCCTGCGTTGAGGACATTGAGCTGCTTCGACAGGCTGTTAGATATTTGCCCGAAGATGAAATGGAAACCGCGGCGAAGGAGTCCAAGAGCTGGTTTTCGTCTCTGGAAAGCGCCACATTGATTTCGAAGGTGGTTGCACCGGTTGCGATAGCTTTGATAGTAGTATTCAGCGCGGTTGTAATCATGAACCGGCCCGGCGAGGATTCGTTGGCGGTGCGGGTTGCGCTTTCGATGCACAATGAAAAACGCGCGATTGTCGATGAAGGACAAATTCCAGAAATGCAGTTTGCGTTGAAAAAGAATACGCGCGAATTGACGTTTGCTTTCCCGACTGACCGGGTTGAACTTCCCGACTATCACTATAATATCGATTTGATCCGGAGAGGCGGCGAGTCATTTACCGTGGAGAATCAGGAACTTGAATGTCAGCCGACTCAATTGCTGAACCAGTGCGAGCTAAAGGTCACCGACCAGAAGATTCTCAATGCTTTGAAAGAGGGCGGGAGTTTCTCGCTGTCCATCAAGGAAGAGTTTCCTGAAGGCGTGAATCTGGTTCCGGCCGAGTACGAGTTCTACTTCAATGTGTCGATCAATGAATAGCCGAAGCTGAATCGCAAACCTTCTGATTTGATTACACTGCCTGCAGCACAATCAATATTTAGCGCCTAATTCAAGAGCCTTCTCAAAGTCAAGACACCGAAACGAATTGACGCCTCTGCCCCGGCGTTTTGCTGTAGTCTCGAGAATGTATTTGATTCGATCGTGGGTCAGGGAAGAGTCAGAATCCAGCGCGATCATTTGTGCGATTGCCCCGGCGACACGAGGCGCCGAAAAGCTGGTGCCTTCTTCCATAACATAATACTCATCGAAAAAGAGTGTGTTCTTTCGCCGCGAATCTCCGAGCTCGATCGTTACGTCTTTTGAAGCCGCCAGACGGACCCATGCGCCTTCGGTATAGATGTCCGGCTTGTCGACTCCAGCCTTAGTCGGGCCGCGGCTGGAAAAGTGGGAAATTTCGTTGGGATCGTAGCAGCCGGTGTAGTCGGTGGTCATACCAAATAAGTCGCGCCAGGTGACCGTTCCGTTGTTGATAGAGCCAACTGTAACTACGTCGCGGACGTTTCCGGCGGAACGAATTTTGAACTGGTTCGTTTGATCTGCCTTACTGATTGCCTTGATAATATCGGCAGGATATTGGTAGGTTACGTAACCGTGCCAGACACCCGAGTCGCCAATCATTTGAATATTCCAGGTCCCTTCGCGAAGGGGCGCCGTATCAGTCATTGCAGCCATAACACTATCAGGGTCTCGCATTACGATTCGAATCGCTCCCCACTTTTCCATGCTTCGGCGGTTGTTCGAGATCATCAAGAAACCGTCGTCACCAAAATCCTTGACTGGCAGGAGATCCGGATCGACTGGACCGTAGACACGTCCGGTCGGTGAAGTTAGCAGTACGCCATAAGAATTCTCAACCGGATACCACAACTCCAGCACGCAGGCGTCGTCGTTTGTGTTGTTTGAAGTTGTATTAATTTCGAGATCGAAATCACCAGTTCCGGCTTTGTGAACGTGCATCCGGTTGTTTTCGTCGCGGCATTGATTTGACGCTTCATAGTTTTCGTTACCGGCTGCTGCGACAATGCCTTTCAAGAGGCCACCGCCAAGATTGGTCGCAAGTTCGCCTTCGAGGATGCGCGCTAACACACCGGTTTCGCCGTCCTTGGGACCACCTTTAGGAAGGTAAGAGAGCGATATGACATAAGGTTGATGACGTAAGTTTGCAGTGCGCCTGATGAATTCGATTCCATAAGCGAGCATCATCTCGTCGAAGTTGAAGTAGTCGACTTTAACAACAACCAGATCGGCATCGGGGGCGAGGCCGCACGAATTCCCAACCGCTGCAGACGCCACCATAGTTCCGTGCCCGTCAACATCCACAGAAGGGCAATCATCGGAATTGATTTCCGATCCGTAATAGACCGACCCCAATGCTGTGCCGTCTTCAAAAGTGTAGTTGTTTCGGGAGGAGTCGAGCTGGTCCCAGAGGGCGATAATTTTGTGCCCGGAATCGCGGCGAAACTCGGGGTGGGTGAAGTCGATGCCGGTATCGATCAAGCCAATAATGACCTTAGAATTCGGAGCTGCGCCGGTGGCGGAACCGTCGCCAGTTACTTTTTTTTTTCGATATTCTCGACGTCGATAGTTGAGCGGGAGGCACGTGCAGAGACTCCATCCGGCACGACCGGTTCGATGCGTTCGACAAATGCGAGCCGATTGAGTTCCGGGAGTTGCATGAGATCGATTTTCGCGGCAAAGATATTGCCAAATTGCGAGAGTGAACGCAGATTCATGCCCCTGAATTGTTCAAGCGCTGACTGTGAAGATGCCGCATCCGTCGTTATGAAGACTTTTACCCAAATGGTATCGCGAACCAGTTCATATTGAATTGCATCGCGATAGATGCTCGGGATAAATGCCGGCGAAGCACCGTCTTTGGCGTTGATTGCTGTCGACCTGCCGGTCAGACAACTGTTATAGAAATCGTTGAGGTTTGAAAGTGACTTGCTGAGCTGCAAGCTGCCGGCAATGAGACAAGAAGCAAGCAAGAATGTCACAAGAGTTGCTACGATAAGTGTTCTCAACATTTGACAGGAATTTGGCGGGTGCAACAAAGTAAGTCAAGCTTAATGCGCCAAGTAATCGACAAATAACGAAATGCTAACAAAACCTTAACGGTATGTGGCGCGAGAGGCCTAGTCCCCGCTCACCGTCAGGGTAAATGGCGACCAGTAGTAAGGGTGCCGATGCCGCAGACGCGGTGAATTTATCATTTCCAGTTTTGCGCGGCGCAGCGCTTCAGCATAACCAGATGACAGGTTTTGGTAGAAAGTCTTCATGAACGTGGCTGTGGTAAAGTCCTCGACTTCCCAGAGTGACACCAACAAATTATGGGCGCCGGCTTGCATGAAAGCCTTGACGAAGCCGTCCATTCCCTCGCTGACATCGAGTTTGCCGCCGCCGGATTCGCAAGACGACAAGACAACCAGGTCGGCGCTGAGTTTCAGTTCGTCGACTTCCGCCAGAGTCAGATAACTTTCGGCATTAGTCGCGGTGGTGTCATCCGAGAGCCAGATTTTAGATCGAGCCGGATCGCGATAATTAATCGTCGAGTGGGTCGCGGCGTGAAAGATCCGGTAGTCGGCGAGTCGAAGCCGCAGGAGTTCAGCTTTGGTGGCAGTTGACGCAGTGAGGATCGTGCAATTATTCGCTCCGAAGATGCCGCAAATCCAATCGACCTCGCGCGCACTGAACGGCAGTTGGCGTTGCTGCGAGTCTGAGCGAGGATCGGCCAACGCGAGAATGTGCCAGTTTTCGGTGCGCCGGGGCCCAAGTTCCTGTGGTGAAAACAGGAATAGCGAAGGCAAGGCAGCAACGGCGGCGTATTCGATCAGGTACTTGCCGTCAATCCGGAGCGCTTCAAAGGGCAAGATTGACAAGACGCCATCAGATGAGATAAGAATGCGGTCAAAGGAATCGGGGACCAGCAATGATTTTGGCAGGAGCAATTGACCGACTTGAGCTGCCGCTGTATATAGACTGTCGAGTAAGCTGTCGTTCTTGATTGACAATTGTATCAGACGCATGAATTCGGAGATCGACGGGGTGAGAATCTCCCGTCCAGGCAAGAGCTCAGTCTTGATCTGAGTCTTGCAGATCAGAAGCGCGTAACTTTCGTCGGGCGTGAGCAGGTACGAGATCAGGACCGTGCGACTATCGGGAAGTGCAGATTGGAGTCTCATTATTGCAATAGGCTCGGGCGTGTAGACACGAACTGCAGCGGCGTTCGCGACACCAGCTTTGAGCCGCAGATCAGACAGTGTTTTCTCGAGGTCGGAAAGTTTCGCAACTTTCGCTTTCACCGATCGCGGAATTGAGTCATCAGCAAGTGAAGACTCAACTTGCTCAATTTCGCGTAAAAGTTGTCGCTCGCCGGTTTTATTAGGACGATGTTTGGACTCGGGACCTGTAGAACTGCGTTCGGCGATGATGTCGAGGAGTCCGCGCGACTTGGCTCTTTCGATATAAATCAGCAGCGAGTCATCATAGTCGCGGTTGTTTCCGCTTTGGCGAATGTGAAAGAGTGTCTTGACCATTTCTTCATACACCGATCGTGCCTGCGATTGAAAGCTTCCGCGCAGTTGTTCATCGGGAATGGACCCGCGTGATTTCTCTGATCGGGCTATGATTCGCGCAAGGTAACGATAGGCATCGTGCCACCGGCTCTCGTCGATCGCTATGTTCGAATGAATGATGTCGATTTTCTGCGAGTTGGAATAGGTGCGGCAGGAATCGAGGAGAATCTCTGCGCGCGCCAACAGGTCTTTAGACGCGGAGAGGTCTTTGTTTTCGCGGCTAAAATCGGACCGGAGACAAAGCAGGTCGATTCGGCGTTGCAGTGTCAACACGCCGGCCTGGAGTGTCGACGCGCTGTCGAGTAATTGAATTGCTTGCCTGTGATTGCCCAGAGCTTGCTCAATGCGAGCGCGGGCTATCAGCGAATTGCTCAGACCTCGCCTATCGTTGCTGAGTCCGGCAATTTCGGCCGATTTGGCGGCATAGTCGAGAGCGGCGGTTGTATCACCGACAGCGCAGTACAGTTCGGAAAGATTGCCCAGAGTTTCGCCGGATTGCAGGCGAAGATCGACTTGACGACGAATATCGAGGGCGCGTTGATAATAGTCGATTGCCGATTCGAGATCGCCGAGCTGCTGATGCAGAGAGCCGAGGTTATGGAAAATTGTCGCCAGAGCCACACGGTTACGCGTTTTGACTGCCAAGTCTTCCGCCTGCAGGTAGTGCTCAAGTGATTGCGTAAAGTAACCCAGTGAGGACTCAAGTGCGGCATAGTTTTGCAGGACTGCTAAGGCGAGTCGGTGGCTATTAGCCGCCATCGACGAGCGGACTGCTTCGTCATAGAGCGTTATCGCCGAATCAAGGTCTCCTTTTAGCTCGGCAAGAATCGCTCGGCAATAAGTTAATCGAACTGGGTCGCTTTTCGCAGGCAATGCAACGCCGAGGGCAGTAGCCTCATCGAACCATTCATTTAGCTGCGAGACCTGCACTTCGCGTGCAAAGGCTGGTATCATGGTAACGAGCGAAGTGTAAACTGAAGTCGAGTCCTGCAGCGCGCGCCGCAACGCGAGGGATTCTTCGGCAAATCGCCGGGCGTTGTGTTTGTCGCCGATTGAAAGGTATATGGACGCGATGTTGCTCAGACATTCGGCGACTCCGGCCCGGTCGCCAAGTTCGGCTTTAATCACCCGCGCCGAGTCAAAGTATGCGCCGGCTTTGATGAATTCCAACTTCTCGCTTAACAGCCTTCCCAAGAGATTGTAACTTCGTGAAAGGGCATCCAGATCACCGATGAGTCGACTTAGGTTCAAACTTTGATTCAGAATCTTGTCGGCCAATTCGGTGGTCATGCCTCTCGCGGCCGCGTGCTGCCACGAGTTTGCCGCCGAGCTTGAATCACCGAATGCGAGAAACTCATTTCCCAGTTCGGCCATCTGGCTGCTATAAATTTCTACCGGTCCCTTGTTTCCGGCCAAGCCTTCAAGATTGGTAGAGAATTGCAGTTTGAGCTGGCTGCGAAGCAGGAAGTAATGTTGTTTCCAAGTCTTGAACTTGCTGCATTGGCGGACATAAAAGTCGTCGCCGTATTCAGTTAGCACGAAATTTGCAGCTTCTTGTATTTGCTCAAAGAGGACCGTGTCGCCCGTGTCAAAGTAGTTTTCGAGTCCGCGCTGGAGATAGCGGTATAGTTCAAAGCGACTGCCAAAATCGAGCGAATCGGGCTCGGAGGACGCAAGAGCCGGAGTTGAATTCTGCGTTAGTAGAAATGTCAGGGTCAGCAGCAGGCACTTTAAGAGCATGATTGGCAATCTACGCCAGAACGGACGCATTGACAAGCGTGATACGGCGAGCCAGAAAATTGACAGCAATGCCAATTTTCATCACAAAAGTCTTTAATATTGGCAATCCTATCCATATATTTCCGATGTGGGGTTGACATAACTGTACTGAAGTAGAGTGGTTTATACACAACTGGGCAGGGATTTTTGATGGATCAATCAGGCGACGAGAAACTGGCAGGTAGTTACGCTTTAGTGTCCGTCCACGATCGCGAACAACGCGTTGGTGTGATGCAGACGATAGCGGAAATTGGACAAGTAATATCTTCAAGCGCAGTCGACGGCGATTACGACATCGTTCTCATGATAAAAGAGCTCCCGGGAGCTGGGATTGAGAAGTTTATCTCGAACAAGATTAGGACCTTAAAAGGTGTAAAGGCGGTTGAGATCTGTCGTGTCGAGTTAGCGGTTGGTGGTGTCGGGAGTTCTATCCAAGATGGGGATTCGGGAAAATCGGATAGTTCAAGTGCGGAATGTTATCTATTTCTTGAGACCGACAAACGTCATTTTGAGGACATTTTCAGTTCTCTAAGTGTATTGAGTTCAGTGACTTCGTGCGAAGTTGCCAGCGGTCAATTCTCTTTAGTTTTGCGCCTGGAGGCCGGCAGTTTCGATACATTGGAGAAGATAATAAACGAAAAAATCCGCCCTCTGCCCGGTGTTCTTCGGGCAAAAGAAAGCCGTATCATAAAGCTTTCGGGCTTATAGGCCGACTTAAATACAAGACAGAATCAATCAGAAATTTGGAGCTGTTGGCGAAAAAGCTGGAGAAACCGGATGATTTTTCTTGCGATTTTTTTCACAAAGTAGTAGCTTGGCTGGCATAACGCTTACCGACCGACACCGTGGTGTTTTACCGGTGTGATCGTCTCAGCGCTCGTGTTACGGAGACAGGATTATGGAGACGAAAGATCAGGAATTCAAGCCCTTCAATGTAGATGTTTGGAAGCACGACGGCCACGCCGGAGCGCTGATTCCACTTCTTCAATCCGCTCAGGACACCTACGGTTATGTCTCTGAACGCGCGATGGATTACATCAGTCATGTTACCGGAATACCACCCGCCGAGATTTACGGCGTGGTGACGTTTTATGCCCAATTTCGGACTAAGCCACTTGGTGAAAAAATTATCAAAGTCTGTAATGGCACCGCTTGTCATGTCAACGGTGTAAAGGAAATCGCGAATACGCTGAAGGATGAGCTGGGGATAGACTACGAGGAGACGACCGAGGATGGAAAAGTCAGCATGGTATCGGTTGCGTGTCTTGGCTGTTGCTCTTTGGCGCCAGTAGTCATGGTGAGCAACGAGACTTTTGGGCGCTTAACTCCGCAAAAGACGCGGAAGCTTGTGCGCGACTTGAGACGGAAATAGGACCGGCGAAAATGGCAATCAAGACGGTAATGGTTGGTATGGCTACCTGTGGAATCTCCGCCGGCGGCGAAAAAGTATACGAAGCGTTCCAGAGAGAGCTTCAGGACGGCGCCGATTTCGTTCTCCGCGAAACCGGATGCGTCGGCATGTGCTATCGTGAAGTCCTGGTATCGATCTCCAATGGCGACGGAGTCAATTATCTCTACGGCGAAGTTACGGCGGATCGCGTCAAGAGAATTGTCAGTGAACACATTCAGGGCGACGCGCCGATTGACGAATGGTTGGTGTCTGGAGTTGGGCGCGAGGTCGGTTTTTTTGACAAACAAGTGCGAATTGTACTGCGCAACTGCGGCGTAATCGACCCCAGTTCTTTGGAAGAATACATTCAGAGCGGCGGCTACCAGGCAATAAGTAAGGTCCTGAAAGAGTTGTCGCCGGAACAAGTAATTAAAGAAGTCCAGATCTCGGGATTACGAGGGCGCGGCGGCGGTGGATTTCCAACCGGGAAAAAATGGGAGTTGGCGAGAGCCAGCGTCGGCGACAAGAAATATATCATATGCAATGCTGACGAAGGCGATCCGGGCGCGTTCATGGATCGTTCGGTTCTTGAGGGTGATCCGCACTCGGTTCTCGAAGGAATGATGATCGGCGGATACGCCATCGGCGCCGACGAGGCATACATATATTGCCGCGCAGAGTATCCGAAAGCCGTTGCAAGATTGCGGATGGCGATTGCACAAGCCAGGAAGCAGGGGCTGCTCGGCAAAGATATACTTGGCAGCAAGTTTAGTTTCGATATCAAGGTAAAGGAAGGCGCTGGAGCCTTTGTCTGCGGTGAAGAGACGGCGCTGATTGCTTCGATCGAGGGCCGGCGCGGAATGCCGCGATTTCGTCCGCCCTTCCCCGCTCAAAAAGGACTGTGGGGCAAACCGACGAGCATTAACAATGTCGAGACATTTGCCAACATCCCGTGGATCATACTCAATGGCGGCGCGGCTTACGCAGCTTACGGCACCGACGACAGCAAAGGCACAAAGGTATTCGCGATGGCCGGCAAGGTCAAGCGCACCGGTCTGGTTGAAGTGCCGATGGGCATCAGCATTAACGACATCATCTATAAAGTCTGCGGCGGCATCGTCGACGACAAGAAGTTCAAGGCCGTGCAAATGGGCGGGCCCTCCGGCGGATGCATTCCGGCCTCGCTCGGCGAAACCCTGATCGATTACCAGCAAATCAACAAGACGGGCGCGATTATGGGTTCCGGCGGAATGGTCGTGATGGACGAAACTACCTGCATGGTGGACGTGGCGAAGTTCTTCCTGACGTTTACGCAAGCGGAGTCGTGCGGCAAATGCACGTTCTGCCGAATCGGCACGAAGCGGATGCTCGAAATACTCGAGAGGATCACCGAGGGCAAGGGTCGCGAAGAAGATCTGGCAACACTCGACCAACTTGGCGAGCAGATCAAGATCGCCTCACTATGCGGTCTCGGGCAGACGGCGCCGAACCCGGTGCTTTCGACGCTCCGTTATTTCCGCGACGAATATGAGGCGCACATCCTGCGGAAGAAGTGTCCGGCGCACGTGTGCGCGCCGCTTTTGACTTTCACGATCGACCAAGAAAAATGCAACGGCTGTATGCTTTGTCCACGCTCCTGCCCGTCAAACGCCATACTCGGTGAAAAGAAAATGCCGCACAGAATATTGCAGGATCTGTGCACTCAGTGTGGCAAGTGCTTCACAGTATGCAACCAAGACGCGGTAATCAAGGACTGAGGCGATTCATGATAACGATTACAATCAATGGAAATAAGGTCACCGCAGATCCGAACAAGACCATTCTGGAGACTGTCCATGAGCAGAAGCTCGATTCAATTCCCACGCTGTGTTATGACAAGAAGCTGGAACCATTCGGTTCGTGCTTTCTTTGTGTTGTCGAAGTGGCTGGAATGAACAAGCTGGTTCCGTCGTGCGCGACGAAGCCGTGGGACGGCATGGTGGTGCAGACGAAATCGCCGAAGGTCGTTGACGCGCGCAGGACTTGTCTCGAACTGCTGGTGTCAAACCACTATGCGGACTGTTTCGGTGCGTGCCGGCTCAACTGCCCGGCGGATGTTGATATCCAGGGCTATCTCTCCCTCACCTATTTGGGCAAGTATCATGAAGCCGTTCAGCTCATCAAGGAGAAGAATCCATTCCCATCAGTTTGCGGGCGCGTTTGTACGCGCAAGTGCGAGCTATCATGCCGCCGGAAAATGATCGACGATGCGGTTGGAATCGACTATTTGAAAAGATTCTCCGCCGACAAGGACCTCGAGGACATGTGGACGCCGCATCCGAAACCGCGCAACGGCAAAAAAGTTGCGATTATAGGCGGCGGCCCGGCAGGACTGACCTGCGCATATTATTTGACGCTCGAAGGCTATGAACCGACTGTCTTCGAAGCATTGCCCGAACTGGGTGGAATGCTGCGGTATGGAATTCCGGAGTACCGATTGCCTAAGGCGATTCTCGATAAAGAAATCAAGTGGATAACTGATCTCGGTGTCGAGGTCCACACCAACACCAAACTTGGCCGCGACATTACACTCGACGGCTTGTTTGATCAGGGCTTCAAGTCTGTATTCGTCGGTCTCGGGGCGCAGCTCGCAAAGAGTATGGGTATCGCTAACGAGCAGGTTAAGAATATTCTCGGTGGCGTTGATTTCCTTCGCGATGTAACGATGATCAACGCGCCAAAGTTCTCCGGTCGGGTGGTCGTAGTTGGCGGCGGCAATACTGCTATCGACGCGGCACGGACATCATTGCGACTGGGCGCTTCAGAAGTGGTGCTTCTGTACAGACGGACGCGCAAAGAGATGCCCGCCAACGAGCTTGAGATCGTGGCGGCGGAAGAAGAAGGAATCAATTTCAAGTATCTGGCGGCGCCAACAAAGATTAACTCAAAAGACGGTGTGCTTCAATCGATGGAGTGCATCGAGATGGAATTGGGTGAACCGGACGCCTCGGGGAGGCGACGCCCAGTCGAGAAGAAGAATTCCAATTTCACTCTCGAATGCGATTTTGTCATCTCGGCGATTGGACAAGAAGCGGATTTGACCGGCGTCGAAAATGGCAACGCGGGCGAGACTGATATCGAACTGAGCAAGTGGCATACAATCATTGCGGCTGAAGGTTCATTTAACACCAATCGCGCCGGCGTGTTCGCGGGTGGAGATGTTGTTACCGGACCGGCAGATGCCATTGACGCGGTTGCGGCAGGACGGATGGCGGCCTTTGCGATTCAACGCTACATCGAGACCGGCCACTACGAGCGGCTCAAACCACTTTTTGCCAGCCGTAAGGACAATCTCAAGGAATTCACCAGCGAAGACTTCAGCGACCCAGTATCCAGCCAGAGAACGCATATCTCGGAGTTGCCGGTTGAAGAACGCATACACTCGTTTAAGGAAGTTGAACTCGCATTGACCGAAGAACAGGCCAAGTTCGAAGCTTGCCGCTGCATGGAGTGCGGCTGCCAGGTCGCGCTGGAATGCCGATTGCAGGACTACTGCGCGGAATATGGCGCCGACCAGAAACGTTTCGTCGGCGAGTTCAACCGATATAAGGTTGACACCAGACACCCCTTCATCACGCTGGATTCGAACAAGTGCATTAACTGCGGCCGCTGTGTGCGAACCTGCGCGGAGATTCTTGATGTCTCGGCACTGGGGTTTGTGAATCGCGGCTTCCGAACGATGGTGAAGCCCGCGATGAACAAGGCGCTTGCCGATACGAATTGCGTATCGTGCGGCAATTGCGTCGATGCGTGCCCGACCGGCGCTATCGTGAACAAGTTGCCGTTCGGACGATCGGGGCCATGGTTGATGAATCGCATAAAGAATGTCTGCAACTTCTGCTCGATCGGCTGCAATGTAGAGATCAAGGCTAAGACTGCGGATTTGTTTTATGTGTCCGGTTCGTTCGAAGGCGAGCCGAATTTCGGCGAGCTTTGCGTTCGCGGCCGCTACGGCTATCAGCAACTCTTGGGAAATGAGCGGATGCGGAAACCACTTATCCGCAAAGGTGCGGATCTCGTGCCCGCGACTTGGGAACAAGCCTGGGAACGAATCGAGCAAGGAATCAAGGATCTGAAGGTGGAATACGGCGGCGGCGCGCTTATGGTTGCGGCCTCGCCGAAGCTGACTAATGAAGAACTGTACCTTGCAGGTAAATTGGCGCGCGTAACGCTCGAGACAAATGCAATCGGCAGTTTCCAGCGATTGGCAACCGATGCAGACTATCACAGCCTCGACAACATGCTCGGAGCGACGACTTCGAGTTGTGGAACCAAGGAGCTTGAGGCTGCGGATATAATTCTTCTGGTAAACTGCGATCCGTTTACGGAGAACCCGGTTTTGGGTTGGCGGCTGAAGCGGATGCTCAAGAAGGGGAAGCAAGCGATTGTCATCAATTCTTCCGACATCGGCATAAACCGTTATGCTACTCAATGGCTTGACCCGCGGCGCGGCTCTTCGACCTTATTGCTCAACGGCATAATGCTCGAACTAATGAAAAATGGCGGCGGGAATCTGGGTTATTTGGAGACACGCACGGAAGGCTTCGAGCGATTCAAGCGGAGCCTGCTGGCACTTGATATTGAGGATGTGGAAGCAGTCACCGGTGTGCGTTCGGAGAAGATCTCGGAGTGTGCAAGGCTTTTGAGCGATAAAGACCGCAAAGTAGTTGCGATATACAATCTGGACAGCCGCCGCGACCGCTCACCAAACGACCTGAAGGCGCTGACAGCGCTGATGCTTCTAACCGGCAAGATTGGCGTAGAAGGAAGCGGAATGATCCTCTTAACCAATCAAGCGAATGCGCGCGGAATGCAGATTGCGGGATTCGACCAGGCAATGTTACCGGGCGAGTCGCTGAATACACCGGATGCGCTCGCCAAGTTGTCGAAGGTTTGGAATCACGAACTGAGGCAGCTCAAGGGCAGCACTACGGCTGATTTCCGGCAGGACTTTGAGGGTGGGAAATTCAAGGGCGGAATTGTGATAGGCGAAAATCCTGCCATTGATCCTGAGTGGGCAAAGAGAGTCGAGAAGCTGGAATTTCTCGTTGTGGCCGACATGTTCATGACGGAGACGGCAAAGCTTGCCGATGTTGTTTTGCCGTTGAATAGCTACGTAGAGGACGAGGGCACGATGACTAACTGGGAGGGGCTGCGCCAGTCGATCAAGCCGCTTGGCAAACCTCTAACAGGGCACAGCAATATCGACGTCATCGCGCGCATTATGCAGTCAGCCGACGGCGGTGTGCACGGTGTGACGTACTCCCACGAATTCCTTGGGAAAGAGATGAGTCAGTTAATCCCGGCGCGAGAACAGACCGTTGATAACATGAAACGGTTCGCTACCAACTTTTCGACTCATGACGGCAAGGCCCACTTTGAAGTCTACCCGACGCAAATTAAGGCGACCGAGGTCAAGTGTCCGAATGTTTTGGCGCTTGATGAAAGAACGGACGCAAAATTGGCACAGGTATTTGGACAGAAATAAACAACTGCGGCAGACCGGACCCTGACATATCAGAGTCCGGCTGAGTATCGCTTTGGGGACTAAGACTTCTTTTCGACTTTATTAGCTTTAAGCAAATCCTCAATTTTCCCGGTGATTTCAGCATCGGTTGGTTCGACCTTCGACGACCAACGGGCGATGAGATTGCCGTTTTGGTCCACAAGGAACTTGCTGAAGTTCCACTTGATTTCGCCGGGAATGTTCGAATCGATAGTGAAGTATTTGAACAAGGGGTGGATGTCATCACCTTTGACGCTGACTTTGGACATCATCGGAAAAGTGACATTGAATTTTGACGTGCAAAATTCTTTGATTTCCTTGTCGCTGCCGGGTTCCTGCCCGCCGAAGTTGTTTGCCGGAAATCCGACGACGGCGAATCCCTGGTCTTTGTACTTTCGGTAGATTGATTCCAGGCCCGCGTACTGCGGCGTGTATCCGCATTCGCTGGCGACATTGACAATTAACAGGACCTTCCCGGTGAACGCGCTCAGGTCGGTCGCAGAGCCATCAATGGTGTTGAAGGGAATCTTCTTAGAGTCAGTAGCGGTTGGCTGCGTCATTGTTGTCTCCGTTTCTGCATCATTCTTGACCTCGGCGACTGGAGTTCCGGCGAACGCCGCTGAGGCGAAAAACGATGCTGTCAAACTCAAAATGATGAACTTTCTCACAATTGCACTCCTCGTGTTTTTTCCTACCTATTTATACGACTGCGGCCCGCCTGATGATGGCGAGCCGTCGATTTATTAGGTGATTGACAAAGTGGCGATAATCGAGCCATTTTTGCCGCAACTGACAGAATTAGAGTTGTTACATGGCTGCAAAGAGCAAGAAACACGATTGGACGCAGTTCAAGCTGCGGGTATTCATCAATGCCAAACCCGGGAAAGTCTACAAAGCGTGGACAGACGATAAAGTAGTGTCGAAGTGGTTTACCGAGAAAACCGTCATCGAACCGCGAAAAGGTGGAAGGCTGTACCTCGAGTGGCTAGCGGGAGACAAGCTTGACACAAAAGTGAAGCAAGCGCACAAGAACAAGAATTTGGTGCTTCCATTCGTTAAGGACGGACTCGAAGTTGCCGTCACCGTTAAGAAAGACGACAAGGGTACGATCTGCGAGCTAAAGCAATACAATATGAAGACCGATCCGGCGTCAAAATGGTCGATTCATAAAGGCTGCGTCCAAGGCTGGACGTTCTTTCTTGCCAATCTCAAAGCCCACCATGAGCATAGAATCGATTTGCGCAGTCACGATGTCAAGCGCAGCCACAAGGAGGTCTACGTCAGCAGTTAAGATTTGCGTCGCCCATTGAAGTTTTCGATCGGGGGAGTTCGAGTTTTTACACGTAAATATCGGGGAATTGGCGATTGAATTGTCGTATAATTGGCTGATGATGAAGAAAGTAGTTCTGACGGTCGTGCTGGCGCTGATGTCGGCGACATGTATGTCGTGCGGATCCGACACCACCGATACGCCTGCCGGCAAGACGACCGTGAGCAGCGGGCCCGACCAGGTAATGACAAATTCGGAAATTTACCTCACGAGCGGCGGAAGACGAAAGGCGACGATCAAGTCCGACACGCTGTTTGCCTATGCCCGAGTCGATACGACACTTCTTTACAATGTTCACGTCCTGCTTTTTGACAGCACAGGGGCACACACCTCGACGGTTACTTCTGATTCTGCCCGGGTCAGTCAGCGCGCGAATACAATGTCGGTATTTGGGCATGTCAAAGCCTGGACGAATGACAATAGACGTTTGGTCGCGGACTCATTGCGGTGGAACGCCAAAACGGAGAAGATCGAGACGGAAGGTTATGTCGAAATCTATCGCGGCGAGGATATGATATCCGGGTTCGGATTGGAAGCCGACCAGCGATTGGAGCGAACTATTATCAAGCGGAAACCACGAGGGACATTTAATGAACCGGAAAAATCTGATCTATAGCCTCATATTGATACTGGCCACATTTGGAGTCGGCATGGCGCAGGAGAGGTCGCCGGAGCAGTTTCGCCGGCTCGTCTCAACTGAGTTGAAGAGCAAAGGTGGCACAGCGGATTCGATAGGCAGCCCGGTTCGAGTTAAGGGATATGGCGAGAAGTACAAAGACTTCGTCGTAGTTCCGGTGCTGCGCGGTGGGAAATTGAGATGCGTGTATCGCGAAGACCCAAGGCGCAATTCGGTGACCGAAGTCTGCTCTGAGGCAAACGTCAAGTCCCTTCGAGGCGAACTTTTCACAGTTGAAGGTGCGTCACGCGAGATGGCGAAACAGGGTGTTGCCAACCCGGCGCCGAAGTTGATCACAGTCGGACCGATGTCAATGTTGGGGACTGTGACAGCAGGCTGGTATCATGATACCGGCGAATCATTTGTGCTTCTCTCCCTCTCCGGTCGATTGGTGACGGAAGCTGATATCGCCCGCTATTGGCCGGAGCATTTGGAAGCGCTGAGAGCAGTTGGACGATAATGGCCGTCAACTCTCCCAGAGAGAATCTACTACTCTGCTTTAGATTTCCGGACTACTCCGGCGCGCCAACAGTGGCGAGGACGTAGTTTTTCGTATCGAGATATTTCTGCGCAACGCGTTTGATATCGGCCGACGTAACCGCTTTCATTGCGCTGATCAGGTCATCCTCGACATCATACTTCCCTACTAAGAACTGATTTACAGCCATGTAATAGGCTTGGTTGATGCGCGACAGCCGGGCCGTTAATTGCGAACCCCAGAGCGAATTTACCGAGCGCTCGAGCTCTTCTGCAGAAACGTCGACTGTGCGCATGGAGTCGATCACTTGCAAGATGCCGTTCTTGGCGGCGGAATAGTTTTCGACGCCGGTGCCCATCGCGGCAGAGAACCAACCGAAGTCCTTGTCAAATCCCACGCCGGCGCCGACGCGATAAGCCAGTCCGCGTTGTTCGCGCAGGACTTTGCCGAGTCGAGTAGACAGGATATCGACTGCGACGCGAAGCGCGACGGCATCGGGATCACCGGCGCCACAAACAGCGTTGCCGATGTACATGTACGCCTGCTTCTTCTCCATCGGGATATTCTCTTTGGTCTCTCCGGTGATTCGCACAGGAGCGATAGTGGGAGCAACAATAGTCTCAACGCGCGGCATATCACCGAAGGCTGCAGTTAGTTTTGCGAGCATTTGCTGCGGGGGAACATCCGTGCAAACTGCGAGGATGAGGTTGTTCGGGGCATAATACTGATTGTAATGCGCGCGTAAATCTTCGGCGGTGATTGCGCCAACGGAACGCATGGTGCCAGTCTCGGGGCTGGTGAAACGGGTGTCTTTGAAGAGCAGACCATAATAGACATTCTTCGCTTGATCGGAAGTCGAGCCCGATTGCATGCCGAGGACGCTCATGACTTCGGAGCGAACCTGTTCGACTTCGCTGTCGGGGAAAGTGGCATTTTTGACAAGCTCAGCAAGCAGATCGATCCCCTGATCAGTGAAATCGGAAATTGTCTCAAATTTGAGAAACGAGAATTGTCGCGAAGTATAACGATCGTCATACGGTATGTAGGGGTTGTCGTTAGTTGTGAGATTTGCACCGATAGCCGCCAATGCGCGCGACATCTGCTCATTGGTGTAGTTCTTGCTGCCGTGAGTGAGCATGCGGTTGACGAAATCAGTGATGCCTTCCTTGCCGACTGGCTCTGAAGCGGCGCGGTTTTTTCCAAGGACCATGAAAGCCTGGACCTGGGAATAGGGATTTGATTTGATGATGACCTCAAGTCCGTTGGGGAGAATCTCGTGCAAATACTCGCTGGTCATCTCGGTTGCAGAAGTTGATTTTGATTCCGCAATTGGCGTCACCACGGTCGCTTGATAATTGTAGACGCTGAAATATTTGGCGGCGGCGCGTTTGACATCGGACGGCTTGACCTTCTCCAAGTTCGTGGTCATGTTGTCAATGAAGTCATAACCCGTTGCGACCATCAAAGGGGCGACCTGGAATCCGTAGTAATGGAGTTTTTCTTTGAGGTAGACTTCGCTGGTCTTCGCAGAGGTAACAACCGACTTAACATCGGCTGCGGTCGGCTCCCAATCAGCAATTGTCTGCTCCATCGTGCGGTTGAGCAGGTCTATGACTTGCTGGACGTTTTTCACCGAGTCGGTCTTGATGGAGATGTCGTAGGTGCTGAAATCCTTCTGCGTGTTGATCGACGCCGACACCGACTGGGTCAGACTTCCGTCCGCACCGGACAGATTATTCAGCAAAGGCGAAACACCTTGAGTATTCAGGAGCTCATTGAGAACATAAAAAGCAAAGTAATCCGGATCAGACCAGAGCGGCGCCTTTGATGTGAAACTCAGGTAGCAGCCAGCGCCTTCCATTTCGCGCGTGACGATATTCTTGGCATTCGGAATTGTCACTTTAAACTCAGGTACTGGCGGAATTGCGCGCGCTGGAGCGGCGCCAAAGAACTGCTTGTATTTCTTGACCATGTCGGCGGTTTTGAAATCGCCGATTACCAATGCGATCATATTGTTGGGTGCATAGTAGGTTTGATAGTAACTCAGAAGCTCTTCGCGCGAGATCGTGTTGATCAAGTTTTCATATCCGAGCACCGGTCGCGCATAAGGGGTTCCGGCATAGACCACTGATTGATGGAAATCATCAACGAGATCATCGATGCGGTCATGAGTTTGGCGGATTTCCTCGTTGACAACTTTACGCTCTTTGGGAAACTGTTCGGCGGGAAGAATCGAATTGAACAGTTGATCCGACTGAACATCCAAGCCATAGTCGATGTAATCAGTCGGCATGAGTACGAGATAAGCGGTGAGGTCTTTGCGCGTGAAGGCATTGATGTACCCGCCGTGACGCTCGATGAGATCATCGAGATCAGACTGCGATTTGGTTTTGGTGCCGTCGAACAATAGGTGTTCGAGAAAATGTGTGGCGCCATTGTTAAACTGATTTTCGTAGCGTGCTCCGGCATTGACGAACACGATCGAGGTGATCATCGGGGAGGAGTGATTCTCAACAAAGATGGCCTCAAGACCATTATCGAATGTAACTTTTGTCGAAGGCAAGCCGGCAGACGCGAGCGATGCCAAGGAAAGCACGAGTAATGCAGCGATCAATAAACGAACATTCATCTCTTCCTCCGTGATGGCAATTCTTACTGATGTCCAATCAAGCACGGCAGCGCATGCAAGTCAAGAATATTGATGAAGGCGTCGCGGTTGTCACCGCCAAGTGACAAATAGCAAGGCGCGCGACACGTGCCGCGCGCCTGATTCGATAGTGGTCGGAATGGCTCTATTTCTGCTGATTCACTATGCGGACAAAGTCGTCAACGTGAGCAGTTGCGCGTTTCACGGCCAGCTTCCAAAAATCGTCCCGGGTTAGGTCGACGTCGAGGTGCTTCTTCGCGACCTGCTCGGTTGTCATCCGGCCGGTGTCCTCGAGAAGCGCCCGGTATTTTTTGGCAAAGCCTTTGCCTTCCTGAACGGCGCGTTCGTAGACGCCTCCGGCGAAGAGGAAGCCGAGCGTATAAGGGAAATTGTAGAACGGAATATCTGTTATGTAGAAATGGAGTTTGGAAGCCCAGAACAGCGAATGGTGGCCCTCGGAAGGATCGAGAATTCCACCAAAGGCTTCTCGCTGCGCGTTGAGCATCAGCTCGTCGAGCCGGTTCTTTCCGACAATACCGCCGGCGCGCTCCTCGTAGAACGACTTATCGAAGAGGTAGCGCGCGTAGATATTGCAGATTAGCGCCAATGTTCCCTGCAGTTCTTGGTCAATCAGCATCAACTTGCCTTGCGTGTCGGTGACTTCATCGAGCGCGGCGCCGCCGACCTTGAGTTCGTTGAAGATTGATGCGGTTTCTGCGAGTCCCATTGGATACTCAGTCGCAAGCTGCGGAGTGTCTTTGAGAACAAACGAGTGGTAGGCGTGCCCTAATTCATGAGCGAGTGTGGACATGCTGCCGTAGTCGTTGGAGTACGTCATAAAGACGCGTGTCTCGCCCTTGAGGTTCATGCCGGTGCAGTAAGCGCCGTCGGCCTTGCCGGAACGATCCTCAGCTTCGATCCAGCGTTTTTCGATTGCCATGCGCGAGAATTGCGCCATTTCATCGGAAAAAGAACCAAGATGCTTGACGATGAAGTCGGCGGCTTGCTCATAGGTGAATTCCAAGTCAAGATGTCCGACCGGAGCGAATTGATCATACCAGCAGAATTTGTCGGTGCCCATGAGTTTTTTTTTGGCGTCGGTATATCGCTTCAGCTCGGGAATTATTGATTTCACGGCGCTCCACATCGCATCGAGGCTTGCCTGCGAGCTGCGGTTCAGCATCAGGGGCTCGACCAATGCGGTTTTCCAGCCGCGATTCTTGTAGAGGGCAAGGCGGAATCCGGCCTGAGCGTTTAAGGTCGCCGCACAGATGTTGGATTTTTCGGCCCAAGCTTTTTCGAACGTCTCAAAGGCACGGCGCCGGACGTCGCGGTCGGGATGTTGGAACTTGTTCGAAAGCTGTCCGATCGACATGTTTTGCGGTGCGCCGTCTTCGGCAAAGTCGACAGTGATTTCACCGGAGATCTTGTCGTACAATCGCGACCACGCATGATAGCCGTTGACCGAAAGTTCCAGAGCGAGAGCTTCAAGTTCGGGCGCCATTTTGTGTTTGGCCATTCTGCGCATCTCGCTAAGCGGAAATTCGATCGGCGCAATATCAGCCTGGCTCATGAGCTTGCTCCACTCGGTGTCGTTTTGACGCGCAAAGATCGATTCAAGGGCGGTGCGCAGGTTCATCCACTCGGCCACATAGATATCGACTTCACTCTCGAGGGCGTGCGCGGGATCGTCTTTGACGTTTTGCGAGGTCAGGCAGTGGGCGAAGGAACGCGCCATTTCGACGTGCGCGGCAAGCCGCTGGAATTCGAGTATGATGTCGGTCCAACCCGTGCGAGAGGAGTCGTTGAGATCCGGCGATAACGACTTGACGTTCGCATTGAGTTTTTCGAGGTCGCGTTTGATGTCCGAGCAGAATTTCCTAAACTCAGGCGAGGAGCTTCCGCCGGGGAAGATCGAATCGAGCTCCCATTTGGGCGCCGGCAATTTTAGTTTCGCCGTGGTATCGATATTGGACATGGGGTTTCTCCTAATCACATATGGATAGTCTGACTAAGTTTTCCGTAAGCAATTACCAATCTATTCAAGATAGCCGTAACGGCGGCACAGTCAAGACGAATGATCGCTCAAAGGTGTTCGAGCTCGATTCGCTTGGCGCGCGGCAGCATGTTCTTGACCTGGCCCTCCTGAAACAAACCGCAGCCAAGCGCGTAGCCTTCATACTTGAGAAGGACATAGCCGTTGGTGGCATCGACAATGTCGCCCTCGGCGGGCTTGATGTCCAGTCCTTGAAGATACTTCAATGTTTGCGCGCGCGAAAGCGTGATCGTGTTACGAGTAACCCGGGAGCCGAAGATCTGAAGTAAATTCGTTGTAGGTTTTACACTTTTGTGGACGCGGGCGATCAAAAGTCCTGCGGTGTCCGGCGATAATCTGTCATCATATTGTTTGGGGCCGACAATCACCCGGCCTTTGGGTCCGGAGTAGAATCCGAACAGGTCGAAAATATCACGCTTGAGGCCGAATCTCAATTCAAAGTAATCCAGAACCTGCTCGCGGATTTCCGGCTCGCAATAGTCGATCATTTGCGCACCTTGGCGAGGAAGAATCCTCCGGTGTCGTGGTGGTGCGGGAAAATGCGGCGAGTAAGACAGAGCCTTGGGTCGAAGTCTTTTCCCTGCCACGAGGTTAGGCCGGGCATCGTTTTAAGCCCCGGAATTTCTATTGGCAAGAGTTCGGCCGGTCGGTTGTCGAGCAAATGCTGAATCGTCGCTTCGTTTTCCTCCGGTGCAAAGGTGCAGGTCGAGTAAACCATGGCGCCGCCCTGCCGCAGCAGGTCGAAGGCTTTGGTAATGAGTTGGCGCTGGCGATTGGCGCTGGCGGGAATTCGCTTCGCTGACCACCAAGTAAAGAGCTTGCGATCTTTGCGCATGGTGCCTTCCGAAGTGCAAGGCGCATCCAGCAAGACGATGTCGAATTGTGTGTCGGGAAAATTGCGCAGATCGTAGTTGGTCACCACGGTATTGAGCGTGCCGGTTTTTTCGAGATTGAATTTGAGCGCGCGAATGCGTTCGTATTCGAGATCATTTGCCACGATGGTGCCGCGATTTTGCATCAAAGCCGCCAGTTGCGTGGTCTTGGAGCCGGGGGCGGCGCAAGCATCGAAGACGGAAGTTGCGCTTTCAAGTTCATGTCGAACAATCAGCGGCGGCAACATCGAGGTGAGGTCCTGAATGTAGATGGCGCCGATGAAGTGCTCCAACGTGGCGCCAAGGCGCCTGTCGTCGGAGACGAAGGCATGTTCGTACCACTCGCAGGGACGAAATGGAATTCCGTAATCGTCGAATCTCTGCCGTACTTGCGTGACGGATGCTTTCAGCGTGTTGACACGACAAGAACGCGGCAACGGCCGCAGAAGCGCATCGAAAAATTCTTCAGGTTGATCGGCAAGGGACTCGTAGCGCTGGCGAAATTCGGCGGGTATTTCAAATAGCATCGCGGCATAATAGCGGCAATGGCGGGCAAAGTCAACAGCTCAGAAAGGTCACGCGGGCTTTAAGGACGGATCGGTCTTGAAGTAACGGCGCTGGAAGTACAGTGAGACGTTCACGAGCGCTATTAGAGTTGGTACCTCCACCAAGGGTCCGATGACGGCGGCAAACGCAACGCCGGAATTTACACCGAACACCGCCACGGCAACCGCGATTGCGAGTTCGAAGTTGTTGCTTGCCGCGGTGAACGACAATGTTGCGGTTTTCGAATAGTCTGCCCCGACGCGTTTGCCCATGTAGAAGCTGACAAGGAACATCACGACGAAATAGATCAGCAGTGGAATGGCGATGCGGACCACGTCGAGCGGAATCTGCACGATCATATTTCCCTTGAGGCTGAACATGACGAGGATCGTAAAGAGCAGCGCGATTAGTGTTATCGGACTAATCTTGGGAATGAAGACGGCATGATACCAATCCCGGCCCTTGGCTTTGATCAGAACAAATCGAGTCAACATGCCGGCAAAAAACGGAATCCCGAGGTAGACGAGAACGCTCTTGGCAATCTCCGACATTGAGACTTCGACGACGCTGCCCTCCAGTCCGAACCATCCGGGCAGGATCGTGATGAAGATCCAGGCATAGAGACTGTAAAAAAGTATTTGGAAGATTGAATTGAATGCGACGAGTCCGGCGGCATAGTCAGTGTCTCCCGAGGCGAGTTCGTTCCAAACGATGACCATCGCGATACAGCGCGCCAGGCCGATCATAATCAAGCCGGTCATATACTCCGGATAGCCGGAGAGAAACGCGATCGCGAGCAGGAACATCAGAGTCGGACCAATGACCCAGTTTTGAACAAGCGATAACCCGAGCACGCGCCAATTGCGAAAAACCTTACCGAGTTCCTCATAGCGAACTTTGGCGAGCGGCGGATACATCATCAGGATCAGGCCAATAGCGATGGGGATATTGGTCGTGCCGGATTGGAAGCGATTGATCACGCTTTCGATTTCCGGATAAAAGTGGCCGAAAGCTACTCCGAGAGCCATTGCAATGAATATCCACAGCGTCAAAAAGCGGTCGACGAAACCGAGATGCTTCGTTGGATTGCGTTTATCCGACAAGCAGAGCCTCCGGCAGAGTCAGCACAAAGTCGCGAATTTCGTCGCGGACGCGGCGATAGTGAACAAGAGCCTCGGCCTCGGACTTGGCGTTCGCCGCAAGCAAAGGCGGATCAGCGAAGCTGCGATGAACAATTTTGGCATTGCCGGGGAAGATTGGACAAGACTCGCGGGCGTTGTCGCAGACGGTTACGACATAATCGAATCGAATGTGCAACACATCGACGACATTTTTCGAGCGGTGTTGGGAGATGTCGACATCGGCCTCGGCCATAACTTTGACGGCAAGCGGGTTGAGACCTTGCGCCGTAGCGCCGGCGGAATAGGCTTCAATCACGCCGGACTTGAGATAACGAGCCCAGCCCTCAGCCATCTGCGAGCGGCACGAATTGCCGGTGCACAAGAACAAGACCTTAATCATGAGCGTTGTCCGCAACAGATAGTCTCAAGGTCCATGGAGAGAATCTCGCGCAATTTGCGGTCGTCTGCACGGATTTGCTCGGATCGCTGCAGGGCGTCCATGATCCAACGAATCGCTTGGCCAGTGACGGATGATTCCGGCGCAACAATAAGGCGGTAGTATACCCAACGGCCCTCTTTGCGCGTATCGACGAGGCCGGCCTGCTTGAGGATCGCCATGTGCTTGGAGACAGTCGAAGGCGCCAAGCCAAGCAGTTCGATCAACTGGCAAACGCACAGTTCCTGCTTGCGCAGAGACATGAGGGCGCGAGCGCGGCTCTGATCCGACAGGGCTTGGGAGATTTCCGTTACGATGTTCAGTGCATCCGTCATACTTCGTTATATGGCGAAATATAGGAATAGATTCGACATTGTCAAATATTTTTAGAGGATACTTACGCGAAATATATAAATGAGACTCAGATAAATGCCGACTACGACGAAGATCATCCCGGTCGCCAGACGCGCCCATTTTTCGATGCGCGTGAGATTTTCGAACAGCCGGCCAACTGAACCGACGCTGACCCCGATCACAATACCGAGCAGCATTACGGGCAGCGCCGTGCCAACACCGTAGCCAAGCGGGAGCATAACCAGCGAGTTATGCTCGATCGACAGCGGAATCAGGCTGCCGAAAAAGAGGGCTGCAGAAATTGGGCAAAACGAGAGGGCGAATACCACACCCAACGGCAGCGCGCCCCAAATTCCCATCTTGTCGACGCGTTTTTGCATGCGTTCGCCGGTGCGCGAGCCGGAGGTCGAGAAGCTGATCAGGTTAAGAAGGAACATGCCGGTGAGAATCAGCAGCGGGCCGAGAATTTGATTCATGTACTTTTGGAGAAAGCGCGACAATTCCGGCACCGACAAGGCGCCGCCGACAAGAAGTGCTCCGAGTCCGACGTAAGCGAGTGTTCGGCCAAACGTATAAAGAGCGCCCGAAGCGATTACAAGCGACGGTTTGTCCAAACGCCGGCCGATATACGAAACTGCCGCGATGTTAGTCGCCAGCGGGCAGGGGCTGATCGACGTGAGTATTCCCAACCACAGCGCCGTGGATAAAGCCAGCAGGAATGAATCCATCAAGAGCCGCTCATTGCGCTGCGGATTTCCTCGGCGACGTAGGTGGTGAAGCTCGGCTCGTCGCCGATCAGTTCCCAAATCTGGTCGAGATTTTTCCAGGTGGTTTGTTTGCCGTCCTTGAAATTGACGAGAACGATTGACTGCGACACGAGGTCAAAATCCGTCTCGAAATGCTCATTTCCGGCATTCTCGATGTTGATAATGCGGAGCTCGAGTTTGCCAGACGAGGTCTCCGGTACGAATTGCTGGTGGACGACTTCATGCGCGAGTTCCTCGATGCGGAGACAGGTTGGGCAACGTTGTGTGCGATGGAAGTAATACGCCACGACGCGATCTCCGGCCTGCGATACGGTCGATAAAGGCTCAACAGTTGCAGTTGGCGTGGAGGTATTGCGCATAACCAAGACGGTTATGCTAACTGCCACGAAGACCAGCAGTAATACGGTGATCATGGATTTGATATTCATCTTTGTCCTTCCTGACGAACAATTAACTACTGAATCAGCGTTTTGATTTCTTCAAGCGACGGCACACGCCCCGAGACTTTGACGACTCCGTCGACGGCAAGTGCGGGAGTCATCATAACGCCAAAATTCATGATGGCAGTGATGTCGGTGACTTTGAGCACTTCGCATTCGAGATTGATTTCATTGGCTGCCTGCCTTGTGATTTCTTCAAGCTTTTTGCACTTGGGGCAACCTGTACCAAGGACCTGTATTAGTTTCACTGTTTTCTCCTATCCGTAAATTGAACCAAAAATCAAGCCGGTGATTGTCGACATGACAACGACGAGCGCAATATAGACGATTAGCTTTTTCGATCCCATTATTCCATGGAGTACGAGCATGCTTGGTAGTGACAGCGCCGGGCCGGCAAGCAGCAGCGCCAGCGCGGGACCCTTACCCATGCCCGAGCCGATCAGACCCTGCAGAATCGGGACCTCGGTCAATGTTGCGAAGTACATGAGCGCGCCGGCAACAGACGCAAATAAGTTTGCACCGAGCGAATTTCCCCCGACAGCGCTGCTGATCCATTCCGGAGGAATCAGGGCTTCCTCGCCCGGGCGCCCGAGCAGAAAACCGGCAACGAGAACGCCCGCAAACAAGAGCGGCAGAATCTGGCGGGCAAATCCCCAACTTTGCGCGAACCATTCGCCGCCTTCGCCTTTGTCACTCATGGTCAAAAGGGAGAGCACGGCAATGCCGACGACAAAGGCAATCAGGGGCCGATCGTGAAACAGAATCGCTGAAGACAGTACTAATGCTGCGCCGGAGCCAATTTTCCACAAACTGATTTTCAACCAGCGATTGAGCACAACAGCAAGGCCAATTGCGGCTAATCCGGTTAACAACCACTTGATTGCGAAGATTGACGCAAAAAAACCGCCGCCTTCTTTCGGGCTGCTCCAGGTTGCGAAAACCAGTACCGCGATTTGCAGCGCGAAGAAGACTGCGGTTTGCCACAAGGGTCGCGCCGACTGCGAATCGGGCATCTGAATTTGCATTCCTTCGCGAGCCGCTTCTTCCTTACGAAAGATGAAGTGCATAGCGAGTCCGATGATGATGCTGAACACGACGGCGCCGACGGCGCGAGCAATGCCCAGTTCCAAGCCGAGAATTCTCGCGGTCATAATAATCGCGAGCACATTAATTGCGGGTCCGGAATAGAGGAATGCGCTTGCCGGACCGATGCCTGCGCCCATGCGGTAAATTCCGGCAAAAAGCGGCAGCACGGTGCAAGAGCAGACGGCGAGAATCGAACCTGAGACTGAGGCAACAGCATAGGCGAGGATTTTGTTGGCCTTAGCGCCCAGATACTTCATGACGGATTCCTGGCTGACAAATACGCCGATGGCGCCGGCGATGAAGAAGGCGGGAATCAGGCAGAGCAGGACGTGTTCGCGGGCGTACCATTGCGTAAGAGCAAGCGCTTCAAGCAGAGACTTTCCGATTCGAGGCGAATCGATCGGCAAGAGATAGAAGGCGAGGAAGACGCCGGCGATCAGAACGAGGGACTTCCACTCGGATTTCCAGGAGATCGTCACGATAGTCTCCTAATTGCATCCACATTGTATGTCATTTGGTCAAATCGCCAAATGTTTTCGCAAAAAAACACGATCATTTGACCAGTTGCATCTGGTCGCGGGCGGATGATTTGAGCACGCCTTCCACGCAGCCAAAGAAGTTGAGAATGCAGGGAACGCGCAGCGTATAGAAGACCTGCGCGCCGCGTTTGTCAATCGAGACGATTCCGGCGTTTTTGAGAATCGACAGATGTTTCGAGACAGTCGAAGTATCGGCTCCGATCATTTCGGTCATTTCGCAGACGCAGAGTTCTTTGCGCGAGAGCTGGTCGACGATAAAGAGCCGTGTGGGGTGCGCCATGGCTTTGACGACTTTGGCGCGGGCTTCGAAGAGCGCTTGTGTTTTCTTGTCCATCAATATTGCTTCCGATACCAATATCGGTCATTTGGCAAAATAGCCAAGGACTTTCTTTTATCGGAGGCTTTATTTTTATTTGAGGTTGAGGAGATAGATCGTGTTAACCAACAGGGCTACATCGCTTTACGCAATTTGTCATACTGGTCGAGAATTCTAAAGGCAATCCCTTTGCCGCCGAACATATCCTCGTCCGCACCGCCACCTTTGAAAGTGGACAGGATGTATTCGACGTCGTCGCGCTCGATTTCGTAAAGAATGAAGTATGCAGCATCAAGTTCAGCCATAAGGTCCGCTCGTTCGCGTTCGTTCCATTTGTGTACGGGCGGATCAAAGCCGGCGGCTTCCGCCAATGGGATCATGTCATTGGCAGTGCAGGTGAGTTTCAGGACGCGGTCGGAAATCCAATTTTCGAGCTTGAGTTTGCGATTCCAAGGGCATGGCTGCTGGTACCTGTCAGGTGTTAGAATTGGAAATTGCTCGAAAATGAAGAAATTCAGACTAATGCTCCCAATTTTTTGTCTCGCAACATAGTCGAGAGGCAACGAATACAAGTTCGCTTGAAAACAACACTGGAGCCGCACAGCAGTCGACTGGTCAAATTGGATGATCGGCAACTTGTTCAGCACACCCGAAATAGGAATGAATGTTGGTAGCACAGTTCTTCGGTCCGTTGTTCGAGTCACATCCCGAAAAGATAGAAAAGCAGGTTGAAGTTTTCCGCCCAATCGATTTGCAATCACGCTTTCTTCAGCCCACCACCGAGGTTGTACAAGGTATTCGGGGTTCTCATGCTGCGAGACATTCGTTTCATGTGTCTGGCCTTGGTTCATCCAGTTCTCCACCTTGATGAAAACACTGCCGAACCGATGATCGTACGGTCTCATCATCTTCGCTTCATAGAGTGGTAAGTACCGGCTTTTCCCCCTGAGCCAATGATTGCCCTTGAGCTTGAAGCCATCAGCCTTCAACTTTTCGCCGGTGACAAAATGTTCGGCATCATTAGTCTGATGAAACATGGTGAAGAAGCGGATGCCCCAAGGATTGCCCCCTTCCTCGCGGCCGTGGTCGATCAGAATCGGAACCCGGCGATAGATTGCCTTAGTGATTTCAGCATCGCGGTTTGAACGGAAAATGGGGCAAGTGCGTGTGTTTGGATTCAGTAGTTTAATGTCGTCGGGAGTAAGCGCAATGTGCTTCGAGGAGTCGGCGAGATCTTCGATGCGATGTGCAAAGAAGACGAAGTCTGATTCCGAGACTGAGGTATTCGAACCGCCAAAAATGAGGATTGAAAACTTGAACGAACGATGAACATCCTGAAATATGGGCAACTTGTTCTCAAAGTCATATAGTCCGATAAGTGACTTAGTATCGACAATAGTAGCAAAGAAATCTTTGGTGGTGTTGTCGGTCGCGATGCCGGAGGGTACGAGCAGACCAACACGGCCGGTGCCGCTCACAATGGAATGAGCGAGTTCGGCGAAGATGGCGTAGGTGTTGATATCGCCCCTACCGGTCAAGGGAAAGCGCTCTGAGTTGCGAATATAGGCCAAATTACGTTCGGCAACTGACTTGGCGGCCTGATACCGATCATGAACTTCGGGATTGGTCTGTTCCAATTGTTCGATAAGGCGGCGGCGCGTCGCGGCATCAACGGCGGAAGCAATGTCCGGACTGATTGAATCGAAGTATTCACGTTCCTGAAGTTTCATGCGTTCCCAGGGTGGGTTGCCGATCACGCAGTCAAAGCCGGGATCTTTGCGATCAAAAACATCCGGAAATTGCAGCTTCCAGTCAAAAGCTGCTGCATCGACCTGCGGATCAGAAACCAGGCTGTTTCCATGTACGACGTTTTTGGATAGGTCCGCGAGTGTTTTGCCGGGGCGCGCCGAACGAATCCACAATGCCAATTGCGAGATTTCGACGGCTTCTTTCGACAGGTCGACGCCATGAATATTGTCGTGGAGGATGAAGTCAGAGATCTGCCCGCCCAGGTCGTTGTTGTTGGACCCTTCATGGAACGTGATCAAATCGATGATGCCGGTGTAAAGATCCTCAAGTAAGTCATATGCCGCGATCAAGAATGCACCTGACCCGCAAGCCGGATCGACAATCTTGAGATCACGCAAAGCGGCAAGGCAATGGCGGCCATAGTTGGCCAGTAATGGTTCTCGATCGGAAATGCGAATCTTGTCCTGATCCACGCCGAGTTGTTTCGCAACGAGGGCAGTTCTCTGCTGAAAGACCGGGAGTATTGTCGCTTTCACGATATAATCGGTAAATTCGGGAGGCGTATAGTAGATGCCCTGGCGTTTGCGTTCGGGAGACTTTGCCATTTTCGCTTTTGCGTCGTGAATGACAGTCGTCCCCAGCAAACCGCCGAGCTTTATTACTTCGATATCTTTCACCGACTTCTCGAACAGACGGCCAAGAACTTCAACGCTTACTTCGTCGCGAAAGTCGTACGATGCGATTGTCTCGAAAAAGTCCGTCCAGGTGTCTTCGAGTTGGAGATTGTCGACCTCCTCGTCACTGCGATATAGTCCGCCATTAAACGCAGGAATCTGAGCCTGTTCGTGCCCCTTGTCGATACTCTGGAAAAGTTCGAGGAAATTTTGCCACTGGGGATTAGTAACGCGCGAGTAAGGGCTTTTGTGTTTGCGTGCCCGAATAATTGATTCAGCCGGAATCAACTCACGATCCTCGCAGAACGCGATGAAAATAATCCGGTCGAGCAGCAGTTGGGCAATTCGTAGCGCCGACTCATGTGATTTTTTGTACTTGGGACCGGAAAGATGGAGGATGAGATCACGGCGGTGATTGTCGTACTGCAGATACAAATCGTCTTCAACCTCGCGTTGGCGATCACCTGTCTCCTTGAGCAAGCGCGCGGCTCGCGATTCGCGACTATCCAGAGACAGCAAGCCGTCGCGCTGAAACAAATAGTAGAATTTCGCAAAGTTTTCGGCGTTCTTTAGATCCTTGAGCGCGAAGAGTTCAAAGGACTGCCAAGATTTGTTTCTATGATAGAGTCGGAAACTAACGATGTTGGAAACGATACCCCACTCACAGCCTTCAAGGGAAGCCAGATAATCGCGACACTGCTGGACGGCCGTGCGACCAGACGAGCGATCGCGGTCGAGATTTACTTTGGGGCCCTTTATTTCAACGGCCACTAATGGTTGCGGCTTGAAATTAGCGCGAAAAATCCCCAGTACGGCGTCGACAATACCACCGCTTACTGGAAACTTTGGTTCGATGTACCATTCTTCTTGGTTTGCACTAAGCGGCGTGTAACCCAGAGCTTGCTGGAATACTTCGCCGAAGAAATCGACTTCAAGTGTGGTTTCCTTTTTTCGTTCGAGCTTTTTGCTTTCTTCGAGATCCGCCCATTTGCAGATAATTCGATACGCGCTCTGATAGGCCTCGTCCTTGAATTTAGTCTGAAGCGAAGCTTTATGCAGCAAGCGCCGGATAAATAGATTTTGGCGATGTCTATCCGCACCGTAGCGAATCGGATCGTCTTTCTCGAATATGTCACCGTTTGTTAGCTTCAAAGTCTCACCTTTGGTCAAGATCAACCCATGGAACGGCAATTTGCGTTCGAAATCAATCTCAATTTGGCGCGTTTATCAACGGCTTGGTCATTATCACGCTGCGGTAGTTGGTGACATCCCATTGGTGGTAGCCGACGAAGCGGTAGCCGATGCGCGTGTACCAGTCGATCAGTTGGATTGCCGGCTCGGCGGTGTCGAGAGCAAGTTCGCGCATTCCTCGTGATCGCGCGAAGTCCTCGGCGCGGGACATCAAGCGAGCGGCGATTCCGAGTCTTTGCAGAGTTGGTTCGACGGCCAACTGACCGACATGGGCGACGCCTTTCTTTTTATAGTAGTCGCAGCCATAGCGCCGGCCGGGAGCATAGTAGGTTATCGTGCCGACGATCTTTCCATCGAGTTCGGCCACAAAGCAGGTTCCGATCGAGACGCGACTTTTGGTGGTGTCGACATCCTGATACGTTGCCAGGAATCGCAGTCCCATGTCAGCCAGCACCCGATAGGCGCGATGCAGAAGCTCGGTCAAGTCTTCGAAGGAGTCATCCGCCCCGAGCGTGCGAATGAGCAAACGATTATTGAGCGGCATGGTCATGAGCACAATTTGGGAAACCAGCAAAAATTCCGCAAGCGAAAGTGGGAAGTCCTGGGCCGCGTTCTAACTATTACCGGGCCGCAGAACAAACTCATTGTCGGGCGCAGGCTTGCGTATTATCTTGGCAACATCTTGAAAGCGAAATACTAAGCTAACTTAGCTGCACACGAAGACGCGCAGCTTGGCAAGGGAATAAACATGCAAAGAAGACTCTACCCGACACTATTGCTGATCGCGCTGGCGCTGACTTGCGCGACGGCGTTCGGAGTGAACTATTCCGATCTTAAGGTCGACCAGCAACTTGCCCAATTTCGGACTGAATGCGTTTACGAAAACGAAGCGAAAGCGACAATCGGGGCGCGGTTCCGGCACATACCGTCCGGATTCGTGGCGGATCTGTTTACGATCCAGTCGGTTCCACAGGCTTTTATGTGGTTCAACACGCTGCCCCCATCCGATCAGGGCGAATCGCACACTTGCGAGCACCTGCTGCTCGGCAAAGGCACCAAGGGTCGTTATGTAGCCTCGATGGAGGATATGCTCCTCGGCGAAAGCTCGGCCTTCACCATGCAGTTGCAGACCTACTTCAGCTTCAACTGCGGGTCGGGGACGGACAACTTTTTCAAGTTGTTTGAAGCCAAATTGGATGCACTGGTGCATCCAAACTATTCCGATGAAGAGATCCGCCGCGAAGTTTGCCATGTCGGTTTGACGGAGGATCAAGCATCGGGCACAGTCGGACTTGAGGAAAAGGGCACCGTCTATAATGAGATGGTGCGCTCGTTCGAGAGTCCGTGGGGCGAGTTGATGCTGGAATTAGCACGCATGGTTTACGGACCTAATCATCCGTTGTCGTACGAGTCGGGCGGTTATCCGCCGGCAATCAGGACGATGACGCCGGCTGATCTGCGGCGATTTCAGGAAGGCGCCTATCATATCAACAATATGGGCGCAGTGATTTCGATAGCGGATGACATCACCATCGAAAACTGTCTGGCAAAGTTATCGGAAATTCTCAACCGAATCGAACCGAATGCGACGGTTGCCAACGACCCGGCGAGCTTAAACGAGAGATTGCCGGCAAAGAACGCCGCCCCGATTGGAACCGTGAAGCTGGTAAGTTTCCCGGCACAGCTTGAAAGTGATCCGGGGCTTCTGGTCTACTCGTGGCCGGCAGACTTCGATATGAATAATGACGATCGCTTCCTGCTTGAACTCTTCGTCGAAAATCTTTCCGGAGACCAGACCTCGTTGCTGTATCGCAGATTGATCGACTCGCAGACCCGATTGATGGATGTCGGAGCGGCAGGAATCGGAAGTTGGGTAAGCAATGAGAAGGGCCAAGCGATTAATATCTACTTTGATGACATCAAGCGTGAGTCGTGCACTCCCGAGATGATCGACTCAGTACGAAGCATTATCTTGCGCGAGATCATGACGGTGGCAAGTTTTGCCGATGGTTCGGCGGAATTGACGACGTTTAATCAGCAAGCGTTGGAGCGCATAAGTTCACGTGAACGCGGTATGCGGACGTTCCTCAATTCACCCCCACGCTTTGGAGAGCGCAGTTCCGGCGCACAGTGGATGACGGCGGTGCAGCGGCTGCATAAGAGCGGCGGATTCAAGCGATCGTTGGCGTTTGCCGACGAAATTGCCTACGCACGACAGCAAGTATCAAACAGCAAGAATATTTGGCGCGACCTGGTGAGCCAATGGCGGCTTGTTGAGAATAGACCCTATGCGGTAGCGGCCGTCGCCAATCCACAAGTGATCGGAATTCAGCAAGCCGAACGACAGGCGCGAATTGAGGCGTACGTCTCGGATTTGAAGACGCAATACGCAGTCAGTTCGGAACAGGAGGCGATTCAAAAATTCAAAACCGATTACGACACGGAGACTGCAAAGATCGATGCCGCTGCAGCGACGATTCAGATGCCGGGGTTTGTGACCAACCCTCCGATGACGCTGGACGATCCGCTCAAGTATGTTGTCGATACGGTTGCCGGACAAGTGCCGGTGGTCGCATCGAAATTTGAAAATATCACTAATGCGACGACCGGGTTGGCTTTCAATCTCAACGTCATCCCTGAAGATGAATTGCTCTATATCGCGGCACTGCCGACGCTGCTCACCGAAATCGGAATCGATAGCGACAGCGGAACCCTGACATTCGACCAGATGCAAGGCAGGTTGCGCTCGGAGATTTCTTCGCTGAACGCATACTTCAATGTAAACTATCGGACCGAGCGAGCGGAGCTTGTACTTCGAGCCGCCGGCAGCACACAGGCTGAGGGTGTCAAGGCGCTCGAGTGGATCGACAGTATATTATTCAACTCTTATATTGAACTGGAAAATCTGCCGCGAATTCGCGACGCCATCGATTACTCGCTCGCGGGATTGCGCAGCACGATGCGAGGGTCGGAGGAATTCTGGGTTGAGGGTCCTGCCGATTCCTACTGGCGCCAGAGCAATCCATTGCTGCTGGCGACGGATTGTTTCATGACGAAGGCTTTCAATCTGTATCGAGTGAAGTGGATGCTCAGGGATGCGGGCGATCCGAACAAGGCGGGAAGTTTCGTCAAGTTCCTCGAGGACTTGGCCGCCAGAGGCGCTAACCTGAATCGAAAGCAGTTGGGCGAGCTTCTGGCCACGCTATCTGGGGATCAGAAATTCACTTGGTCGGCGGCGATTGTGGCCGACTTGACGGGAAAATATCTGATCGCGGATTCGCGCAACGCTGAATTGATTCAGGAAGTCTCGCGGGACTTGCAGCGCGTACTCAGCGATATACCCGACACTTCACTGGCGACTGACTGGCAATTTCTCTGCTGGCAGACGGCGCGCGATGCCTCGATGGACGACCAGACGGCGCTTGCGCAAATACGCGGCGTTTTCGACAAGCTGCGGCACACGGATAATGTGCGTGTATTCATGATTTCCGGTTCGGCAACGAAGGAAGCTTTGATGCCACGGCTGGCCGGTATTGTCGGAAAACTTGATCCACAACCGTCGGTTCGACAAAAATACAATAGCGGTGCACTGGTGACTAGCCGGTACAAAGAACGCACCGGGGACCCGAACTCGCCGATCTACGTCGGTCTCGTCAATGAGAACACCCGATCGGGAGTCATTGTCAATACTGCCGATTGCGCGAGTTTTACCAGTCACACGCAAGCGGGATTAATCGATTTTCTCGCGGCGCGTCTCTACGGCGGCGGCGGTGCGCACAGCATGTTCATGAAGACATGGGGGGCCGGTCTTGCCTATTCGAACGGATTGCGCAGCCGCGAGTCGACGGGCCGAATTGTCTACTACGCGGAACGCTGTCCCGATTTGGCGCAGACTATGCAATTCGTTGTCGGCGAGCTGAAGAAGGCGCCGAACGATCCGGCGCTTGGCGATTACACGGTAGCTCAGGCGTTCAATGCCAACCGAGCTGCGACGACCTACGAAGCGCGCGGCGAGGCGATAGCGCGCGATCTTGCCGACGGCAACACACCCGCAGTCGTCCGTGAGTTCCGCCAGGGGATTCTCGATCTGCATAAACAGCCGGATTTCTATAATCGCGTTCAAGGCAGAATGGAGCCGGTGTATGGACTATTATTGCCCGACTACGGCCCAACGGCACAGGAGGCGGTGACAAAGAGCAATGCCGTGAATTTTGTCATTGGTCCGGAAAAGCAGTTTGAATCGTATGAGCGATATTTGCAGAGCGTCGAACCGGGCGCGAAACTGATCCGCCTGTACCCGCGCGACTACTGGATGGTCAGTAAACAATAGCGATCGCAAAACATATCCCATTGCACTTGGGACTCGACCGTTAGTAATAAGAAAGCCCTGTTGGTAATGACACCAACAGGGCTTTTGTTCCATGCCTCATTTATTCTCAGGCTTTTGTGTTGTCGTCGGTTCCATTCTTCTTTGCGAACATCCGGCGATACCATTTCGGATGATGATGCTTTACGGATTCCACCGTGACCCTGCCGGTGATCCAGGCAAATGACATTGGATACTGTTCCGGGTGGAAGATTACAAAGAAGAAGTGGAACACAGCAATCGCAAGAGTTGCGAGCCAGGCTTCATAATAGTGAATCGTTTCCGATACCTTGACAATCCATGCCGGCATGAAGCCGGTGAAGAAGGTTGGGAACCAGAGAACGAATCCGGTCAATACCATAGCAATTGTTCCCCACACCAGCGCCCAGTATTCGGCTTTCTCGGTGTAATCGTACATGTCAAATTGGGGACGTTGGTCGGTAAGGCCGAGATGGAATTTCACGTTCTGGATTACATCCGTGAAATCCTGCTTCACCGGCATGAATCCGCGCAATTGTTCCTTGCCGCGGCGGGAGATAAACAAGAACAACCCATGATGCAGCGAAACATAGATGAGAAACACGGCTGCGATTCTGTGAATGACGCTGCGTGTATCTTCGAAAATGCCGAAGAAATTCAGGATGCCGACCCACCAGGAATCGGGGAATCGCAGGGCAAATCCCGTGATCACAAGCACAATAAATGCGACAGTCAGAACCAGATGCTGGAAAACCATATTGCCGGTAAAGCGAAGCACCGTCGGCTGGGCTTTGTTTTGGCGATGTTTCTGGACGACGAATGCGCCAATGATAATGCCGTTGTGCACCAGCATGCCGCCGATGATAAGCACGATGGCAAGAATGTACGCGAAGCGCACCCAGCGATCGATCGGATTAAATTCCTGCTGTGCGGTCTTGTGGGTATAGCTGGTAGCGAAAGCGAGATTTGCCTTCGGATGACAAGTCTGGCAAGTCTCGACAATATTTTCGCGGCTCACGGAAGACGCTGGATTTGCAGATGGAAGAATATCGTGAGCGCGATGGCAGGAAATGCAATTGGCCGCTTTGATCGAACCACCCCGGATAGCGAGGCCATGGTATGAATCCTGGTATGACGTAAATCTGCCCTCAGCGAGGCCATACTTTTCCATCAACTGCGGATCATTGTGGCAGCGGCCGCAAACATAGTCGGCAAGATTTGACTGATTGACCGGCGAATCGGGATCGCCGATGCGCCTGATTTCGTGTTCTCCATGACAGTCAGTACAGTTCGGCGCATCGAGAATGCCGGCCTGGAGCGCTTTGCCATGAATACCGCGAAAATACTGAATGCTGATATCGTTGTGGCATTTCGAACAAGTCTTCGGGATGTTTTGCTTATTTACCATTGAGGCCGGGTCAGACGCCTTTTTGAGGTCGTGAGTTCCGTGACAGTCGTTACATGAAGCCGCCGAGCCTATCCCCTTCTGGATTCCTTCAGCATGGATGCCCTTAATGTAGCGGTCAAAAGAATCGGTTATGCGAATATCAGAGTCCTCTTTGAGTGCTATCTTATGATGGCAAGCGGCACACGTGTTGGGAAGGTTTTTAGCCGAAGTCTTCGAAGCTGGATTCTCTTGCGGAAAGATGGCGTGACTTCCGTGACAGGATTGGCAATTCGGCGCGTTGGGATTGTCGAGCGCCTTTCCGTGCGCAGAGGTCATGAAAACGCCATTAACATCGTCATGACAAGTCCCGCATTGAACGGGTTTAAGTTCATCATTGTGCGGAAAGTCAGTGATACCGGCGAGGTCGGCATGACAATCGACACATTCGAAGCTGCCGTGTGATGAGGACAGCAGAGAGTCGAGGTGGATAAACATGCTGATCTCGCTGCCATCGCGCGCGGCACCGGTTAGAGTGTTATCGGAGTGACACTCCATGCAGGCTTCATTGCTGGCGGACAGCGGCGAAAAGCCGACCAATAAGAGCAATGCAAGCGCAAACGTTGTTTTCACCAGGGTGCCCGGCACAGGCGTTCGTCGGAAAAGTTCATTCATATTTACTACTCCAGTATCTCACAATCAAAACAAATTCGACCTAATATACAACTACTTACTCCCTATCACGCAGTTAATTGACCGAGAATGATCAGGAAGAGTAGGAAGAATCCAGTCAACAGTGCGACGGCACCCCAGACATAAGATATAATCGAGAGTACGAGACCAAGCGGCTTTTTCTGATGCTGCTCAAGTTCGCCGGCTTCGCGCAAACGCTGATACTCCAGCGGGCGTTCTTCCATCATTTCTTTCTCGGAAATCCTGCCGGTGTAGACTGACACGTCCATCGGGAATTTGCTGGCGCGCAGATGCGTATTGAAGAAATGCACAATGAAGATGAAAGCCGTCGCCAACAGCGCTTCTTCTTTGTGGACGGTGTCGGCAAGACTGATCACGCCGCCGCCAAGCAGGTTGCCGAAGAATTCCTCCTGCCAACGCAGCAAGCCGGACAGACCGATTACAAACACGCCCCAGAAGACCGCAAAGTAATCGAACTTTTCCCAGTAGGTCCAGCGGTCAAAGCGCGGGTGCGGGCCCCGATTGAAGAACCACTTTGCGTGCTCAAGGAAATCAGTCAGGTCCTTCTTGCGGAACATGAGCGTGTTCGGGCCGGTGAGCATTTCTTTAATGCTGCTTTTCCGCAGCTTGAAAATCAAGAAAATGATATGCGCAAGGAAATAGAATCCGGTGATTGCGGCGGCAATGTAATGAAGCTTTTGCGCCGTCTGCAGCGACATGAAGTTTGCGAACAGCCATTTGGCGAGATCAGTATGCGCGTAAGACTGCGGCAGACCGGTGAATGCCAAAGTCAAGAAGCTAATATTCACGAGGATGTGCAGGAAGCGATGGAAACCATCGATACGGCCATAGTAGGTTTCTTTTTTGATAACACGAGCGCGGATTCCGCGTTGGAACCAGAGCATTGTGTGGAATCCAAAGGCGCCAAGAACTGCGATGAGCAAAACCGTCATCATGCCCGTGACGAGAGTATTGAACTTGGACCATCCTCCGACAATCTGCCTGGTGTTGTCCTGCAGGTCGCGGTCAAGCGATTGAAGAACGCTGTCATCCTTGGCGCTTTCGAGGCCAGAGCGCAGCTCGGCTTCGCTTGGTTTGATCGGATGGACGAGATACGAGACAAAGCGATCATTTGCGCGCGGGTGACATTGTTTGCAGGTTTCAACGATGTGGTCGCGGTTAACCGATGAGGTCGAGTCATTCGGCTCCTGAATGGAGTGCGAACCGTGGCAATTGGTGCAGACAGCGAATTTAACTTCTTCAGTTCCTGTCTCGAACAGCTTGCCGTGATACGTTTCCTTGTATCCTTCGACGACATACGGATTGATCTGGAACTTGAGCATCTTGTCTTTATCGGAATGGCACTTGGAGCAGAGCGCTACGATGCCCTCGGGAGTAAACTGCTCCTCCGTTTTCTTGATGTCAATTTCACCGTGACAGTCTGTGCAGGTCGGCGCTTCGAGAATGCCTTGAGCGCGAGCGCGCCCGTGAATAGATTGTTTGTACTGCCGGTTTTGTTCGGCATGGCAGTTGATGCATTCCGTGCGGCGATGTTTGACCGCGTCGTTATCGAGTCCGGGAAGATTCCAGTGGTAGGTATGACACTGCGTGCAGTTCGCCTCGGAACCGTCGGCATTGAGCAGCATCAATTGGCCATGAGCAAGGTTCTCCTTAGTGTGCCGCTCGCCCGAGTGGCAGATATTGCAGCGATTGACTATGCCGCCCTCTTTAAAAATCGCTTGATTAATAGAAGCCATGTCGGTTTGGTGGCCGGTGTGGCAAGAAGCACAGGAAATTGATGCCGGGTCGACACCGGGATCGCGGTGAAGACTTTCCTTGTGTCCGGGGTGGCATTCGTTGCAGACGTCGGAGATGTGCACCGAATTGACGCGGGATTTCGGATCCGACGGCTTGCGGATGTCATGCTTCTCGTGGCAACTCGTGCAGACCGGGGCCTTCGTATTGCCGCTTTCCATCTCGTGGAAGTGGCGCGAGTGGATGTAAGTCTCGATGTCGCGCTGGTGGCACTTGGAGCAAATGTCGACGATCTCTTGCTTGTATTCGGTCTCGGTCATGACGTCCTTTTTGGACTTGAAATGGGCGTCATGGCAAGTTGTGCATATCGGGTAGTTGCGATTGTCTTCCTGGTACTTCTGATAGTGGTAGCTTTGCTTGTATTCGGCAGCCTGTTTGGGATGGCACCGTTCGCAGACGATTTTCATGCTCAAATCTTTTTGAGCGTTGTGCGTACCGTGACACTCTTTGCAGTCGGGGATGTCCTCTTTGCCTTTGCCCTTGAGCATCTTGTAGAAGTACTCCATCCAGGTCGCGCTGACGACTTTATGGCAAGGTTCGCACTGGACGGGTTGGTACTCAGTAAAGTGCGGCACGTCCTCGAAGTTTGCACCCGGTTGATTGTGGCAATCGACGCAAGCCATCGATTTGTGAACCGAACTATGCAGGCTATCGCTGCTGACAAACACCGATTTTCCGGATTCGGCGCTCAACGTTTCATCGGAATGGCAGTCGAGGCATAGTTGGTTGTCGGGCTTAGCTGCTGTTTCGGACTGAGCGTATAGCGTTGACAGACCACCGAGCAAAAACAAACTCAGCACGGCAACCAAAGTCGCAGCGTTTCGAAGATATTGTTGAAGATTTCGGATTGATGGCATGGTCATATCCTCGTTAAGTTATTTTCGAAGTGTCTTGCGACTCAGGCCGTCGACGAAGATCGGAACGTTGTTGGCGACGATTTCCTCACAGCGAAAGCTCTTGCCTTGAGAGTTTTTCCAAAGGGTCAATCCCAACGCGCAGTCGAAAATCATTCCCAGGAAGCTGCGAGCGGTAATCTCGTTGTTGGAATCAACGATTAGGCCCATAGTGACCAGGCGGTCGAGTTGAAGTTGGAGGTATTTTGCGTGACGGCCCCGAATGGACTGGTAGACCGCCCGAGCTTTAGAGTGGCCACCCAAGGCCGAGTATAGAAGCAGGCGGTAGACTTCCTGATGCTTCTGGGCGCAATTGAGCAACTGGTTGGCAATACGGGTGAGAAGCTGTCCTAAATCGTTTTCAGAATCCAGCTCGCCGTAGATATCGTCGCACTGAAGGCGTGTTTCCAACGAATCGAGGACGGCATCGTAAATCAGCTCTTTGGAGGCGAAATAGCGATAAAGGGCCGGTTCAGTAACGCTACATGCAGCCGCGAGGCGCTTGGTTGTGACCTTATCGTAGCCTTCTACCGAGAAGAGCTTGGTGGCTTCTTCGAGAATTTGATTGCGTCTTTCTTCAGCACCGAGCTTCATTCGTCCTCCGACGTCGGTAGTTAAGTCGCATATTCGACCCAATTGGCGACGTTGTAGTTAACACTAACTAACAGGATCGGCACTGTCAAGGGAAAAGTGAGTTATTTTGTTACTTTTTTCACAATCTTAGAGCCAAAGGACCGATGATCCCGATAGTTATTTACTCGTAAGTTAAAGATGAAAAGAGAGATAGCGGATCGTGCGGTTAACTGAAAGGTGCCGCTTTTCGTATGCAGTCTGTATCTTCAGCAACTCAGGAATGTCGGCGGAGGCGTATACATCATCGATCTTATCCACAAGCCTGCTGCCGCTGCTATCGATGACTTTTTGAGTATAGGCAAAGAGATTGGGCTCGTCTGTCTTGAGATGGATCAGCCCCCCAGGTCGCAGAATCTTTCGATAGAGACTAATGAAATCAGGCGATGTGAGCCGCTTTTTGGCCCGACATTGACTGAGATATGGATCCGGAAATGTGATCCAAATCTCGGAGACTTCGTCTTTGCCAAAGCAGTCGGCGATGCGTTCGATCGGCATTCTCAGGAAGGCGACGTTCTTGAGGTTCAGGTTAAGCGACATCTTTGCGCCGGACCAGATGCGGGCGCCCTTAAGGTCAACTCCAACGAAGTTTCGCTGAGGATAGAACTGCGCCATATTGACAGTGTATTCGCCTTTGCCGCAGGCCAATTCGAGAGTAATCTCATTGTCATTGTGAAAAAACTCACTATTCCACTTTCCTTTGAGGTCGGTCATCATTTGGATGACGTGAGGGAAGTTGGCCATTTCAGCAAAGCGAATTAGTTTTTTTTTAGGCATTTCGGTATCGCTGGTCCATTCGCGTTAAGTTTGCGAGCCAGGATAGCGGACGAAGCGGCGAATGTCAATACGGTCGACTCGAGTATTCGCACGCGGTACGACTTGGACCAAAAAAAACCGTGTTGAAACTCCCCAACTTAGTTCCAACACGGGCGGACCGTCCCCTTTGATCGAATCACAAATACCCAGCCAACCCTTTAAAGCACTGTTAACTACAATTGCAATTGCTGTGCCGTCGCTACCGGAATCAGCGCAGTCAGCACAAAGGCATGAATGACATTGGTCTGCCGCGAAGCGCAGCAGACCGTAATCGAATCTAAGAATGCATTCAAGCCAAATTGAAACCGTTGTTGAAACAGTCGTTTCAGTTTGGGGTGAACTCGGTATAGGTTGGGGTGGAAAGATAGCGCTCGCCGGTATCGCAAATGAATGTGACTATCAATTTGCCTGCGTTTTCCGACCGTGAGGCGACCTTGATGGCTGCCGCGACATTTGCCCCGGCAGATATCCCGAGAAGAATTCCCTCACGGCGAACGACTTTGCGAGTCATTTCGATTGCCTCTTCGTTTTCGACCGTCAGGATTTCGTCGGCAAGTTCCAGCTCGAGCACGTCGGGCTTGAATCCGGCGCCGATTCCCTGGATCGGATGCGGCCCCTTGGCGCCTTTCGAGAGAAAGGGTGATGCTGCCGGCTCGACTGCGACTATTCTCATTCCGGGCTTGCGCGGTTTAAGAACGCGGGCGCAGCCGGTCAAAGTACCGCCAGTGCCGACTGCGGAAACGATGATGTCAACTTTTCCGTCCGTGTCGTTCCAGATTTCTTGGGCAGTGGTGCGAGCGTGAATATCAGGATTGGCGGGGTTCTTGAATTGCTGAGGCATAAAATGGCGAGCATCGGCAGCAACGGCATCCTCGGCTCGTTTCACGGCGCCGGGCATTCCTTCTGAACCGGGAGTCAGGACAAGTTCTGCACCGAATGCCTTGAGCAAATTGCGGCGTTCTACCGACATTGTCTCCGGCATGTAGAGCACCAACTTGTAGCCTTTGATCGCACAGACAAATGCCAGTGCTATGCCCGTATTCCCAGAAGTAGGTTCGATGATAATAGTGTCGGATTTGATCTTTCCTGCTTTCTCAGCAGCCTCAATCATCGCCAAGCCAATACGATCCTTAACGGACGAGCATGGATTGAATGATTCCAATTTCCCCACGACACGGCCGGGCAGACCGGCAGCGACTTTGTCGAGATAGACTAACGGCGTGTTTCCGATCAGGTCGGTGATACTTCCAGCAATTTTCATTGTTCATTCTCCTCGTGAATCAAATCCAATACATTTCAGCAGCCAAGCCCGATGACCGTATGATATCTGCCAATGTGATAGCTTTCAGATTGTGATGAAGAAGCGCGAATTGTTCGTTCATAATCTTAACGAGCGATTTCCCGATCGGATCATCGACACCGACGCGCTCGGTTACCGTGCTCGGAAGAATGAATTCACTCGAGCCTTCACAGACCGCGATTACCTCGGCAAGGGTAATCTTGTCCGGGCTGCGCGAGAGCTGATAGCCGCCAGCGGCGCCACGCGTGGATTTGACGATATCCGTGGCGCGCAGGCGGGAAAACACCAACTCAAGAAATCTGATGGGAAGGTTTTGTCGTGTGGCGATTTCGCGAATACCGATGAATTTTCCCTTCGAATTCACCGCAAGACAGACTAGAGCACTAATTCCATAGTAAGAACGATTTGTAATCATAAAGAATACTACTCTGTTTGTCGTCATTGCCAATCAGAAATATACGTAATCCTATCGGAGATAGTATATTTCATTCTACCATAAGATTTACGCTTTTCAAGAGCTTTCTGATTGGGTATTCCCCCAGGCGCTGATCCCAGAATTTTGAGCGCTGGTAGAAAAAGCGGAGGGGCCCTGAAGGCCATGGTCTGGTATTATTGGTCGGTCATGAGAAAATTGTATTCTTCGCGATCGCTCCTCAGTTGTCCGGCGCTGAAGGTGGGGCGGTGTTGAGCAGCAGGAGTTGGAGTAGCGAGGATATTGATTTGGACATACTTTGATCTCTGTTTATTATGATTTGCGTAGAAAATATCACTTAACGCAGGCTCAATCAATTTTAATGTGGAGTGGAATGAATTAGATGCCGGCAGCCGCGATTTTTCTGAATGGGTCGTATCCGAATGAACACATTGGATTCTATCGGCGGATTATTGAGAGTTCAAAGGGGAAACGGCTGCTGGTCGCTGCCGACGGCGGTTTGCTGCTATTCGATCAACTCGGACTCCGGCCGGACTTGATCATTGGCGATTTTGATTCGGTCGATGCCGCTACACTGGCAAAGTACAGCGGCATCGAGATCGTGCGATTCCCAAACAATAAAGATGCTACGGACGGCGAACTGGCGCTGAGGGCCGCGGTTCAACGCGGCTGCAGCGATATTGAAATCTACGGCGCCATCGATATGCGGTATGAGACCGATCATCTACTGGCAAACTTGTTTCTTCTGAAATTGGCGCGAAGGATAATGCCAGTGACAACAAGCGCGGCGACAGTTCGAGCTACTGATCACCGGCAGCATATTTACTTGATCGAGAATGAAGAACTCGCACTCGGCGGCAGGACCGGCGATTTCATTTCGATTCTTGCGTTGAGCCAGGAGATCACGGTGTCGATCAAGGGTGTGGAGTGGGAGTTGGATCGGCAGAAGGTCGAGATGGGTGCAAGCTGGACGTTACGCAATCAGTTCGCGGGCGAAAAGGTGGACATATCCTTAACAGGAGCCGGATTGGTAGTCCACCGTCATTCTTAGTTCGTTCGACCAGCCCTTATAGACCCAGGTTGCCGAGTCCCGGTATATTCAGTCCGCCGGTCAGTCCTGACATGGACTCCTGCTGCATCGCATTGGCGTCTTGCTGAGCCTGTGTGACCGCAGAGACAATCAACTCCTCAAGCATTTCGACATCGCCTTCTTTCATTACTTCAGGATCAATCTTGATCTCCTTGAGGTCGCCCTTGCCGGAAACGATTGCCCTGACCATACCGCCACCGGCGGTGGCTTCAACGCGCTTCTGCTCGAGTTCTTCCTGCAGTTCAGCCATCTTGGCCTGCATTTTCTGCACCTGCTTCATCATGTCGCCAAATCCTTTTGCCATACTCAAGCTCCATTTCTATTCGCAAAGTTATTGAAATCGGGTCAATTCAGCTTCCAACCGTGATACGACTGGAGCCGGGCTATTTGTCTTTTAATTCGCGGCGCGCCACAATCTCGGCGTCGAAAATCTCCATCGCTTTTGCAACGAGCGAGTGATCATCGCGCTCGCTATCCGCGAGCATCCCTGCTGCGGATTGGCTTGTGGCATCCGATTTTTGCACCCAGTTCGGATCGACAAAAAAGTGAAAGCGCAAGTCCCGCCCGCTGGACTGTTTGATAATCCCCTCAAGCGTCTGTTGCTGGGACCGGTCCTGAAAATAACGAACGTGAACTTCTCCCAAACGGTCAAACGCGACCGACAGTTTATTTCCATCGAGCGAACGAGGCTGCGCCAACGAAAGTTTGATCTGGAGATTGCGATGTTGCTGTTTGAGGGCGAGCAGGAAATTTTGCCAGACTTCCTGAAGGTCCGCCGCTGGCGCAGGAGCAGCGGCAGCGACTACTTCAATGCGAGACGACGAGGCGGCCGATGGCGCCGGATCGGGCGCCGGACGGGTCAATTCAAGTTTTTTTTTTGATTCCGGCGCCGGAGTCGGGATCGATGCTGCTGGTTGCGGAGCGCTGCCCGAAAGCGCCTTCAGAGCGGCCTCGATGGTCACCGAACTCTCCATCTGCATCAATTTGAGCAGAGTAAGTTCGATGTTGATTGTCGGGTCGAAGCCGTCACGAATCTTCTGCTCCAAGCCGACCAACAGATTTTGGTAGCGGAGCAGATCGTTGAGCGAATAATCAGCGCCGATCGCTTTATATTCGACTGCCTCTTCAGCAGTGATTCCGTAATCCTGGACAATGTCGGGAGCTGCCTTGAGAACCAGCAGGATGCGGATTTCTTCCTGGAAGCCGCGAATAAACTCCGCCGCTCCAACACCGGCTTTGAGCACGCTGTCGACCTTGTCGATAATGCCGCCGGCGTTTTGGCTCCGGATGAGCGCGATCAGGGCGCGATATTCAGATCGCGGCAGAATTCCGAGAGCGTCCGTAAGCAATTTGATATCGATGACATCGTGCTGCCACGAGGCGACTTGGTCGAGTATCGAGAGCGAATCACGCAAGGATCCGTCGCCGCGCTTGGCTAACTCGGCCAGGGCATCGTCGGTAATTTTGAGATTTTCCTTGTCGGCAATTGCTTTGAGCGCACTGCGAAGTTCGGATTCGGGGATACGTTTGAAGTCATACCGTTGGCAGCGCGAGAGGATGGTCTGCGGAACCTTGTGAACTTCGGTCGTGGCAAAGATGAAGACTGCATGCGCCGGTGGTTCTTCCAAGGTCTTTAGTAAAGCATCAAACGCCGATCCGCTAAGACGATGGACTTCGTCAATGATGTAGACTTTGTGCTTTCCGCCAACCGGAGCATATTTGATGGCCTCGCGCAGTTCGCGAATGTCGTCGACGGAAGTATGCGAGGCGGCATCGATTTCGAGAATGTCGAGCGACCGTCCTTTTGTGATTGCAGTACACGACTCGCATTGATCGCAGGGCTCGACGCCTTGGGGAGTGGCGCAGTTGAGACGTTTCGCGAGAATGCGCGCGACTGAGGTCTTTCCGGTGCCGCGGACGCCGCAAAAAAGGTACGCCTGACTGACGCGGTCGTGTTCAATCGCTTTGGTGAGAGTTTCGGTGATGTGTTTTTGTGCCAGCACATCGCTGAATCTCTGCGGTCGATATTTGCGAGAAAATACGAAATAACTCATGGCGGAACCAGACACAACGCGCCGTGTCAAAACGATTATCTTGAATTGTCTTAATGGTCAGTTGGCAGAGGAAGGAAACAGACCAGGCTACCCCGCGGCACATGAAGACGATGACCTACCGTTGCTACCTTCCGGTCCTGGCGGGGTTTGGTACGCTTGCATTGCGCGGGACCTGGCCTGTTTCGATCTTCCCCAAGATCAGCTTGTCATTTCCAGACAGACCAGCGCGCTTTCCCTGCTCGCCGTGAGATAATACCCGCAAATTCGCATCGAGTCAATCGCTATTTTTGTGATCGTTTATGCGCGAAGACCAAAATTATAGAGGTTGATTTAGTCCTTGATAAGATCCGTACTATTGCATATTGTGGATTTCAGACAAGGAAACGGTCGAGAACCGCTGACGAGACACCGTAATTAGAGGATTGAAGGTATGGAAAAGCCCCGCCTGCCGCGCTTAGCGTACAACTGGATTAGTTCACTCGGCGCATTCATAGCCGTCTCGATGGCTTTGGTCATTGTCGTGATGCTAATCATCAACTTCACGATGGAGCAGACCAGCGCCTATTTCGGCATTTTCCTCTATATGGTCATGCCGGCGATTTTGATTTTCGGATTGGTGCTGATTCCGGTCGGCATGTTCCGGCAATGGCGCCGCTGGAAGCGCGGTGAGGACATGACCGCTCCCAAATGGCCGCTGGTTGATCTGAACAGGCCGGGTCATCGCAACGCGACGATAATTTTCGTGGTTGGCACGGTTCTGTTTCTGACGATCTCAGCAGTTGGAAGTTATCAAGCTTATCATTACAGCGAATCGGTGAAATTCTGCGGCGAGACATGTCATGATGTCATGGAACCGCAGTATACAGCTTACCAACAGTCACCACATGCACGCGTGGCGTGCGTTGAGTGTCACGTCGGCACCGGAGCAAGCTGGTACGCTAAATCGAAGTTGTCGGGCGCTTACCAGGTTTACGCCGTTATGGCCGATGTTTTTCCGCGTCCCATTCCGACTCCGATTGCCGACCTGCGACCGGCACGCGAGACCTGCGAAGAATGCCACTGGCCGGAGAAGACCTACGGCGCAGAAATGCGATCGTTCAATCATTATCAGTATGACGACGAAAATCCGAACTGGTCAATTGACATGCTGATTAAGACCGACACCGGTGAGCCGCATAAGGGACAGAAAGCTGGAATTCACTGGCACATTAATCCGGACATCCAGATTGAATACATTGCTCGCGACCGCGGCCGGCAGGACATTCCCTGGGTGCGCGTAACCGACAAGACGAGCAGCGCCGTTACAGTTTATCAAGACGAGGAAGAGCCGCTTGAGTCCGCGCAAATGGATTCGCTTGAAACGAGAATTATGGACTGCATCGATTGTCACAATCGCCCGAGCCATATTTATCGTGCTCCCGATTTTGCCGTTGATCGCGCTATTCAGTCGGGATTTGTAGATGCCTCGCTTCCGGCGATCAAGAGATTGGCGGTCGAAGCGATGGCT
>CAVPQS010000047.1:0-61195 GCA_963707485.1 uncultured bacterium
CCGATTTGCGGCATCCCCAATGTGGGCAAGTCCACGCTGATCAACACCCTGACCGGCAAACGCGCCACCAAGACCGGCGATGAGGCGGGCATCACCAAGCTGGAGCAGCGCATCTCCTTGGCCGACGACTTTTACCTGTATGACACGCCCGGCATGCTGTGGCCGCGCATCATCGTGGCCAAGAGCGGCTACAACCTGGCCGCCAGCGGCGCCATCGGTCGCAACGCGTTCAACGAGGAAGAGGTGGCGCTGGAACTGCTGGCTTACCTGAAAGTGCATTACGCCCCCTTGCTGGCGGCGCGCTACAAGCTTGACGTGGTGAGCAGCTTGCAAGATGAGGAATTGCTGGAGGCGATTGGCCGCAAACGCGGCGCGTTGCAGAGTGGCAAGGGGGTTAATCTGCAAAAAGCGGGCGAGATTGTGATTTATGACTTTCGTGCCGCCGCACTGGGCCGCATCACGCTGGAAACTCCACAGGAATTTGCGCAGTGGCTGGCCGAGGGGCAAAAGCTCGATGCCGCGCGCCAGGTCAAGAAAGATGCGATTGAACTCGACCGCAAGATTCGGTTCAAGCAGATTGCGCGTCCGGCTTCTTCATGAATCCCGGCGCAAGGTTAAATTACCACGACGGTTGCCTTAAATTGATTTGCGACCGCAACACGCGCAAGCTTCTTGGCGTCCACATCATCGGCGAACGCGCTACTGAAATCATCCACATCGGTCAAGCCGTAATGTCATTCGAGGGCACAATCGATTATTTTGTGGACACTGTGTTCAACTACCCCACCATTGCCGACGCCTACAAAACCGCCGCCCTAAACGGCCTCAACAAACTCGGCGTCATCGGCCAACCTCTGCCGAAGCAAGCCAATACGAAAATTTAACTGAGCTACTCCACCCACACCTTCGAAATACTCCAACTCACCGAGCGCTCATCGTAACATAGCTGGAAAAAATTCGAGGTCGAATCAACCACAGCAAAGTACCGCATCTTCGCCTGCCCGACATCCGAAGTCCAATCGCCTGTGACCCGATCGATCTTGTACGTCTTCCCCCGCCAACGAAATCGGCACGGCTTCAAACTCTTGCGCTCAAACAACGCAATCACTTCTATCTCGTCGTCTAATTCCTGATACATCTACTATTATCACTCTATCTCTTGCCAATTATTGACCTGACTTACCATTTTATTCCCCTCTTGTGGGACTGTTGAAAAGGCGCGCTGTGCTTTCTAAATCACTAAACCATGTGTTGCAGACTCAGGGTAAGTCGTTCCCGCGAAGGCGGGAACCCAGCAAGGCTTAATTAAAGAATCGTCTGCAGTTTCCTTGCCCGACGAAGGAGGTCGCGAGACGGGGTGTGTCTCCCTACATCCTCCGCATCAACCCGACAACTTTGCCCGCCAAATAAAATCCCGGCGCATTCTTCTCCACAATGATCGGTCCAAATGCCTCGTTCTCCGGCTCAAGTCGCACTCGCCGCTTCTCCGGAAAGAACCTCTTCACTGTCGCTTCATCACCAATCACCGCGACCACAATATCCCCCGGATCTGCCGACGATTGCTTCTTCACCAGAACGAAATCGCCGTCAAAAATTCCGGCGTTCTTCATGCTCTCGCCTCTAACCTTGAGCGTGAATAATTCCCCCGATGGCAAAAACGAACGGTCGACAACGATCCGCTCCGAAATATTCTCTTCCGCCAGCATCGGCTGCCCGGCAGGCACCTCGCCAACCAGTGGCACCATCACGGCATCGGCAATGCTATCCTTGACCAGCCGAATTCCCCGCGCCACAGATGCCGACTTCTCGATATAACCCTTCCGAATCAGCGCCTTTACCAGGTCGCGCACCGCATTCGTTGAGCTTAATCCAAACTTCTCGCCAATCTCGCGAATCGTCGGCGGCCCGCCCTCGCGGTTAATCCGCTCTTCGATATAGCGATAGACTTCCCGCTGCCTCTCGGTCAAATCCTCGTATGGGGACATCTGCGACCTCCAAACTGTAACATCCGTTTTACAACTCAACATACTGCACGTTCGTGCAGTCGTCAATCTATTTTATCGAAAAATTCACAAAAAATTTTGTATCCTAAGCTGTACAATCCTTGTATAAAACTACGAATTGGACGAATTGTCGTGTAAGAATCTAACTGTCAAAGGTTTAGCGGTCGAAATGAAACAGGTGCTCAAATACCGGTTACCCAATTCACTCATATTCGCCTTAACTCTGATCTCCCTTACTATCACCGCCGCAACTGGATTTGCTCAAGCGAAAAAGGAAGCCCTCGACGTCATCGGCGCCCGCTACGACTTTGGCTACGTCGCCTTTGGCTCAATCATCAAACATCGGGCGGTGTTAATTAATCGTTGGGATAGCGTTGTCAACATCACCCGCGTTGTTCCCGGCTGTGGTTGCACACAGATTCCGCTCAAGACCAAGGTTCTTGCGCCCGGCGATTCAGTTGAAATCGAAATGATCTTCGACACCGGTAAAATCCAGGCGGGAATCTTTGAAAAGGCGCCCGTCATCTTTACCGACAACCGCGAAACTCCCCGCGTTACCATTCGGGTCTCCGGCTTTAACCTCAAGCCTGATGATCTCCAGCCACAGATCAAGGTCGAACCGCAATCACTGACGATCGAAAGAAACCAGGCGAGCCAAATCGTCACTTTCTCGGTCTACAACGGCGCCCCGAAAAGCGTCTTTGCCCGAGTGGCCGACGGACCTCAGTCACCGTACCTCGAAGTGACCCCGCCGGTCCGGCAAATTCTTCCCGGTCTCAAGGACTCTGTCACCGTAAAACTTCTGTCCGATAACCTCGCTGCGAGCCGGTCCGAAGAATCGATCACGCTCGTATTTAACGATATGAAACAAACGCGCTGGACGATCCCCGTCCTGATAAAGTGAAGATAATCGTCTTTCAATTCCGTGAGGATCAACTGATGAAAACCAGATATTTACTGCTCGGAACTGTCATCGCGCTCTCGACGACTCTCGTCTTCGCGCAGCAACGCGGCCCTAAAGCCCTCGTTGTTCAACCGCGCTTCGACATGGGCTATATGCCGCAAAACGCCAAAGTCGCCCACACTTTTTGGATCAACAACATCGGCACCGACAGCCTCAACATTCATAGCGTTTCAGTCGGTTGCGGTTGCACGAAAACCAACAACCCGGTCGGTATGGTCGCAGTTAACGACAGCGTTCCAGTCGAAGTGGTCTTCGATATCGGCTCACGTCGCAAAACTCAAAATAAAACCGTGAACATCAGTTGCAATGATCCGATCAACGGTGGGCTGGAACTCGCCTTCACCGGCTATGTTTACGAGCCTACCGAACAAGTCGGTCCCGTCAAAATTACCAAGAACGAAAAAGTCAATCTTACCAACGCCGATTTTGGCAAGACCGTAATCCTCGAATTTCAGAACCGCTCAGGCGCCGGCTTGATGCCGAAACTCGTCATGGCCCCTTCCGAGATTCTAACTGTAGAAATGCCCATGGCTGAAGTTCCCCCGAACGGCATCGGAAAAATCCTCATCAAAGTCAACTCCGCTCCGCCGCAGAAGAACTATACCAAGTCCTTTACAATCGAGTTTAACGACGCATCTAAGAGCCGCTACACGATTCCCGTGCGCGTCGCCGAATCACTCAGCTCTGCAAAGGCAAACGTTCAGAAAGGCTCCTAAACCGCCCGATATTGTCTCTTGACAGAACGGCGTTTTGACATTAAACTATTGCATTGTAGCCAATCTCTATGGAGGATTACTTGAAGAAAATGATACTTTTCGGCCTCGCTTGTTTCTTAATAACAAGCAGCCTGGTGATCGCCGAAACACCCGCGCCGACTACGCCTCCGGCAAAGGTCCCGGTGCCGGCGGCGCCCCCGAGTAAGGCGAAAATTGTTACTGATATGACCGACTTCGAATTTGGCTGGATTCCCAGCAATTCATATGTCAGTCACACATATTGGTTCTATAGTCAGGGCGAAGACTCGCTTAAAATTCTTAGCGTCCAGCCTGGCTGAGGTTGCACCAAAGCGCCTCTCCAAAAAGAGGTGATCGCTGTCGGTGACAGCGGCTCGGTTGAATTAATTTTTCACTCTACCGCGGGCCAAAAAGGCAGAATCGCCAAGAGTGCCACGGTAAAATGCAATGACTCTAACCGCCCAACCTTCATGCTCAAGTTGGGAACTATGGTTTATGACAGCGCCCATCCGGACTCGCTCAAGCCCGTTACTTTGTCCGCCAGCAGCCTCGAATGGTTGCCGACCGAGATGGCAAGCGAGAAGAAACTGATCGTCAAGAATACTTCGACGACTCCACTCAAAATGAAGCTGGTCAGCCAGCCATATGGATTCGCGGTCATTGAACTTCCAGACGGCGAGATCAAGCAAGGCAAAACCAGGGAGATCAAAGTCAAAGTCGATAAGAGTTTCACCGGTACCGAATTCAAAAAATCTTTTACCGTTGAACTGAACGACTCAGCCAAGACCAGATTTACGGTCCCGGTCACGATCGGCGAGCTTCAAGCTCCCGTCGCCACCAAACAGTTCCCGGCAAAGAAAGTGCCATTTGTCGATACGACCGGTGCCGGCGCCTCGATCCAGACAGGCGGTAAAAAGTAATCCGCTGACCTGGTTTCGAAATTCTAAAGCGCCGGTCGCCGCGATCGGCGCTTTTTTCTTGGCTGTTTCGACAGTATCAAATTGAATTGAATTTGAATTTTGGTGTGTATAATACTTATCTCATTAAGTGTAACTATGGAGGAAATTGTGAAGAAATTAATGGTCATGACGATGCTTCTCGTAATGTCGATCGCTGTATTCGCTCAGGCTCAATCCCCCGCACCCAAACCGGAACCGGTAAAAGAACTCAGCGCCTTCCCGCCGAGCAAGGCGAAAGTTTATGCCGGCGAAGTCGACTTCCAGTTCGGCTACATGCCCAACGACGCCAGCGTCAGCCACTCTTATTGGCTGCACAGCCGCGGTGAAGACTCGCTCAAAATCTTGCGCGTCAAACCCGCCTGCGGATGTACCAAAGCCCCTTTGAAGAAAGAAGTCATTGCCGCCGGTGATAGCGGTGAAGTTGAGCTCGTGTTCCACGCCAGCGCCGGCCAGAAAGGCAACATGTCGAAAACCGCTACGGTTACATGCAACGACAATGACAAAGGGAACTTCCAACTGCGCTTCGGCGCCAATGTCTATAGCAAAGAAAACACGGACTCGCTAACTCCGCTGACATTGTCGCAGGGATTTGTGAAATGGGACCTCGAGGGCAAGAGCAAAGAGCAGACCATCACGCTCAAAAACGTCTCCTCTGCCCCCGTCATGATCAAGTTGATTACGCAGCCCTACGGTTTCGTCATCGTCGATCTCGGCTCCGGCGACATCAGGCCCGGCCAGACTCGCGACATCAAAGTTCGCATTGCCCCAGAGTTTCAGGGTCAGGATTTCACCAAGTCCTTTACATTCGAATGCAACGATGCCAACAAAACTCGCTACTCAGTGCCGGTGACATTGTCCGCGCAGGTCGCAGCGATCGCTCCGCCGCTTGACAAAGCTGCCGCCACCAAGACTGGCGCAAATGATGCCGCTGGAGGCTCCCACTAAACCGCTTGCCGCAAATTCTTGAATTGCTTAAGGAGCGCCGTCTAAAAATCGGCGCTCTTTATTTTTTGCCGGCCTAATTCGAAGTATGTTCCTGGAGCAGAATTCGATTCAGAAAATCACTGTAGGTTCTTTCCAGTGCCGCCTGTGAAATCTCAATTCCTGAATTGTGTCCGCCCTGAATCTCGACGAACTCCTTCGGCTCGTTCGCTGCATTGTACAGCTTGCGGCCCAAATGAAACGGTATGACCTCATCCGCAGTGCTGTGAATCACCAGTATCGGAATTGACAGCTTGTTTACAATCGACTCGGAATCGTATCGCTCGCGCAACAGTAGCCGCGCTGGAAGAAAAGGAAACCGCTCCTGGGCCACATCCGCCATTGTGCTGAACGTCGATTCCAATATGATCCCGTCAATCGGATAAATCTTCGCCAGCTTCGCCGCAACCGCGCCACCCAACGACCGCCCCATCGCGATGACTTTTGTCAACTCGTCCGGATACCAATTCTTCAGTGAGTCCGCCAACACCGTCAGATCGCGATCAATCCCCGCTTCCGACGGTTCCCCTTTTGTGTCCAGATAGCCCCGGTACTCAAAGGCAACTATCTCTGCACCCAAATTGTACCACGTGCGATAAAGTTCAAGGTTCCAGGATATATTGTCGGCGTTGCCGTGAAAACAAACCACCACCGCGCGCGGCGAAACACGATGGATCCGCCACACCTTGAACTCTGCGCTGTCATCTGCTGTAAGGGTCAGTTCCTGATACTCCAGCCCGACCGTGGCCGGCGTTCCGCCGACTTGGCGGTTCGGGTGATATATCAGCTTGCGTTGAATCAGAAACGCTGCAACACAGATCGCAAGGTAAACTGCGACAATCGCTAATACGGCAGTCAACAATGCACGCTTACTTCGAGTCACCGGTCAGCGCAGTTCGTTGCTTTCAATCATGGCCTCCCACTCCGGATTCGAAATCTCGCCTCGAATCGTGGAATGTACGAGCCGATAGTCTCCGTATCCGTCCGTGTCGACAAACAGGCAATAATCGCCGCCGCTTTGGCCCGGCAGCCGATCGTAAAACCAGCGCTCGTACGGCTTCTGTCCCATCGATGACGGATGCCGTTCAATGTTGTCAGGGTCGCCATAAGTAATATAAACTCGACCGCGATCCGTCTTCCAACCGTCATCCTTTGACAGTAAAGTCGTCGAGTAGTATTGATTGGCGTACGCGAACCGCCGGAAAATCTCATTCTTGAACTCGTTGACCGCACTGCCCGGCTTCGGGTTTTTCCGATCCCAGAACTGCGCCAAAAATGCCTTCTTCCCCTGCAGATCCAGTTCCCGGTACATCGTCTTCTCGTCAGAAGAACTGATATACTTAATCACCTGCTCCATCAACGAAGCGTCGTTGGTCGTAAAGCCGCTCGAATCCGCCATCGTCGGCGACAATTGATCGAATCCATAAATCATCATGAATCGCTTCGATGATGTCGCCTTCAATCCGGTCGTCAAATCGCTCACTTCAACGCGAAGCTCATATGAACCGCCCGGCACTCCCCGAATCGGCACGGCATCGGTCAATACTGCCGTCTCGCCCGGCTTCGGGTGATGTCTTACTGCGTATCGCCGCAGTTCATACCCAAACGCGTCATGCAATGTCGTCTGTACTGTAAATTCGCTGCTCGTCGCTGTCGCCGGCGAAAGATTGTAAACCTCTGAATAGAAGTATATCAGCGAATCATCATCGGAAAAATACCGGTTCGGATTCGGCAAAACCCGACGATTCGCCTTAATCAGCGACGACACCGGCACTGTTGTATCGGAAGGCTGTATCTCATACGATAACTCCAGATCCGACAACATCAGTCCCTTGCCGGCAAAGTCCTTTACCTGCAATTCAAATGTCGCAATACCAGTCCGACTGGTCGTGATATCCAGTGCTGTAATTTTCATGTTGTACTTGCCGGGCATCAACACAAGAGGCAACACTTCGAAGATTCGGACGTCTTTCTTGTAAGCGTCCTCTAGAAACTGCACTGACATAATCACAAACTGCGAGTCCGAATCCGCAAGATTGCCGTCTTTGTCAAAAGCCTCGGCATACAACAATCCAACCGCCTCAAAAGTCCCGCTCTTGTCCTCAAACTGAAAATCCGACCGCTGAAATGCGCAGTAGATTTCGACATAGCTCTTTGTCCGGTCCTGAAAATGCAAATACGACGAACCGTCCGCCCATATGCGAATCGGCTCTATCAGCGCCTGCGCAAATACCGTTCCCGCCAGCGCTGCCAGCAGAAACGCAACAAACATTAACCGTTTCATTGTCCTAATCTCTCCCTTGCTCTTCCACTATGGACCCATGCTGCCGCGGCTGCGCCAGTCCCCGTCATAAGGATACTGCAACTGCAAATCCCCGTCGCCGCGGTCATCTACAAAATAAAATGCTCGACGTTGTGTATAGTAATACCAAATCTGGTATGGCTTCTTTCCCAATTCGAATGGATAACGATCAATCTGGTCCGGCTCGCCCCAACGAATATAGATCATCCCCCGATCAGTCAACCAGCCTTCACGGCCAACCGTCGAGAAATACTGGTCGGAGTACCGAATGCGCCGGTAATACTCCTCGCGGAGTTCGTTCTCCGGCGTCGTCGGCGTCGGGTCCTTTCCCTTCCACCATGCCTCAAATGTCATCACGCGATCCGAATCCGCCGCCGCCATCAGCATCTTCTTGTCATCTTTCGATGTAATATACTTCAACTGGTCAACTGCATACTCGTAGTCGTTCTTCAAGAGCGATTCCAGCGACCATTTCAACAGGAAGCGCGCCTCTCGCTGCGCAAATTGCTTCCCTTCCGCCCGGAGCTTCACTATCAACATGTACTCGCCCGGGCTCAAGCCGGTGACATCGATAAACTCCGTGACCGGCATCCGTGCCGAGTCGATCTGCACTGTCGTGGTCCTCTCGGCGCTCATTTCTGAGTGCTTCGCCTTGACCTCAACTATCATATCAACCGTCTTGCCGACATAGTCCCGCACATACAATTCAGCATAAAACCCGAGCTTATGCAGCTCGCCGTCAAATGATCGCTCGACACTCGGAACCGCCGGAATTCCGCCCTTGCTGAATACCGACGCTGGGTCGACATTCTGCACATCCTGGACAAATTCTATTTCGGAAAAATCGCCCTCCGGCCGAAACGCCGGGCTCTTGATCTTCGACTCGATCGTCGAAGCGTCATTGGAGTTGTGGTCGATCATCTTGCACTTCATCTCGAATTCACCGCTCGGAAGCGGCAACGACACCTGATTGATCAAGAAACCAACCTCCGACTTGGTCATCTCGTAGCTGTCCAGCACATAATTGCGCTCAACCGAGCGCCCCGTCACCTGGCGATCCTTGTCGCCGGTAACAATTATGCTGATTTCATAATTCGCGACGTACTTCTCGCCCTTCTTGATGTAGTGCAATCCGTCGTTAAAAATCTTGTAGTAAACTTCGAGACGATTCTGGCCCGTGTCGGCGAAAACTGCGTGGTCGATGAAGAACTTGGAGCGGGCTAAATTTATGTCCTCTACCTCATCAGCAGATGCTGCTGCGGTGATCAGACAGATCAAGGCGACGATTTGTATTGCAAAACTACGCGGTGTGCACATTCAAAATCTCCTGCTCGATAAAAGTCAACTTAGGGCATTAAAAACCTCTGGCAAGCACAAATTATACGCGGAGCAGGGCGTGATTGTTCAGTCTGCAAAAGCCGCCCTGATATCTGCCGCATTTACCTGTCCCGAGTTAGATTTCTGAGTCGATTTATTCGTAGCGAAGACTGACGATCGGATCCACTGAAGCCGCCCGGTAAGCAGGCGCCACGCCGGCTACCAGTCCGACGCCGACTGAAAGACAGAAGCTGAACAAGATCCACAAAAACGGCACCACCATCGGCAATGGCGACACCGCAGAAATCAACAGCGCCAACAACAATCCAAACACAATTCCGATGACCCCACCCGATCCCGACAGCGTCATTGCCTCGACCAAAAACTGGAAGAACACGTTGGCCCGCCGCGCACCGATGGCTTTGCGAACTCCGATTTCGCGCGTGCGCTCGGTAACCGAAACCAGCATAATGTTGAGCACGCCGATACCCCCTACCATCAGACCGATCGACGAAATTCCGATCATAATGAACCAGATAATGCCCGTTGCCTCTTCGTACATCTGCGTCGCTGATTCCTGCGTAAACATCGCAAAATTGTCTTCCTCGTTATACTTGACTCCGCGCACCCGGCGCAACGCCTGGCGAATCTCGTCTTGTGCCTTTTCGATTGCTCCTGCATCGTGAGCTTTCACCGCCAGAAACAGCTCCTTCTCCCAGGGATAAAGTTTCTCGAAAGTGCCATACGGCAGCGCTATCATATTATTCTGCCCGCCGCCGAAAGTGCGATCCTGCTTTTCCAGCACACCGATAACCCGCAGCCGCGTATTGTTCATCAAAATCGACTTCCCGAGCGGATCCGTATTTTCAAACAGCGCATCCGCCAGATCCGATCCGATCACGCAAACCATCGAACGGTTCTTGTCCTCCGAGTCATTGAAAAACCGGCCGCGATCGACAAATCGATTATTCACGATCTCAAAATCTTCGCTGGTCCCGAATATCGAAGTGCGATCGGACGATTTGTTCTTGTACTTAACGACATTGCCGCCGGGGCGAAAATAGTAGTTCTGTGGACTCACGCCGTCTACCGACGGGCACATTTCCCTCACGGCGTCGACTTCAAGCATCGTAATTGGCTTGCGCTGGCGGAGTTCCTCTGACATTTCGTTATTGTTCATCTCGGGCGGGAATTTCATGATATAAATGACGTTGCTGCCCATCGACTCGATGTCGCTGGCGACCGCGGAATTCAAACCCTGTATCAGCGCCACCATCGCAATCACCGAACTGACGCCGATCATTACGCCAAGAATCGTCAAAAACGAGCGGAATTTGTTCGCCCGAATCGAGTCCAGCGCAAGCAGCACGCCTTCTTTGGTCTCAAAGACGTTCATTATTCAAACCTCAGCGCTTCTATCGGATCAAGCTTCGCTGCTTTCCAAGCCGGATATATTCCAAAAAACAGCCCAATCGCGATCGGGATTATCAATCCGAACCCGACTGCCAGCGGCGAAATCACAAACAATATATCCGCCTTGCCCGCAACAAAATATGACAGCCAGAGCCCAAGCGCCGTCCCGATTATCCCCCCCAACAACGACATCAGCGTTGCTTCAAGCAGGAACTGCGTGAGAATATTGTTCTGCCGCGCGCCGATGGCTTTGCGAATTCCAATCTCGCGCGTTCGTTCCGTCACCGAAACCATCATTATATTCATCACTACGATTCCCGCCACGATGATCGAAATCGCCGGTATCGAAAACGCGATAATGCGCGCATTGCTGCTGAACGACGAGAAGAAGTTCATCATCATTTCCGACGTCAACATCGCAAAATCGTCCGGGTCATGATACTTTACCCCGCGCCGCGCCCGCAACACTGTGCGAATTTCGTCCATCGCCGCGTCAAGCTGCGACTCCGAGGCCACCTTCACCGTAATATCGATATCCTGCCGTCTCCCAGTCATTTTCAACATCGTGTTCGCCGGAATACGACAATAGCGGTCCATATTTTCACCGAACACCGAGCCCTTTTCTTCACCCACGCCGATCACCGTAAAACGCGTGCCTTGAATCGAAATCTCTTTGCCCAGCGCGTTTCCCATCGGGAAAAATTTGTTTTTTAGTTCCTGCCCGATCACCGCGACATTTTGCCGGTGCTCGTCATCCGACTCGGAAATAAACCGCCCTTCGACGACCTCGAGATCGCGCATCAAGACCGAATTCGCCGTGTTCCCGAATACCATCACGTTGAACAGACTTTCGTTCCCGCTCTTTACCAGCAGATTGTCGCTCACCTCGATTCCAACTTCCTGGGCCAGGGGACAGCTTTTCGCGATTGCCTTGGCATCGTCAAGCGACAATTTCTTGCGCTTGATCGCGCGCAGAAATTCCTCTTCCGATGTGATAATCCCGAAGCGGGTCACGAAAATCGTCGTGGTGCCCTGCTCTTCGAATAGCTGGTTGATCCGCGTCGTCATCCCTTCAAGCAAAGAAATGATCCCGATCACGGAAGCAATTCCGATCACCAGTCCCAGCAGGGTCAGAAATGTCCGAAGCTTGTTGACCCACAGCGCCGACGACGCCAATTTAAGGGTCTCTACGATCATAAACTCACGGTATCGCTGGAGGTAATAACTTCTTTTTCGATGTTGCCGTCGCGAATGTAAATCACCCGGTTGGCATGCAGCGCAATCTCCGGCTCATGCGTAACCACGATGATCGTGTTGCCTTCAATGTGCAAGCGCGCAAACAACCCCATGATTTCTTCGCCGGTCTTCGAGTCCAAATTTCCCGTCGGTTCGTCCGCCAGGATGATCGAAGGATTATTCACCAGTGCTCGCGCTACCGCCACACGCTGTCTCTGGCCGCCCGACAGTTCGTTCGGTTTGTGACCCATGCGGTCGCCCAGATCGACCATCTCAAGCGCTTTCTTGGCCTTCTGAATTCGCGTCTTAGAATCGGTTCCGTTGTAAATCAAAGGCAACTCAACATTATGCAATGCCGTCGCGCGCGGCAGTAAATTGAACGTCTGAAATACAAACCCGATCTCGCGGTTGCGAATGTGCGCCAACTCGTCATCGTCCATTTTCGCAACTTGCTTGCCGTTGAGAACGTAGGAGCCCTGCGACGGCGTGTCCAAACAGCCGATCAGATTCATCAGCGTTGACTTGCCCGATCCCGACGGCCCCATGATCGCCAGATACTCGCCCTTCTCGACAATCAGGTTCACGCCCTTGAGAGCGTGAAGTTCCTCGGTGCCCATCTTGTATGTCTTCCAAAGATTCGCCGTTTCAATCAGATAGCTCACTTCTTCTCACCTGCTTTCCCTGCCGCTTCAATCTTCACTTTCGCCCCGTCTTCAAGAGTACGCAAGATCTTATAACTCCCGGAAATGATCTGCTCATCTAACGCCAGACCTTCCTTGATCTCAACATTCTGCTGGTCGGAAATCCCCGTCTTGACCCTTACGAATTTCGCCGCGCCGTCTACGATCTTGAACACGCCTTCAATCTCCTTCGGCTCGTCCTGGCCCGTCGATGTTACTCCGTCCTTGGTAACCTCTGCAGCAATCACGCCCGACTCCGGTTCCTTCTCCGGAGCCTTGTCCAATGTGTCCACCTTCTCGGGCCGCATCACCACCGCCTGAATCGGCACGTACAGAACGTCCTTCTGCTTGGCGGTCGTAATATCCGCCGTCGCCGTCATGCCCGGCTTAATCCCCGGCACAACATCGGTCAGCAAAATCTTGACCAGGAAATTGGTCACTTGGTCGGTGCTCATCCCCGAAGTCTGCGCAGCGTTTCCGACCTCAACAACTTCGCCCTTGAAAGTCGAATCTGGAAACGCGTCCACTGATATCTTTGACTCCTGCCCAACCTGCACCCGCGCGACATCCGTCTCGTCGACTTCAACCTCAACCTCAATCGTGTTCAGGTCGGCAATCGTCATGATCACAGTGCCCGCGTTGTTCATCGTGCCGATCATGACAATTTCACCCACCTCGGCGTTCAGACTCACAACCGTGCCGTCGATCGGCGACGTAATCGTCGTCTTCGCGAAATTGTCCCGGACTTCCTCAAGCACGGCCTTCTGCTGTTTGGTATTGTATTGTGCCGATTCGAGGTTCGCTTTCGCGACTTCATAGCTCGTCTGCACTTGAATGTAGGTTTCCTCGGATATCAACTTTCCGTCGAACATTTCCTTGTTGCGACGGTGCATCTGCTCGGCTTCCAGCAAACTGGCCTCGGCGCGTTTTTCCGCAGCCTTCGCCGATGCCAACGACGCCTCCGCTTGTCCGACCGCCGCAGCATAGCGCGTCTGATCGAGCCGAACCAACACGTCGCCCTTCTTCACCAAATCGCCCTCTTCAACCGGTAAATCGGTAATCTTGGCCGATACGTCCGCGGATACCTTCACCGTTGTCCTCGCCCGAACCGAACCGGTGGCCGTCACCTCGGAAATGATCTCACCCTTCTTCACTTTGTCTGCCTGAACGGCTTGGATTGTCCCCGAACTCGAGCTGAGATTAACAATCACGATAATCGCCAGCAGCACAACTGCGCCGACAACAATCAAAATAGTGCGTTTTTTAGTAGTCATAATTCACTCCGAACTCACCGAAACACTCATTCCCGGCGAACTTCGTTATCTTCCCCCCGTCGCCTTTGCAATGTCTGCGATCGCTTTGTTCAAGTCATAATACGCCTGAACAAGATTCGACTGCGCCTGCGTCAACGAAACCTGGGCGTCAAGCAACTCTAATATCGAGGAAGCGCCCAACCGATAACGCTCTTGCTGTAACTTCATGTCTTCTTCCGCCGAGCGCGCTCCCAGTTCGGCAACCTCAAGCTGCAGCCGTGACTTGTCATAATCTAAATACGCCTGCCGAACTTCCGAATTGAGCGTGTTGACATCGTTCTGGTACGACTCCCGCGCCGTCATCGCTGTTAATTTGGCGCGCGAGTAGTCCGTCTTTTTCGCGAATCCGTCAAACAGATCGTAGCTGAAGCTCACTCCAAACGAATACGACTTGTCCTCGGTCTTATACTTAAACCAGTCGCCGCCTTCGCTCGGACTCCAATTCCAACCCATTGACGCGGAGACTCGCGGCAACCACGAACGTTTCGACATCCAAACACCCGTCTGGGCCGCGTCCATATCCGCTTTGCTGCGCATTAGGCCCGGGTTCGAGCTGATTCCCGAACTCAACAACTCCTCCAGACCGCGTGTCATCGTCTCGGCTCGCATGCTGTCCGCCGGATCCAATCGCAATGCCACATCCCGATTCATGATGATGTTCAGGCTGAATTCCGCTGCCCGAATGCTGTTTTCCCGCTGCAATAACTGTAGCGAATCGTTCGCCACCGTCACTTGCGCCTTCAGCTTTTCCGACAGCGATGCCGAACCCAGATCATACCGGCTGCTCGTCACTTCAAGCTGCTTCTTCGAACGTGCCAGCGCATCCTGCTGGACACGCTTCAGCATGATTTCACGCAACAGCGAGTAATACGCAATCTTGACCTGGTAGGCCGTGCCGTTAATTGCATCCTGCAGATCGTTATCCGCAGCTCTCTTAAACTGATTCGCCTGCTTAATTCTAAACCAGGTATAACCGCCGTCAAACAATGTCATCGAAATGCCGATCCCGGTGCTATAACGCTTTGAGCCGGGATCTTCGCCGATATACGATGTATCCGGCAATTGGATGAACAATCGGCCATACGACTTCGAATAGCTGTAGCGCGCATCGGTGCTGACGTTCGGAAGCGCCGCTCCCCACGCATCAAGTCGATCATACTTCGCGCGGTCGGCCGCCGCTTCTTTCGAAATGATGCCAAGATTCTTCTCCAGCGCAATATCAATGCACTGCTCCAATGTCAGCCGTTCTGCCTGCGCGCAAACGCTCGCCGGCCCGCCAAGAATACTTGCTCCCACGATCATGAAAAGAACAATCGCAAGCGTTCCGATTCGTCCCATTGAATTCTCCTTATTAATCAAACTCCAAATCTCAGCTTAGAATATCGCGCTCAGCGTCGTGGTAAACAAAGCCATCACCACTGTCGGTATCAAAACGGCCATAGCCGCCTTCTGAGTCGCAAATTCGTATATTATTTTCACACCGATTATTATCAGAATTGTCTGCCAAAGGAAGAATATATCCATGTATGTATTCAAAAAATGATACAACGCCGATTCCGTCGCGTCCCCGGGCAATATCATCGCCGGCGACGTCCTGATGTCCACGCTGTTCTTTGCCAATATCAATGGCGCTTTCACGATGGATGATATAACCCATATCATAGAAGACACTATTATCATCGAGAAAACTTGCGCAAAGCGTGCCTTGCCGCCGAAGATTACATTGGCGAACAACATTGTTACTCCTGTGTAACAGAATATTATGAATGTCGTGAAGATCAACGCCATCGCTACACCCGCGACTGGACTGGCGAACATCTCCATTCCCTTCTCCGCCTGCTGTTTTTGTTCTTCTGTCATGTCCGGATTGGTGCGCATCTTCTCCATCTGCTCGGCCATCGTAATCGGCGTAACTATATATGCAGTTACTGACGCCGACAGCAGAATGATTACAAACGGAATGATCCAATGAGATTTCTCCTTGATCGCCCGAAATACCCGGGACGGCTCGTAAAAGATGCTCACTAACATAGACCACGGCGACATCGAATTTGTTTCAGTTCCCGCCGTTGCAACATTGATTTCATCCGACATATTGCTCTCCCTCGCTTAGTTCTCGATGAACGAAAGTTAACCCCAAAAGTTTCAAAAAACAATGGTTTACCACATCTCAAATCATTGATAGAGCTATTTTTGCGCTCCCAAACTTGGATCAACACGGCCATGATTGCCATTCCTGCCCCGCTTTCATCCATTGCCCGGTTGAATCACAAAACAAAAGCCGACACGATTCCGCGCCGGCTTCCAATTCTGCGAATCAAGTCGCTCGCCCGGCTACGGAGTATGGAGGAATACCGCCTCCAACTTCGGAAACGTCACGCCCGCAACGCTGCCAATCGGGAAATTGGTAGAGCGCAGGTCGCGATAACGATTTTTCATTTCGGGCGTTCGTTTCGGCAAATTGCCGCGCAATACTACGAGATTTGACGGACGCTGCAGGTCGTTGTCTGGGTTCGGTTCAACCGTCACAAATGTCACACCGCCGCGAGTGATCTCAAGCGGCCAGGTACCTTTTATCCACGCTGGTTTGTCTACCAGGAAATCCTCGCCCGGAAAATTCGGGATTGCGCGAAGCTTGCAGTGGCTGTTGTCATAATCCAAATAGTCAGGATAGAAGAACTTGCCGGTAGAAACCGTATCGCCACCCTCAAGTGCAACCCAACCCTCATAAAGATAACCGGTGTCAGGCAGAACCGGCAAAGTTATCCCGTCTGCATATTTTTCATCCGTCTCTAAACCGGTACCTCCCAGTGTCAAATTCAGGAACCATATCCCATATCGCTCGCTGGCTGTGTCTGCATCACCAAATGAGCGCCAGTTGCCGTCGGAAAACGTCGCGACGACGAAAGTGCCCGGCTCAATACCATCGAAGTTTACCGGGAAACGCATAAATGTCGAAATATCCCGAACAATTCGGCTCTGTGCAACGATAGTCGCTGACGGATCCGGGCTCTCGTCGGTTGGGTATTCTTCCAGCGTTATGGCGATCATCTCGTAATCGTAGACGTCGCCAGTCGATAGTTTGAACATCGAATCGCGCACAGCCTGGTTGGCATCTGGTTCCAGGAAGCGATAATCGAATTCATTCCAGAAAAACCTGCCCAAAGACTGAGGTTCCACCCAATTCGAATCCTCATCAAATTTCGTCAGCCATACTTCATAAACAAGTCCTTCAAACAGCGTAGGGAATCGCTCTGGGCGAAGTAGTACGGTATTAAACTCACCGCCTACAACCACTGGCGGATCGTCTTCGCACCCGACCATCGCCGCAACCGCTACTATGATAAGTCCGCTTATTATTAATCTTTTCAGCATTTCGGGCCATCCTCCCAAACTATATAACAAACAACAACTTCCGACTGAATTCCAAGCAACCAGAATATCGGCTGCCGCCTCTACTGTCAAGTGATAATTTTCATACACATATCAAGACGTTTTGGCCGCCCTTTTGCCTAAAAGTCTTTGCGGAATATGACGATATAAGAAGTGATTCTAATTCTATAACAGCGGGAGAAGTATGATCGAGTGCAGCAAATGCGGTTCTGAAAATCACTTCGACGGCGCAGCCTTCTGCAAAACTTGCGGGAGCCAACTCCACGCCAAAGTCGCAATCGAAATCGCTGATCCAGTTAGTCCTCTCAGCGCTACAACAAAGATTCAAACGACTAAAATAGCCGCACCGGCAGCGGACATTATGGCGAACGACGAGTTTACCGTCGAAGACGTTACCGACCCGGCCGACAGCGAAGCCGAACTCAAGAAAATCGACGCCTCGGTCCCCGAGGGCGGAATCGACAAGCTTCTCAGCCTCTATGGCAATGACGAACCCATTGAAGAAGCTCAAGCTGGCGCCGAAATCGAGTCAGCCTCGCTCGGGATCGAGTCCGCATCCGACTTTCTGCTTCGCCAACAAACTTCAAGCCCGTCTCCCGTCTCCACCGTGCAGCCTCAGGTCGAAAACGTGGCCAACCCCCCGATCGACAAATTATCCGAGATTCAGGCAAAACTTACGCATATCGAGGATACTGACCAGCAGGTCAAAAACCCGCTCGGTGGCCCGCGCCGCAAGAAAAAAGAATCTTCGGTCCCCAACGATGAAAAGGACCGCCTTCTGTCGAGCCTGAGCAAATCGCTTCATACTGAAACAACTTACGCTCCGGTTTCCGAACCAAATCTGGGCGAACTTAATCTCCACATCGAGGCGACCCAGAATAGCAATGATCCGGAGGAGCTAACCTTTGGCGCACCGGTCCAAGATGCAACGCAACTTCCGTCCCTGCCCGTTGTCGATTCCGATCCGGCAATCGAAGTTGAACCTGTCGTTCTCCTTCGCGGTAAAAACCTTTCGTTTCCGGATGATGTCCGCCTTTTCCCCGGCGATCACATTGAATTTCATGACCAAAAATACACCATCCGCAAAGGCGCCGTTGACAAACGCAGTTGGATTTTAGGCGGCGTACTCGTTGGAGTGCTCGTCATCATCATGATCGTCCAAAGCCTCACCGCTCCGGCGCCCATGAAAGCCACCGTCTTCGGCGTTGTCACCAACTCCGAAACCAATGAAGTCCTGGCTGGAATCTCCGTGACAATTCCGCAATTGAATATGCTCACCGTTACCGATGAGCACGGCATCTTCAAATTCGCCGGCGTCGCCGACGGCCGCTATGATGTCAAGGTAGAAGGCGGACTTTACGAAGCTCGCTTCTTCCCAATCGTCATTCAAAACAACCAGAGCGATATCGTCTATGGCAGCGTAAATCCGATCCTGCCTCAGTCATCCGTGTCAACACCGACGCAAAGCTCCGTTGCTGAAGCCTCAATACCGGAAAACCAACCCGAGTACGGTACCCTCAAGATCAGCAGCAATGTCACCGACGCCTTAGTGCTCGTCGACGGTAAGTCGCTCGGCAAAGTCAGCCAGACCTTTAAACGCATGAAACCCGGCAATCGCAATATCGTCATCCGGGCCGAAGGCTATCAGGAAGTCGCTCAGGTCGTCAACATAATTGGCGGCGAAACTACCGAGCTGACGGCGAACCTCCTGTCGCTGCAAAGCAACACTCCGGTTGAATATACTGCCGAGGATTTCTTCGAGCAGGCCGAAACGCTTCACGCCGAACAAAAATTCATTGAAGCCGTTGGCTACTACACGCTCGCGCTTGCCAAAGACAACTCCATGGTGAAAGCATACCTCCGTCGCGGCGAGGCTCATCTTCAGGCCGGCAAGAAACTCAACGCTCGCGCCGATTATCGCTCTGCCGCCGATCTCTATATCAACTCTGGCATGTACTCGCAAGCGATCGCCTGTTACGACAAAATTATCGAATTTCAACCTAACGCCTCCGATGCTTACAGCCTCCGCGGCTGGGCGCAAATCGCCGGTGGCAATTATGACGACGGCCTGCGCGACCTGCAGAAGGCCCTCAGCTTCACTCCCGATGACACCCAGGCTCTTTTCGATGTCGGTAAAGCCAACTATGTCACAAATCGCTACAAAGAAGCCGAGAAGTTGCTGAAAAAAATTCGCAAGCACGCCGACGAGAATCCCGAAATCTATGGCTACCTCGCGCTCACGCAGCTTGCCCTTGGCAACGAAAACGACGCGCGCAAATCTTTCGACGCCTTCCGCAAAGTTGCCAGCTCTGCGCAAGTTGCGCGGATGTCGACTGAATCAGGTTGGCAAAGATTGACGGCGCTGGCGGGTAATTAGGTCTGTCTCGGCGCCTGCCGAAGTTGAAAACATCCGTCGGCGCTTGCCGGCATCTTAATCCGTCCTCACAGGTATTTCAGGGGCTGGGCCTCATCACGAAAGTGCTGGGGCCCTCTTTTATTCGTATTCTCCATGCAACAGAAGCGTACTTCGTCCTCCCGGCAACCTCCCCGTCTTCCCCGCGAAGGCGGGGACCCAGCAATGTCTTCCCCGCGAACGCGGCTGCCGAAGGCGCCCAGCAAGAATCTGAGACTTTCCGTACTGAAGTGCCAATTTGTCTTCCCCGCGAACGCGGGGATCCAGCAAGTATTAAACATACTTGCTCACTTATGATATTTCGACCCCGCCCCAATCGAACACGCTCGATACAACTGCTCCAACAACACCACTAACGTCAGTTCATGCGGAAATGTCATCTGCGACAACGACAGATGATACCTGATTTCGCTCTTCAGTTTTTCGGATACCCCAAACGCTCCCCCTATAATGAACTGTACACTCGAGTTTGCCAATTTCGCATGACTGATCAACCCCGAAAAAGCAACCGAATCGTAGCGCTTCCCTGCGGCGTCAAGCAACATCACAAATGACCGCGCCGATATTACCTTGCGGATTCGCTCCGCCTCCGTCGCAAGAACTTGCTCAATCGATTGTGAAGCGTTATCCGCTTCCTTGACCATCGTAAATTCCGTCTCGACGAATTTTGACAGCAGTTTTGCGTAGTGATCGAGCCCGCCTTGTATCCATTCCGACTTGATCTTACCGACCGTAATGATCTCAATCTTCAGCATTAGCCGCCAACTAACTTGACGCAAAATTTCCGCTGCCGCGGTCCGTCAAACTCGCAGAAATATATCCCCTGCCATGTTCCCAATAACAACCTGCCGCCGCTGACAATGATAGTCTCCGCGCAACCCACAAGCGACGATTTGATATGCGAATCCGAATTCCCTTCGTTGTGCCGGTAGTTGTCGCTCTGCGGAAATACGTCCGCGAGCTTGCGCAACACGTCGGTCTTGACGTCTGGGTCTGCATTTTCATTGATCGTCACCGCAGCCGTCGTATGCGGCGTAAACACGACGCAAATACCCTCGCGCATTTGCGACTTGCTGATATACTCTTGAACCTGTGCTGTGATTTCGAGAAGCTGATTGCGCGCGCTGGTCTTGATTGAAAATTCGCAGATCATGTCAGCATTGCTTCGACAAAATCCCGTGGCTTGAATTCATCGAGATCATCCATTTGTTCGCCGATCCCGATGAGCACGACCGGCAACTTAAACTTGTCCACGATCGAAAACACCGCGCCGCCCTTCGCCGTGCCGTCAAGCTTAGTAATAATAATGCCGTCCAACTGAAGCATCTTGTTGAATATCTCGACTTGTTGCAGCGCATTCTGGCCAGTCGTTCCGTCGATCACAAGCAGCGTCCGATGCGGCGCATCCGGCATCGCCTTCTTGATCACCCGCTTCACCTTGCTCAGCTCTTCCATCAAATTTAGCTTCGTGTGCAGTCGCCCGGCTGTGTCGATAATGACCAAATCGTCCCCGCGCGCCGCCGCCGAACTGATCGCATCATATGCCACCGAGGCTGCATCGCCGCCTTCTTGTCCTTTGACAATATTGCTCCCGACCCTCTCCGCCCAAATCGACAACTGGTCAATCGCCGCCGCGCGGAATGTATCCGCCGCCGCCATCGTGACCTTTTTTCCATCTGTAACAAACCGTCGCGCGATCTTTGCAATCGAGGTCGTCTTTCCCGTCCCATTGACCCCCACGATCATAATCACATACGGCTTCTGCTTAATGTCAAAAAACGACCCTTCTCCGCTTTGAAACGAAAACAAGTCCGCCAATGACTCCTTCAGAAGGCCATAAACTTCATCTGACGAGTCGATGCCTTGTTTTGCCACGCGATTCTTGAGATCGTCGACGACGCGCCCCGTCGTCTCGACGCTGATATCGGCGGAGATTAATATTTCTTCGATTTCATCCAGAAGAGCGGCGTCGACCTTCTTGTGCAGTCCAACCGCCGTCTTGAGTTTGCTTACGATACTCTCTTTAGTCTTAAGAAGCCCGGCTGCGAGCTTCTTGAAGGAAAACCCCATTAATCATCATCCTCATCGTCATCATCATCATCATCGTTGTCATCGTCGTCATATTCATCGTCGTCGTCGTCGTCATCATCCTCGGGTCCTGTGCTGTATGATGTCTTTTCGTCCGTCGCGCCAAACCCCGCGCCTTCAGTCGTCTTGGCCGGCTGCTCATCGAATTCGGAACCGACATCATCATCTGCGCTTGCGCCAACTAACGCCGGCTCCGGCAACGGCTCAGCTTCGATTGATGCAGCTTCCTGTCCGGTGAACTTCATCGTCTCTAATTCCGTGCGTCGACCTTTGCCCTCGAAATCTACCGACACGATCTGGCTCACGCCCGGCTGCTGCATCGTGACACCGTAAAGTCTGTCGCACTGTTCCATACTGCGCTTGTTGTGCGTGATGATAATAAACTGCGTCTTGCCGATAAAGCTCCGCACCATCCGCAGAAAACGAATGACATTCGCATCATCCAGCGGCGCGTCAACTTCGTCGAGAATACAAAACGGCGACGGCTTCACCAGGTAAATCGCGAACAACAGTGAAATCGCCGTCAGCGCCTTTTCGCCGCCCGAAAGCTGCGTGATATTCAAGAAGCGCTTGCCGCGCGGTCTTGCCGAAATCTGCACCGGCGACTCAAGCGGATCCTCTTCGTTCTCCAGTCGCAAATCAGCTTCGCCGCCCTGGAACAATTCCGCAAAAACACCCTGGAAGTTCTTGCGCACCTGTACGAACGTGTCGGCGAACATCTTTCGCGCCGTCGAATTGATCCGCGTTATCGTCGACTTGAGATCGTCCTTTGCCTTCGTCAGATCATCAATTTGCGCGCGCAGGAATCGTTCGCGCTCCGACTCGCGCTCGTACTCTTCCAGCGCCAGCATATTCACCATGCCGATTTGCTGCTGCTTGGAGCGGCAATCCTGCAACTCGGCTTCAAGATCATGGAAAGTCTCATCCGCCAGCGGCTCCGGCATCACGATCGCAATCACATCGATATCGTAAAGCTCCTTCAACTGCCGCACGACATCTTCATGCCTGGCGTTCATCTCGGTCTCCTGAACTAACAGAGTCTGATTCCGCTCGTTTGTCTCTTCGCGTTGTCTCCGGTTCGCCTTAAGTATCTGGTCGAATTCCGACTGCTTCTCGCCCAACTCGCCTTGTTTGCTCGTCAGCGCGATTTCTTCGCCGCGAAACGCCTCCCGCTCCTGCGACTTCTCCTCAAGCAACTTCCGGCGCTCCGCGATACGCTCGCGCAGAGTCGCCGTCTCGGTCACGCGTGATTCGCAAGCCTGGCTTCTCGCCTCCCGCTGCGTCTGCATTTCGACCGTGAGATCATCGATCCGCTGAAGATTACTCTGCAGCGAATTCAATTCCGTCTGCAGCCTGATCGCCCGTAAACGCAGATCTTCAACTTCGCGTCCCGAGCTGTTGACATCCTGCTGCAGCGACTCGACCGTCGAATGTTGCGATTCCAGCGACGACTTCTTCCCCTCGGTATCCGCCGTCAAGCGCGTTACGTCAACTTCAAGCTCATTTAATTGCGCATCCAGGCTCGATACTTTTTCCGTCAGCCGCACTGTCTCCGAACCAAACTCGCGCCGCGAATCCGTGATCTGTTGCGTGCGAAGTCTGATTCCGGCGCTGTCAATCTGAAGTTCGCCGGCTGTGTTTCGCAACTCTGACAACAGCCTCGTCGTTTCCGTCAGATTGGACTCGATTTGCGTCTTGTGTTGTCCCCAGCGTTCGATCTCTTCTCTGATCGATTGCGTCTCAGCGGCAAGTTCTGCGATTTGTGTCTTGAGCCTCGTCAGATCGCTTTCGCGTCCGAGCAGCGGCATCTGCTTGTCGCCGCCGCCGGTATGAATTTGTCGCGCCGGATAATAATGACCATCCAGCGTCACGACTCGAAATTCACCCTGCCCCAGTCCAATCAATTTTTCCGCCGACGTTTGGTCATTGACGATCACCACGTCGCCTAAAAGCAAGTCCGCCAACTTCTCGTAGCCGGGTGTAGCTGTGATCACTTCCGCTGCGTGCACCAAATTGCCGCCGAACCCGCCCGGTCGCGCAATCTTGTGATCCTTCGACCAGCTATCCAATTCCGATTTGATGATAAACGTCGCGCGCCCGCGTTTTTGTTCGCGCAGATGATTGATCGCCTGACGTGCCGCGCTTCGGTTTTCGACGACAATGTATTCCGCCGCGTCCCCCAACGCCGTTTCGATCGCCGCGACATATTCCGGCTTGGTCTGAATCAGATTCGCCGCCGTATCGATGATCCCGGGAAGCGTTTCGCGTTCCGAAAACACGCTCGTTACTCCCGAACCATAACCCTCGTAATGCGCGATCATTCGCGTCAACAACTCAGCCTGCGCTTCCATTGTGCTCTGTTCCACGCTCCGGCTGTTTAATGACGCCTGCAATTCCACCAGACGGGCATTGGTCGTTTCCCGGTCGGCTTCGAATGATATAACGCTCTGCTCCAAAAACGCGATTTCATCCCGTGTCTTCTGCTGCCGCGCCTCAAGCTGTTCGAGTCGCCCCGTCGCTTCCTGGTACTCCGAATCAAGCAGCCCATCGCGCTCGCGTATCTTCGCCAACTGGACATTGATCTCATTGATCTGTTCGCCCAATTGCGTCCGCGTTTGTTCGGTCAGATTCCGCCGACCTTCAATTTCGAAAAGATCCCGCTGCTGGTTCTGCGTCGAATTGCGCGCTTGCTCAAGTTGCGCCAACTTCTCGTTGAGCTTAATTTCACTTTGCTCAAGTGCCGCGCGCGCTTCCGCGAGGGACTGATTGAGTGAAATCGTCTTTTCGTTGAGTGTGATTTTTTCCTGCGCCAACTGCTCGAGCTTGACCCCGATATTCTCTATGTCGCGGCGATCATTCTGGTCGTTTGTCTCCGCCGAATGAATCCGCTCTTCCGTTACCGAAATTTCAGTCTCCAGCCGGTAGCAATTCGATGACGCTTCTTCGATCTGCGCCCGCACACCGCGCAACTGCTCCGATAACTCAAGACTCTTCGTGGAGTAATCTTCGCGGGCAATTTCCCAGCGGTCGATTTCGGCGCTCAGCTCCGCCATCTTGATTTGGCCGAGTCGCTTCTCGTCCCGCACTTTCTGAAGCTGCCCATGCAAGCGTCGGTACTTCTCCTTGAGAATTACCTGTCCGACTGTCTTGACGCGGTCTTCATAATACTTGTAACGCTCAGCCCTCTTCATCTGCCGGCTCAGGCTGTTCACCTGCGACGAAACCTCGCCGAGAATGTCCAACAGCCGCAGCAAATCCTGCTCCGTCGCTTCAAGCTTTCGCAACGCCGCTTTCTTGCGGTGTTTGTACTTCGTGATTCCCGCAGCCTCTTCAAACAACATCCGCCGCTGATCAGCTTTGTCGGAAAGAATCGCCTCCACCATATCCAGCTCAATCACCGAATAAGCGTTCGCTCCCATGCCCGTATCGGCGAATAGTTCATTGATGTCTTTGAGTCGACAGGCAACATTATTAAGCAGATATTCCGAGTCGCCGGAACGATGTAATCTGCGCGTTATCGTGATATTGTTATATTCTGTGGGAAGCACGCCGCGATTGTTCACGATATGCAGCGACACTTCCGCCATACCCAGGGGCTTCATCTCGCGCGTGCCGGCGAAAATGACATCTTCCATCTTGCCGCCGCGCAAAATCGAAATTCGCTGCTCGCCCAGCACCCAGCGAATGGAATCAAGCACATTCGTCTTGCCGCAGCCGTTCGGACCGACAACGCCGGTTATTCCCGCGGCAAATTCAACCGAGGTCTTAACCGGAAACGATTTGAATCCAAGTATTTCTAAGCCGGATAAATACAATGTTAACTCCTGTCCCCGTTAATTGGACTCGCGAAAGTCGGGCATCACCGAAGATATCTGTATCGAACTGAGCAAATCTACCATGCTGCGGTAAACCTTGAGTTCGTCGTGCTGAAAACTCGACCTGATCTCGAAGTTGTGAATCGGCGCGCCCCAGACTCCCGCCAATCCGATCCGTAATCCCGCGCCCGAGGCTATCGCCACCAGCGCGTTAAATATATTCTTGTGTGTCTCGAAGTCGATAAATACCGACGCGTCGAAATCCGCCACCTTCCTGAAAAAATCTTTCTTGGGTAGCCCGATGAAATTCGCCGCATAAAGATCCGGCGATATCGCATGTATTCCCGTTTTGCGCGCCACTTCGGTGCAACCGCTCGGAACCACCACCATCAAATCACTCGATGGAAATATCACCGGCAGTTCGCCGATCATCCGCAGCAGCACGCTGTTGGTCTGGATTCCGGAAGGCAGAGTCACAACGATGCGCTTCGAGCCCCGGATCGAACCCGGGAACTCGTAAGCCACCATACGGCACTCGCGGGATTTCATCCGCACGTACCACTGTTGCATCTGCTCTCTGAGCTTCAAGGCGCTATCCTCGCACTGTCGACAAAATTCTTGTAATTATCGCGCGTCAAGGTATACGACCGCACCGTCTCATCATCCCTCGCCGCCAATGCCAACGGCAGCGCATTGCACCAAACGTCGACACTATTCGCCCGGCCGAGTTTAAATATAATACTATCCTGCATCGCTAACCACAATGTGTCCTGCGTCTTCATCAGTTCCGAAAAACTGCTGTCGCCGTCGATACTCACTTCGACCCAACATTCGCCGCGGCCCACCATCAAGAGATTGATCATTTCCTGCGCTGCCGGCAACGAAAGTGAAGTATCGGTTACAATCGAATCGTTGATCACCGGCTCCGGCTCGGGCATCTTCTCGCGGATTGGCGGCAACTGCACCGGCTCCTTGCTGAACAATTCGCCGCGATAGACCTGCACCGCCACAACCGCCAAGACTATAACCAATACTACGAGAGTCGCAACCAAAAATGTGCGGCCGCCGCTATTCTTTTGTGCCGCCGGTTCCGGCACAACCGGCGCCGCCGCGGCCACGCGGGGACGTTCCTTGACTGTCTCTTTCTGCTCGACGTCGCCTTCTTCTTCCGGTATCGGTTCCTGCTCCGGCAATCGCAACGTCAGCTCGTCAATCGAAACGCCCAAAAACTCGCAGTATGACTTGAGAAATAACTCTTTGTACACCGGCCCCGGAAGATCCGCGTCTTTGCCGTCTTCGATCGCGGCAAGATACTTGACATGAATCTTTATCTTCTCCGCGACCTCCTCAAGCGACAAATCCTTCTCTTGGCGCCGCCCCCGCAGGTATTCCCCCAGAGACTTAATTTCTTCGTCCGACCCGAATTCGAATGTCACGCTCTTAACTCCCTCATCATGCGGACAAACATCTCAATCGGAAACCCGATCACATTGTGCAGGCTCCCTTCGAGACTCTCCACCAATAATTCGCCCATTCCCTGTATTCCGTATGCCCCCGCCTTGTCCATCGGCTCTCCCGAATCTATATATGAATTGATCCCGGCATCTGTCAGCCGCCGGAATCGCACATAGGTCCTATCCGCATCCGCCGCTACCCGTCCAATCCGATCGCGAATCGCCAGCGCTGTTATCACATAATGCCGCTCCCCCGACAAAGTCTTAAGCATCCGAAACGCGTCCGCCTTGTCAACCGGCTTCCCCAATATCACATCACCAAGCACCACGATCGTGTCGGCGGCAATTGTCAGGTCGTTTTGTTTATCAATCGATTCGAGCTTCACCTTGGCAAGATCTATCGCAAACTTGCGCGGTTCTACTCCGTCCGTAACCGTCTCGTCAACTTCCGGTATAGCCACGTCGCAATTTATTCCCGCTAATCGCAATATCTCGCGTCGCCTTGGCGAACCCGAAGCTAACACCACTCGTTCGTCGCCGATCAGTTGGCGCAACGTTGACCGAGTCTCAACATCTACATCGAGAACAAATCGCTTCGAAATCGTCATATCGTTCATTTTCTCTTCTCGTCGGAGTCCAGGATTATCGTCACCGGTCCCGAGTTGCAGAACTCCACTTCCATGTGCGCGCCAAAAACTCCCGCCTGCACATTTATGCCGTTTGCTGCGACTGCGGCCATATACTTTTCATACAAACGCTTTGCCGCTGACGGTTCCAATGCATCCGTAAATGCCGGACGCCGTCCCTTGCGCGTGTCTGCATAAAGCGTGAACTGGCTGATCGCCAAAACACTACCAGCAACCTCAAGCAGCGACCGGTTCATTTTGCCGTTCTCGTCCTCGAATATTCGCAAATTAACGCTTTTCTCAGCCAGAGTTTGTGCGTCAATTTCGCTGTCGCCAATTGTCGCCCCGACTAACACTATGAGACCCTTATCGATAGCGCCAACAATCTCGTTGTCTACTTTCACCCGCGCCCACGATACTCGCTGCAAAACCAGCCTCATCAAAACACCTCATCGGCGCGTTAGATACGGGCGATTGCAATTTTTGTCAACTAAAACTGTCACTCTGCCAAAATCGGGCTTTAATGCAATTATTAGACTACTTGAGCCAATCGCCATAACCCTTTGCCGATTATTACGAAAAGGCCGAGTACCCACTGACCCGGCTCCAATCGTTCGCCCTCTGTTTTCAGATTGATCGCCTAAATTACAGACTCCCCAATGTCAACTCGACATCCGCAATCTCCCACAACTTCTCGAACTCGGTCCGCACACTCGCCTCATCGGCATCACGACCTTGCGCCTTAAGCGACTCCCACAAACCAAACAGCGCCCTCCGGCTCTTTGGATGATGATCGCGAAATGCCTTATGTGCCGCGCGATTTCCGAAGCCCGCCGCGCTGCCTTGCAATATGGGCAGGCCGAAAGGACTCCTGCGCTCAGTACCGCGATTGCCAGTGTAAACAATCTGAATCGTACAAAAGAAAATCCCAACCCCTTTACGGTGTGCCCTTCTCACAAACTACATCTTTGCCGGTGGACCCGCGCCATCGCGATATTGCCGGGGCGATTCCGACGGAAACGCTATTCTCACCATATCCGACGCAAACTACCTGATCGCTTACATTTTCGCCGGCGCACCCGCTCCAAGCGGGTGCTGATGACTACACCTTAGCCCAATATCATTTCCGACGCCGCAACCGGCGCTACCGGCAGGTCGATATAGAACGTCGACCCCTTGCCCACTTCCGACTCGCACCAAATTTTTCCGCCGTGCTTGTCCACGATTGCCGAACGGGCAATCGCCAGCCCCTGGCCGGTCCCTTTTCCTACACCCTTTGTCGTGAAGAACGGATCGAAAATCCTATCCTTAATTTTTGCGTCAATTCCAGTACCCGTGTCCGAAATCGCTATGTGCACCGCTTCATTTGCAAACCAGGTTTTGACCGCTATCGTCCCCTGCCCGCCTTCGTTCTTTTTTACAACATCGCCAATGGCATGTGCCGCATTGACCAACAAATTAAGAAACACCTGATTCAATTCTCCCGCATACCCTTGCACCGGCGGCAGGTCGGGCGCGAGATTTGTCTCGACCTTCGCCACATACTTGATCTCGTTGCGCGCCACCACCAGCGTCGTCTGCAATGCGGCATTAATATCCACCTGTGATTTGTCCCGCGTGTCCGGATGCGAAAATGCCTTCATCGCCCGCACGATATCCGCCACTCGCTGCACGCCCTGAAGCGACTGCGTTACCGCCTCCGGTATGTCGGATATCAACATGTCGATATTTGCGTCGGAAAGCTGCGCCTCCAGTTGTCGGCTCATGACCTTGACATCCTCAAGTTCCGGACACTGGCTCATCTGCTGCGATAAACGAAGTATTTTCTCTATTTGCTCGAAACTGTCGCTCAGGAAGTTCAAATTGTCGCCTATGAACTGAATCGGCGTGTTGATCTCGTGCGCAATGCCTGCCGCCAACGAACCAACCGATTCCAGCTTCTGCGCCTGCCGCAACTGCGCCTCCAACATCAACATTTGCGTAATATCACGCGCAACCGTCACGAAGTACCTGATCGCGCCGTCCGAATCGCGCACCGGCGAAACGGTCGACTCCGTCTCGCAGACCTTGCCGTCCATGCGCTGAATCGTCGCCTTGCCCTTCCACACCGATCCCTCGAGAACTTTTGCGCTGATCTTCTCAAGCAAATCGTGACCGCCCTTCGGATCGTGCAAAATCGATGGCGCCTTGCCGATCACCTCGCTGGAATCAAATCCACTCATTGACTCGAATGCAGGATTGACATAGAGTATGGCGCGATCAGTATCGGTAATCATAATCGCCTCGGATACCTGGTGCACCGCCGTCGCCAATCGCCGGATCTTCTCTTCTTCCGCCTTGCGCTCTGTAATGTCCTCTGAAATTCCAATCAGCATCAACGGCGTTCCGATTTCATCGAAAATCGGAGTCTTCGATGTTCGCAAAATACGTCGCCCCACTGTCAGGCTGGTGACCACTTCCTCCGGCACAATAACTGTCCTTCCGCCCCTGAACACTTCCTTGTCCTTTTCGCGAAAAGCCCGCGCTTCTTCGACGCCGAAGAAATCGTAATCTGTTCTTCCCAACACATCCGCCGTTTTCAGACCGAATAGTACCTCGCATGCCTTGTTCCAGTATACAAACTGTCCGTCCGGTTCATTCTTAACGAATATCGGATGCGGCACATGATCGAGAAGTATGCGGAGGAACTGCTGATCCCGCAGAAGAAATCGCTCGGTGAGAACCTGCTCGTTGACGCTTACAAACACCAACAGAAACACCGCGTTCCCATTGGCGTCGTCATGTAATTGCGATCCCGATATCAAAGCATGAATCGGCCCGCCGTCTCGGTGGCGCAGTGTCCGTTTATGTGTGCGATTGAGGTCGCTGCTGCTGCGTCCGAAATTCTCCTTGAGATTCGGAAGTTCTGCTCCTCCCGGAAACAGCGTATCCTTGATTTCTGCAAGCGTCCATCCAAAAGCCGCCTCAAAGGCGCGATTTACGCTCATCACATATAATCGTTCATCAATGCGGATCGCCGGCGCCGAAAGGGCCGTCAAAATTTGTTCCTCCTCGCTATTGTTCAAACCGCCGTCATTCGACATAAACTGCTCCCGATAGGTGTTTGTGCCCCTTGCGTCCTGCCCCAGCCTTAATTATGGTGTCGGCAAAAATTGCCCCCGTTCAACCACTTTTCTCCCCGCGAAATAGCGCCTAATCAAGCGCTTGACTGCTTTCATCCAAAGACAAAGGCCGCCGGAATTTCTCCCGGCAGCCTTCTCACCGTTATTGATCTTTAAGACCGTTTACTTCACGACTTCGTAATCCGCCTCAACAGCATCTCCCGAAGTCCCGTCACTTTCCGGCGCTGTCTCACTTGCACCCGCTTGTCCTTGCGCCGCTTGGCCATGCTGCTGCGACGCGCGCTGATACAACTGCGCGCTCGCTTTCTGCATCACCGTCTGCAAACGCTCGGTCTCGCTCTTGATCGCCGCAAAGTCCGCTCCATTCGTGACCTCGCGCACTTTCTGAATCTGGCTCTCAAGTTCGCTTCTGAGCGCAGCATCGATTTTGTCGCCGCTCTCCTTGACGAACTTCTCGCACTGGAACGCCAGTTGGTCGGCGTTGTTTTTCGTTTCGACATCTGCCTTGCGCTTGCGGTCGGCCTCAGCATTGTTTTCAGCATCGCGCACCATCTTCTCGATCTCCGGCTTCGAAAGGCCCGAGGACGACTCGATGCGAATGTTCTGCTGCTTGCCCGTGCCGAGATCGCGCGCCGAAACATTCAGAATGCCGTTCGCGTCGATATCGAATGTCACCTCGATCTGCGGCACGCCGCGCGGCGCAGTCGGAATTCCGTCCAGGATAAACCGCCCGATCGTGCGATTGTCGATCGCCATCTCGCGCTCGCCCTGAAGCACATGAATCTCCACCGACGTCTGGTTGTCCGCCGCCGTCGAAAACACTTGCGCCTTCTTCGTCGGAATCGTCGTGTTGCGCTCGATCAACTTCGTCGCCACCCCGCCGAGCGTTTCCAGCCCGAGCGAAAGCGGCGTCACGTCAAGCAACAGCACGTCCTTCACGTCGCCCGTCAACACGCCGCCCTGAATCGCGGCGCCGATCGCAACCACCTCATCGGGGTTGACGCCCTTATGCGCCTCGCGACCGAAGAACTTCTCTACTTCCTCGATCACTTTCGGCATACGCGTCATACCGCCGACAAGAACGACTTCGCCGATATCGCCGGTCGCGACCTTGGCATCCGCCATCGCCTTGCGCACCGGTTCCATGCTTCGGGCAACCAAATCCTCGACCATGCCCTCATACTTCGCGCGACTCAACGTCAAGTTGAGATGCCGCGGTCCCGAAGCATCCGCCGTAATAAACGGCAGATTGATTGTCGCCTCCTTCGTTGACGACAGCTCGATCTTGGCTTTCTCAGCGGCCTCTTTCAAGCGCTGAATTGCCATTGGATCTTTTGACAGATCAATGCTGTCTGACTTCTTGAACTCGCTCACCATCCAATCGATGATGCGCTTGTCAAAGTCGTCGCCGCCCAGATGCGTGTCGCCGTTGGTCGAAAGCACCTCGAACACGCCTTCGCCCAGTTCGAGAATTGATATATCAAATGTTCCGCCACCGAGGTCGAACACCGCGACCTTCTGGCTCTTCTTCTTGTCCAGACCGTACGCCAAAGCTGCAGCCGTCGGCTCGTTGATGATTCGCATCACTTCAAGACCGGCAATCTTGCCTGCATCCTTCGTCGCCTGGCGCTGCGCGTCGTTAAAATACGCCGGCACCGTAATGACCGCCTTGGTCACTTTTTGTCCAAGATAGTCCTCCGCGGCCTTTTTCAGCCGCGCCAGTATTGTCGCCGACACTTCTTGCGGCGTGTAATCCTTGCCTTCAACTTCAATCACTGCGAGACCGTTGCTTCCCCGCTTAACCTTATATGGGAAGTTCTTAATCTCATTCGTCACCTCGTCGTATTGACGGCCCATGAATCGCTTCACCGAAAATATCGTGTTCATGGGATTCGTAACCGCCTGGCGCTTCGCAATCTGACCGACGAGGCGTTCGCCGCCTTTATAGCCCACCACCGACGGCGTCGTGCGACCGCCCTCGGCATTCGGAATCACGACCGGCTCGTTGCCTTCCATCACGGCCAGGCAGGAGTTGGTCGTCCCCAGGTCAATGCCTATGATCTTCTTCATCATTATAGTTTCTCCTTCCGTTTTCATTCACGCCTCCGCTCTCGGCGTCACCATGCACCCCGGTCATCATAAAGCCCGCCGGATCCTTGCGGCCGGCGGGCTCTCGATTGACACGGTTTGATCGGATCCGCCTCTTAGCCGACGCTGATCTCGATCTCTTTCGGTTTCACTTCTTCCACCTTCGGAAGCGAAATCTCGAGCACTCCATTCTTGAAGTTGGCAGTAATCTTCTGCCCGTCGACGTCCTTCGGAAGCGCCAGCTTTCTGGTGAAACTGCCGTAGACCCGTTCGATATGGTGGTAGTTCTTGTCGTCTTCCTTGTTCTCGAACTTCCGCTCGCCCGAGATAATCAAAGTGTTGTCCTCGAACTTGACTTTGACATCGCTCTTGTCGACGCCCGGCAGGTCAAGATTCACGACAAACTTGTCATCGGTCTCATGCACGTCGGCACGCGGCGACCAGTTCGTCTCGTTGTCGATCACAGAACCGCCATTGAAAATCTCGTTGAACATGCGATCAAGTTCGCCGTTCATCACGCTAAAGCGCGCTCTCGGTTTGGATACTGTCAGATACATTTTCTCTCCTCCTACTATTACTTAGTTACTCTTTACTTCTAACCTCTCCAGCCTCATGCTGGCAGACATAGTAATAGCAGTAGCCGTGCCAAACTCGCGCCAACTCACAGAACACATTGCCTTACACGATGTTGCACTGATCATATGATAAATTACACTAAGAAGAGATCACTGTCAACTCGGCAGCACATCTGCCAACGCGGCAATCTTGCCGCCACATCGACAGCAAAACTATGGCGAAGTGGCAGGTGTCGAAGTTGCTCCGAATGCAAACAAGTGCCGCCGAACCGTCCCCACAAATAATTTTCCGTCGATGAATGCCGGCGCCGCTTCTATCGACTCGCGCACCTCAAACTGCTTAAGCGGGCTACCCTCAAAATTGAACTGATATACCGTCCCTGCGCTGTTGGCAACCACGAAAGTATTCCCCATTGCTATCGGCGATGACTGTACTATCCCGCTCGTCTGATAACTCCACACAACGTTGCCGTCTCCGGCTCCCAGACAGTACACCAATTTGTCGTCGCCACCGAACAACACTCTATCATTCACCTGGACCGGTGTCGTATGTATCGCCGCTGTCGTCTCGTACTTCCATATCAAACCGCCGCTATTCAAATCGAGCGCATACATCGTTCCATCAGCCGACCCGCAATACAACCGGTCTGTCAATAGCGGCTGCGCGAAAATCGCCCCGCCCGTATGAAACGACCAGCGCCTGGTCCCGTCGTTGCGATTGAGAGCCACGATATCCCCTTGATCTGTTCCGAACACCACCATCGTGCTATCCATCGCCGGAGCGGCATAAATCTGCGCGTGCGATTCATGCGTCCAGATTAGCTCCCCTGTCCAGCGATTGATGTTATAAATCTTTCCGTCGCGCCCGGAGATGAACAACTGCTCTCCCGACAAAATTGGCGCGCTCTGCGGATCCAGCAGCTCAATCGACCAGATCTTCTTCCCGCTGATCAAATTGAAGCAAGTTATCTTGTCGCCGCCGGCTTCTTCGGCAAAATAAAGTAACTCCCCTGCCAGCGCAGCCGCCGAACCGATCGCCGACTCCACCACCAGCGATGTCCTCTCCGATCCATTCGCCGGATTAAGAAAATATAGTCTCTTGTTGAAAGTCGGAACGACGACGAACTGCGAATTCCCCACGACCTGCGCCGCAATGCCGCCGTTCAGCTTGCGCTCATACAGTAGCGTATCCAAAATTAACTCGGTTGCGATCGCTGCGTTTCCGCTGCCGTAGACCCGATACTGTACGAATCCCGCAGACTCTTGCGAAACTTCCTTGAACTTTTTGAATGAGGGCGCACATCCCACAGAAGCCAGCATCAGCGCCATTCCCGCAACGATCAAAATCGTTTTAGTCAAATATCTCCCGCACATATCTCTCAATTGTCAGATTCCGTTCCCGCAATAAAGCTGCCTCTTCCGGATACGACGGCATCGGCTGATGCGCGAGTTGATAAAGACTGTCAACCAATGGTGACTCGTTTTTTCCCGCCAATTGCAGCGCTTTCGCGCGGGCGCCCGACTCCCGCTGCGCCAGTCCCGTGATCGTCAGCTTTGCGTTTGCTTCTCCGACCGTGTACTCCGAGTCTGCGGCCGCTACATCGGTCTTGCCCAGCACGGTTAGCGAATCTCCGATGCGAATAATATAGTTCATCATTTCGATGTAACCGTCCAGCGATTCCGCCGGCATTTGTGCTAACTGCGCCGGCGCACAAAAGTCTGCAACGCCAAAAACAATCATCTGCTTTTGCCGCGCTACTTCAACTGCCGACATCGGCTGGGGCTTGAACAAACTCACTCCAATGCCCGCCAGCGCCATTACGGCGATTATCCCTATAACGACAACCGTCCCGCGAACGTTCACTTTGTCGCCCGGCTTCGGTATGTATCGATGTATCATTAAATGAGGATAACAATTATTGAGTCATCAAGACAAACAAATTCCTTATTTCGCCGCGTTCGTCGGATTAGGTATTCGTCAGCAAATGTCTGGTGCTTTTCCCTCTCCCTTTGGAAATATTGAAAAAGTCAAATTCACCAGCAATTCGGCTTGATAACAATAGGCAGGTCACTCGCCAAGTCATTCCCGCGAAGGCGGCTGCCGAAAGCGCCCAGCAAGGCTTATTCTTGATTCCGAGTCTATTTCATTGGAAGCATAGTTTTTCAACAGCCCTCCCTTTGAGAACGGGACTAAGGGTGAAGGCCTGTTCGCTTGCAGACAAGTCAGTCCTGAAGCGTTCCTAAAAATTCCACCCAAAGAAGAAATCGAACTTCAGCCCCGGATCCAGCTTTTCAAAATCCGTCGTTTTCGTAAAGTCAAACCGCAGCACCGCCATATATCCCAACGCCACCCGCGCGCCAAACCCGAACGATCCGTGGAACCGCTCAAATTCGTCGTTCCATGCTGACCCGACATCGAAAAACAACGCGCCTCTGATCGCCTGGAATCCCACCGGTCCAAACGGAAACCCGATGAACAAATTGTCTATCAACGGGAATCGCAACTCGTTCGACAACAGCAGTACTTTGCGCGCATACCACTCGCGGCGGTCATATCCGCGCAGCGACCAACTGCCGCCCAGATAAATCCGCTGCGGCTCGTCGCCCGCCGAGACGAACCCGAACGCCCGCGTCGCAAAAGCCGAGTACTTCCTGATCCGTAAATAATTCCGCAGATCGATAAACGCCAGCCGATTGAAAAACTCGCCCGTATAGAAATCTGTCGTCAGTCCGACCGTCGCATTGGCACGCATGCCATCCAGCGGCCCCGAAATATCCCACAGCGAATTGTCATGCACGATCGACGCATAATTCGTCGAAAGTATCGCATGTCGCTTATCTTGGAACAGCGGCCGCTTCTTGAATGAATGCCGCAGGAACATCGACGTCTCCACCCGCGAAAACTTCGAAATCGGGTAAGATATCAATCCCTGCACGCCGCTCTGACGCTCTGAGTAATAGCCCTCGTAATCGTCAAAGTGCTCGTCGTATAAGTGAAATGCCCCGATGCCGTAATTGATGCGGTGGCTCTTATTGATATAGGTTATCCCGACATTGAACGACTCAAGCAACTGGCTGCGTTCGCTCGCCGAATTAGACAGCAGCACATAGTACATCTGGTTTCCCAGCATGTCTGAAAACACGGCTTGAAATCCGCCGATCGTCCCGAATACCGCATCATATGAAATCGCCGATTGTGCAACATCGAACGAGAACTCATTCGTATAGTCGATGATTCCCTCTTCTTCATCGCCAGCTAACCGCGCCGGATTCCACAGAGTGTATTGCGGCGAGGATACATCAACTTTTGACATCGCTGCCGTGTCCAGCGGCGTCGAATACAAACTAAAAGAAAACTTCTGGTAGCCGGAAAACACCAGCCGATCCTCGCGCAAACACGGATCAAATGCCCCGGTCGCAAAATTGGTCGCCCGGTAAACCTCGCCGTCAGCCTTCAACAAATACGTGTTCGCCACTCCTTCGCGGTCCGACGCGAACAGCACTCCCACCGGCGTCGCACATGGCGTACGATCGTTGAAACGCCCGTATGTCAACGGCACGATTGTCGAGTCGACCAACTTTAGTCTGAATAAATTCGTGTAGCCTTCGTCGCCGAAGCTGCAGCGATCCGACGCGAAAACGATGCTGCCGTCAGTATCGATCACCGGCTCGGTATCGAAATAAATGTCGTCGGTCAGCCGCTTCAGCGACGAATCAATCACGGAAAATAAGTACAAATCATGATACCCGCGCGACGACGCGCCTGAAAACACAATGCTCTTCCCGTCCGGCGACCATTGCGGCGACAACAACTGGTAAAGCTTCGGGAATTCGTACGTCTGCGTAATCGCGCCCTCAGCTATATCGTAAACATAAATCACGTCGCGTTCGTAGCGTTTCGAAACAAAGGCGATCCGCCCGTCATCCGTGCCGGAAATTTTCGACTGCAGTAGATGCAGCGATTCAAAAGCCGACGACCGCTCGCCTTTGACCAGCGTCACTTCTTGGTCGGTCGAGTCCGAACGCATGTACAAGCCCGAATAGCCCAGCTTATTGGCTTTGTACGCTATCCAATCCGACGCTCCCTTGTAAGTGATATTCAGCGGCAGCGGCTTGACCGCAAACAACTTTTCCGCCAGCGGTGTTGCCACCCGTGCCGGCAGATCGCTGTTCTCTAAAATCGGGAAATATTTTTTCTTGAGATGATACACCCACTCGGCGCCGACGTCCTCCAGAGACTTCCCTACCGTCATCTTGAATACCTGCCGGAAAGATTTCGCCTTCCACCAGTTCTCGAATATCATCTGCAGTTTGTCTTCGCCGTAATTATCCGCCACGAAATGACAGAACGACTCGCCGTATTTGTACATGAAAAACGTGCCCGTCAGGTACTCCAGTTCGTGAATCGGACTGAGGTTCCCTTCCAGTGCCATATCCGACATCACCATGTCGGCTTCCGAATCCCATTCGCGCGACCAAAACTCCGCCAGCCCTTCGGTAAACCATAACGGCGGCCCATAAAGTCCCAGCTTGCGATGTTGCGACATTACCGCCGGAATCTTGTCGAACGTAAACACGTGCACCAGTTCGTGCCGGATCACCCGCTGAAAATCCGCGACCGAACCGTTGAACGGCACAACCATTCGCCCCTTGAAAAATTCGGTAAAACCGGCAACACTCTCCGGCAGCAAAGTCGGCGTCACATTCGTCTGCGTGAAAAACGTCGGCGCGCTGTAAATGATCAGGGGAATCTTGCGGAATATGTGGTAATTGAATTTGTCCGAAAGCAGCGAATAAGACTCTTCCGCCGCCGCGGCAGCGATCTCAGCCAGCCCGCTCTCCTGGTCGTAGAAATAGATATTGAAATGCTCCGTCGCCAGAACCTTCCAATTGAACGGCTGGTACTGCACCTTGTTCTTCCCGAAATAAAATTGCGCGGACGCAACAGTCGGAAACAACAGCAAGGCCGCAATGAACCAGCGTATTCTTAGTTTCATCATTCATCTGTCGAAACGGTTTTCAAATACCGTTCAGCAATTTTCACGGATTCTGACTTTCGGAACTGCCCGAAAAGTGAACGAGTCGAAACGCGAACGTATTTGCGCAAAACGTCATCGAATATGACCGATCTCAACAGTATAAACGTTTTGACGATCATCTCGTTTAACTCTTCATCCGATTTTGCGAACAGTCTATTGTAACTTTGCGATTCGCCTAATAAAACCTGCGCCAGGAAACTCAGACTTTGCTGCTTGTTCAGCCTGATCAAGACCGGCAATATCGCCTGCCGGTCGGTGACATTATGCAGGAAATAGTCCTCGACATACGGATATTCCTCCGGCGTGCCGATCTGACCAAGAGCATGCAGCGCCTTAACATGTAATTCGTGCGTCGGATGCTGCAGCAGCTTCGCCACCGCCTTGGCTGACTCCGGACCGCCCAGCTTTTCCAAAGCAATCAGCGCCTCCATCACCACTCGTTCATCCGGATCCGATGCGAATCTCCGCACGATATCTACCGAGTCGGGATGCAGGATGTTCCCCAATACAAAGATCAGATTGCGCAGCTTGAACCACGTTTCGGTCGGAAGCTCCGACTTGCCCAATGGACGCGCCGTCAAAGTCCGGTCCGACAAAACCAGCTTGAAGGCGTTGAGCGTCTTCTCCCCGAAGCTCGAGAGTATTCGTATCAGCGTTACCCGTACGCCGCGGTCCCGGTGATTCAAATAGCTCGTGAAGACCAAAATCGGCTCAAGATTATTAAACTTCTCCAACAGCGGAATCATCGGCTTGCCGACCAGATCGAGACTCTTCGCCAACTTCGCAACCAGTTGTTCCGCCAATTGCGCCGATGTCAACTTTTGACAAACCTTTGTCGCATATTCTGCGACGCCCTCACTGTAAATGACTTCAAAATCCTGCTTCTGGACCACCAGATCAAGTAACACCCCTGCCTCATCGTATAAGTCAAGCTCGATATACTTGAGATAGTATTTCTCCAACATTTCCGCCAGCAAGGTGAATTCCTTCAAATCAACCGCCGGATCAGAGAGACGCTCGCGGATTTCGTATATCTGCTGCCGCGAAACCTGCGCGTCCGCATCTTCCGCACACAACGAGGCAAACCGCAGCAACGCCTCGCGCTGCGTGTCGGTCAACTCGTATCCCTGCCGTGCCATGCCGTCGTAAAACTTCTTGATGAAATCTTCGGTGTACTGCCTGTCGCTGATTGTCTCCAGCCAGCCGAGCACATCGTCAACATTGCTCGGATTGACCGCCCCCATGAAGAAATCCGACTTGAAATTCTCGATCTCAATATGCGCTATCTTCTTCGGAGTTGCGTCAGCGGATAATATCTCACGCAAGTAGTCGTTGTCGACCAGATCAAGACTCTCAATCTCAGCCTTCAATTTCGGCAGTAGCTCCAGCGCCTCCCGCTCAGCGAGAATTTCCTTCATCCCCGCCAGCGTCTTGCCGACTTCCACCCGGCTCACATTCTTCGATTCGCCTAACGATACCTTTAGTGCAGATATCAGCAGCCCAAGCAACTCTTCGTTGTCGATTTGCTTGAAAGCATCCTTCAGCTTCTTGTAATCTTCCGGCGAGAACTTTACGCCCGTTCCCGAACCGCTCTTGCTGCCCGTCCCCGAACCCGAGCCCGCTCCGCTTCCGGCGCCCTGCCCGACACCCTGTCCGAGTCCCAGCGCCCTTAGCCCCTCTTGTACTGCCGTGCCAAAATCGCCGCGCCACTCAACTTCCCCGTGTCCCGACTCGGCTCCGCTCCCGCCCGATCCGCTCCCGCCCGATCCGCCGGTTCCGCCGCCGCTCCCGCCTGCTCCACCGCCGCCTTGCCCGCCACCGTTGCCGCCATTTCCACCGTTTCCTGATCCGCTCCCTCTACTGTTGCCAGTTCCCGATCCGCTACCCGATCCAGTACCCGAACCACCACCGCCTCCGGCGCCGACACCCTTCCCAACTCCTCCTCCGCTGCCGCCGCCGCTGCCGGCAACGCCCAATTTGCGAACCACGATTTGCAGCAGCAATTCCGGATATCTGCGCAATATATCAGCCATCGAACGCTCGACCTGTTGCGCAACTTCCGGCGAGTCCAAAGTGAATTCGCCCCCTGATCCGGAACCGCTCCCGCCGCCGAAAATCATCTCGTCCTCGGAAACCACGCGTTCGCCATCTTTCACCAACTGATATTGAAACTTCCCAAACTTGATGCGGCGGATTTGGCCTTCATCGGCAAAGCGAAGTAAGTCGCGATTTTCTTTCTTGAGGTTCAACTGGTGTAGAAGCAACTCCAATTCGTGAATTGTGATCCCCGTCTCGAATGTAATTGAAGACAACCCCGACTCGCTGAGCGCCTTGCCTAGCCCTTCCGACAGCAACTTGTTGTCGAGCGGTGCGCCGTCGCCGACAAGAGTCCCCTCGCTCAAAGCAAACACCACAGCGCGTCCTGACGACAGCAACTCCTGCAATTGCCCGAATGGCCGTTCCGCTGCCTTCAGTGTCGCGGGATGCCCGTGAGGATATATGCCGATCTTCTTCGCCGCGGCTGTTACTTCCCGCAAAAACGCGGAAAGAGCCTCCGGCGACAGTGTGGCCTGTGCTGTTCGCTCCATATCTAAGTTAATCGACAGCAACTGCTTAATAATTTAACAGCAGAGCCGCCAAAATCGCAGTTTCGATTCAATCTGAACCATTTAACGAACACTTTTGTTGATTTTGCCGCCCCAAATCGCCCTCCCGGCGTCACTTCAGAAGGATCAATTTCCGCACTTCCGCTTGCCCGCTTTGCCGATAAAAATATACCCCGCTTGGAAGCGTTGCGCCCAATTCATTTCTGCCGTCCCAGCTAATACACCAAACACCGTCACTGCCCTTTTCAAGCGCCCGCAGGCTCCGCACTTTTCGCCCCAGCAAATCGTAAATGTCGATGTTTGCCGAATTGACCGCGCAAATCGTCGTCTCCGAATTGAACGGATTCGGATAATTCTGCATCAACGTCACCGGCAAGATTTCCCCATCTTCCGCCTCAACTTTTGTCGCCACATCAACTTCGATCATCTCCGACTTTGCACTGACCAGACCGCCTTCACACGCGACAACCGTAATGAATTTTCCTTCAACGTCTCCCCGTTCAAAAGTCAGATGAAGCGAGTCCCGCACCGGCTCCACCTGAATCTGCCCGCCCGCTTCCTCCGGCGAGTCCAGCACATAAACACAAAACGAGTCCGGCATTGTTGCTGAACTTGAAGCCGGCCCACCAAGATCCGATCTCGCCACATGCAGCCGCATCAGCACTGCGGAGTCATATATCTGCTGCCAAACCAGAAGCCCATCCCGTAGATAACCTTCGTGGCTGTTCACAAATCTGTCGGTGTATACTACCCCCGGCAAAGGCGCCGTCGGTGTGCCATTCAACCACCGAAACTCGACAAACGCCGAATCGCTTCGAACATCAACTCTCACTGGAATATTGAACCACTCCTTGATCCCCGGACGGCTATTGCTTGTTCGCTTCTGCCACATCGCGGAAACCGCCTCATCCTGCGGAAATGTCCCATAAATCGCCAGGTCAAACGGCGTCGTCGTGCCGCCGGGAAGATTCGTAAACGGGTCGCTTGGCCAGAAGAACATGTCAACTGAGGCTATCGCCTCGACCTCCCCCGGCAACGCAAACGCCGTCGCCAGTCGCGCTCCGACATCGGCGTTCGAGTGGAAGTAGTAAGACACCGGCTTGTCGTCAAATGCCGCGATCGTGGATTCATTAACTGCAGGATAGAACCAGTAGAACGTTACTTTGTCATCAGTCGATACTTGTGCGAGCCCGTAGGGCGGCTCCGGCTGTGCCTGTGCTGTCGCACTCAATGCGCACATCACCAACGCTATCAATATCATTATGCGATCCATCCTTCACCTCTGGATCGAAATTCCTTTGAAGACAGCATAAAATATCGCCCGCCGTCGCGCAACACAAAAATGGACACTCAGGTCCAAATCGACCCGAGTGTCCATAAAGTCTATGTTTGTCTTTGGAAATCGATTAAACGGTCTGACGGGTTGGGATCTTCTTCCCTTCCTTGTAGTCCTTCCAGAGCCGTCCCCACTCAGTGGCATTGAATTTGTGGATCTTCGCCTGTCCAACAGTGGGATACCAAATTACGTCATGATAGAAATTCGAGGCCATCGGCGCCCATATGACCGCCGGTGAATGCAGCAGCGCTCTTTCCAAAAATCTCAGCGCGCCGATCCGCAGCATCTGGTCGCCCCAGATTACCAGCGACTTCTTCGTCTTGAAATGAAAATTCACATTGCTGATATCTTCACCGAAAATTTCGATATTATCCGGATTGCCGTTGCCCAGCCCCATATTGTCGCAGATGCGAATATACGGAATCGACATCGGGTCAAACCCCATCATCTTCGCCGCAATCGCGTCAATCGCGACCGAGTCCGCCGAAGCCAATATGTAGTTCTTCACCACCGGTTCCATGGTCCGCGGCCCAGCGCCGTCGCCGCATACCGTTCCGTCCATCACGGCAAACACCGACGGATGCAATTCCTTCTGCATCAGCATCAAATCAACCAGCACTTCGTGTATATGTTTATGCGCATAGTGCCGAACTTCCTTCAGCAGTCCGCCGAACGAGTTCTTGATCGCCCCGGTCGTCGTCGAATGTCCGTGCGTTTTCACCGTCGGCATATGCAAAATCTGCCGCCCGATATACATCTTCGGAATTTCAATCCCCTCGGGGAAAATGTGATTCAGCTTGAGCAGCTTCGATTTGAATTTGTAGACCGTCCACTCTTGCTCCGGCAACGGTTTGAACTCAAGATTATGGTGGTTCAGAATCGGCATCCACAAATTGTTCTGCGCGCCCTTGCGCGGATTCGTTACCACCGTCTTGTTCTCAACCGGAATCACCCGCTCCGGCTTGAACCCGTCCGCCATCAACTTGCTCACCACGCCGTCAACTTGCCACGGCTGGCTCGAGCACGACGGAAAATATTTGGTCCACGACAAATTCAGCTTGAGAATGAGATCGGTGTCCTTCGAGATGTGTTTGTCGTATTCGGCAAGATCCATCACCCGCCCGTAATCGGGAACCACGCTGTCGGGAGTGGTCTTGACAATTGCGACCTTTGACTTACGCATTAGCTGAACCCTTCTTCACTGTCTCTAACAGGCTCTTGCCGTTTGTCGCATAAACCTCGCTCACCGATCCAAACGGAAACTCCGCCAGCAACCGCCGCAGTTTCGGCTCAACCGTGTGCAAATTCGTGTAATGGCGAAGTCGGCTCTTGACGCCGGCATTCTTCTCGCGCGGCTGCGTCGGATCGATCTCCCACGGATGCAGGTAAACCATCGCCGGATAACCGCTCGAATTATACGCGCGCGTAGCCCGTTTTGTGTACCAATATGGAAATAGCCGGAATGATCCGCCCCCGCATGCCGGCAGCCTCTTGCCCATGAAACTGTAAGTTGTGGGCGGTATCTCCAGCAGCTTTCCCGCCGCCGTGTTGATGACGTACGGATATCTTGGCGCCAACGGGTCGCCGTACAAATCATGATGAATCGGATAAATGCTCGAGTCAAATTCGAACCCGCATTCCGCCAGCGTTTCCCAGATCCACTCCTTGTTGCGGTCGACTGAAAACGTCGGCGCCCGATAACCCCGCACTCTCACTCCCGCTGCCTTCTCGATCGCCTCTACCGACCGCATCAAGTCTGCCCGGAATTGCTCCGCGTCAAGCCGCTTCAGCGAATCGTGGCCATAACCGTGCGAAGCCAGCTCATGTCCGCGCCCCTTGATCATCGCCGGCAAGTGCGGATAGCGTTCGGCTACCCAGCCCAGCGTGAAGAACGTCCCGGTCGCCTTGTACTCGTCAAGTATATCCAGAATGCGAATGATGCACATTGTGATCCGGCTCTGGCGCTTGTCCCAGTCGTCGCGCGGAATTACGCCGTAAAATGCCTCCACCTGGAAATATTCTTCCACGTCGAATGTGAGAATGTTCTTCATAATTGCTACTGGTTTTTGGTCGCGTAATGATAGCCGTAGTACTGATAATTGTAATGGTACGGCAATACGCCGGACTGGTTATTGAGCACCACGCCGACGATATTCGCGTCGGTCTTGGCAATGATATCGACAGCGCGCCGGATAACTTCTTTCTGCGTCGAGCCGGCCTTGACTACGAGAAGTATACCGTCCATGTCGGGCGCCAGGACCACCGGGTCCGATACCGGTATGATTGGCGCGCAATCGACAAAGACTAAATCGAAGTAAAATTTCACTTTTTCTATCGCCGTCTTGACCGCATCGCTCTCAAACAGCTCCGTCGGATTGTGCTTCAGCGTGCCCGCCGTCATGATAAACAAATCCGGTATCGGCGTCGACTTAAACGCCTCTTCCGCCGAAATCTTGCTGTCGATTAAATCGGTCACACCGCGCTCAAGCGGCAAATCGAAAATCTTGTGTATCGACGGCCGCCGCAAATCCGCATCGATCAATATCGTCTTGCGCTTTTTGTATGAAGCCGCCGTTATCGCCAGGTAAGACGAAATCGTCGACTTGCCTTCCGATAACATCGCCGATGTGATCAAGAACGACCTCTTGGACACGCCTTTGACCGGCCGTGTAATATTGTGAAGCAACCGCCGAAACTCCGTACCCACTACCGACTCCGGATGGTAGTATTCAAATATGGGCCGACGCCGATCGCTCTTCACCAATTAACCTTTCAATATCGCCTTGACCAAAACATCGAATCCGCGGAACTCGTTCTCAGCAAGCCGCAGGCTCTTCTTCGCCCGGTCGAAATCCGGATTGATTTTCAGCGCTTCCTGATACTCCCTGATCGCCTTTGAATGCACAAACCGACCCATCAGCGTGTATGCCACCGCCAAATCATAATGCAGGTCAGGATAATGCGGGTTCTTCAAAATTGCCGCCTTAAGACTCTCAATCCGCCGGCGCAGCATCTTCTCGTCCACTTTGTCCGCCGCCAGCATGAACTTCAGGTACACGTTGGAAAACTCCTTGAAGCGTCTTTCCTTTTTGCGGTCGCGCGACTGCAAAAACTTGGCGTAAGCGCCATCCAGATCGCCGTCCGTCAGAAGCTGCTTTCCTTCCTCGAAATTCTTGTCCTGGTATTCGGGGCAAACTACGATCGCCCGTTCGATCATTTCCAGCGTCTTGTCCGTGGCTTCCGAGAACAACTTGAAATCCTCGCGCCGAATCGAATTGAGAATATACGCCAGCGCCTTGTTGTAATAGGCGTCGCCGTAATAAATATTTATGTTGATCGCCTCATCAAATTCTATCATCGCCCGCTTGCACGAACCCACCGCCAAAAATGCTTCTCCAAGATTGTTGTGGTAATCCGCAAACTTCGGCTGCGCATCGACGCAAAGCCCAAATACTTCCGCCGCCTCCGGATACTTGGCCAGTGTCATCAGGACCATGCCCAGGTGATTCTGCGCCTCGTGCGACTCCGGCTTCAAAGTTACCGCCCGCCGGAACAACACTTCCGCCTCATTGTACATCCGCTTGTACATCAGCGCCAATCCCAGATAGTCGATATGCTCGACATCATTCGACACCAACGCCTCATTGTAGCGGTCGAAAAGATGCTCCACCTCTTCCTTGCGTTCCTTGTGAGCCGTCTTGACTAACTCCAACAGCTCCTGCTCGGGCATGTGCGGATACACGCTTTCTTCGACCGTCTCCAGCAATTGTCCGTCAGAAAAGATCGACGATCTGATCTGATGGCTGCTCGTGTCGTTGACGGTCTGAATCAGGTATTCGCGATCGTTGGAAGCAACACGCGAATTCAGTCTGTATGTTTCCATGAGCGCTTCCTTATGCCACCTTGGCGTTCTTAATCTGCGCAGCATGCTCGATATTCGGTATCGTGCCGACTACTTCCAAACCCAGAAGCTCCTCGATATCTTCAATCCGTTTGATGGAATGATCCACCACCTCTGCGATTACCACCGCGCATCCGCCCAATACCATCCCCAGCGCCAACCCCATCAGCGTAATCTTCACGCGGTTCGGCGACGCCGGCTCAAGCGGTATCGATGCCGGCTCAAGTATCGTGTACTTCGTCTCGGCTTCCGCCTCATTCGTCGCCCGTCTTATGTTCAACTTGTCTGCCTCGTCCTGCCATGTCTGGTAGGTCTTCCGCTTCTCGGCTAATTTATCCTCCAGCCGCTTTACCATCTGCTCATAGTACGGCTGTCCGGAAATCAATCCCTTGATCTCCGTGATTGCGCTCTCCAAAATCCGCTCTTTTCCCTGCAGGTATTCCACCTGCTTTGATCGATATATCAACTCGCCCAGATCCCCCTGCGCCGGTGCTGCAGCGCTTGGAAACAAACGCTTCGCCAACGTTGCGCTCGTCAATCGCATTGAATCCAGCGCGTCGCTTGTCTTCAACAACATGCTCTGAATCTTGCCGTCTTTCCAAAGATAACGCGGAATCAAATCCGCAATCTGTTCCGTCGCGTCCAGCGCATTCTTCGTATGCCGCGTCAATTCGCGCGAACCCGCCATTGCCTCCGTTGTGTCCAGCCCGGCTTCCTTCACTCGGCCCGCCAGAAATTTCACCCGGTCTTCCGCTTCGCGAATCTCCAGCCGCGTCGCATCAACCTCCGACTCAACCTGGTTGAGATTTGCATCCGAGCTGATCCCCGTCTGCAATTGCTTGTTAAGATACGATGTCTTCAGGTCCGATAATTGCCGGTCGACGTCTTCATACTCTTTCTTCGCCAGCGACAATTGCTTGTCCGTCAAAGTCTGTCCTTCGTCACCCGCCAGCACCTGCCCGGCAAGTTTGCGTTCCCGGTAGATCTGCGCCAGTGATGTCGCCATCAACGCCGCCGTCCGGTTGCTCTCCGAGCGGCAAGTAATCAGCACTTGGTTCTCGCCGATCAGGTCCACGCCGAGATAGTTCCTGATGTCCTGCACCTGCAAACTCCGCGTGATCGCATTGAGATCGTTGTCCGGAAACTTCTCGCTCATCTGCCGCGCCGCTTTGCGAACCTCTTCTGTCGGTTCGAGCTTGAGATCATCAATCATGTCGTTGATGTAGCCGGTGGACATTATTTCCGACCGCGTCGCCGCCAGCCAGTATTGTCGCGCCCGCGGCTCCGGCAAAATTCCGGTTTCATCCGGAAGCATCCGCTCCAGCGCCGGTGAAATGAATTTTTGATTGGAAATAACCACCTTGGTCGCCGACTCGTAAATCGTCGGCAATAAATAGCTGCCGGAAAACGCCACCAAAGTGACCAAACAAATCGGCAGTACCAGCCAGAATTTGCGTTTCCACAAAATCTGCCAGATGTCGCGCAGAGTGATTTGTCGTTGGCTCAAACTACACCCGGCCTAATTGCCACTATCGTCTTGCCCCAATCGGTCAATCAGTAGAATAGTCGATGTGATTGTGCTTCCAAACGTCACGATGTCGCGCACAATACTCCAGGCATTACTGGAGCCGCGCGTCGGAACATAGATGGCATTTTCTGCCTGAACTATATAACGTTGCGGGCTGCCCGTTTTCAGTTGCTTCTCGAGGTCGATCTTATAGACATTGGAGTATGCGCCGCTCTTGTCCGACACCGTAATCTTCTTAATATCCGCGTCCGGCAACGTACCGCCCGCAAGCGCCAACGCCTCGATCAAATCGAGCCGCGACTCAAGTTTGTATACTGCCGGACGCGCAACCGCGCCGAGAATGTAATACACGTCGCGCGTATCTTCCGACTCTGTCGCGGCCATATCCGAAGTCACGCCGCCAATGCCCTGCGGCACGCGGATGATGTCCCGCGGATGCACTTGCGGCAACTTCGTGAAATCACGCGCGCGCACTGCCGCCAAAACGTCTACCGTCAATACCGTCCCCGGATCAACTGCGCCGCCGCGCACCAAACGCACCTGCGTCAAATCGCCGGCCGGTGTGATGCCGCCCATTTCCTTGATTATCGTCCAAATGTCGGGGATCACTTCCCGAGCATAACGACCGGGCGAGACAACTTCCCCTTCAACGAAAACTGTCTGCGAGTTGAACTCCGTAACCGTCACTGTCGCCTGGCTGATATCGCGATTGAACCGCGACACCTGCTCGACGATTTTGCGCGACAACTGCGCCGTCGTCAATCCCGCTGCCGTTATCTCTCCGATTACCGTTAACGTGATCTTGCCGTCGGCATTGACCGTAACCGATTGGTCCAGCGTCGGCGCCTGCCAGAAACTAACCTGCAGAACATCATCAATCCCAATGACATATTCAGCCTGGACACCGCCAAAAAGAACCAATGTCAAGAAAAGCGCGAGTATCAGTCTTTGTGTAAACATCCTTGTCATAACACCTACTTTTTCACGGTGATAAGATTCTCATCGAACATGAATGACTTGTTTTTCCCCGTGCCTTTCGCCTGGAGCAGAGCCATGTCGGCACAGTATATTAATCGGTCAATTCGTTGTGCATCATTAGGATAAATTGCTCCGCCTAATGATACGGTTATGCGGTGGCTTTCAGACGAAAATTTGTCCTTAAATTCCTCGTTCAAAATTATCACCCGCAATCGTTCCATGAAATTCACGCAATCGGCAACGTCGGACTCCGGCATAATAATGCAAAATTCCTCCCCGCCGTACCGCGATACTATATCGATGGAACGCACCGACTTAATCAGAAGCGCGCCTAATTGCTCAAGCAAATAATCTCCCGATTGGTGACCGTAAGTATCGTTAAAAACCTTGAACCCGTCAACATCAAAGATCGCCAACGCCAGGCGACGATCAAAGCGTTGCGCTCGAAGCATTTCCTCCTGCAGACGCTTGTAGAAATACCGGTAGTTGTGCAGCCCCGTCATCTCGTCTGTATACGACAGCCGCTCGATCTTCTCGAAGTTCGACAAGTTCTCCAACACCAGCCCGAACGACTTGCAAAATGATGAAAACCCCTCAACCTCCTGCTTCGAAAACTTCGCCGGCCGGCAGCTCAGTCCCACGTACCCGTCCAGATTGCTGATCCCGTTCATGAACCCGACGCATTTCACGCCGCTTGCCAGCAAAGTCGCAACCTTCTCGTCGCTTTGCAATTCCCCCGGCAATCCTTCCAGCGACAACGGCATTTCCGATTTTGCCGCCTCCGGCAACAGCGGATGGCTCATGTCTATTTGAAAATCTTCCGCCAACGAGCCCAATTTGCCGTGCGAGAACTTCCGCACGAAGCTCTTCCGATCCTCGGTCGGCAACAGCAACACCAGCGCGTCGATCTTGAATTGATCCGTCATCAATTGGATAAACGTCTGGTACAGTTTCTCCCGGTCCTGTATCCGCGACAGCCGGTCCTGGGCGGTTATCAAAAATCTCGCATCATGCACCGGCCTCGCCGCCAGCGTATCTCGCTCGCGCTTGAGATTATCTAATTGCTGCTTGAGCTTTTGTACCGTCAGGTTGTGTTTGTAATTTGCGTCATCGAGATGCTTGTAGTTCCCTATCTGGTCCGCCAGCGCCAGCAAAAACGGACGCAGCAACTTGAAAGGTAAACGCTCCGGCTCCGAAAACGCGATAAAGAAATTGCACCGCGCTGAAGTCAAAATCGGCAGCGCATACTCGAACGGATGCTCCTCGCTTCCTTGCCCCCCCGTCCCGGGATAAACTTTGCGGAACGATACAATCGTCGCCCTGCTCTCCATACTGTCTTCCAGTTCCGGTCGGAACAGAACTTTGTATGCCTTAAGCTCTTCCTTCTTGATCCCATAGCAATCCGTCAGCATGAACCCGCGTTTCCGCCGAGCATACACCGCTGTCACCGCAATGTCGATTTCTTCTTCGAGATATTCAGCCAGATTCGCGACTTGCTTCTCCAGCGCAGTCCGCGTGTTGAAATCGCCGTATATCCGCTCGGCGTAACGCATGTAAAGCCTGACAATTTCCTGGAGCCGCGCCGTCCCCTTGTACTGAAACATGTAGATCAATACTCCCCCGCCCAACACTGCAAATGCCAGACAACCCGTGACAATCGGAACCGCCAAATCCGGCAATATTAATGCCGCACCCAACGTCGCACCGACTACGATCACGTAGATTAGCAGCGGGATAAACATAGACCTTGATGTTATATAATTACCAAGCGCCCCGGAAGCAAGCAGAAATCGCTTCGGTAGTGCCGCCGCTGGGGCACCCGCCTGAATAAGCGTGCATCCATAGCGCCTGAAAGTCGGCTCGGAAATGTTCGTTGTTGTGTGGCTGCATTATCATATCTTCCTTGCGGTCCGGTTCTCGTCAAACCAGCAAGTGAATGATGCCTAACACTAAGTCCAAGAATCGCCAATTTGCGAATACCGAAAGGGATTAGCCGTGCCTGGATTGCATTTCTTCAAATTCCGTACATCACAAAGTCCAGATCACAGCAGTCTGAAACTCGAACTCTGCAAACAACTCGCCGCTCCTGCCGATTATTCCGTCAACATTCACTTTCAGGATAGTACCTGCCTTCTCTGTTCTACCGGCTATTCCGCCTATCCGGTCGAGTCTTTTCGGACCGACCAGTTTTCCTACTTTCTCGACGGCTACTTGTACGACAATTCACTCTCCAGAGCCGCCTCTTCTCTGGAGAAGATCCTCCTCCGCGTCGAATCAGGGTCAACTACCGAGCCCGACAAAATCCGCGATTGGCTCCTCTCTCTCGACGGTGACTTTGTACTCTTTATCCGCAACAACTTCTCGGGAGCTTGGTACTGCTTGAATGACGTCCTATCGCGACTCCCGATTTACCTCGCACAATCCGGCGACGAAACTTGCCTGACGCGCGATGTGAAACTCGCAATCGCTTCGGCACGCACGGATCAACTTAAAGACTCGGCGCTCGCTCAGTATCTGCTCTTCGGCTTTTGTCTCGGTTCGTCGACGATTTTTGCGGGCGTCGAGCATGTCCGCGGAGCGACGTTCATCCAAATTGCACCCGGCGATTCAAGAGCCACAACCACAACCTTGCACACCTTTGCGTTCGACCAGTATGGCGACTCTTCCGGCCGCGACGAGAAGCGCCTGATCGAAATGTTCGTTGAAGCCTGTCGCACCCGCGCCAATGCCGGCACGCAGTCTGTCCTCGGATTAAGTGGCGGACACGATTCTCGCGTGGTCGCGGCAGGATTGCATCGAAATCAATTCCCCACTCGAACCTATACTTAGGTCGGCGACGAACAAACCGAATCGATGGAGACATCCTGCGCCCGCGCGGTTGCGCAAAAACTGGGACTCAAATGGACCACCGTCGCCGGCTCCCCCCTTGATCGTTCGGACATGATGTGGGTTTCCGATTTGAAGCAGGCTCACGTCCCCGCCTACACCGGCTGGGCGCGCCGTTTTTTTCCAAGATCGTCTCCGACAATCCGCGCGGAGCTGTGTACTTCTCCGGCGATGGCGGCGACAAAACCCTGCCCGCAATACAGCCTTCTCGCTCATTTGGCTCGATCGAAGCGTTGGCGGCATTCCTGTTCGAGCGCGAAGCGATCTGCGATATTGACATCGTCGCGCGCCTCTGCAATCAGGATCGCAGCGCCATTGAGTCCGAGTTCTGCAATATGCTCCGTTCTTATCCCGAAACTGTCCTCTCCGCCAAAATTGCCCACTTCCGCATTTACGAACGCGGCTTCAATTGGCTGTTCGAAGGCGAAGACCGCAATCGATCATTCCTCTGGACCGGCACTCCATTTTATTCCCTTCCCTTTTTCAAAGCAGCAATGTTGATCCCGCAAAGCAACAAGAGATACCATCGCTTCTACCGCCGTTTTATGATGTCGTTGAATCGTGACATGGCGAACATCCCCGATGCCAACCGCGGATTGCCGATATCCTCGCACAAGTATTGGCTGCGATTCGCCGCCATCGGTCTGCTCGAGCGCAATCCGCGAATGTTGAGTGCTCTGAAGCGCCGGTTGCGATCAGGAGCAGCAGGAAGGTCGGAGCGAACGTTGTTGGTAGCAGAACTGTTGTTGCAGGAGATCGGGAAATGCCCGGCTGGTTTCGATTGCGGGATTGATATGAACTATTTACAAAGTTTGCTGCGACAGAATCGCCCACTATCCGCCGATACACTGCACAATTTCTTAACGCTGATAATGACAGCAGGAAGTTCGCGCACTTAGACGCGCTGCAGATCTTGAAGAAGAATATGTCAGCGCGTTACGCCCGCCGGCTGTACCGAAACCGTTTCTTGCGGCTCAAAAGCGAATTCCTCCGCAAGATTCCCCATACTGACCACCAGCCAACCGGTTCGCCCGAACCGTTCGACTCGCTGTTCACCATCTGCCTAATCTCGCGAATTGTATAGAAAGGATCTGTCTTCACCAGGCTCAAAACCGTCTTCTCAATGCTCCGCGCCGGCATCGTCGGCTGCGGTTTGGGAATATCCACTACGGCTCTCGGCGCCGGTTGCGGCTTCGGCGTCTCCAACTCTGCTGTCGCAACTTCGACCTGCCGCGCCACCGAAGCGCTGGCCGCCTCCTTTTGATTGTGCACCCGCGCATCAACCGCCCGTTCGGCACCGTCTGCGCCGCCGCGAAATTCGATCTTCGCCTTCTCAATGTTGTCGTAAGCCTTCAGAATCGAATCGAACTCGAGCAATTCGAATATCTCATAGACACTCGGAATCATCCGTGCCAGCTTGATATCTCCCGCATTCGCCTTGATCTCGCGAATATTGCTGATAAAAATACCCCAGCCTGCCGAGGAAATATAGTCGACACCGGCGAGATCTATAATGATCCGGTAACGCTTCTGCTCGATCAGCGTGTTCATTACCCGCTCCAGTTCCGAAGCCGTCATCGTGTCGACAACACCGTCGACCCTGACGACAGAAATGTCGTTAGCCGCACCGGTGGTATCCAGAGAGATTCTTATGTCGTCCATGCTTGTTTTTCGTCCTGTGTTTCATCGACCGGCACGCCGTTTTGGCGATAGTTGGCGATTTCCTTGGTCAGGAGGAAATAGTCCAACGCTCCGTTGGAATACGGCGCGTGTTCAAAAATGGTTTTGAACAACATCTGCGCTTCCTTCAACTGCGTATTGATACGGATCTTGGTCGAAAAGAGTTTATCCCCGTACTCCGTGAGCAACTGGTTATAGATTGACTTGGATATCTTGGTCCGCGTGTCAAAGAAGGTGGCCAGTATGCCCATCAATTCAACCCGATGACCGATTTTTGTATAAAGGTCATCAAGCAATTTTAACGTTTTCTTGGCGCCCTCACAAGCGAAAAAATCCATCGAAACCGGAATCACCACGCCGTCAACGTAATTCAACACATTCATGTTGATCAAATTGATTGCCGGCGGGCAGTCGCAAATCACATAATCCGTCCCGCGCAAATTCGTCAATACCTTGTTCAACCTCTGCTCCCGGTCAACCTGGCGCGCTAAATACAATTCCGTCTCCACGATCCTTGTGCCGCCGGAATCAATCAAATACAAATTCGGACGCAACGGCGTGATCTCGACATCGCCCGTCGTCAGCAGTTCCGCCAGACCCTTCTGCGGCTTGACATTAAACGCCATCGCGACATTCGCCTGCCCGTCGCAGTCAAGCAGCAACGTCCGCTTGCCCGACATCGCCAGACAATGCGCAAGGTTGATTGCGGTCGTGGTCTTGCCGGTTCCGCCCTTGCACGTTATGACTGCGATCTTCTTCACTCGCTCTTATCCTTCTTCTTGCCGCCGGTCAGCTTCTTTTCATACTCGTCGAAATCAAGCGCCTCCGGTTCATCCGGAAGCTTGATTACTTCTAAACTAATTCCTTCTTCGGCGCGCTTCTCCCACTGCTTTTCATCCAGCGTCTCCAGCCGCGCAACCGATAGAACATTCTTTGTCTCCGCCTCATGATCCAGCGCCTTCACCCGGCCGGCGACGCGGTCAAACAACAGCCGCATCTGCTCCGGCGATACCTGCCCTTCCATTTCCTCGAACATGGCCGACAATACGTCGGTGCGGTCATCATCTACACCCAGTTCGCGCAGGCGATCTCTAAATACTGCTAGCTTTGACTCTTCTTGGCGCTGGAGAGACTCTTTAATCTGTTCAACGTAAGCAGAACGGTCAACTGTTTGCGCAGGTTGCTCGATTCGCTGAGAAAGTTTGACATACTCTTCCTCCTGCTGCGGCGTTAAAGTCCCGCCCCAACGCTTGGAAAACTCGAATCGCTGCCGCTTCGTGTTCAGCCGCAAACGCACTAACTCGGTGTAAATCGTCCGCTCTTCGACATCACCGACGCCGTTCCCCGAAGTCTCCAACTCGCGCTTGATTCGCGTCGGGCCAAACTCCGGATTCTTCCGGATAATCTCCAACACCAGATTGCGCTGGTTGTATGTCAACTGCGCCGGTGAATCATCAACGCGCAAAGTCTTGTTGAGCAGTCCCTCATCGCCATATAATTCGAAGCGCTTCTTATACCGGTAATATGTCGAAGATGAAAACCCGAGTTGCCGGCAAGCCTCGCCGATCGCGATTTTCTGCACGTCCACCATTTCCAACAGCTTCTTGCGGCGGGCATACAGGTACTCGTCAACTTCCATCTTCTCTTTGATCACCACCATCGTGATGTCGTCGTTCTGCTCGGCGCCCTGCGTGAAATTGTTTAAGTCATCCTGGAATTTCTCGGCAAACTCATCCGGCGACAAATCCGAGTTGTCGCGGATGAATTCGAGGAATTTCGGCATCCCGTATTGCAGCTTCTTCGGATTCATTGCTTCCGTGATTCCGTCGGTGTACATCACCAGCATATCGCCCTTCTTTAGCTTCACGTTTTCGCTCGTCAGGTTGTCTTCGAAATTGACACCCTCCGGCAACGTGATACCCAGCGGTATTCCTTTCGGATTCAGGAAGAACGTCTTGTCCTCGTCTTTGCGGTACAAAATCATCGGATTGTGACCTGCCGAGGCGAACGAAATCTTCCGCTGCTGCGTGTCGATCACCACGAGATAAATCGTGATGAACATCCCCTTGCGCACGTCTTCAGTCACGAACTCGTTTACGTTGCAGAGAATCTCCACGGGCGAACGCGTGCCGCGCGATTCAAGTCTGATCGCCGTCCTGATCATCGTCATCACCAGCGATCCGGGAACGCCTTTGCCCGATACGTCGGCAACAACGATTCCCAGGGTCCTTTCGTCGATCCAGACAAAATCGTAATAGTCGCCGCCGACGTCCTTCGCCGCGCGATATATCGTCGCAATATCGAATCCTTCAATGTCGGGGAAATTCTTCGGCAGCAGCGTATGCTGGATATCCTGCGCAACTTGCATCTCTTTTCGCATGCGCTCTTGCTCGACCATGCTGTGCTGCGCTTCCTTGAACTTGACGCGCATCTCATTAAACGCTTCGGCAATCGCGTTGAACTCGCCCGCGCCTTCCACCGCGATCTTGCTGTCCAGGTCCCCCTTCCCGATTCGCCGCACGCCGTCGATCAATCTCTGAATCGGGCGCACGAAATAGTTCGACAGCCAATAAACCGCGCCAATCACCGCCAGCATCGCAATCGCCGCGATCAACAAAATCGTCTTGCGCGACTGGGCGATTTCGACCAGCAACCGGTCTTCGCCAAAGCCGATATGCAGCTTCCCGAAGCGCCGGTTCTGATATGTCACATCTTCTACTACATAGTATGTGTTCCCCAACTCGCTCGAGAACGTCATCTGCGCTGCGCCCGTCTTCGCAGTATCTATCGCCGCCGGAATTTGATAGTCCGTCCGCAGTAAATCCGGCAGTTCGGTCGAAGCCACAATTTGGTTGTGTGTATCGGTGATATAGATGAACCGCACATCCTGGTTCTGCCGCGCAAAATTCCGCACGAACTCGTCGAACTCGACGTCCGAACTTTGGTTGATAAAGTGATTCGCCGCCTGGGAAGCTATCGCATTGCCGTATTCGCCGATCGTCCGCGCAAACTGCTCATTGCGCCAGTCGACAACTCTGCCCTCCCATACAAAATACACCGTCACGATTACCAACAGCATCAGCAGCGAGGTCCACAGCGAGAACTTGAGCCGGATCGAAAGCCCTTCACCCTTGGCAACCGATTCCGGCTTGGCATTCGGGTAGTTCTTGATTAAGCGCAGTTCATTGACGCCGCCCGAAGTATGGTACGAAACCTTGTCGGTGACCTTGCGAATCAGGTAAATCCCGAGTCCGCCCTTGCGCCCCGTCTTTACATAGTGATCCAAATTCGGATCCGTCAATTTCTCGAAATCGAAACTCCGCCCGCGATCATAAATCGAAATCCCGAGTTTCTCGCGATGAACCGATATCTTGATCTTGATCGTGCCTTCGGCGTACAGATAGGCATGCCGAATGACGTTTGTGCAGGCCTCCTCTATCGCCAGCAAAATCGCCGTAATGTCCTTGCGGCGAAATGGCGTATCGGCCAGTACTGATTCAATGAAATTGCGAATGTCCGGCAGCTTGGCTTCAGTCGCCGGAAACTCCGCGAAAATCTCTTTGGTGGGACGATTAATAAGTCTCATCGCGAGCAATACTATGCGCTAAGCGCGCTGGTGTCAACATTGGATGATCATCCGCCGCTGCGACGCATGCTAACATGTTATCCGTCAATTTGTTTTGTCGTTTGTCTGAAGTCTTAGCCTAGCTTGCTGGATGTTCTTTTCCGTCTCCGCATTGCCCGGATAACGCGCCAGAACCTGCTCCCACAGCCGGATCGCCTGCTGATACTCTCCCGCGCGGAATTTCTCTATTCCCTCGAGATAGACCTTCCACATCTCGGGGTCCTTTTGAATTTCAGTCAGTAATGTGCCGCCTAACTTTGCCCCGTTGGCAAATCGATCGAGCATTCCCTGCGCGACTGCATCGGAGGGATTCACCGCCAACACCTGCTCGAACAACTGCCGCGCCTGTGTCGTGTCCCCTGAGTTGTATGCCGCCACGCCCGAACGCAGCATCTCCAGCGAACTTATCCGGCTATTGAGTTGGTTGATGCTCCGCCGTGCTCCCTCATCATTCGGATTCAGCCGCAATATCTCTCCATATCTCTGCGCCGCCTCGCTTAGTTTCCCGTCATTAGTAAACCGCGTCGCTTCCGACCGCAACTGCGTGATTCGATTCGAGGTCAACAGCGAGTACTGCGCCTCAGTCCGCTTGAACCGTTCATCGTCTCCGAATGCCGGACGCAACCGCGACAACATCACACTCGCCGCCTCTATGTCTTTTACCTCGATTGCTTCGCCCAAATCAGCGAACAACTCCTCCGCCTTCATCGAGTCGCTCTCGGCCAAAATGCCGGCGCGTACTGAAGCCGTAATTTCCTGCGTCCGCTGCCTGTCGATTTCCGTCAGTCTCTCCGACGCTTCCGCATCCGCATTGTCCGTTAGCGCATTAACTCTCTGGTAGTAAACTGCCGCCGAATCGTACATCCCGTTCTGATAGAAATACCGCGCCTGCGTCATCGCAAAATTCAAGTCCTGCTCGCGGCTTTCTTTCGCCAATTGCTCGGCGGCTTCGCGCCGATCCTTTTCTCGCTGCGCCAGAATGCCCTCAATCGATCCGCCAAACGTAATGTCCAGCGACAACCGGTGTTGTGCGTCGAAATAATCCTGCGTCCGGAAAGTATAGCCGATCTTGACAAACTTAAACTGCAGTCCTGCTCCCAGATTAATCTGGTCCACATCATACCCCGCGCGCAGAAAATATTGATTCAAAAACGCGAACTCGCCTCCGATATGAAACACCGGATCGACGTTCTCCGTCTTGTCGATATCCGCCTCAAACGACAGAATGTGACGCCCCTCCGATATCGGCAGCATCATTCCCGCGCCGGCTTTGAAATTGACCGGCAACGACTCGGCATCGCGGTCGATGCGAACTTCCGGCGCTAATATATTCTGCGCATTCAGCCCCAAGGCAAAATTGTCATTGAGCGCAATCTTGATTCCAAAATCACCGCCCGCTCCAAATGCCGACGAATTATCGAAACTCTGGCCGTACATCTTTATCGTCGCACCCAGCGACAGATAGCGGTTAATCTGCTTGCCGTATCCCGCCAAAAACATTTGCTGGTTCGCGCTGAACGTCCCCAGCAATCGACCGGATTCATCCCGCCGTTCAATGTCGCCGGTCGTCAATAAAAATGCGCCGAGCGAGAACGTGCCGTAATCTACCGTCGGCCAGCCAAACGCCGCAAAATCGTAATTCGTGCCTTCCGGCAATGGCAAATGCATCAACAACAACGACCGATCCTGCAAATTCGTCAGCGTCGCCGGATTCCAAAATATCGCCGAGGCATCATTCGCCAACGCCACATTCGCGCCGCCCATACCAAGTGCGCGTCCGCCTGCGCCATAGCTGAACAACGGCGTCGTCCCGCCCGCATTAGCCGCCTCTAAGGTCGCGGTGGCCATAACCGCCAAGATCATAGCGACTATGATGATGCAAAACCGTGCCATCACTTTACCACCGCGATCTTTGTTCTGATTTCCGCTTCGCCTTCAACGCTTAGCACCGCCAAATAAACTCCGTTGAGCACAATCTGTCCGTCGCTGTTGCGGCCGTCCCATTGTACTTGCACCGGCTCGCTTATACTCGCTGGCGCCGGAATTTCTTTCTTCAAAACTTCCTCGCCGCCCAGCGTGTAAATCACCAAGGTTGCCGTTTTTGCCGAACTCAAGTTATAGACAATTGTCGATTGCTCGTGCAGCGGCGAAAATGGATTTGGATACGCAAAGAACGACTCCGTCAATGTCGACGGCACCAAAGTGAACGGCGCTTGTATAACCAGATTCTGCGCAAACGACGCCGCTATCGGCACCGGTCTTGGTCCCACTGCAGTCTGGTACGAAGCCGAGAACGACAGCGAATCGAGGTAAAGAACAAAATCGCTCGCCGCCGGATCGTCCACTAATCGAATCGAAATCACTCCGCTGTTCGGAATACCCATCGCCGATCCGATATTGAACCTCAACGCATCTCCATCAGCCACCGCAGTAATTTCCGTCTGGCCGTTGTATAGCAGAGAAGCCGACTCAATCAAAGTCGCCGGCGCCAATGTATTGTTCGACCGGTCGCGGACTTCGAATTTGACATAGTCCATATACGGCTCTGCCGCCGGATTAAAAATGCGGAAGCCCAGTTCGATCACGTCATACTCGCCGCCAGCGCTGAGCAGTTGCGTCGCGCTTCCGTCGAAGTCCACCGTGATTCCCACCTGGCTCACCGTTGAGATCACTTCAAGCGTATCTACCCGGTCTTGAACTCTTGCCAATATCCCGGTGTTAAGATCGAATGGCGATGAACTTACTTCGATAACAAACAAGCCCGTGTCCTCATCGGCGGGCGCGGTCATATCCCAGAAATTTCTCTCGCCGACAATCAAAGTCTGCGTCGATACTCCGTTGAGACTAAATCCGCCTTCAATGATCGTGAGTCGCACCTCGCCGTTGCTGGTCTCCGACTGTGCGATATTGTTGACAATCGCCGACAACGTAAACAGTTCACCCAATCCCACTACGCCGTCCTGCGCCTCTTGCGGCGACCAGATTCGCGCATCGAGATTTAGCGTCGCCGGACTCTGAATCACAATCGCCTGCGTGCCGTTTCCAAGCGGCGGTTGAATCAGCGCCGCCAGCCCGGAAAGTTTGCCCGCCGCTGCGACGATCCGAACGCTGAATACTTCCGATGCATTCGGTGTGAATGATGCCTCGATCGTGAACTCGATCGTGCTGTCGCGCCCGATCTTCAATTCTGCAATAGTTGTCTCCGAAGTAAATATCGAACTGCCGTTCGAGCTCAATTCGATTTCAATGCCGACCAGATCTTCGTCTCCCGTGTTTCTCACCGTCGCGCTAAGGTTGAATACCTGTCCGATATTGACGTATGGCATGTTGGGCGCATCCGCACTCACATCAACCAGACGCGTCGCCGCTCCAAACGGAATCGCAACGGCATTGCCCGGAATCGTCAACCGGAACGCTTCTTCATGACCGTTGGCGGTCCCGCGCAGGTTGACGATGATCGAATCATTTTCCATCGGGAAGTCCACCGGCACAAACGCCGGCTTGAATACCAAAACGCTGTCACCCGGCCCCAATCGCATCTGCTCCGCATCGAGCCGTGTCAACAATTGCCGGTCGCCCGCATAAATCGTTAGTTCCAGCGTCGCGACCTCGAAATCAAGACTCGCCGTACCGCTGTTGTTCACGCCAATCGCAAAGGTCGCTTCCGCCCCGCGATACACCGTCTCCGGCGTTATCGTTCCGGCGCGATACGTAATTACCGGCGGTGTCTCGATCTTGATGTTGCTTCCCGCCGCGAACACTTGGTCAATCGTCGCTGTTCCCAATGTTCCTACTAATCGAATTGAAGCGTCCGTCACGAATTGCTGGCCAACATCTGGAATTGTCCGCGGCTCAAATGGAAGCAGTACTTCTCCCCCCGATCCCGGCACAACCAGCGGCGCACTCAATAGTGCCGACAACGGTTCAGCGCCCGCCAACGGAATCGTCAACACCGAAGATTGCGTAAGCAGCAAGTCGTCGTCGCTGTCATTGCGTACCCGCACGACAAACTGGTATCCGCGTCCGGTTGACACTTGTTGCGGCAACAATGTCGAAGCCAACACGCTGATACCCTCGGTCGGCAAGATCGTCAAGTACGCCAGGTCCGTTGCTGAGTCAGACACAGTCCCGCTCGAAATT
>CAVPQS010000048.1:0-15988 GCA_963707485.1 uncultured bacterium
TGAGAAGCGAATTCGAACAGCGGGGCGTGACGCTGATCGTCCATTGCGAGCCGCAGGTTGGTGAAGTGTTGGTTGAGTCGCAACAAATAAGGCAGATACTGGTCAATCTATTGCGAAATGCTCTCGACGCGACACCTGCCGCGGGTAGGGTAGAAGTAAGTTGTCGATTGGAGCTTTCCGGAATGGTTTCAGTCAGTATCAGCGACACCGGCAAAGGTCTTGATAAGAAAGAACAAAAGCGCATATTTGACCCGTTCTTTACAACTAAACTGCACGGCACCGGTCTGGGGTTGTTTGTTGTGCGCCAACTTGTCGATAAGCTGAAGGGTAAGATCGAGGTCGAGTCTCAACCCGGCGTCGGGACAAAATTTGTAATTATTTTCCGAGGATACACCGATGGCAAAAATTCTCGTAGTTGATGACGAAGCCAAAATGGCGTTGCTTTTGGCATCAACTCTCGAAGACGCCGGACACTCAATTTCTATATTTCACCGGGGCGACGAGGCGCTCAATGCGCTGGCAAACGAGCCGTATGACCTCGTTATCACCGACCTGAAAATGCCTCCGCCCGACGGTCTGGAAATTCTTAGCACCGTGCGCCAGAGCTACCCGGACACGGGCGTGATTCTGATGACGGCATATGCCACTGCGGAGTCTGCCATCACCGCGATGAAAAATGGCGCCTACGACTATTTGATCAAACCATTCTCACTTGATGAAATGACCATACTCGTGGATCGTTTTTTCGAGAGCCGCCGCAGCAAGGTTCTCAATGAGCAGTTGACGGTCGACTACGAAAAAATTGCAGTCGGCGAATTCATTGGTGCGTCCGGCGTTGTGCATCAACTATTCGGAATGATCGACAAGGTCGCCAAACGGGAGTCGACCGTATTACTGATCGGTGAATCGGGGACCGGCAAGGAGCTTGTGGCCAACATGATTCACAAGCGTTCTCCTCGTGTCGGCGGTCCGTTTATCGCGCTAAATTGCGCCGCACTTACGGAGACCCTGTTGGAATCAGAGCTCTTCGGTCACGAGAAGGGCGCTTTCACCGGAGCGATCAGGCGCAAACCGGGGCGATTCGAATTGGCCCAGGGCGGCACGCTCTTTCTTGACGAAATCGGAGAAATCTCTGCATCGATGCAAGCCAAGTTGTTGCGTGTACTCGAACTCGGACAATACGTGCGAGTTGGGGGCACCGAAAATTTGCAGTCAGATGCGCGCATAATTGCCGCGACAAATCGCGATCTCAAGGGGCTAATGGAAACCGGCGGATTCCGCAGCGACCTTTACTTTAGATTGAGCGTCTTTCCAATTGTGATTCCGCCCTTGCGCGAGCGCCGTGAGGATATCGCCCTGTTAGCGGACTATTTTCTCCGGCGCTTCAACTATAAACACGGCGCCTTGGACAAGCAGTGCCTTGATTCACTCAGATCTTATCCATTTCCGGGGAATGTGCGAGAATTGAAGAACATCATCGAGCGTGCAGTGATTCTCGCTGACGGCGATCCAATTTCACCAGACCTGCTGGGAATTCAGGCCGATGAACAAAACTCGGATGTCGAATCGGGCGGTCTGAACGACGCAGAGCGAAAGATGATCGTGGAAGCACTGAATCACACCAAAGGCAATAAGACTCTTACAGCGGAGAATCTCAAAATCACCAGACGGCGACTGTATTCGCGCATGAAGATCTACAATATCACTTGCGGACCGGACGGTACATTTCGCTGAACCTGGAGGTACGGATTCAATTGTAAAACACCGGCGCTTTCGAAGGCGCCGGACATGGCGAGCGTAAAGATATTTGACACAAGACCTTAGAAAGTTGAAGCTGAGGTCGCCTTTCGGCATGGTTTTTGACAATACTATTGTCATGGAAAACACGAGAATCCGCAAGGTGGAGCATGAGATGAGACAATTGATTTGGACAGTTCTGGGCGTAATTTGCCTGGCGCTGTTCTTGGGAGCCGGCAACGTTTTCGCGCAAGCACTTGATCGCGACCGCGTGAAACAAGAAATAGAACAGACCGATCAGGTCATCGAGCAGGCGCGGAAAGCCGTCGAGGAATCTCGCGATCAACGAGCTGAGGCCGTTTTGCAGGTTGCCGAACAGGCTCAGGCTCGTGCGCTCCAGTTTCTTGAAACCGGCAGGCTCAACCTTGCGCTTCAGTTCACACTTAAGGCTCGCGAGGCCGCACGGCGCTGTATCGGCATGATGGTTCGCTCCGGTGAAGATCGATCGGTCGTCGAACAACAGCTTGACCGAACAGATGAATTGATCGAACAAATTGGCAGTCAATTTCAGGGCAACACATCGTCATTTCTCGATTTACGATTGCAGGAAGCGCAGCGATTGCAGGACCGAGCGCGTGATCTGTTCTCGGAAAACAATCTTCGCCAGTCGCTGCAGTTCACTCGCCGGGCACAGGATATCTGCCGCAATCTGATGGAACGCACTGGGGGCGGCGAACGGCAGCGCGAACATCTGCGGCAAAATCTCGATCGCGCTCTGGAGTTGGTCTCTGAGAGTCGCGACGACATTGAAGGCTGCGGCAACCAAAATGCCGTCACGATATTTGAAGCCGGCGCCGAGCAGGTTGATAAGGCGGAGCAGTTATATCAGGCCGGCAACTATGACGAATCGGTCCGGCTCCTGGCGAGCGGATTAGTTCGAATTCACCGCGCGAAAAATATGTGCGGAGGACAAACCAATTCAGACGACGTTGCTCGTGCGCTTGAGACGGCCCAGATGCAACTCGAACAATTGCTCGAAACAGCCCAGGATCAGGGCAACCGCGATGCCGACAAGCTGCTCGACGAGGCGGCTGAGAAGCTCGATCAAGCACGAAAATTGCAGGAACAAGGTGATGCGCAGCGAGCGCTGGTTGTGGCGCGTGTCGTTATTGAACTCAATCAGCAGGCGGCCAAAATACTCGGGGCGTGGTAAATGCGAATCCTGCCGCAACAACCGAGCCTCTTTGCCGGCCCGGCAAAGAGGCTGACTCTTACGTTCATAATTGTACTTCTGCCTGCCTCATTGCTCGCGGGTGATTGGAAATGGACCGGCAAGGCCGGATTCAATTACGATTTCATTTCCCAGGACTATTATCTTCGCGCCATCGACACGTTGGGGATAAGCGACGATTCGCTGGCCGAACTCAAGAGCTACACTGACCGTATTGATGAAAAGGGCGTCAACCTTCGCCTTGAGTTGCAGCACAAGGGACCGGCAAAACTGACCATCAGTAACAACGTATTTGTGACCGATGAGAAAGTGCGCAACCTGTTGAATTTGGGGTTGCAATGGGGAGGCCTCAAGTTCAATTCCGAAACAGAGTTCAAGTCCTACGGCAACTCCGACGACTTCACGATTTACGACAACAGGATGCAAAACAACTCTCGACTCGGGTACGACATTGTCCATTCCCAAGGCTGGAATGTCGAGTTGTCGCAGGAATTCGAGTACGCGGGTTATGAAAATCGGACTTCGTCAGTCTATGGTTACCGCCAGCATGAGTCGCGGCTGCGCATAACCAGGCATCTCGCCGACTTTTCAAGTCTGGATTTTGCTCTGCGCTATGACCAACGCGACAGCTATGATTCCACCCAGCTCGATTTTGGCCGCGTCATCGGCGAAATCGGTCTCGACTATGTCGGCTCTTCGCATATGATTCAATCAAATGTCTATTTTGAGCGGAAGAATTACACTTGGGCGCTTTCGGACGACGACTACTACTATGTCGCTCCCTACATCGATGGAAGGTTTGCCTTGGCTGAAAAACTGGAGTTGGCGCCGCGCCTCGATGCGCAGTACTACAATTTCGATATCCAAAACTTTGCGACGTTCACGCATTGGCGACTGACGTCACAGGTCGAGCTGAAATACCGCTACGATTTGCTGTCGACATTCAGCGTCGGCATGGCGCGCGAGCGATTTCAGTCGGTGGACTCAGCATTTGGAGAACAGGATTTTCAAACGACCAAGATGTTGTTCGGTTACGAGAATCTCACTTCGCGGAGATTTTCGATTGGCGTCGACAGCCAACTGGGCTGGCGCAATTACTTGAGCGGCAATTCGGAATTCTACACTGACCACTGGTTCGTGACATTTGACCTGCTGGGCGACATCAGCATCACGGATCGAGTTCGTTTCTCCGTCATCGGCGGCACAAATTTTGAGTACCACGACGACAAAGAGGACGACGTCTTTGTTTATCTGCTGAGCGGGAATCTGGTTTACCAGTTTAAGTAGTACGGCAGCAGCTTTAAGAGCGAATGGATTCTACTCTGCACCGTGGCACTTCTTGTATTTCTTTCCTGAACCACACGGGCAGGGATCGTTGCGGCCAACTTTGGGCATGTCGCGGACAATCGGTTTGTGTTTTTCCGGCATCGTCTCTTGGGGCTGCTCCGCCAGCGGCGCCACGGATTGCATCCCGGAAATGCTTTCGTGTTCGGAACGCATTCTCGACAACTGCTGCTGACGCTTCTGCTGAACATGAGAGCGATCAACTGGTTGTAATTTGAAGACAAGACTGATTGCGGTGCGGTCGATGCGCTCAAGCAGCGCCTGAAACATCGTGAAGGCTTCCTTCTTGTACTCGATCAACGGGTCGCGTTGCCCATAAGCGCGCAATCCGATACCCGACTTGAGCTGATCCATCTCATAAAGGTGCTCTTTCCACTCGGTATCGATAGTCGTCAGCAGCGCAAATCGTTCAAGTTGCCGCATAACTTCTTCGCCGAGGAACGCTTCCTTGCTGCGGTAGTGAGCAATCGCCATCTCTGCCAGCCTTTCGGCCAGGCCATGACGAGTCAAATCAAGCAGCTCCGGCGATTTCGGATCAAATGATAACAAGAACGCGTTCTGCGAAGCCTGCAGAAGATTGGTCAAGTCGACTGTTTCCTCATCCTCGCTCTTGGTGGAGTTCTCAGCCACTATCACATCGGCGGTCTGCTGAATCATCTCTTCGATCTCTTCCTTGTGATCGAGCTTGTCGATGATGGAATTGCGCCGGTCGTAAATTGCCGTGCGCTGATTGTTCATCACGTCGTCGTATTGCAGCGTGTGTTTGCGGATTGAGAAGTTCTGCGTTTCGATTCGTCTCTGCGCCCGCTCGATGGCTTTGGTTACCATGCCGTGCGCGATGACTTCGCCTTCCTTGACGCCGAGCTTGTCCATGATCGTCGCTATGCGATCGCTGCCGAACAGACGCATCAAGTCGTCCTCCAATGACAGGAAGAACCGCGAGGCGCCGAAATCGCCTTGACGTCCGGCTCGACCGCGCAACTGCCGGTCGATACGCCGCGACTCGTGCCGCTCGGTGCCGATGATGTACAGTCCAAATGGCTCTTCGTCCGGGGCGAGTTTCAGTCCGTCGACGGCATTGATGTGCCTGATCATGTCGCGGACCTCATCGGTGATGACTTCGCGCTTGACCGCATGTTTTTCCAATTTGATGTCGGTACCACGGCCCGCCATATTGGTGGCAATTGTTACTGCGCCGGCACGGCCGGCTTCACGTACGATTTCTGCTTCCGTCTGGTGGAACTTGGCGTTCAGCACGTTGTGGGGGACCTTTTCCCGTTTGAGCATACGCGACAATTGCTCGGACACTTCGACCGAAATTGTCCCCACGAGCACCGGCATGCCTTTGTCGTGCAATTTCTTGATTTCCTCGATGATCGCCGCATACTTTTCGCGCCGCGTGCGGTAAATCTGGTCCTCAAAATCGAGTCGCCGTATCGGTTTGTTTGTGGGAATGACCATCACGTCAAGCTTATAGATTTCCCAGAATTCGCCTGCTTCCGTTTCCGCCGTACCGGTCATGCCGCCGAGTTTTATGTACATGCGGAAGTAGTTCTGCAACGTGATCGTCGCGACCGTCTGCGTCTCGCCTTCGACGCGCACGCGCTCTTTGGCTTCGATCGCCTGATGTAATCCATCCGAATAGCGTCGTCCCGGCATCAAGCGGCCCGTGAATTCGTCGACGATCAGCACCTTGTCGTCCTGAAGAACGTATTCTACGTCCTTCTCATAGAGTGTGTAGGCTTTTAGCAGTTGATTGATCGCATGATTTTTGTCGGCGCGCTCGGCGTGTACTTTGTAAAGGCGTTCTTTCGCGGCCAGTTTTTCTTCGACGGAAAGTGATTCGTTGGAGTCGATCTCGTGCAGACCCTCGGTAATATCCGGCAGAACGAACAATTGCCGGTCTTCCGGCGAAAGCAGCTCGCGGCCTTTCTCAGTCAGATTGATCGTATGTTCTTTTTCGTCGATAACGAAGTAGAGTTCTTCGTCGAGAGTATGCATTTTCTTTTCGCGCAGGGTATCAAGTTCCATGCGCTGAGCCAGCTTCTGGGCTCCCTGCTCTTTATAGAGTTTGAGCAGGCGTTTGTTTTTCGGTGCGCCGCGTTGCGCTATCAACATTGCTGTGCCGGCTTCGTCTTCCTTGCCCTCTTCGAAGTATTTCTCCGCATCGTTCATGAGCTTGTTGACGTATTCGGTTTGGCGCTTCACCAACTTTTCGACCAGCGGCTGCATTTCCATAAAACGGGGCGTGAGCGAGCTGCTTTCCACCGGGCCGGAAATAATCAACGGTGTTCTCGCCTCGTCTATTAAGGCGCTGTCAACTTCGTCGACGATGGCGTAGTAGTGCCCGCGCTGGACACGATATTCGGCTGCGACCGCCATATTGTCGCGCAAATAGTCGAATCCGAATTCGCTGTTGGTACCGTAGGTGAGATCGCAGTTATACTGGGCACGGCGTTCGTTGAAATCCATATCGCGCTGGACACAGCCGACCGTGAGACCGAGGTAGCGATAGACCTCCCCCATCCATTCAGAGTCGCGTTTCGCGAGGTAGTCGTTTACAGTCACCAGGTGGACACCTTCGCCGACCAACGCATTCAAGTACATCGGCATCGTAGCGACCAGCGTTTTGCCTTCGCCCGTTGCCATTTCAGCGATCTTTCCCTGATGAAGGGCAATTCCGCCGATTAGCTGGACGTCAAAGGGAACCATGTCCCAGGAGAGGTCGAGTCCGCAGACATCCCATGATTTTCCGCACAGGCGCCGGCACGCTTCCTTGACCATCGCGAATGCTTCCGGCAGAATTTCGTTGAGGTAGCCGTCTATTTCTTCGCGGAAGTTCTTCTTGTACTGCTCCTTGTCCCAACCGGCAGCATCGCGTTCCTTGCGAATCTCCGCCTTGAGTTCTTCCAGTTCCTTCTTGAAGTAGGCTGTTCGCTCGGCGAACTTTTCGTCGGGCCAGTCTTGGAGCGTCGGGAAGATTTCGTTGATGCGGGCGACAAGCGGACGTATCGACTTAATGTCGCGATCGTACTTTGACCCGAAGATTTTTGTGACTATTGAACTAAACACGATAAGCTCTTGATTGCTCCTCGGAGTTTATACTGCGGAGCCGCCAGTTCTGTTTCACCGACGGCTTTGTCAGAGTCTTAAATGCTTACGCGAAAATCCGCCCGTCGGATGATTATTTCGTCGTGTCCTGAGGTATCGGCTGTTTTGCGATTGAATCAACTTCCTGTACCGTCTTTGGCTGGCCGCCCATCATTTGCAGCATCGGCCGCGCCTGCCCCAACATTCTCAGGCGATCGGAATTCTTGGCTTGCTCCAGCAAGGTGGTCGCTTCAGCGGAGAATTTACCCTTGGGCGCCAGCTTCAAATACTCTTCGAGATTCTTAATGATCTTAACATCCCATTCTTCCGAGAGAACCTTGTTCATCAAGTCGATGCGTTCTTGCCCTTTTTCGAGAGAAAACGCCCGGTTGAGATCATCCCACATTTGTTTGGCATCAGTGTACAATTTTTGGGTTTCCGGAGCCTCGGATGCGCATGACACCATAAAAGCAGCCATGGCAATCACGGCAACGGACACAAGCACTCTGTATAACATCTTCACGGTTACCTCCGCAGGTTTATTGCTTAATTAAAAACGGCGCTAAAGTTAAGGGTTTCACTACGATTGTCAAATCCTTTATCTTCGTGACGATTGTTGCCGTTTACCGGAAACTTTAACGGGTCGGTTTCGTTAGAGATCATTATAGAGTTATTCGTCCCAAGCTGTTTGGAGGTAAAACATGCAGTTTCGTGTCAGTCGTTCCCTTTTGACGTTCATGCTGTCCGCATTCTCGGTCTCAATGCTTACTTATTCTGCGATCTTGCTTGCCGACGACATGGACGACGACCAAGAAACCTCATCGCAGCCTGCCGCTGAAGCGTCGCCGGCGAACACAGATTCGCTTTATGCGATAATTCAGCAAGATTTCGGGCATCTGGAACCAATCTGGAAAAAGGCATGCTACGATTGCCACTCAGACAAAACCGTCTATCCCTGGTATCACAAGCTCCCCATCGTCAAGGGTATGCTCGAGGAGCACATCACCGAGGCGCGCGCCGAGTTAGATATGAGCAACGGTTTCCCGTTTATCAGCAAGCGCAAGCCGGTTGACGACCTGCGCAAGTTGGGCAGCGAAGTTGCCGAGGGTGAAATGCCGCTTACAAGTTACAAGCTGATGCATTGGAGCGCCTGCCTATCGCAGGAAGAAAAGGATACCGTTGCCGCTTTCGTGGCCAATTCCCTGAAAATCATGGCGGCAAATGGAATCACTCCGACGCAGAGGCAACCGAAGCCAGAAGGCAATTAGCCGGTCACTTTGTGCCAATTTTGAAATTTCGAAGTTATTTTGCGCGGTAGGCGAGAATAAAATAGCCGATAGTGCTGGCAGCGATCAGAGCGAGAAAAAGAAACAGCAAGGTCGGCTGTAACCGAGTGGATTCACCCAATGCGACTTGAATGGTACTACCGATTATCGCAGTAAACAGCCACACTATTTCCGCCTTCAACAAAGTAATGAATTGCCGGGCGAGACGGTATTGCCGTTCGGCATTTTCGTTCGTGATCTCAAAGGGATAATTGTAGAGATGAGGAATCCGGGGGACAAGCGACAGGGAAACGTAGATTACAACCAACAGCCCAGCCAAAATCCAAAGCGAATCTTTGCCGCCCCAATTGTCGGCATCGCCTTTGAAATTGAAGTGGGTCGGAATTGATTCGGGCAACTTGGAAAAATCAAAAATCAGATTGAAGAGGCCGGTCAGAAGACCGACCACCGCGATAATCTCAAACGCAAAGTCGACCCTTGTGCGGGGTATGTCCGGTCGCGGACGCTCGTTCTTTGCGGCGAGTCTGTTTGGCTTGAGAAGTCCCATCTAAATGCCGAGCGCTTTGATCGCGATCCCGCTCAGTGCAATAGTCGATCCGGCGATTGCGTGCGAGAAGCGGTCGAGTTTTCCCATCGGCAGGAGCTTAAATCCATACGACGACACGAATACTATCAAAACCATTGTTAGAATCGTTGTCAAACCGAACACCGTTGTGACCGCCAGTACGCCGGCCGTATCGTGTTGAGAGGCGGGATACATCAAAATCGGAATCAGCGGTTCACAAGGACCGAGGACAAAAACTGTAAACAACACCCATGGCGTAATGTTGGCTTTCTGACCTTTGGGATGCTCATGCGGTTCGGATGCATCATGCGCGTGCATATGCGTGATACCTGACATCTTGCCAAATGAATGCGTGTGGGTATGGGGAGAGTCGCGCAATGTGCGGCGAATTCCCCAAGCTGCGTAAACCGAGCCAAATGTTATCAGCGCCCACGCCGCCAGAGCGCCGCGAACAGCTTCGATTGCTTCAAGTTTTCCAACGGCCAACCCCAAGCCAATGCCGAGAAGTCCGAGAATCACCGAGCTAAACACATGCCCGATACCGCACGCCAGAGTAATCCAGATGGTTTTGCTGATTGACCAGCCACGTGCTTTTGACATCATGATGAACGGCAGATAATGATCGGGACCGATCAAAGTGTGTATGGACCCAATTGAAATCGCGGTTACGATAAGAATGTTGATCTCGGATGACATGAGACAAGTCCTATCATGATATTCAACTTTGCCTAAGCAAATATAGTCCGATCAATGGAAAATTCTACTTGAATATCGTGGACTTGACTAAGGCGGTCGTTTACAGAACAGCCAAAGCACTCATGAATACGCGACTGTTATCGTCGGATTTGGCGTTAAGGTGCTGCCAATGCTTGCATTAGCCTTTCAGGACTGCCACTGTAGCCTTGACCATCTCCGTCGAACAAGCGTAGGCAAATCGAATCGACTTTTCGTCATCGGCAAATTCTTCACCTGGAACAGAGCCGAGCGAATAGCGTTCGATGAGATGATTCACCAGGTCCCACTCGGAACCCTGCCATTTGTCGGTGATGCGGGCATAGAGATATACAGCGCCTTTTGGCTTCATGTCGCAGTGCATGTACTCAGTTCCATTGACGGCATCGAATAGTAGGTCGCGCCGAAGCTTGTACTCGGCGGCCATTCTGCCGACGGCTTCTTGCGGTCCTTCGAGCGCTGCTACGCCGGCGTATTGAGTCGGTGTCGAGACGCCATTGATGGTGTATAGTATCATCTTCTTGGCGTTCTCGTTAAACTCAGCATTCGTGCAGGTCAAATAGCCCAGCCGCCAGCCAGTCATAGCGTAGCTTTTTGAAAACGTGAAGCAGGAAATAATCTTGTCCTGCACGATTTTTGGATATTCACCTGCCAATGCTGCAATACAGTTATGTTCGCCTTCGAAAATGATGTCTTCATAGGCTTCGTCGCCGATCACGAACAGATCGTGTTCTGCGGCGACATCCAATAGATCAAGCAGATCCTGTCGCGACATCACTGCGCCGGTTGGATTCTGCGGCGAATTAATCAGGACCGCCTTGGTGCGTTCAGTGACTTTCGACTTGAGTTCCTCAATATCCCAGCGGTATTCGTGCTTTCGATGTAAACGCACAGTGACCGGAATTCCACCCGCGATGCGAATGATCCACGCCGTTGACGTCCAGTTCGGTTGCGGGATCAACACTTCGTCGCCCGGATTCAGAATCGTCCGAAAGGTGCAATACAGACCGTGCATCCCGCCGTTCGTGACGAGCACTTGATCGGGACTCGTGATGTTCGTGATCTGATTTTTCTTTGTTGCTTTCTTGACTATGGCGTCACGCAGCGGCTTGATGCCTGTCGAAGGCGCATAATGAGTGTTGTTGTCGCGAATCGCCTTTGCCGCGGCTTCTTTGATGTGCTCGGGCGTGTCAAAATTAGGATCGCCTGATTCCAAGCGCAATGGATTGGGCAATAGCAGCAACCTGTCTCTGACCGCTACGATTCCCGAGAATACAACTGACGGTAACTCGAAATTGATCCCTTTGGCGTGGGCGAGATCCAACCCGTTTACGGCGCCGCTTGCTTGTCCCTGCATAAGTGTGCTACTTCCTTATTTCGAACTATAATCTCAAATTTATTGTGGGGTAAATTGATCGACGACAATTAATGTTCTGACTTCCAAGATACGGAATTGTCGCCGTTTCCAGCAAGAGTTTTCATTTTGGATTACCTTTGTGCATGTAGATTTAACCGCTGAAATTGGCATTTGCGGTATGGGCATCGCAATGATCGGCTAACACTCAAGCGCGAGGTACAACAATGGGAAGACTCTGGACCGTGATACTACTGACAGCCTCGAATTTTTTCATGACCTACGCCTGGTACGGGCATCTCAAGGACTTCAAGAACAAGCCGCTATTCATGGTTATTCTAATCAGTTGGGGCGTAGCGTTTTTCGAGTATTGCCTCCAAGTACCGGCGAATCGCATCGGTTTTCAATACTACTCACTTGGGCAGTTAAAAGTAATGCAAGAAGTCATCACCATGTGTGTGTTCGGACTGTTTTCCGTGCTCTACATGAAGCAGGAGCTTAAGCTGGATTTCCTCTGGGCCGGACTATGCCTCGCAGCGGCGGCGTATTTCATGTTTCGCGGAACAAGCGCAGTTCAATAATCATGGACCTACAGGTGATAAGATATTGACAAGACCGTCCATTCTGTATTAATTGCTTTCGACTACTACTTACAATCGTTAATACCGGGGCCGCTCCAGCAGCCAAAACGGGAGGTCTTATGAAAAGATTCTTGTCGGCACTCGCTCTGAGCTTTTTTGCAATTCTGTTGATTTCTCTGCCAGTTCAGACAGCGCCACACAAGTCGGGAGTCGCGACGGCGCTAACAGCGCTTATCCTCGACGTTGAGCTCGTTCAACAAATATATCAACGGCACTGACCCCGCGAGCCGCATCGAAACTTACGGGTACATGCGCGGAATGACCAAAGATCCGATGTCCGGCGACATGATTCCGATGATCAATCCGGTTACATCTATGGCGACGACATTCGCGCTTTCCGGCGACCCGGCATCGCAGGCCGGATGGATCGATGCAGCGTCTGCTGATCGCCGTCTCATGCTCTCATCGGGACCATTTGATATGGCGCCGGGGGACACGCAAGAAGTGGTTGTTGCAGTGGTGGTGGGACAAGGGAGCAACCCGATCAATTCCATCACCGCATTAAAGGCAGCATCTGCGACTGTTCAGACTATCTACAATTTGGGCTTCGATATACCCAGCGCTGATCAGATCGCGTCAGTTTATTCCCGCGGGCTAAATGGTCAGGTCGAGTTGTTCTGGAGCGGGGAATCAGTAGGAGATGTTCAATACAGTAGTGGCCTGAATGAAGAGTATCATTTCGAAGGGTTCAATGTCTATCAGGGGCAAACTGAAGTCGGCCCCTGGGAGAAGATTGCTACATACGATGTGGTCAATGAGGTCGCACTCATTTACGCCGATGTCGTCGATCCGATCTCAGGAGGGACGCAGAGGATAATCATACAGAATGGCACTAACTCCGGCCTCCAATTTCAGCAGTTAGTCAGCTACGATGCGTTTAGCGATCAGCCGCTTGTCAACGGTCATACTTACCATTTTGGCATTTCCGGATATCACTATGACGTAAACCACATGGTCGAATTCCTTGATTTGTATGGCAACTTCCTCGGCTACCTGACTCCAGTCATCGAATCACCTATCGTCAAAATTGCAGAAATGCCGATCGCGAACCCTAGCTCGGTAACCGACACAGCTGATCACATCGCCGGCGGCAGTGATGGACAAGTATTGATCGAGTGGCTTGATCCATCCGCAAACACCGGGCACGATTATCGAGTTAATTTTAATGCTCAAAATAACTGGAGCTTGATCGACTTCAGCACCGGCATGACTCTTCTCAGCAACCAGCAAAATCAATCTGGAGATTTCGATTATCCGATCGTGGACGGCTTCATGATTCGCGTCATTGGACCGGGTCTTGGTGTCAAAGCAGTGCAAGAAGTTGCCAACGCGTACGGACCATTGGGTACTCCTGATAATGTGAATTTTTCACTCAACTCAACCGGCGACTGGTACATGGATCCGCAGGGCACTCACGCGTTGTCTCGCTACAGTTGGCTTGGTGCTACAGCGAATGATTATGAAATTCGTGTTACCGCAAGCGCAAATACTCATGTACTTGAATTCTTCGGACAGGGCGACTATTCATTCGTGCTCCCCTATGTGACGCCCGTCGAGATCTGGGATATTGGAAGTGGAACGCCGAATGATCCATCCGATGATCGGCAGATCCCCTATATGAATTTGGATGACAATGGTTCCGGTAGCCTCGACTGGGGCGACGGGCTCTACTTGTGGGATATTGATTATGACGCAGTCCCATGGTCGCAGCCGGGATGGCATACTGGTTTCCTGGACCCGAATAGCGAAGGGCTGCATCTCGGGAGAATCCGATTCGAAGATAACTCTGGGTATTACCCGTTTGTACCGACCGGCACTATAGTTCGAATAAGCACAAACAAACCGAACTCGCAGTCCGACATCTTTGCGTTTTCAACGGGATACGACTGCGGCGATATTGATCAAAATAAGCAGGTCGATATCACCGATTACGTTTTTCTCATCAACTACATTTTTGCGAGCGGAATGCCGCCGCAGGATATGGACGATGCCGACGTCGACTGCAATTCTAAAATCAATATCACCGACTGCGTTTACATGATTAACTACATCTTCGCCGGCGGTCCGCTGCCGTGCGCTGCATGTCAATCGATGTAACTCTGCATTGAAAATAAGTCCATAATGCAAACAGGCAGATTCCAGCGGAATCTGCCTGTTTCATTAAGAGTCAAAATTCTACTGGCCGGAAGCGTTCATAACTGAATCGGCCGGCGCAACGGCTACCGGCGGAAGCGGACCCAGGACAAGATTCGGAATCGCGGGCAGCGACATCAGATATGTATACACGGCCTTGAGATCCTCATCCGTCATCTTGCTGATAAACGGCCGCGGCATCGGCGGAAAAATATCCCGCCCGGTACCCAGATGTTTGCCCGAACGCAGGGTCTTGATAAAGTCTTTCTCGGCCCAATCGCCAATTCCAGTTTGCTTGTGGGGGGGGGATGTTTGCCGCGTACGAAATTCCCCGGGTACCGGCCCAGGCCGTGGAATTGTCGTTGGTTAGCGCGACCCAGCCCTTCGGATCAGGAAGGCGGCTGGAAACTCGAGCGGGGGAGAATTCGCGGGATGGCCCGATAATAGAACCGGCTGATCCGGCGGCGGATCCATCGCTGTGTACTTCTTTGGTGAATAACAATCGTTGCATGATCCGATCGCGGCTAAGTAATCACCGCGCTCGACCGATTCTTCCGCGGTCAACGTTTGTTTCCACTGCCGCCCTGGGAGCAGGTAATCAAAAGAAGTGCAGCGCCGAGAGGCGACAGGGGAATGACGAATTTGGCAGTGGTTGGCTGCATGAAAACACTTCTGGTAAAAGTTTGCCGACTGCTTTAGGAGTGCCAATGAAACCGTCAAGTAAAATGTAGAGCCATGATGGCGAATTTGTCTTCAGGGAGTAGATGGACTGATCGGAAGATGCCCGTTACTCCCCGTCCCGGTCAATCTGCAGGACAGCCAAGAACGCTTCCTGAGGTAACTCGACACTGCCAATCTGCTTCATCTTTTTCTTCCCCTCTTTTTGGCGTTCGATCAATTTGCGTTTGCGCGTGATATCGCCGCCATAACACTTCGCGGTTACGTTTTTTCGCATCGCCCGCACGGTTTCGCGCGCTACTACTTTGGACCCGATTGCAGCCTGAATAATCACCTCAAACATCTGCCGCGGAATCAACTCTTGCAGCTTTGAACAGAGCTTGCGCCCCCAGACTTGCGCGCGGTCCTGATGGATCAGACACGACAGCGCATCGACCGGCTCGGAGTTCAATAGGATATCAAGTTTTTGCAGCTTGCTGGTGCGCATTTCCAGGAAGTCGTAATCGAGAGATGCATACCCGCGCGAGATCGATTTAAGCTTATCATGAAAGTCGAAGATGATTTCCGAGAGCGGCAAATTAAACTCAAGCGTGGCACGCGACGGATCGGGATAGTGCGTCGCCTTGAACTCACCGCGCCGGTCGGCGATAATCTTCATGATGTTGCCGATATACTCGGTCGGCGTAATAATCTGGGCGGCAACGAATGGCTCTTCAATATGATCGACCGCCATCGGCGGCGGCATCTTGGCCGGATTGTCGACCTTGACCATTTCGCCGGTCTTTGTAAATACATGGTATTCCACGTTCGGCACAGTATTGACAATGGTAATGCCGTATTCGCGCTCGAGCCGTTCGTGAACGATCTCGAGATGCAATAAGCCCAGGAATCCGCAGCGGAATCCAAATCCCAACGCCAGGGATGATTCCGGTTCAAATGACAGCGAGGCGTCATTTAGCTGTAGCTTCTCCAGCGATTCGCGCAACTGCTCGTATCGCTCGGTTGTCGCCGGATAAATACCCGAGTACACCATCGACTTGATTTCCTTGAATCCCGGCAATGGTTCGACAGCACCGCCCTTGGCGTAAGTAATTGTGTCGCCGACCTTGGCATCCGCGAGATGGCGGATATTGCAGACAACATAGCCGACTGTCGGGTTGCTGAGTCAAGCAGCATGAGTCAAACGAAGGACATAAC
>CAVPQS010000049.1:0-7660 GCA_963707485.1 uncultured bacterium
TAACAACCTTCAATATTTAGAAGAGCGCCGAAACGGCCGCGAGTAGTAACGTGCCCGGCGATAGGAAATTGAGTGCATGATACCGCTCGCAATATACCCCATAGCTCAATTTCAGCAAGGAAATAGTTCCCGCGACAGTATCGATCGGTCAAATTCCCCCTTCAAAATCAGCGCTTTAATGCATAGCTTGTCCCTATGTCCGATGCACCCGACGACCCCATCGAGTATCCGATTGACGGAATTCTCGACCTCCATAACTTCGATCCAAAAGACGTCAAGGAATTGGTCCCGGAATACATCAACGTGTGCCGCTCGCGCTCGATCTACGAAATCCGTATCATTCATGGTAAGGGTATCGGCAATCTGCGCCGGACCGTCCATGCCCTGCTCGAGCGCAACGAACATGTCGCCTCCTTTCGACTCGATTCGCACTCGTCATCATCCTGGGGTGCAACCTTGGTTAGCCTGAAGAAATAGCGTCGTCATTATCGAATTGCGTAACTTGACAGGAATATATACGTTATATCTAGCCATAGCCGTGCCCCTGTTGTATTCGATTCCAGCGGCTCGGCAACGTAAGTTAGATTTCAAAATAATTCCGATAAGGCCAAACCAGACTCTGAAAATGAAATCTCAAAGCCGACTTAAAATCACGTCACAAATACATAAGGAGTTAGCCATGCCCGGACTCGCTAATCTGCGCACGATAACGACGCTGCTGCTCGCCGCTCTGTTTTTGAGCGCCGTTGCCGCCGTAGCCTCGGATCTGAACAAGGAAACTGCCGACCTGATTAAGAAAGCAGGCGGCAAAGATCAGTACCCCGAAGCCAACGCACTCGTAATTAAACAGCACACTCAGTACGAATTCAACGCCGATGGTACTTGCAAAACTACCGACTACGCGCTAGCCAAAGTGCTCACCGATGCCGGCTTCAAAGACTACGGCGAAATCAAAATCCCCTTCTACAAGACCTATGACAGCATCGTGGTCAAAACCGCGCGCGTCATCAAACAGGACGGCAGCGTTGTCGATGTCCCCACCGATATGATGAAAGACATCTCCGACGCTTCCACCGAAGCGATGAACATTTACGAAAGCGACGCGCTCAACCGCGTCATCTCATTCAAGAACCTCGAGGTCGGCGATTGCGTCGAACTCCTTGTCGAGGACCATCTCTATCACGCCCCGATGGAAGGCGAATTCGACGGACTGCAAGTCTTCCAGCAGTTCGATCCCATCGTCTCCAAAGAAGTCGTCGTCATTGGTCCGAAATCGAAACCGCTCAAGCACGTCGTCAAGAACGGCAAAGTCGAATATTCGCATAAAGAAATGGGTGACAAGGCCAAGTATACATGGTCTGTGGAAAACGTCGACCGCATCATTCAGGAACCGGCCATGCCCTCATTGACTGAAATTGCGCCGACCGTGATCTTCTCCACCATCGGTTCGTGGGAAGAAATCAGCAAGTGGTGGAATGAGCTTGCCGGCAAGCAAATGGAAATGAACGACGCTCTGCGCGCCGAGGTCAAATCTCTCACCGATGGCAAAACCTCCAAAACCGAAAAAGTCGACGCCATCTACCACTACGTCGCACAGAAAGTCCGCTACATGGGCCTGGGCACCGGCAAAAAGAAAGGTTTCGAACCCAAGCCCGTCACCGAAACTTTTGAAACCAAATACGGCGTTTGCCGCGATGTCGCCGCTATGATGGTCGCCATGTTGCGCGAAGCCGACATTCCTTCTGAAGTCGTCCTCACCAACATGGGTTCCAAAGTCGCCTACGATATTCCCCACATCAGCTTCAACCATGCCATCGTCGCGATCAAAAATGACGACGGTACTTTTACCTATGCCGACCCGACCGTCGACAACTCCGTCGACTGGCTCCCATCCATCGAGGCCAAACAGCAGGCGCTTGTTTGCACGCCTGAAGGCAAGTCCCTTGCCGATACTCCGTCGATGCCGGCCAGAGAAAACATGGGCAAAATCACAGCCGTCTCCAATCTTACCGAAGCCGGCTTGTTCACCTCAGATGTCACCATCGCCACCGACGGCATCTATGATCTGGCGTTGCGTTCATTCGCCAAATCAATGCCTTCCGCCCAAATGTCGATGATCTGGAACTACGTGATTCAGGATGTTTATCCCGGCGCGCGATTGACCAATTTCTCCTTCACCGACGCCGAAGATCTCGATAAACCCTTCGAAATCAGCTTCTCGTATCAGGTTGACAAGTATCCGACTGACGCCGGCGATTTCGTCTTGATGAAAAGCCCGGTCTCAATCGGCGCCTTCGAATTGATTTCAAAATTCCTGCTCAGTTCCGCTTCTTTGCCTGAGCGCAAATACCCGTACAATCTCGGCTTCACGTTCGGCGCCTCTGAGGAAGAAGTCATCACTCTTCCTCCCGGCATGAAACTTAAATCAATGCCCGACGCCGTTTCTGAAAACAAAGGCCCGGTCGAATACCGCATGACCTACTCAAGCGCCAACTCATCCGAACTCGCCAGCGGCGGCGCTCAGGTAACCTATCAGAAGGAAATCATGATCAACGCCAAGGAAATGTCACCGGCCGAGTATGCGCAATTCAAAGAGGTCATGAAGACTGCTTCCAAGTCCGCGCGCGGCGAACTCATCATGCAACGCCAAGGCTCGGAAAACTAAGACAGGGGAGATGTGGAGTTGAAAATGAATAAGCGACTATTCTTAGTGACCGCGCTTTTCGCGATCCTGTCTATGACAGCGCCCGTCATGGCCGTCACCAGGACCTTTTCCGATGACGAGGTCAAAACGATGATCGCCGCAGCGCCGGCGCCGGAACAGTATCCGCAGGCCGGTGGCTATACGATTCTCAATCAACAGGCGACTACCATTAATCCGGATGGCAGCGGCGTCACCGATTGGCACATGGTTGTCAAAATTCTGCAGGAACGCGGCAAAGAAATGTACGGCGACGTCAAACACAAATACAACAAGGACTCCGACTCCGTAGTCGTTGTCAAAGCCCTTACCTATCTCGCCGATGGCACGGTTTTGCCGGTCGAAGCCAAAGCCATCCACGACTTGACACCGGCCGCTCTTTCAAATGCAGCCATCTATTCAAACATCATGCAGAAAGTCGTCAACTTCCCCGGTCTCGCTCCGGGCGTAACAATCGAACTCAAGTTGCGTACCTTCCATAGAGCTCCCGGCAAAGATGAACAACAATTCATCTGGGGCACAGATCTCTTTCAGGGCAGCGATCCGATCAGCTTCAAGGAAGTCTCCCTCACCGTCCCGGAAGCCGTCAAGATCCGCTATACCTATCAAAACGAAGGCATGGACTACTCGACTTCCACCGCCGAAGGCAATATTACCCACAACTGGACCATCCAAAATTCGACGCAAATAATTTCCGAACCCTTCATGCCGCCGTTGAATCGCGTCGCGCCGCGCCTGGTTTACACCGACGCCGAATCTTGGGACGCCGTCGGCAAATGGGTATCCGGACAATTCTTCAAGCACGTCAAAACCGATGGCGATGTTCTGAAGAAAGCCAACGAACTCGCCAAGGGCGCCAAATCCAATGACGAGAAGGTCCAGAAGATCGGCCTCTTTGTGATCAAAGACATCCGCGGCGTCGCGGAGAATACCCTTCCCCTCGGTCTCGCCGGTTACGAGCCAAATGATGCGGATGTCGTCCTCGCCAACAAGTACGGCGACTGGCGCGACAAAGCCGTCCTGCTGATCTCGCTCTTGCGCGCCGCCGGAATCGAAACCTATCCGCACTATGTCAATCGCAGCGATGCCGTGCTCGCTCAGGAATACCCGGCGCTGAAACAGTTCGACGCGATCTATGCTTATGTGCCTTCTTACAAAGGTTCACCCCTTTGGATCAATCCCTTCGGTGATATGGCCTCGTTTGGTTATCTCCCCGAGAGCCAGGGTTCAACCGGACTGCTCGTCAAAGAAGCGTCGAGCGAACTTCTCGCTGTCACCGATCCGGCGCCCGAAACCAATCTCGCCGACTGTCGCTTTGAAATGATCGTCCAGCCCAACGGTGATGTCGACGGCACAGCCGGTTGCCAACTGAGCGGCATCTTCGACAACATGGCGCGGCAGACTCTCAAAGACGCCACGCCAAAAGAACGCGAACAGTATTTCCTTGCCACTGCCAACATCATGGGCGAAGGCAGCCACAATAAAGATTTCAAAGTTTCCGATCTCTCCGATTTGACGACGAGCGTGCAAGTCGCGCAGGACTACTCGACTCCGGAGATGGGAATTGTTCAGGGCGAGATGATGATCTTCCGCCTCAAGGACATCCCCTTTGATTTCGCTCAGATTCCGGCCTATCCGGGCCAGACTCAGCGCAGTTACAATTTTGTGCTCGACACCAAAATGCTGCTCAAGAAGCAAGGTGTCATCCACCTGCCGACCGGGTTCAAAGCAGTCTTTGTTTCCGACCCTGTCACGATCAACAACGACTTCGGCGAATGGCAGTCGAACATTGCACTCAATGCCGACTCCACCGAAGTAACTTACAACGCTTTTGTGAAGCTCGTCGACAAGGAGATCGACACCGATGAATACTTGATGTTCAAAAAAGCCTATGACGATTTCTCCGCACCCAAAAACACTCTGATCTTGCTGGAGAAACGTCTGCCGAACTGATGATCACCACTGCTCTCAAATGACCGCAAAGGTTCACTTGGGAGCATCGCTAAGAATCAATTCCCCACTAACCTAAGTAACTCGCGGCGCCGGAGTCAATCCCCGGCGCCGTTCCTATAAGGGCAAGCTATTTGGACTTGAAGTCTCTTTCTGTCAACAAGATTATCTGGTGAAGATAGCCGGCGATTTCGTGGTCAGTCTTGACCGACGTGTTCCGAGTCAAACATGCGACGTTGGCAACCGCAATACCACGATCGTATGGATCAATTATCTCCGCAGCGACTCCCAATGCTTGACTAATTAACCCCATGTTTCCATAAGCCATCGCGATCCGAGCTCGCAGTCCATCATCGTCACATTGTGGCAGAACCCGATCGGCTATCAACCTCTTCGCATCATCGAGTAGTCCGCAAGAGGCATAATCCTCCGCAAGACCGAGGAGATATTCGGGGAAAACCTCGAATTCCTTCCCATTTTGCGGTTCACTGAGGAATTCCTCTCGCTTAGTGAGATAGAAACGCGCCTTTGCCATTTCATAGTAACTGTCCGAACCCTTGAACATTGCGATGAGCCAGGAATGCACCCTCCATTGATCGCCTAATCTCCAACAGAGCTCATTTGCTTCGGCTTCCAGATCAATACTATGTGTACCCATCCAAAGATCGGGGGCGAGTTTTGTGATTGCTTCCAGGCGAATCTCGTCATTCACGATATTCCTGCACCGTTCGGCCGCTAGCTGCAAACCGTAGTCACCTTCATCGGGATTTATCATACTCAACCAGGCGGCATCGCGTGTGGGAATATCAGCGATATACTGGATAAACCTGCTTTGCTGGAAATAGGAAGGGTCATCATTACTCCACTGAATAGCAGCCAATGCGCACTTGCTCGCAATTGGCGTACGAGCAAGACTTTGCAGTAGTCGTTCTGCACCAGAATACAACTTCAATGAGCAGTAGCCACGAACGACTTCTATCGACTTCTGTAAATCAATCGATCCATCTGCAATTCCAGCAGAGAGCGAGTCCAGCACAAACTCGCCGCGCTCAAGTTTCTGAAAGCGAACATACTTTTCGAAATTAGCAGTCGAAATGCCGATATGCCAGAGCGTGTCAAGTGTTGCCAATTCACGAGCTTCTAGGTCATCGAACAGGCGGTCGGATTCATCTGTTCGTCCATTTTCGCGCAGCGCCTCGATCAGGAATTCCTCCTCCAAGTAACCGTGGCCACCTGGCACATAGTCTACTAACGACAATGCCATGTCCAAAATCCGCTTGGCAGCAATCGAGTCACCATTCGCACGATACTGTCTGTAAAACGCTGTCAGTTCGTACAGCCCACTTGGCAACCAGTGATGAGCAGCCCTGGCTGCGTAGGATTCGGCCTTCGTGAGCTCGCCTAATCGAAAATAGTGGTGAGCGAGAAACCCATACGGAAACCACATCCCTTTCGCCTCTGTTGTGTCGACACAGGCGGCATACCGACTCAGAAGATCGAGCTGTCGTTCCGACGTAAACAAAAATCCATATGTGTCGAGCATGTCATCAAAGTGTGTAGTACAATATTGGGTTCTGCAAAAACCGTTGCTTTCGCAATACTGCATTGCCGTGTCCAACAACGCCGTCGCTCGGGCTCGGTCTCCAGCCCGGCAAGCAGCCCCAACAAGATCGACATAAATTTCAGAGGTATCTCTGGTGGGAAGCAAACGAAAATCAACTCTCCGCGCTAAATCCTCACGATTGGCATCGAGGCAGAGATTAAGAACTTCTTCGAAGTATCTAAAACTCGACTCCGGTGGCGACGGACAACGAAACGGTGCCTTATTTCTCCCTGTCAATTGATCAAAGCAGGTATCCGGTGGAAACTGCGATCCAATCCAAAGTACACACTCGAAAATGTCCGTCTCCGCACTGGATCGCATACTATCGGATGCTTCGGCCTCAGTTGCCCAAGTCTTGCTCGAGTTGATGAATGTTAAGAAAGCAATGAAGATAATAGCAAATCGGCCCGCCATTACAACCTCCCTACAACGATTCCCTGTCACAGAATATGACGTACGACGTCAATAATTGCAAAGTGCAAATTGTCGTCCCGTACTAAACAGTCCGAATTATCAATCTTCCCTATTTAAATCGCTTCGCGGGTTTCGACATTCCCAATCCATGCTCCTCTGGTGCCCCACCGGCGCGTCGTTTCGATAAATTCGACTCTCTCCAAGTCCCGAACACTCTGCAACCACCGAATCGTCCCTCACCCAACCAGCGCACGGTGGGATTTTCGTTCTCGGTGCCCCACCGGCGCGTCGTCTCGATAAATTCGACTCTCTCCAAATCCCGATCACCTCACAACCATCAAATCGTCGCCCACCCAACCAGCGCACGGTGGGACTTTTGTTCTCAGTGCCCCACCGGCGCGTCGTTTCAATAGCTTCGATTCTCTCCAAATCCCGATCACTTCACAACCACTGAATCGTCGCCCACCCAACCAGCGCACGGTGGGACTTTCGTTCTCGGTGCCCCACCGGCGCGTCGTCTCGATAAATTCGACTCTCTCCAAGTCCCGAACACTCCGCAACCACCGAATCGTCCCTTACCCAACCAGCGCACGGTGGGATTTTCGTTCTCGGTGCCCCACCGGCGCGTCGTCTCGATAAATTCGACTCTCTCCAAATCCCGATCACCTCACAACCATCAAATCGTCGCCCACCCAACCAGCGCACGGTGGGATTTTCGTTCTCGGTGCCCCACCGGCGCGTCGTTTCAATAGCTTCGATTCTCTCCAAATCCCGATCACTTCACAACCACTGAATCGTCGCCCACCCAACCAGCGCACGGTGGGACTTTCGTTCTCGGTGCCCCACCGGCGCGTCGTCTCGATAAATTCGACTCTCTCCAAGTCCCGAACACTCCGCAACCACCGAATCGTCCCTTACCCAACCAGCGCACGGTGGGACTCTCGATCTTCTCTGAGTAGGTCGAAACCCCCAATAGTCGACACGTTTATGGT
>CAVPQS010000050.1:0-13154 GCA_963707485.1 uncultured bacterium
CTGTACACGATGCGAAACTTTCATTGAGGGGTTTTGACATTGTCGGGGTGCGTTAAGGACCGAAATCGTCAAAACCCCATAGTCTTCGAACACAGATCACATACGTCGCGGCTTTCCTCTTCCTGAATTGCAGATAATTGGCGAGCGCGGGTTTTGACCTACTGACCATGCAATTCACATCGTGTGGCAATTCTCCTTTTTAGTTGACGGCGAACGCCACTTTTCGGAGATTAAATGGGCTACTTTTGGCGTATATCAAGTGAGGTGAAATGATGAGACTTAATTTATTGCTTGTATCCGTTTTCGCCGCACTGCTGCTAATCTTCAATTCTGCCGGCGCAAGCGTGGTCAAAGTGATGACCATTGACGGCGCCATCGGGCCGATCACACTCAAACATGTCGAACGGGCGATTAAGATTGCCGAAGACGAAGACGCGGCCGCGCTCGTCATCAAGCTCAACACTCCCGGCGGCGTGATGGAAACCACGCTGCGCATCAGCACGGCATTCATGAATTCGAAAGTGCCGATCATTGTTTGGGTCGCGCCATCCGGCGGAAGAGCAGCCTCGGCAGGCGTGTACATCACGTATGCCGCGCACGTCGCGGCGATGGCGTCCTCGACGAATATCGGCTCGGCGACGCCGGTGACAATGGGCGGAGAGAAGATGGATTCGGCGATGGTCAAGAAGGTTACGAATGACGCCGTCGCCAATTTGCAAGGGGCTGCGGAAAAACGCGGCCGCAACAAAGCCTGGGCGGAACGCGCGGTGCGCGAAGGCGCGAGTATCGCATACTACGAGGCGGTCGATTCGAACGTGGTCGATTTTCTGGCTGAAGATATTGCCGAGTTATTGGAGAAGTCGGACGGCAGCGTGGTAACGATGCCTGATGGAATCGACACAATCCACGTTGCCGGTGCAACACAAGAGGAAGTCGAGAAGACGTTTTCGGAGTCGATTCTCGAGGTTCTCACCAGTCCGAACATCATTTTCATTTTATTTTCGCTCGGGACGTTGGGGCTGGCGATCGAGCTTTACAATCCGGGCGCGATCTTGCCCGGCGTGGTCGGTGCAATTTGTCTGATTATTGCTCTATATGCAATGCAAACACTGCCTATTAATTATGCGGGCCTGGCGCTGATTGTGCTGGCCGTCGTCTTGTTCCTGCTGGAAATCAAAGTCACCAGTTACGGCATGCTCACCGTGGGCGGAATAATCTCGCTGGTGCTGGGCGGGCTGTTCCTGATCGACAGTCCGGAACCGGCGCTGCGAGTGTCGTTGAGCGTGATCATCACCATCACGATTTGTATCGGCGGATTCCTCGTCTTCGTGGTCGGCTACGTGGTTAAAGCGCAACGCAAGCAGGTGATGACCGGCTTCGAGGGAATGATCGGGCAAGTCGGCAAGGTGTCGGAGCGAATCGACCGTGAAGGCATGGTTTATGTCGCCGGCGCTTTGTGGAAAGCTGTGGCTGATGAAGTCATCGAAAAGGATGAGCCGGTATTGATTTTGTCGGGCCAGCATCAAACATTGAAAGTGGCAAAAGTCTCTATTCCCAGGGAGGGATAAATGTTCGCAGGTGCAATTCCGTTAATTGTAGTCGTCGGGTTCATATTATTCATCGTGCTCAACGCTATCCGCGTTTTGCAGGAATATGAACGCGGCGTGATTTTCCGGTTGGGCCGCATGATCGGCGTCAAGGGACCCGGCTTAATTCTGCTTATACCGATTGTCGATCGTATGGTGAAGGTGTCGCTGCGTACCTACACGATGGACGTGCCGCCGCAGGATGTGATCACGCGCGACAACGTCACGCTGAAGGTAAACGCGGTCGTCTATTTCCAGGTCATGGAACCGCAAAAAGCGATTATCAATGTTGAGGATTATTTCTACGCAACCTCGATGATTGCCCAGACGACCTTGCGCTCCGTGCTCGGGCAGGTCGATTTGGATGACTTGCTTTCGGCGCGCGATGAGATCAACAAGAAGCTGCAGAAAATTATCGATGACCAGACCGAGCCGTGGGGTGTAAAGGTAACCGTCGTGGAAGTCAAAAACGTCGATTTGCCGGCGGAGATGACCCGCGCGATCGCCAAGCAGGCCGAGGCCGAACGCGAGCGCAGGTCCAAGGTCATTCATGCCGAGGGCGAATTCCAGGCGGCGCAAAAGCTCGCCGACGCCGGCAAGGTGATGGAGACCTCGAGCTACACGCTGCAGTTGCGTTATTTGCAGACATTAACCGAGGTTGCGACCGAGAAGAATTCGACATTGATCTTCCCATTCCCGATTGACCTGTTCACGCCGTTTATCGATCACTATCGCAAGATGGCGGCGAAGGAGGTCAAGGAGTAGAGGGCGCCGCGTCTGAGCATATAGAATGTGCATTTGATTATGTCGGGTTTCGCGCTTCGCTGGGAACCCGACCTGCGAACTGGAAGGAATGCAAATGAGACAGGTCCTGATTACAACAATTGCTGCTTTGGTGGTATGCTCCCAAGTTCTGCTTGCAGCGCAGACTGATTCTCTGGTATCACAGTTCAATTACGACCGAGATGAACTATCGTTCGTTGCTGCATTAACTAACGACACGAACTTCATCCGAGACTGGGACAAACCAGAGACGCCGAAACTCCGGACGGAAGACACGTACCGGCGCGGCGATTATGTATACCCTCTAATAATCTTGTCAACCACCATCAATGACAAGAGCGGAAATCCAAATCTGACATATGATATCAGCGTCACGAAGCCGGACGGATCGATTTATGGCGAGTACAAGAAACTGAGACTTTGGCAGGACTATCCGGCTCCCTTGACGCACTTGATACAACAGCCACTAATCATACGACTCGAACCAGTTGATCCGCTTGGGACTTACAAGGTCAAAATGATCGTGCACGAAAACGTGCGAGAACGAGAAATTCCATTCGAACTCTCGTTTAGAGTTGTGGACGAAAGTGAGCCGATTGCCGAAAGCAAAGAGTATGAGTTCCTGCCGCCGGGCGGAGTTGGTTTTGTGCTCAACAATTACTACAAAAATCCGGATGTGCAAATGCTCCCGATGCTAATGATTGAAATCGACAATTCCGGAATGTTGGCAAAGGAATCAGCCCGGGGTCCGATCGAGGGGTTCTTCGCTGTGGCGCTGGCCGCGACCACAATTGATAGCCTGTCGATTCAAAAGGTCATTGAGAGTCTTGGTTCGAGCAAAGAATTCTTCCGGCATTGCTTCACGTTACGCCATTACAAAGATACTGTCCTAAATGTCAGCAGCCATCATCCGGGAGTCAATGACATGATGTGGGGAGGGTTCTTCGCCTCCGGCGATCTCCGATATGTTGAGCGATTGATATCTGAACTGCAATTTTGTGATAATCAGGACTCGGTATACTTGTATCTAACCGGGGCTACAGCAAAATGGTCACTTGGTTCGAATTCGCGTCAGCATCCCAAAGTTAAAACTTACCTCGAAGAAATGGTCGGCAAAGTGACGCCGGCAATTGCGTTTCATTTGCGAGAAGCGCTTAAGTCGGATTCCGCCGTGCTTGAGAAGCAAATGATGGACAAGCTGAAGAAGTTCAAGAAGAGCTAGGTCCATTTGCGTTTGAGCAACGGAAAGTGAAAACTGGGGGTCACGTGGAACGGTATATCCGACATGAAGTCTGCGAACGGACACTGTCGGCGTCCCCGCTGTGCTAGAAACCCGACGTACCAACTTTTTCGTAACCTCCTTCCAGGAGTCTATTGAAAGCTATTATGAGCACAAAATACGGGTCGCCGGATGTGCTCGAGTTAAGAGAGATTGACAGACCCGCTCCAAAAGAAAATCAAGTATTGGTGAAAGTACATGCCGCCTCAGTCAATCCGCTCGACTGGCATTTGCTCCGCGGCGAGCCGGTTCTGGTCCGGCTGCAGCACGAAGAATTTGGAGATGGTTCGGTCGATTGGTGCTGACCACGTGATTGATTTCACGAAAGAGGACTTCAGCCGCAGCGAGCAGAAGTATGACCTGATCCTTGACAACAACGCCGGCCGGTCGTTGCTGAAACCTCTGCGCGCACTGAATCCCAACGGCGTCTACGTGTTCGTTGGTGGTTCCGCCTTTATTCTAACCCTGTTGCAGGATCTGACGCTCAAACCCCTGCTCGCAATCAAGAAAGGGAAGAGAATTGCTTCCTACATGGCGAATGTAAATCACAACGACCTCGCTGAACTAAAGGGATTTCTGGAGACCGGCAAGGTCGTGCCGGTGATTGGCGGGCGGTATTCGTTGAGTGAAGCGCCTCAGGAGATTCGATATCTCGAAGAGGGACATGCGCGCGGGAAGGTGGTGATTATTGTCGAGCGCTAATGTGGCTTACCAAACACAACATTTCATTACCGCGACGCAAACATTAATTGTGTCGAAACTCCGCAATGTTCGCCCGCCCATCTTCAGACAGCAATTCGGGGTTTCTGCCTACAGCGCCATTTCGGAATAACATATTATGGGACAATCATTTGCGAAAGCGCGCTTGACGCATCTCAATTCTCGACTCAAGAAGTCTACTTTTCAAAAATCGAACATAGCAGAGGGCTAAGCAATCGTCCTGAATCTGCCGTATTATGGACTAATTGGCGCGCTGCTAACAATTTTTATTGTAAACTGAAAACAAATCTATATTGTTTGGCGCTTTCTGGGATTGCGGATTTCGACAAACCAGGGAGTCCAGCCAATTCCAAGAATCATTTGACAGTGAAAATTCGAACCTATTAATTGCCAGCTTCTATTTAAGGAGAAATGGATGACCTATACCGCTGAACAAATAACCAAGCTGATGGACAAGGAAAAAGTAAAGTATATCCGGATCTACTTTACCGACGTCCTCGGCACACTCAAGGGCATGTCGATTACGCGCAGCGAAATCGACGAGGTCCTCGAGAACGGTCAGGGCTTTGACGGCTCTTCGATCGAAGGATTCGCGCGTATCGAAGAATCCGATTTGAGCGCCCGGCCGGATTTGTCAACGTTCCGAATTTTCCCTTGGGAAATTTCCGGCGAGCGTGTGGCGATGATGTTTGCCGATGTCGAAACGCCGACCGGTGAACCGTACCCGGGCGATCCGCGCCAGGTGTTGCGCCGCGTGCTCAAGAAAGCAGCGGACATGGGCTACACTGCCTATATCGGGCCGGAACTCGAGTTTTTCTACTTTAAGCAAAACGGCAATCCGGAGACTATTGACTCCTCGGGTTACTTTGATTACGGCACGATCGACCAGGGCGCACGTGTGCGGAAGAAAACGGTCGTGGCGCTGGAGTCAGTGGGCATTCAGGTTGAATGTTCGCATCACGAAGTTGCGCCCTCGCAGCATGAAATCGATTTGAAATATTCGGACGCATTGAAAATGGCCGACCAGGCGATGGTGTATCGCATGATCGTCAAGGAAGTCGCGCTCGAAAACGGCATCTTCGCCAGCTTTATGCCCAAGCCGCTGTTCGGTCAGAACGGTTCGGGAATGCATTGCCACCAGTCGCTGTTTAAGGGCGGCAATAACGCGTTTTTCTCGAAGTCGGGCGAGTATCATCTTTCCGACACCGGTCGTTCGTACATTGCCGGTTTGCTGAAGCACGTCAAAGAATTCACGTTGATCACGAACCAGTGGGTAAATTCGTACAAGCGTCTGGTGCCGGGTTACGAGGCGCCGGTGTACGTTTCCTGGGGACAGCGCAACCGTTCGTCGCTGGTGCGCATTCCGATGTACCGCTACGGCAAGGAAAAAGCGACGCGGGTCGAACTGCGTTCGCCCGATCCGGCCTGCAATCCGTATCTGGCGTTTGCCGCGATGATAGCCTCGGGCTTGGAAGGAATCAAGAACAAGTATGTGTTGGGCGCTCCGATCGAAGAGAACATCTTCCACATGGATGATGCCGAACGCAAAAAGAAGAAGATCGATTCGTTGCCGGGATCGCTGGACGCAGCCATCGAGTTGTTCCAGGGTTCGAAGCTGATGAAGGAGACGCTCGGTGACCATGTCCACTCAAGCTTGATTGCGAACAAGCTGAAGGAATGGGACCAGTACCGAATCCAGATCAGCCAGTACGAGATCGACAAATTCTATCCGATTCTCTAAGGATGGTTTCAGCGCTTGAACTTCAGCGCCGCATTGTCGCGGGCGAGATTGATCTCGACGAGTACTACCGCGCGCTGTTGGCTGAGTGCGAGAGTGTCCAGGCTCGATTCAACTGTCTAACCGCCGTCACAACAAATTTGGCGCAAGCGACCGTGGATCGGCTCAAAACGAAGATTGCAAACAACGGGCCGAAGGGAAAACTCTTCGGCCTGCCGATTGTAGTCAAAGACAATATCTGCCTGCGCGAATATCCCACGGCTTGCGGGTCAAAGATTCTGCGCGATTTTGTCCCGCCGTACAACGCAACAGTAATTGACCGCCTTATCGCTGCAGACGCGGTGATCATTGCGAAAGCCAACATGGACGAATTCGCGATGGGTTCATCAAATGAGAATTCGGCATTTGGCGCCGTAAAAAATCCGCATGACCCGACGCGAGTTCCGGGCGGGTCTTCCGGCGGTTCGGCAGTTGCGGTGTCATCGGGACTGACCCAAATGGCCCTGGGTTCCGACACCGGCGGCTCGGTGCGGCAACCGGCTGCGCATTGCGGCGTGGTCGGGCTCAAGCCGACCTATGGCGCTGTCAGCCGCTATGGGCTGGTGGCGTATGCGTCCTCGCTCGATCAAATTGGACCGCTGACAAGCGATGTCAGATCGGCGGCGCTGCTATTCGATGTGATTTCCGGCAAGGATGAGCGCGATTCGACATCAGTTGAGTTTGCCAAACCTGACTTCGATGCAGAGATGAGCAAAGGCGTGAGCGGGTTGAGAGTTGGCGTGCCGCAGGAATATTTTGCCGAGGGACTTGACACCGAAATCAGACTTGCGATCGATGAAGTGATGGAGAAGCTGAAATCAGCCGGCGCCCAGATGCAACTGATCTCGCTGCCGCACACGAAGTATGCGATTGCAACTTACTACATTATTGCCGACGCGGAGGCTTCATCGAATCTTGCGCGCTACGACGGCGTCAAGTACGGGCTGCGCTCCGAGAATGCCGATTTGATTTCTATGTATACGAACACAAGGCACGAGGGATTCGGCGCCGAGGTTAAGCGCCGGATTATGCTTGGGACGTATGTGTTGTCGGCGGGATACTACGATGCCTACTATCAAAAGGCGATGAGGGTGCGCCGGATACTTACGCAGGAATTTGCGGAGGCGTTCAAGGAAGTCGACGTCCTGCTCACGCCAACGACGCCGACGACGGCATTCAAGATTGGCGAAAAGTCAGACAATCCGATTGAGATGTACCTGTCGGACATTTACACGGTCAGCGCTAATCTCGCGGGACTGCCGGCAATATCGGCGCCGTGCGGCAAAGACAGCAAGAATCTTCCCATTGGTCTGCAATTGACCGCGCGCCATTTCGACGAGGCGATGTTGTTTCGCGTCGCCATGGCGGTTGAGGATTTCACGCGATGAACTTCGAGGCGGTAATCGGACTCGAGGTCCACGCGCAACTGTTGACGAACAGCAAAATTTTCTGCGGCTGCTCGGCTAAATTCGGCCAGCCGCCCAACAGCGCAACCTGTCCTGTTTGTCTCGGTCTGCCGGGAGCAATGCCGGTATTGAACAAAAGTGCGGTCGACTTTGCGCTCAGGATGATTCTCGCCGTTGGCGGCAGCGTAGGAAAGAAATCCGTCTTCGCGCGCAAGAATTATTTCTATCCCGATCTGCCCAAGGGCTACCAGATTTCGCAGTACGACAAACCGATTGGAATCGGCGGCGCAATCAAGTTCATCGATGACGGCGTGAACAAGAGCATTGCGCTGACGCGCATCCATCTGGAAGAAGACGCGGGCAAGTCGCTGCATCCGGAAAACCAGTCGCAAGATTACACGCGCGTGGATGTCAATCGCTGCGGCACGCCGCTGATTGAAATTGTCAGCGAGCCGGATATGCGAACGGCGCGCGAAGCGTTTTTGTATCTGCATGCACTCAAGCAGATCGTTGAGTATCTGGGAATTTGCGACGGCAATATGGAAGAGGGCTCTTTGCGTTGCGACGCCAATGTGAGCATTCGGCATGCGGGTGAAACGAAGCTCGGGACGAAGACCGAGGTCAAGAATCTCAACTCGATTCGCGGCGTCGAACGGGCGATCAGTTACGAAATCGCGCGGCAGATTGCGGTCGTTTCCTCCGGCGGTGCGATCGAGCAACAGACATTGCTGTACAACGATGCCGACGGAAAGTGCTATCCGATGCGGTCCAAGGAAGAGTCGCACGACTACCGGTATTTTCCCGATCCCGACCTGGTCACGCTCACGGTTTCCGATCAATGGACGGCGGAGATTGAAAGATCACTTCCCGAGTTGCCGGCGAAACGACGCGAGCGGTTTGCTTCAGAGTATGGAATACCGGAGTATGATGCGGAACTGCTGACCTCGACGCGGCAATTGGCGGATTATTTCGAGACGACTGCCAAGGCTTGCGGCGACGCGAAGTTGGCATCGAACTGGGTCATGACTGAAGTGCTGGCGCGTGTGAAGGATCAGCAGTTGGAGATAGGCGCTTTTCCCATTACGCCGTCAAGACTGGGCGAATTGATCGGTCTGATTAAATCGAAAGCGATTACCGGCAAGATTGCCAAGGAATTATTCGAGATTATGATGATCGACAAGGGCGATCTGGCAGCGATCATTTCCGAGAAAGGACTTGCTCCGGTCACCGATTCCGGCGATCTTGACGCACTGATCGCGAGGATAATCGGCGATCATCCCGACGAAGTTGCCCGTTATCGCGAGGGCAAAACGAAGCTGTTTGCATTTTTTGTCGGGCAACTAATGAAAGCGACGCAAGGGAAGGCCGATCCGCAGACGGCGACGAAGCTGCTCAAGGACCGGCTTGATAAATAGGAATGAAGCAACATCTCCGCATCGCCGTTTTGGCATCCCACGGCGGCTCAAATCTGCAGGCATTGATTGACGGATGCGCCTCGGGGCAAATCGACGGCGAAATCGTTCTCGTCGTTTCGAACAACAAAAAAGCCTTTGCGCTGGAACGCGCGCGCAATCATCATATTGACACATTGATCATGACCGACTCCGCTTTTGCGACCCCGGAAGAATATGCGCTCGAACTGTTGATGCAGCTTGAACGTCGCGGAGTGAACTTGATTTGCCTGGCCGGTTATATGAAGAGGATTCCCGAGTCGGTGGTGAAGAAATTTCGTAATCGGATCGTCAATATTCATCCGGCGTTGTTGCCGAAACACGGCGGCAAAGGCATGTTTGGAATTCATGTGCACCAGTCGGTGATTGCTGCCGGCGAAAGGGAAACCGGCGTGACGATACATCTCGTCAATGAGGTTTACGATGACGGCAAGATTATCGCGCAGCGAAAAGTTCCGGTGAATTCAGGCGATACGCCGCAGGCGCTGCAGGAACGCGTATTGGAATTGGAACATCAGCTTTATCCCGAGACGGTTGCCCGGATCGCCGCGGGAGAAATATCATTGGAGTAGATTATGGATAGCCTTTTGCAGACCGAGATGCCCGACATCAAACTTTTTGCCCGCGGCAAGGTGCGCGATGTGTATGATCTGGACGACCGGCTTTTGATTGTCGCGACCGACCGCATATCGGCATTTGACTATGTGATTCCCGATGCGATTCCCGGCAAAGGAAAAATCCTCACGGAGATGTCGCTGTTTTGGTTCGACTATGTCAAGGACGTCGTGCCGAATCATTTCATCAGCGCCAACGTCGACGACTATCCGCAGGAACTGCACAAGTATCGCGACCAACTTGAGGGCCGCTCGATGCTCGTTGTCAAGGCGGAGCGCATCGATATCGAATGCGTGGTGCGCGGGTATATTTCGGGCTCGCTGTGGAAAGAGTATCAAGCCGAAGTGAAGAAGGGCAACTCCACGGTGCTCGGGTTCAAGTTTGCGATGGATTTGAAAGAATCGCAGAAATTCGCGGAGCCGATATTTACGCCTGCCTCGAAGGAATCCAGCGGACACGATATAAATATTTCCTTCGAAGAAATGGCGCAAGTGGTCGGCATCGAATTGGCGGCGAAGCTACGGCTCGTGTCCAAGCAGATTTACAGCAAGGCGGCCGACTATTGCGAGACGCGCGGGATAATTCTTGCCGACACGAAATTTGAATTCGGAATGCACGGCGGGAAATTGATTTTGATCGATGAAATTCTCTCGCCCGATTCCTCGCGATTCTGGCCGAAAGACAAGTATCAAATCGGACGCGGACAGGAATCGTTTGACAAGCAATTCGTGCGCGATTATTTGTCGAGCTGCGGTTGGGATAGAAACTCGCCGCCGCCGCATTTGCCGAAAGAAATCATCGACGGCACGCGCAAAAAGTACGAAGAAGTTCAGAAGCTCTTGTTGGCGAAGCGGGCGTGACGATGGCGAAAAGCAGGAAGGATCAAAAAATGAAACGCGCTTTGATCAGCGTGTCGAATAAACACGGAATTCTTGAGCTGGCGAAGTTTCTGCAGGACGAAGGCATCGAGATTATCTCGACCGGCGGCACCAAGCAGGCGCTCAAGGATGCCGGTCTCAAAGTCGTGCCGGTGTCGTCTTTTACCGGCGCCCCGGAAATTCTCGAGGGGCGCGTGAAAACGCTGCATCCGAAGATCGCCGCGGGAATCTTGTTCCGCCGCGAAGCGCCCGCAGACCGCGAGCAACTGGATTCGCTCGACTACAAGCCCATTGACTTGGTGGTTGTGAATTTGTATCCGTTTGCGCAGACGGTGGCTTCGGGTAAATCCGAGGAAGAGATCATCGAAAATATCGACATTGGCGGTCCGACATTGATTCGTGCGGCGGCGAAGAATTTTTCGTCGGTCGCGGTGCTGTCGGACCCGGCGCAGTATGCGGATTTCATGAAAGCGTACAAAGCCAGCGGCGGGGCGCTGGAACCGGAATTGCTGCGGTCGTACGCGGCGGCAGCCTTTCGATTGACGAGCGAATATGAAGCCGCGATTAATGGCTATTTTGGCGGGCCGAAGTCGACCGGTTCGGCGAAAGCAGAGTCATCGGAGTTTCCCGCCGAGTTTTCGATTCATCTCAAGAAGAATGCCGAATTGCGTTACGGCGAAAATCCGCACCAGGTCGCGGCATTGTATCAAAATTTCGACGACAAGTCGCTGTCGCTTGCCGATGCCGAACAGTTGGCGGGCAAGGAACTTTCTTATAATAATTATGTCGATCTCGATTCGGTATTGGGAATGATTCTCGATTTCGAGGATCCGTTTGCATGCGTGGTCAAACACACGAACCCGTGCGGCGCGGCGACTGCAGCGACTCTGGCAGAGGCTTATCGCGCGGCGCATGACGCCGATCCGATGTCGGCGTACGGCTCGATTATCGGACTTAGCCGCAAGGTCGACCTGACAACGGCGCAACTTCTGCACGAGACGCAGTTTGTGGAGTGCGTGCTTGCGCCCGACTACGATGCGGATGCGTTGGCATTGCTGGAAAAAAAGAAGCAGCGACGGTTGTTGAAGTTGCCGACGATTGGAAAAATCGCCCCGGGCTCGCATTGGCTGCGCGCCGTCCATGGCGGGTTCTTGTCGCAATCAGCAGATCGGCACAAAGTGCGCGAAAGTGAACTGCAGGTCGTGACGAAAGCGGCGCCGACTCCGGCGCAAATTAAGTCGATGCTGTTCGGGTTCCAGTTGGTCAAGCACGTTAAATCGAATGCGATCGTGATCATCAGCGGCACGAGTTTGGTTGGACTTGGATGCGGACAGACCTCGCGGGTCGATGCGGTTGAAAACGCGGTGAAAAAAGCCGGCGCGCGCGCGCAGGGTGCAGTGCTGGCGTCGGATGCGTTTTTCCCGATGCCGGACGGTGTAGAGGCCGCGGTTGCAGCCGGAGTCAAAGCGATCATTCAGCCGGGCGGTTCGAAAAAGGACGACGAAGCGATCGCCGCCGCCGACAAAGCGGGTATCGCGATGGTCGTGACCGGTATCCGGCACTTCAAGCACTAATTCAATTCTGCCTAATCCGCTGGGGCACAGAACACTGTGTCCCAGCCAATTCCATCAGTTTTATCCTTGCCAATTCTACCTGAGCAACGTACCTTCAATGAAGCAGGTTCGTCACGCAAAGAAATCGGCGACATTGGGCCGATAATAGAATTGAGTACTGCTATGGAAGAACGAATTTTAGAAATAGTATTTTACCTCGTTGAGCATCTGCGCAACCATAACGGGCATATTGGTCCGTTTCGCGCGATTTCCAAAGACCTGCGCAGCCGCGGATTTACCGATTCGGAAATTTCATCGGCATACGGCTGGTTTTTGGAAGAGCTGCAGAAAGACGGCGGCAAGGTCAATCCCAACAGCAGTTCATCGCAGTCGGTTCGCGTCATGAGCCTGATGGAGATGGAACATTTTACGACCGACGCGGCCGGATTCTTGATTTTGTTGCTGCGATTCCGGCTGATTTCGCCGGCGCAATTCGAGCGCATTGTCGACAAGGCCTTTCTGCTCGGTTCGGAAAAAATCGACCTGCCGGTCATGAAGGTCATCGCGTCGCGCTACGTTTTCTCCTCCGGAACAACCGTCGATCTGAACTTGTTTAATATCGACGGGAGTGAAGTGGTCAATTGATCGCTTCGATCTGAACGATGCCACTGTCAGGCAAAAAAATTCTACTCGGAATCACGGGCTGCATCGCGGCCTACAAGGCATGCTATCTCGTGCGCTATTTGAAAAAAGCCGGCGCCGAGGTGAAGGTCGTTATGACCCAGTCCGCCGCCAAGTTTGTTACCGTCACCACACTCGAAACTTTGTCGGACAATCCGGTTGCGGTCGAGATGTTTCCCGCCGATCGTTTTGTCGCGACGCACCATATATCTTATGCCGAATGGGCCGACTTGATCGTCATCGCGCCGGCGACGGGGAATTTCATCGGCAAAATCGCCAACGGCATCGGCGATGATTTGCTGACGACAATTGTCATGGCGCGTCAGTCGGATGTCATGATCGCGACGGCGATGAACACGGAGATGTTCATCAATCCGATCGTGCAGGAGAATATTGCAAAGCTGCAAAAGCTGGGATATCTGTTT
>CAVPQS010000051.1:0-13293 GCA_963707485.1 uncultured bacterium
CTGTACATTCATTAGAGTCCGCAATTGGGGGTTTCGACCTACTACGCAATGGATACGGACGGCGTGGTTGGGCGAATTTGCGACTCTTGACTCTGTTGCGGCAATAAGCTAATTTAAAAGATTGGAGGATGATCATGGAAAAAATCGCTGCTCGCAATAGTCTCGGGGCGCCGCTGCAATGCAAGGGGTGGCATCAGGAAGCCGCGCTGCGAATGCTCAATAATAATCTCGATCCGAATGTTGCCGAAGATCCGGCCAATCTCGTCGTGTATGGCGGATCGGGCAAAGCCGCGCGCAATTGGGATTGTTATCACGCAATCGTGCGCAGTCTCAAGTCGTTGGAGAACGATGAGACCTTGCTCGTCCAATCGGGCAAGCCGGTCGGAATTTTCCGCACGCATGAATATGCGCCGCGCGTGCTGATCGCGAATTCGAATATCGTGCCGCATTGGGCCTCGTGGGAGAAATTTCGCGAGCTGGAAAAACTGGGGTTGATCATGTACGGCCAGATGACGGCCGGGTCGTGGATATATATCGGCACGCAAGGGATTCTGCAGGGGACCTACGAAACGTTTGCCTCGTGCGCGCAGAAACATTTTAAGGGCGATCTGTCGGGAAAATTCATACTCACAGGCGGCGTCGGCGGCATGGGCGGAGCGCAGCCGCTGGCGGGGACGATGAACAATGCGGTGATCCTGTGTGTGGACGTGGATGAGCATCGCATCGACCGGCGAATCGAGACGCGCTATCTAGACAAGAAGACATCGTCGTTGGACGAAGCACTCGCGTGGGTGAAAGATGCCTGCGCGAAAAAGCAGCCGCTGTCGATCGGATTGGTCGGCAACTGCGCGCAGACGCATCCGGAGTTGGTGAAGCGCGGGATTATTCCCGATATCGTGACGGATCAGACCTCGGCGCACGACGAACTGAACGGCTATGTGCCGCACGGGATGACGTTGGCGGCGGCGCTGGAGCTGCGTAAGACGAATCCGAATGATTATATGCAGCGCGCCAAAGACGCGATGGTGATTCATACGCAGGCGATGATTGACATGCAGACGAAGGGCGCGATTGTATTTGACTACGGCAACAATCTGCGCGGGCAGGCGCTGGCGCACGGATTAAAAGATGCGTTTGCTTTTCCGGGATTTGTGCCGGCGTACATTCGGCCGCTGTTTTGCGAAGGCAAGGGGCCGTTCCGCTGGGCGGCTTTGTCGGGTGATCCGCACGATATTGCGGTGACCGACGAGGTGATCAAGCGCGAGTTTGCGGATAATGCGGCGCTGGTGCGCTGGATTGATTTGGCTTCGAAGCGCGTGGCGTTTCAGGGATTGCCGGCGCGAATATGCTGGCTGGGCTACGGCGAGCGGGCGAAGTTCGGATTGATTATCAACGACCTAGTGAAGTCGGGGAAGATTTCGGCGCCGATCGTGATTGGGCGCGATCATCTTGATTGCGGGTCGGTGGCCTCGCCGAATCGCGAGACCGAGGCGATGAAGGACGGATCGGATTGTATCGCGGATTGGCCGCTTCTGAACGCGATGTTGAGTACGGCCTCGGGCGCGTCGTGGGTGAGTATTCATCACGGCGGCGGCGTGGGAATCGGGTATTCGATTCATGCGGGCATGGTCGTGGTTGCGGATGGAACGGACGAAATGGCGAAGCGGCTTGAGCGCGTATTGACGAATGATCCGGGGACGGGCGTGATGCGTCATGTGGATGCGGGGTATGATGAGGCGATCAAGTTTGCTGGTGAGCATGAGGATATTAAGATACCGATGAGGGAGTAGGGGGGCTTGCATCAGAACGCACAATGGGTGGCGGAACTTCAAGTGATTGTCGAAACCAAGTATGGATTTGGCATGAAGTTGGCGGTCTGCCATAAGTGGTTTCGATCTACTCCACGACTCAGAGCTGAATGCAGAGGGAAGCGGCCCGTTTTGAGCGGTTTCGAACAGCGGCGCAAGAGTTATCGCGCTCACTGGCAATAACATAGGTCTATAATCATAGGTCTATAATAAAGATGGCAAGCTTGATTTTTTTCAAATCGATCAAACCTTTACGAATCAGAATTGTTTAACGGGTAGCCTTTCTACGCCCGGCGCAATTAATCAAGAGACGCCGCGGCCAGTTGATACATACAAGCTCCTTTCTCATAATTTTGGACGATGGACCTGCATTGCAGGTCAAAGAAGTACGTGGTTGGCGCATTGCGCCGATCGAACGGTACTCGCCGGCGAAAGAAAATGCGCCGGCAAACTCCACAGAATAGGAGAATGATATGTTTAGAAAAATCAGTACAGGACTCATGTTGGCAGTATTAGTTCTGCTGCCGATAACAGCGCACGCGCAAGGCGGCGCATTCATCGGGCCGCATCTGGGAATCCAGAGGATCAATGACGGCGACAATACCAACTATTTGGGCGGCGCCACATTGCGATTGAAGCTCGGAACGGTAGTTGCGCTCGAGGGTGATATCGGTTATCGCCAGGCCGAGTTTGGTTCGGGCGCACTGACAATCAAGGATTGGCCCGTGACCGCGACCGGATTGCTTTATCCGCTGCCGATGTTGTACGGTGGTATCGGCGCCGGTTGGTACAATACGACGTTTGATTACAGCGACGTTCACAATGTCGCCGGAATCGGGGACAACACCGACCAGGAGTTTGGCTGGCACCTGGTGGCAGGATTGGAGTTACCGGCATCGACGAATGTGAGGATATTCGGCGACGTGCGCTATGTGTTCCTCGACTATGAATTCAAGGAATTACCGGATGCCGTCCTTGATGGCGCCGAATCGGATTTCTATTCGATTAATTTAGGGCTGCTATTCCAGTTCTAAGGCGCATCGCCGAGCGGCGGAGGCGCTTTGATGATAAGGTCGGATTTGGCTGCGTGCCGAGTCCGACCTTTTGTTATTGCGGGACTGATCGCCGGCTCGTTGCGGACGAGTCGGGAGGCGATTGATTTGCTGCGGCGGGCGGAGGATACAAGTTGGGAGCTACGGATGTCAATCAGTGATCATCAAAACAATGTCGGGTTTTTTCCGCGCGAAGAGGGATGAGAACGCGACCTGCAGAATTAGTTATTTCTTCCGCACGAGCGTGTACATTCCGAATAAGTCGTTTTCGAGATCCATGTCTTTGTCCCAGCCGAAGGTTCTTGCCATAGTGTGAGCAAAGGGCGTGTCGACGACATCGAAGGCGAGAACTTCAAGGCCGATCTTTTCGAAGAGGTCTTTCTTAAAAGGCGAGCGGCCATCCGACCAGGGGATATATTTGTCGACTTCGGGGCCGGTGTATTTGGGATGTAGGTTGTAGATCATGAAGAAGCCGCCGGGTTTGAGCAGATCGTAGACGCGTTTGACAAAAGTTGAGTCATCGACGCCGAGATGGACGAGCATCTTGGGGTCGACCTCGCGCTCGGGGTGAATGTAGCCGTTCTTCAGTGTATTCTTGGAGAAGAATAGATCGTAGCCGCTGCCGAGTTGTTTGTTGATCAACGAGTCGGTGGGGAAGAAGCCATAGAAGGCGCGCAGGTAGCCGTCGGGACCTGTGCCGCCGGTCTTGCCGCGCGGGATCTTGCCCGTATCTGTAGGCGCGGAGTAGAGGGCCTTGAAGACGGCTTCGACCTCGATGCCGGTGACATCGGCGCCGAGTGAGGCGAGACCGCGGAGTTGTCCGATCGATCCGAAGCCGAAGTCGATGATCTTGGCGCCGTCGGCGGATTTCATTCCAGCCTGGCCGATCAAGTCATAGGCGCGGACAACGGCGACGGGTGTGCCGTAGCCGGTGAAATAATAGAAGTCCTCGCCGTACCCGCGCAGTGTAAAACCAGTGGTGGTGTCGAGACCGGAGGCTTTGAATTCGTCCTCGGTCATGGCCTCGCGAGTCTGGCGGTTGCGATAGATGATGCGAGTGCCATCGAGTTTGGGCAGGTCGGTCATGGCGAGCAGAAACTGTTTGGCGAAGTCGGACTTGACCAGCGGCATCATGGCGGTGGCTTCGTTGCTCATTTGTTCGGTGGCGGTGATGGTGGTGTCTTCCTGCGCAAACAGCGAACTTGAAAGACCGAAACCTGCCAGCGCGACCGGCAAAATCAATATGATGACTCGAAACGAGAAGCGCGAATTCGTGCGAGTATTCACTTTATGTTCCTTTCAAAAATATGTAACAGCTTACAGATATGGCGGAGGGCGGCGAAGGTTTCAGGGCCGGCGAAGTGTCCAATGTCAGGATATTCTTGTCCATGGTTGATCGAGTCTTTAATTTAGTTCGTGAAATGACAGGAGGCAAATGATGAAATTGATTGCTGCGACAGCGTCCACGGTTTTGATGCTGGTTATGATCTGCGGTTGCGGCGGGTATACGCGCACGGCGACACAGGGGGCAAGCGAAACGACTGAAGGTGATATTGAGTCGGTGGAAGAAGATACGTTGAGCGACTCTGAATTGGATCCGGATCCCGGCGGGTATGAACCGATGCATTTGCTGGAAGGGACAAAGTGGGTGTTGACCGGCGTCAACGGGCAGTCGATACAGCTTGGTCTGGCCGGGCGCCCGATTTATATCGAGTTGATTCCGGACGGGAGAAGAGTGGTCGGGTACACAGGCTGCAACAGTATCATGAGCAGTTATGAAATCGAAGAGGGGACATTGCGATTCGGGCAGATCGGCGCGACGAAGATTTATTGCGAGGGGATGATGAACATCGAAAGCGAAATTATCGCAGCGCTGGCACGGGTGACAAATTATACGCTGATTGGCAATGTGTTGGAGCTGTCGACCGGCGCGGAGTTAGTTGCGAGTTTTGTTGCGGCTGAGTGAGAAAAGTCCCGGCGGATGACCGGGACTTTTCTTGCTGTTGCTACTTGAAAATTACGGGCAGTTGACGCAGGCTGCGGGACCGCCGGCGAAGATGTAGGTGTCGAGATAAACGGCGTCGCTAACGGTTATTATGCCGTTGCAGTCGACATCGCCGGATGAGCCGCCAAGAGGCGCAGGACCACCGCCAAAAATATGGTTAATCAATAAGACCGCGTCGCTGATATTTTTTGCGCCGTCGGCGTTGACATCACCGCAACTGCCTGCAACGTCGCCGGCAATGATGAAAGTTGGGACCGCTTGATCGATCCAATCTGCTGTCGCAACGGAATCGAGGTCGCCAGTTCCGGTATACGTAAACCAAAGGCCGGAAGGATGCGAGTTGTGCATGTAAGGCGGCATCACGAATCGGGTCTGTCCGCCGCGATGCACGACGATGTTGCTTGAGGTGTCCATAGTAGGGATCAAGAATGTCGGCGTAATCTCGCCATCAAACACAAACAATGCACCGGCAAGGTTCCCTTGATAAGACGCACTGACCGATTTGGCGGAAACATTGTGGGCGAAGTAGGCGGTTGGCCCTTGTGATTGCGTTGGTTTCGGGAACGGCACAGCATCACCGATTACGACCCGGTACATGTAAACGTAATCCTGGAACGAGATCGCATCCCCGTCTTGATGAGCGTCGCTTGCAGCAATCTGGGCCAGGCGGAATGAGGGGTTGGCGTCCCACGCGGCGAAGCCGTAAAGAAAGTATTCCGCATAGAGCAGATAGTCGGCGAGTTCGTAGCCAATCCCGTTAAGGTTGATGTCTCCCGGCGAGTCAGTTGAATCGTCGCACGCGACATTAATGAAATCATTCAAAAACGTCAGGGTCCGAGCGGGAGTTTTCCCGTCGATCAAACCAGCGGCGCACGCATCCGGCGTTCCGGCTGCAGTTGGCAAGTTTTCGGGACCGGAAAGCAGACAACCGTCGGGGTAATAGAATTGGCAGACATTATAAGAGATGTGAACTGTGTCGCCGGTCGCAGAGGAGAGGCGGTTATCATCGCAGGCATTCCAGTAAAAGCGTACAGGAAAGCCCTGACATTGATTGGCGGGCTCCGAGCTTGCCGGGAATTGGATATTTGCAAGCGTTCCCTGCAAAGCGGTTAAAAAGCAGGTTGGCGAACCGGCGAATTCGGGCCGATCAGCTTGGGCGACGATTCGAACTGCCGATTGCCCCGGGGCAATGCCTTAACTTTGATAATCAAAATACTCCCAACCACAATCGGTCAGAAGAGCGCCCGGGGTGACCGACACCAGCGTGAAAACACTTTGATCGTACACTACCAAGAAATCGAACTCGTCAAATGCCGGTCCAGCAGCTAATCGCTCAAGCTTGACGCCGACGTTGGCGACTCCGCCCGGTAAGGCGTTGTGCGAGGCTTAAATTACTATGCGGTGATCCAACGTTTGAACTTGCGCGACCAGCGGAGCAACGGCGAGCAAGGAAATGAACAAAACACAAAGTGCGCAAATTCTGTCAACGTATTCGCGGCCTGTAGAGTGACGTTTAGACATACAACCTCCCATTAAGCGGTATGCGTTCGGGTTCGGTCTAAAACGTTAGCGAAGTACTAAGTAAGAAAAGCCTCTGTGGCAAGAAAGTTACCGACCTTGAGATGTCGCGGATGCAGGGCGCAATCCTTATTGCTAAGAATTTAGTCAAGATTGTCAAGAGCAAATATGGAGCAGTGGAGCCGAAGTCGGGTTTGTCCCGCTCGAAGCGCGGCGCAAACCCGACCAATAGTATTGGAGGTGAGTATTACTTCAGCAGCTTTGCCGTGAGTTTGATTTCAGTGGCGGCAAGCGCTTGCGAAATCGGGCAGCCGGTTTTGGTGCCGGCGGCGATTTCCTGGAATTTGGCGTCGTCGATATTCGGCACGCGGGCTTCGGTGGACAATTCGATCAGTGTCACCTTGAAGCCGGTGTCGACTTTATCAATGTGGACGTTGGCCGTGGTGGCGATTTGTTCGGGAGCAAATCCCGCCGCGGTCAGGGCGCCGGACAGCGCCATGGAGAAACAACCGGCATGGGCGGCGCCGATGAGTTCTTCGGGATTGGTGCCGGCGCCGGTCTCGAAGCGCGAAGCGAACGAGTATTGGGTGTTTTTAAGAACGCCGGTTTCGGTTGCGAGGGTGCCGGCGCCGGATTTGAGATCGCCTTTCCAGATGGCGGATGCTTTGCGAATCATGAATTCCTCCTGAAATTAGTTTGCCAATAGCGCGTATTCTATTGTGTTACGAAGGAAAGGAGGAGCGGTTTGGGGGAAAGGAAAACAACTGGTGCAAGCACCGGATGCAAGCCAGAGGCAAATGTGACAAATTCACGGGCGCGCGACAAGCGCCCGAGACGCAATTGACTTAAAGATTGGAGTATTATGAGACAGGAAATATCAAAACTGATTCCGTTTATCATCGGCGGAATGACGCTGGCGGTGATGTGCGGATGCGGGAGCGACAAGGAGACCTCTGCCAAGAAAGCGCCGGGGACGGAATCGACGCAGGCAGTGGCAACGGGCGACAGCGCAATCGCGGAAAAAATATGGGCGCTGGTCAAACTCGGGGAGACTGAGGTCGCAGTTGATTCCGGCAGCAAGGCAGTTCGGATCAAGCTGGAGAAGGAAGAAAACCGATTGTCGGGATTTACCGGCTGCAACGAACTGATTGGAACGTATCAGGTGAGCGCCGATACGATTGTGTTCGCCCATATGGGACTTACCCAAACTCAGTGTCCAACGGGACGCACGACGGAAGAACATCTGATGCGAGCGCTCGAAGCGTCGATGACCTATCGCACCGACGGGAAGGTGCTGGAGCTTTGCGACGGAGGTGGAATGGTAGTCGCGAAGTTTGAAGAGGGGAAGTAGGAGGAGACGTTTAGATTGCGATGTCCAAGATATCCAGTTGAGTAGGTCTGAATTCCGGAGGTTCGACGGTTTTCAATTATGCGCCACAGGGTTCGGACCTGCGAACTAGTTCTTGACACTCCCGGTCGATTTGCGATGATTGCCGGATGTTTCCGGAATATTGCGCGATTATCGGCGCTATCATCGGCTCGGTCGGCGGATTGTATTACTTATACGATACCATCACCGGCAAAGCCCAGCCCAACCGCGTCACGTGGCTGCTGTGGGGGATTTTCCCGCTGGTCATCTTTGTGGCGCAAAGGGCGCAAGGTGTCGAGAGTATATCGTGGACTTCATTTGTTGCCGGTTTGATGCCGCTGCTGATCGTCGCGGCATCTTTCTTCAACAAAAAAGCCTATTGGAAAAGTGATCCGCGCGACTACTACCTGATGGCGGCGGCGATCATCGGGATTATCCTCTGGGCGATTACCGACAATCCGAATTTGGCGCTGCTGTTTTCGCTGTTGGCTGATATGCTGGCGGCGATACCGACACTGATCAAGTCGTATAGGCATCCACAATCCGAGAGTTGGATTGGTTATGCGATCAGCGCGGTCGGGTTCGGGATCAGCCTGTTGTCGGTTCAGAGCTATAATATTGAAAGTACAGCTTTCGTGGCGTATGTGTTTATCCTTAATGGCGCGTTGGCGGTGATGGCGGTGAGGGGGAGGGGGCAAGAACACCCCATTTGAAATCACAATTTGTGATTTCAAGACAAAAAGGGTAAGACACCAAATCTACTGCGCTCGGACTACGGTTTGCGAGAGTAGCCGCAAGACACCAGTTGAATTGTCCGCAGGAGCGGATAAGTCTCGGGAATCGCATTCCCAATCATCTTGCCGGAGGCGCTCACTTCGTTGATCACTTCCCGGACAAAGTCATCGACAGCGAGAACTTTGCCGCCGGCGATTTCAGTATGTCCTTTGGGTCGCGCAGTGAAAATGGCGAATTGTTCAAGTTGAGTCTCGGGCGATATCCATTTGAAAAGTTGGGAAGTTATGTATTTCTGACCGGCGGCGAATTTCTTCTTGTAGCGCGCTTCTTTTTTGGACCACGCATTGACGTCGAGCGATGGTTCGTAGTGGACAAGTCGGTTGGATTGCGGATGATAGCCGATGATGTCCAATTCCATTTCCCAGCCGCCGAGCGGGCGCTTTCCGACTTTGATGTTTCTCTTGATGAGGAAGCCTTTCCATTCGAGATATTCGGCTACGAGTTGTTCAAGATGGGATGCCATGAGAACTCCTTTTGAGATGATGGTGTTGGAGTAATCAGGGGGTGTTAAACGGGATTGGCAAAGGGGAAAATAACCCAGACGACAAACTAATCCCACCGCAAGCGGTGGGGCACCCGGGACAGTGACATCTTCAGGAAATTCCCACCGCAAGCGGTGGGGCACCCGGGACAGTGACATCTTCAGGAAATTCCCACCGCAAGCGGTGGGGCACCCGGGACTAGTGACATCTTCAGATTATTCCCACCGCAAGCGGTGGGGCACCCGGGACAGTGACATCTTCAGGAAATTCCCACCGCAAGCGGTGGGGCACCCGGGACCAGTGACATCTTCAGGAAATTCCCACCGCAAGCGGTGGGGCACCCGGGACCAGTGGCATCTTCAGGTAATTCCCACCGCAAGCGGTGGGGTACCCGGGACCAGTGGCATCTTCAGGTAATTCCCACCGCAAGCGGTGGGGCACCCGGGCATAAGGCGTTCGTTACCGCTTCGAGGTACAAAAGAGATTGACAAATTAGTCATTGTTGTGCGAAAGTGGGTAGCATAGCGTTTGCGCAAGGAGAGTCAATGCCACAGCTACGACACTATGACGGATATGGGACAGCGAGATTCATCACGTTTAGTTGCTATCAGCGTTTGCAGCTAATTGTTCGCGACGACATCCGGCAAGCAATTCTCAGACAAATAGACATAGCGCGGATTAAGTACCGGTTTAAGCTCCTAGCATATGTTCTCATGCCGGAGCATGTGCATTTGGTATTGCATCCCGAAGAGCCAACTACGATCGGGAAAGTGATTGGCCAGATTAAATCATTGGCAGCACGAGAAATTGTTGAGATTCTTCAATCAGAGAACAACCCTGTGTTGAGAAAGCTCGAAGCCTACCGCGATAATTATGCAAAGTATGCGATATGGCTTCCGAGATGCTATGATCACAACTGCAGGACGACGGAAACAATGATTGAGAAAATCAATTACTGTCATGGTAATCCTGTTAAGCGCGGTCTTGTTGCGAATCCAGCGGATTGGAGATGGTCGAGTTATTCTTACTATCGTGAATCCTGCGCTGCACCCATCGAAATCGATTCGATGTCTTGACAATTATCCAGGTGTTTAACTGAGTGATAGGGTGCCCCACCGCTTGCGGTGGGGTGAATTAGTTGCCGAATTGGGTGAGGAGAAAAGGCGAGTTTAGATTGAGTGGTCGAATGCTGATGAGCCCTTAGTGAGGTTCTGGCGAATCCGTCGAATTAGTCCCAGCGCAAGCGGTGTGGCACCCGCAAACGAGTGGGTGTTCTTCCGTCACACTTGGAGGAATTACAGATATAGCATAGAGGTTGTATGTTTTGTATATTGTCCGAACCACCATCGTTAAGCGAGACAATGTGGTCTTTTGTCCAAACATATTTGTATCGGCTATCGGGTCGAGGCGGGATTTCACTCCATGTTTTTCCGCAGCCGGGACAGCTATTAAATTGAGCAAGTTTTTCAAGCCATTGGCTCTTGGTGTGATTTCCACCGTTCAGTATTTTGCGTCGGGAATATGCAGATGCTCGTTGTTGGCGACAGGGGCGACAATAGCGGTGAATTTTACCAGTGCTTGTCGACGTCCAAGACCCAAAATTGCTGCTGCCACATTTCTTGCATGCCAAACTTGCGGTCACTTGAACTCCAATTGTCCGTGTGTCGTTGCACAGAATCCGAGTCTGCGAATTTTCGGCCGAGGAGACCTCGCCCCTACTCTACATCAAGAATCGAAATCCCAGCGCAAGCGCTGGGGCACCCACAATAATCTTATCATTCTATTTTGCCTTTCAGCCAATCGACTAACGATGCCACATTCACGCGGTCTTGGGTCATGGTGTCGCGGTCGCGGATGGTGACGGTTTGGTCGGTCAGTGTTTGGCCGTCGACAGTAATGCAATACGGCGTGCCGATTTCGTCCATGCGGCGATAGCGGCGGCCAACAGCGCCGGCATCGTCATAGAACATCTTGAAGTGCTTCTTCAGATCGTGGAAGAGACTGGTCGCGAATTCCGGCATGCCGTCTTTTTTGACGAGCGGGAAGACGGCGGCCTTGATCGGGGCGATCTTGGGGGAGAACTTCAGGACGACGCGGACTTCGCCTTTAACTTCTTCTTCTTCGTAAGCATCAACGAGACAGACGAGAAGCGTGCGGTCGCAGCCGGCGGAGGTTTCGATGATGTAGGGCACGAATTTTTCGCGCGTCTGATCGTCGAAGTAGCTGAGGTCTTTGCCGGTGGCTTCCATGTGACGGCTTAGGTCGAAGTCGGTGCGGTTGTGGATGCCCTCGAGTTCTTTCCAGCCGAAGGGGAATTCGTATTCGATGTCGAATGCTTTTTTGGCGTAGTGCGCAAGTTCGCCCTCGCCGTGCTCGTGATAGCGCAGGCGTTCGGGGCGGATGCCGAGATCGTGGTACCACTGCAGGCGTTCGGCTTTCCAATAGTCGAACCACTTGTCGTCATCGGACGGCTTGATGAAGAACTGCATTTCCATCTGTTCGAATTCGCGGGTGCGGAAGATGAAGTTGCCGGGGGTGATTTCGTTGCGGAAAGCTTTGCCGATTTGCGCGATACCGAACGGGACTTTCTGGCGCGCAGGACCCATGACGTTGAGGAAGTTGACGTAGATGCCTTGCGCGGTTTCGGGACGCAAGTAGACGGTGGCGCTGGAATCCTCGACGGGACCCATGAAGGTTTTGAACATTAAATTGAAATTGCGCGGTTCGGTGAGTTCGCCGCCGCATTCGAGCGGGGATTTGCTCGGTTTCATCGGGCAGCGCGCGGAGTCGAGCTGGTCGGCGCGGAAACGGGCTTTGCATTTCTTGCAGTCGACCATCGGGTCGGTGAAATTGGCGACATGGCCGGAGGTTTCCCAGACTTTGGGGTGCATGAGAATGGCGGCGTCGATGCCTTCGACATCGTCGCGCTTTTGCGTCATGGCCTTCCACCAGAAGTCTTTGAGGTTGCGTTTGAGTTCGATGCCGTAGGGGCCGTAGTCCCAGCACGAGCCGAGGCCGCCATAGATTTCGGATGACGGGAAGACGAAACCGCGCCGTTTGCAGAGCGAGACGATTTGTTCCATACGGTCAACAGGTTTTGCCACAGATTCCTCCAGATGTATTTTTAGTTAATAAATTCGTGCGTAATGTCAGCACCCGCGAATCCAATAGCGCCCTCACCCCTGCCCCTCTCCCCAGACGGGGAGAGGGGAAAAGGCAATTTTGCGTGTTAGGTCGGGGTGGTGTCGCGTTCAAAGAAACGCAATTTTCTCAGGAAGTCGAACGACCTGAGGTCGACGCGGCGGCCAATATGATATTCCGTTTGCGCGACCAACAAATCGCGGACTTGCTCGATCTGAGCTTGCGACATGACCATCTTGCGCGAGTCTGAGATATTCGTTCCAGCGAGCAGCTTGAGTGCGCGCACTGTGGAGATATCCAGCGTCACCACGACCTGGTCCTTAGCGCACTTGGCGCAGATAACGCCGCCGGATTCGGGGCTGAACATGAGCTTTTCGGTAGAAATCATCTTACCGCACTCGGTGCACATCTCCAATTCGGGCGCGTAGCCGGAAAATATACAGAGCAGATACCAGAAATGCAAAATCTCGCGGCGGAAATTTTTCTGGGTCGAGTCGTTGAGCAGCCGCAGGTAGCGCTTGAGAATGAGGTAGACGTGGAGATTGGTTTCACCCTCGGGGAGAAACAAATTCACGAATTCCATCGCCGCCGAAGCGTAACCGTATTTGAGTTCGTCCTTGACGATGTGATGAAAGGTTTCCTTGGATTCGGCTTTGGAGATGTATTCGGCGGAGCCTTTTTCGTTCTCGTAGAAGATGACGTCGGCGACATTGAAGTATTGGAGCGCTTCGGCCATCGAAGAACCGGGCCGGGTGGCGGCTTTGGCGACGAGCGGGATTTTGCCGCGTTCGCGGGTCAGGCAGACGAGAAAGAGGGAGCTGTCCTGAATGCGGGTCCTTTTGAGGACAATTAATTCCGTTTTGTTGATCGGCATAAGTGGTTAGAGTAATACAAAAGGGGCGGGGTGTCAAACGGATATCGGGAAATCGGATGGGGCGATCTAACTCCTTTTGTTCAGCGAAAATAGCAGGGGCGATGATTGGTGGCAGGTCGCATCCCGGCGCGGATGAGTTGGGATCAGCGAGTAAATATTGCGAGGTTTTTAAATGCGCGCGCCCTCACCCTTAATCCCTCTCCCGGGACTGTTGAAAAAGACCAAAGCGAGGCGGAAGGAACCCTTTCC
>CAVPQS010000052.1:0-130280 GCA_963707485.1 uncultured bacterium
AATGGGCCGACTTGATCGTCATCGCGCCGGCGACGGGGAATTTCATCGGCAAAATCGCCAACGGCATCGGCGATGATTTGCTGACGACAATTGTCATGGCGCGTCAGTCGGATGTCATGATCGCGACGGCGATGAACACGGAGATGTTCATCAATCCGATCGTGCAGGAGAATATTGCAAAGCTGCAAAAGCTGGGATATCTGTTTATTATGCCGGAATCGGGCGAGCTGGCTTGCCACACCGTCGGTGTCGGACGCCTGGAAGAGCCGGAAGATATCTATCAGCGCATCGCGACTTACTTCGAAAAATCAAAAACACTCAATGGCAAGCGCGTGATCGTGACTGCCGGCCCGACCGTGGAGCGAATTGATCCGGTGCGGTTTATCTCGAATTTTTCCTCCGGCAAAATGGGATATGCATTGGCGCAAGAGGCAGTTCAGCGCGGCGCGAACGTGACGTTAATTTCGGGACCGACGCCGCTCGGGGCTCCACTGGGCGTGAAGCGGATCGATATCGAATCAGCGCAGGAGCTGCTGGAAGCCGTGAAAGCCAAATACGCCAAGGCCGACATTTTGATCATGGCGGCGGCAGTGGCCGATTATCGACCGGCGAAGTATTCGAAGAAGAAACTGTCGCATCCAACGCCGCAGTCAATCGAACTTGCCGCCAATGCGGACATACTCGCCGAAATCGGCAAGCTGAAGAAGAAATCGCAGATTAATGTCGGCTTTGCGCTTGAAGTCGATTCTAATACCGACAATGCGCGCAAGAAATTGAAGGCGAAAAATCTCGACATGATCATCATGAATAATCCGACGACGCCGGGAATCGAATTCGGCGGCGATTTCAATATTGCGACGATGATCACGCCGGGAGGCAAGGCGGTCACGTTGGAAAAAATGTCCAAGGTCCAATTGGCCGCGAAGATTTTCGACCGGGTCGAGGCGCTGCGCAAGAAATAGCATGACCGAGAACAAACGCGCACTCGAACTGGTGGCTCGCGCCATCAAACAACAGGAAGCTCTCGGACTCGGCGGCGTGCGGCTGTCATACGATTTGCTGAACGCGATAACGCCGCGGCAACCGCGAGTCACAGTCGCTAAAGCCGGCAGTCTCGACGAATTTTGCAGCCAGATCAACACCTGCACGAAATGCCGTTTGCACCAGGGGCGCAACAAGTTCGTGTTCGGAGTCGGCAACCCCAATGCCGAGGTGATGTTCGTCGGCGAAGGACCAGGGCGCGATGAAGATCTCAAAGGCGAGCCGTTTGTCGGCCGCGGCGGGCAGTTGCTCGACAAGATTCTTGCCGCCATACAATTCGACCGTACGCAAGTGTACATAGCCAACGTTGTCAAATGCCGTCCGCCCAACAATCGCGATCCCCAGCCCGATGAGATGGCGGAGTGCATGCCGTATCTGAAGCAACAAATCGAGATGATCAATCCGCGCTTCATCTGCTGTCTTGGCCGCATCGCCGCGCAGGCATTGCTGAATACGCAGACACCGCTGGGCAAATTGCGATTACGCTGGCACGACTTCGAGGGCCGCAAGCTGATGGTGACTTACCATCCGGCTGCGCTGCTGCGTTTCCCGCAATATAAGCGCGACACCTGGGAAGATGTCCAGATGCTGCGCCGCGAGTACGACGCGTACATGGCGAAGTAATCGAGACCCTTGCTCCCGCTCTTGCAATTCATATCATCATAATTTAAATCGGCCAAGGACATGTGGATAAGCGGATTTTCACAAATGTCGAAAAGCGATCAACTATCTCGCGCGCAATGCGTAGTCCTGTGGAAGGCGCTTTCGGCTTTGCCCAGTTATCCACATCGAATGTGCGTAAGAAGTGGAGAACTCTCGGAGATTGGACTTGAGGATTTTAGCGTTGGCGGCTATAATGCAGCAGCACCTGAAGGGCTTTAACACTAACCAAAGAATACGTAATCCTGATGCAACAGATCGACTCGACCGTTCTCGATAAAATACCGCCGCAAGATCGCCAGGCAGAAATGTCGCTGCTCGGCGCGCTGATGATCGATAACCATTACATTTCCAATGTCTGCACGATCATCAATCGCGATGACTTCTACGAAAAACGCCACCAGATTATTTTCGACGCCGTGATTGCGTTGTTCGAACAAAATATTCCCGTCGATATCGTCACGGTCACCGACAAGCTGGTCATTTTCGGCGAGTTGGATTCAATCGGCGGACGTTCCTATTTGGTGGAATTGCAGGAGGATGTTTACTCGGCTGCCAATTGCGAACGCTATGCGGAGATCATCAAAGAGAAAGCGATCCTGCGCAAGCTGATGCATTTGAGCGCGGCGATCTTTAATAAAGCCCAGCACATGGAGGGCGAAGTCAAGGAGCTGCTCAATTTCGCGGAGAGCCGCGTGTTCGAGATTTCGATGCATCGCAGCGATAAAGGCTTCCAGTCGATCAAAAACCTGGTGCCGGTCGTCTTCGACAAAATGGAAAAGATGGAGAAGGCGGACGGCACAGTCAAGGGACTGCCGACCGGGTTTGATTATCTCGACGAAATGACCGACGGCATGCACGGCGGCGAATTGATTGTCGTTGCCGGACGTCCCGGCATGGGCAAAACCTCGCTGGCGCTGCGGATCATGGAGCATGTCGCAGTCGATAAGGGCAAGGCCTGCGCGATTTTCTCGCTGGAAATGTCGGACGAGCAGATCGTGCATCGTCTGCTCAGTTCGCGCGCGCGCGTCGGTTCTCACCGGTTGCGTTCAGGTCGATTGCATGATTACGAGTGGCGAAACTTAATGGAGTCGGCGGGTCCAATCGCCGAATCGCCGATTTTTATCGACGACACAGCGACGATGACGGTGTGGGACTTGCGGACCAAAGCTCGGCTGTTGCGCAGCCAGTACGATCTGCAGCTTATCGTCGTCGATTATTTGCAGTTGATGAATTCCGGCGAACGCGCGGAAAATCGCCAGCAAGAGATTTCGACAATCTCGCGTTCGCTGAAGGGGCTCGCAAAAGAACTCAATATCCCGATCATCGCCTGCAGCCAGTTATCGCGTATGGTCGAAACGCGCGGCGGCGAGAAGCGCCCGATTTTGGCAGATTTGCGCGAATCGGGAGCGATCGAACAGGATGCCGACGTCGTCATGTTCGTCTATCGGCCGTCGGCATACAAGCATACGGATGAAGAAAGGGAGCAGATGAAAGGCACCGACGAGGAGAACCTCGCCGAGATCATTATCGCCAAACAGCGTAACGGACCGACCGGCACCGTCAAGCTGACATTCCTGAGCGAATTCACACGTTTCGAAAACCGCGAATATGCGCGAATTGCAAACGTTCCCGGCGGAAATTACTAAAGGGACGGTGCGTGAAATCCAAATCCACTGACAGAACCATGTTCGTTTGTTCGTCGTGCGGAAAAAGTTTTTCGCGCTGGATGGGGAAGTGTCCCGACTGCGAAGAGTGGAACACGATCATCGAAGAAAAAATTACGATACCGCGTTCGTCGGCGAAATCGAAAGCCATCGACGACGCGGAGGTCTATTCAATCAACGAGTGCCGTTTCGAGGCCGTCCCGATGACACCAACCGGGCTCGCCGAGTTCGACCATCTGCTCGGCGGCGGCATCGTGCCGGCTTCGTCGATACTGATCGGCGGCGAACCGGGAATCGGCAAATCGACCTTGATGTTACAAGTCGCCGGCTATCTCGCAGCGATCGGGCAGACGACGCTTTATCTCACCGGCGAAGAATCCTCGCAGCAAGTCGCGTTGCGCGGGCATCGGCTCGGCGTGGAAAATGAACTGGTCAAAGTCGCTGCGGTGCGCGAACTGCCGCAAGTTTACGGGCTGATCAAGAAGGTCGATCCGCAGTTGGTGATCATTGATTCGGTGCAGACGTTGTATGACCCGGCGCTCGAATCGGCGCCCGGCACGGTGAGCCAGATTCGTTCGAGCGCGGCGGAATTGATCGATTTTTGCAAGCGCTCCGATAAAATACTGATTCTGATCGGTCATATCACCAAGGAAGGCGCAATTGCGGGGCCGAAGATTCTCGAACATCTCGTCGACGCGGTTTTGTATTTCGAGGGCGAGAGCCACAACATGTTCCGAATCCTGCGCGTGCGCAAGAACCGTTTCGGGCCGGCCTCGGAGATCGGCATTTTCCAGATCGGCGACACGGGGCTGACGGCGGTGGCGAATCCTTCCGAGCTATTTCTCGACGAGTATCCCGACGACATTCCCGGACGCGCCGTGGTAACTGCCGTCGAAGGGCAACGGCCGCTGCTGCTGGAAATTCAGGCGCTCGCGAGCCAGACGAATTTTGGTTTTCCGCAGCGGGTGTCCTCCGGCTACGATTCCAAGCGGCTGTCGTTGATGCTGGCGATTCTTGAAAAACGGCAGAAGATGCCGTTCGGGCAGCGCGACGTGTTTATCAATCTCGCCGGCGGCCTCAAGATTGACGATCCGTCGCTGGACTTAGGCTTGATGGCGGCGTTGATTTCGTCGGTCGAGGAAATTCCCGTTCATCCGCGCTGCGTAATCATCGGCGAGGTCGGTCTTTCGGGCGAAGTGCGCGCCGTGCCGTATATCGAGCGCCGCATTGCCGAGGCTTTGAAGCTCGGATTCGAAAAGGTCATTTTGCCGAAGAAAAATCTCAAAGGCATGAAGCCGGTGAAGGGGATAACGCTCGTCGGCATCGAAAAGATTTCTGAATTGGCGAAGGCGGCGCTATGCTGAAGAATAACGACGAAAACGTTAGTTGTAATGGAGTCTTGTTGACATGACCAATCGAAACGCAAAACAGTCAAATGGCCAAACATCTCCATTTGAGCAAATCAAACGCGAAAATGACGCAGGAATGGAATTCTGGTCTAGCCGTGATTTTGCAGCGGTGCTCGGTTACGGAGATTATCGAAATTTCGAAGGAGTGATCGAAAAGGCAAAACTGTCGTGCTTCAATGGCGGGCACCGAATCGAGGACCATTTCGTTGACGTCACCGAAATGGTCTCAATCGGGAGTGGTGCAGAGCGGCCGATAAGGACAATTCTACTTTCTCGATACGCGTGTTACTTGGCAATCCAAAACGCCGATCCCAAGAAGGAATTCGTTGCGCAGGGGCAAAGTTACTTCGCCATTCAAACGCGGAGACAGGAATTGGCGGACGGACAAATTGAGGAGCAACGTCGCTTGCTTTTGCGTGAAGAAATGCGGCAACACAATACTCAATTGGCAGAGGCTGCGCGAAAGTCAGGTGTTATTGACCCGATTGACTATGCCATCTTTCAGAATCACGGATACATGGGGCTTTATGGCGGGTTGAAACAGGACGATATTCACAAGCGAAAGCGTCTGAAGAAGAGCCAGAAAATTTTGGATCATATGGGAAGTACGGAGTTAGCTGCCAATCTATTTCGAGCGACGCAAACAGAGGAAAAACTTCGGCGTGACGATGTGAAGGGCAAAGATGCTGCGAATCGAACACACCACGCCGTTGGTGCGAAAGTGCGCAAGACTATTCAAGAACTCGGGGGAACGATGCCGGAAAATCTGCCGACAGAAGATAGCATCAAGAAAATCGAATCTAGGCAACGCAAACAAGTTGGTTCGCCTCGCGGCAAAAAGGTTTGAAGATCGCTTGCCGTTGTTTCAGTGATCTCAGGATCCCTGCTCCTTTCGATCTCTCGTCAAGGAAGCAGATCGGAGAAGAGTCTTCACCGAAAACCAATCTCTCGCACGTTTTGACGCAGTTCGGTTTCAATAAATCAACAGCTATGTCTCTATTGAAAACCTACCCATCAGACAATCATTAAGTTTTCGAAATAACTACTTCGTCGCCGCCGGCGCTGAGCTAAGCGGTGCGCCGACTTTGACGTCGCAGCGATGACCCGGCTGTCCGTGGGGCGGATTCATTCCCGGCGCCGTTACGGCAGTCGTGGTCGGAACAGATTGGAGTGTGACATTTGGCTGAAGGGTCGTGGGCTGTGTTGGGCGCGTTCCCGGAGGCGAATTGAGCGGTGCGCCGACGGGAATGTCGCAGCGATGATTCGGCTGTCCGTGAGGCGGATTCATGCCTTCCGCAGTGACGATCTGGGCGGCCTGAGTCTTAGCGGGAGGCGCGCCAAAAGGATTTGACACGGGAACGGTTGGATCCTGAGCGAGCTGCTGTGACCCGGAAGGCGCCTGCGTTGTGACAGAATTTGTGGCAGGGGCTGATTGAGCGGGCTCTTTCGCTGATTTGGCACAGCCCAGCGTGCCCGCCACGAAGAAAAGGAATATCGGGATGATCAGGTGCTTCACGAATAATCTCCTGTCTCTTATGCGGATGTCATGCGATCATCCCACAAAGTTGCTGATGTTTACCGGCGCCCGGTCAGTTAAGACGTATCTTTACAGAAAACGATGTCTCTTATTATACGAAACGAACCGCGTGAACGCGCCGATTATTCCATGCGGTAGGTCATCGCCCAGAGCAGGTTGGCAAATTGGGTTTGGCGAGTGTCGCGAAGCGAGAGACCTTGGAATAATTCGACGGTAATCTGGCTGTAAAGTCCGGTTGTCAGTCCGGAACTCTCGTTGATATCCCACTCAAAAATCTGGAAACGCACGTCGCTGCTGATGTCGCCGCCCATCCACTCGTGATGGACGCGGTCGCCATCGGCGTAGTGGACGTAGGCGTCGTTGATCGGCGGATTGCTGAAATATGGGCGCGTATAAGCGGTGATGCGGAGCGGCTCTCCGGTGTACAGTGTCGGGATATTTCGGAGCGCCGTGTAACTAATCGAACGTTCCGGATAATAGGCCCTGCGGACCTCGTCGCGCGCGCGTGATTCGAGGACGATAGAATCAATCTGGGGGAAACTCGCCAAGGTGAATCCGACACCGTGGCGTTGACGCCCGATAGCAAAAATGCGCCAGCCGCCGTACTGCGTTTCGTTCTTTTCCAGCTTGGCGGCGACTGCGGTCTGAATTTCTTTGTACTTGACGTTCTTGGTCGTTACCGACGAATCCGAGCGGTTGACGATGTTGTAATTGCAGACAATCGTGTCCTGAATGTGCACCACATAGGCCCGTGCGCGCACGCCGTTTTCCAATGCAATTTCCGAGCAGGAATCGCCTTCGTTGAATTCATCGGGCGCGCAAGAGTCAATAATCGTCACGGTGCAGCCGTAGGAGACAATGTCTACCCAAAAATCGAGCGGGCTGATTTCGTCCATCGCGGCGGTCGTTTTGGCGTACTGCGCGAGCCGGCTGACCGTATCAAACCAGATGCGCGGAAACGCCGTGCGGCCGACGTCGCTGATTGTGACAAGATCGGTGATTTGCTTCAGGTTGGTGCGATCGTAGTCGGTGCCGCGATCTTCGCTGCACGAATTAACGGCGGCGATGACCAGCGGAACCAGCACCAGGCAGTATAGAAATCGTTTGAGTCGCATTAAATGTCCTCCACACCTTCAGTATAATCGACGCACCAGGCTTACGGGTGTTTAATCGCCTAACGACGCGCTTTTTTCCTGGTGACGTCTTTCAGTTTCATAATCTGATCGCGCAAGTCGGCGGCGCGTTCGAATTCGAGTTCGCGCGCGGCATGTTCCATCTGCTGACTGAGGAATGCAATCTTGTCCTGCGCCGGCATTTCCTCCCAGAAGTCGGGAAGATTGGCCTCGACAGCCTCGGCGGCTTTGCTGTCGGCGAAACTGGTCGCCTGGAGGATTTCGTCGCGCGTTTTGAAGATCGTCTCCGGCGTGATGCCGTTGTCCTGATTGTATTGAAGCTGCAGTTTGCGGCGGCGGTTGGTTTCGCCGATCATCGACTTCATCGAGTCGGTCATTTTGTCGGCGTAGAGAATAACTTCGCCTTCGACATTGCGCGCCGCACGTCCGGCGGTTTGCATCAATGATCGCGCGGAACGCAGGAAACCTTCCTTGTCGGCGTCGAGAATCGCGACCAGCGAGACTTCGGGAAGGTCAAGGCCCTCACGCAGCAGGTTAATTCCGACCAGCACGTCGAATTCGGCGAGTCGCAAGTCGCGCAGAATTTCGGTGCGCTCGATGGCGTCGATTTCGGAATGCAGGTAGCGCACGCGGACGTTCAGGCGCGCGAGATAGTCGGACAAATCCTCCGCCATGCGCTTGGTCAGAGTCGTCACGAGGATGCGTTCTTTTTTCACGACGCGGGCGCGGATTTCTTTGATCAGGTCGTCGATTTGGCCCTCGATCGGGCGAATCGTGATTGTCGGATCGACCAGGCCGGTCGGGCGGATAATCTGTTCGACGATGACGCCGCCGGAATTCGCGAGTTCCAAGTCGGACGGCGTGGCCGAGACATAGACTGTCCGCGGGATCATTTTGACGAATTCGTCGTAGGTCAGCGGGCGGTTGTCCAACGCCGACGGCAGACGGAATCCGTGCTCGACGAGAACCTCTTTGCGCGCGCGGTCGCCGGCGTACATGGCTTTGATCTGCGGGATCGATTGGTGCGACTCATCGACGAAAAGCAGGAAGTCCTCGGGGAAGAAATCGATCAGCGTATAGGGCCGTTCGCCGGGGGCGCGTCCGGAAAAGTAGCGCGAGTAGTTTTCGATGCCGGAGCAGTGGCCGATTTCGCGGAGCATTTCGAGATCGTAAAGAGTCCGCGATTCGAGGCGCTGGGCCTCGAGCAGTTTCCCCTGTGCGCGCAAATCGGGCAGGCGCTCGCGCAATTCGGCTTCGATGCCCACGATGGCGCGCTTGACGGTTTCGCCGGCGCTGACGAAGTGGCGCGCCGGATAGATCGCGATGCGCTCGATTTCGGCCTTGATTTCGCCCGAGACCGGATCGAAAGTGCGAATGCGCTCAATCGAGTCGCCCCACATTTCGATGCGGACGCCGTTGACCTCGTAGGCGGGGAAGACCTCGATGGTGTCGCCGCGAACGCGGAAATGGCCGCGCGAAAAATCGATGTTGTTGCGGGTGTACTGGATTTCGATCAGTCGCCGCAGCATGTTGTTGCGGTCAATCTCGTCGCCCTTTTTGAGCAGCACCATCATGTTCTTGTATTCCGACGGCGAGCCGATGCCGTAGATGCATGACACCGAGGCTACGATGATCGTGTCGTCGCGTTCGAGCAGCGAACTGGTTGCGCGCAGGCGCAGGCGGTCGATGTTGTCGTTGATCGAGGTGTCTTTTTCGATGTAGGTGTCGGTCGACGGGACGTACGCCTCGGGCTGATAGTAGTCGTAATAGCTGATGAAGAACTCGACGGCGTTGTCGGGGAAATACGCCTTGAATTCGCCGTAAAGCTGCGCCGCGAGCGTTTTGTTGTGCGACATGATCAGGGTCGGTTTGTTGATCTTCTCGATGACGTTCGCCATGGTAAAGGTCTTGCCCGAACCGGTGACGCCGAGCAGGGTCTGGTACTTGTCGCCGGCTGCGATGCCTTCGACGAGCCGCTTGATTGCCTCGGGCTGGTCGCCGCGCGGCTGATATTTCGATACAAGTTTGAATTGAGCCATAGTTCTTAATGTACGTCAAAAGGGGGGATGGTCAATAACATGATTACGGAAAGCGCGCTGGGGCTTGACAAGAACAACCGCTTAAGTACATTGCCCGTCTATGTCGGCTGAACAATTCATCGGCTGGGGCTTGACAAGAACAACCGCTTAAGTACATTATGACTACATTATTACCCAATTCAAGGCTCGCTGGGGCTTGACAAGAACAACCGCTTAAGTACATTCTCGGGTGGTAGCTGTCATGTTGTTTATTGCTGGGGCTTGACAAGAACAACCGCTTAAGTACATTCGAAGGCAATCGGCAAGGAAATATCGCTTGGCTGGGGCTTGACAAGAACAACCGCTTAAGTACATTTCGCGCTGAATACTTCGCATACAATAGTGGCTGGGGCTTGACAAGAACAACCGCTTAAGTACATTTTACTTTCGGGGCGGTGTCTTCGTGCAAGTGCTGGGGCTTGACAAGAACAACCGCTTAAGTACATTTCTTCGTTCATGCAGTTCCCTCCAGGAATGCTGGGGCTTGACAAGAACAACCGCTTAAGTACATTATTACAGGAGGACAATACTAACGCAGGAATGCTGGGGCTTGACAAGAACAACCGCTTAAGTACATTTTTTCTTCTCATCTACACCAATCCACAATCGCTGGGGCTTGACAAGAACAACCGCTTAAGTACATTTCCAAGAGGATGCCGTCGACACCCAATCTGCTGGGGCTTGACAAGAACAACCGCTTAAGTACATTTACCGCGACATCGAGGTTCGGCGCTTCCGAGCTGGGGCTTGACAAGAACAACCGCTTAAGTACATTTTGACGGTTAGTGGTTCAATCTCTGCATTAGCTGGGGCTTGACAAGAACAACCGCTTAAGTACATTGGTTCGACTACAGTGCAGCGAGCCCGCGCGCTGGGGCTTGACAAGAACAACCGCTTAAGTACATTAAAGATAGCGTGGCATCCAGTCACAAAACAGCTGGGGCTTGACAAGAACAACCGCTTAAGTACATTATCCGCGACACCCGCGACACACGCGACGAGGCTGGGGCTTGACAAGAACAACCGCTTAAGTACATTTTAATTATCAGTTAGTTAACAAGCGACTTGGCTGGGGCTTGACAAGAACAACCGCTTAAGTACATTCATCAGCGCGAGCTGCTCCGCACTGTAGTAGCTGGGGCTTGACAAGAACAACCGCTTAAGTACATTTTTTGAATCAGCTTATCCATAGTCATCCTTGCTGGGGCTTGACAAGAACAACCGCTTAAGTACATTCGGATCGTCTCGATCTTTTCAAAGCGCACGCTGGGGCTTGACAAGAACAACCGCTTAAGTACATTAAATTGGACCACGCCAAGCGTCGCGAATTAGCTGGGGCTTGACAAGAACAACCGCTTAAGTACATTCGTTGCTGATCGTACAGAACACGCCAAGCGCTGGGGCTTGACAAGAACAACCGCTTAAGTACATTTACCGGAAATCAGCACCTGCACGAGCGCATGCTGGGGCTTGACAAGAACAACCGCTTAAGTACATTCAAATCCCGCCCGGGGCACTGATATTATCGCTGGGGCTTGACAAGAACAACCGCTTAAGTACATTATGAGGTCGGTGTTCTCGAAGACGACGAAGCTGGGGCTTGACAAGAACAACCGCTTAAGTACATTAGACTCCTTGTAGTCCAAACAACTACAAGGAGTTCTGAACAAGATGGCCTCAAAAAAGCAGCAATTGTTCCGGCTCCTTCTCAGTCGCAACCTTGGAATTTCCCTCGTAAACTTCCATCTTTCCGAACTGACGATCGGTGACAGCGATGAGTCGGACCTGGCCTCGCGGTGGGAGCATTTTCCGCAGACTCCGCTTCAGTATCTCATCTCGTTCTTCGGATCCGCAATAACGAGCATAGACGGAGAACTGCAGCATCGAGAATCCCTGGCGGAGCAATGTCGTGCGAAATCGGGTATAGATGCGACGAGCTTCCTTCGTATCAACCGGCAAATCAAACATTGCGAAAAGCCACATACCACGATACTCAGAAAGGTGTACTCTCGGCGTCGTTTTCGCGCGATTTCTTTTGGACATATTTGAACTCCGGAATAAAGAGTTTTCGCTTCGAACCCGCATAGACGGTCGCGAGCGAATTGGCCAATTGCCCGATCCAGTCCGGGAGAGTACGCTCTTCGTTGGCGAAGACAAAGCGCTGCTTCACGAGGGTCGAAATCAGATCGACCTTGATGTCCCGATCCAAGGCAATGTCGAACCCGCGCAAATTGACTATGTCGACGACGGCGCGATCGACCAGGGGACGGAAAGGCTCCATCAAGTCGTTTGCGAGGCAAAAGGCGTCGTAGCGATTGTGATGGTGCACTCCCAAAGAGGGATGCAGCCCAACGGCGCAAACAGATCGCGCAACAATAGACCGGAGGACGGCATAACCATAATTTAGCGCAATATTGACTCCATCTGTTCCTTGCGGCCGTCGGAGAAACGCATCGCCGAGAAGCAAGGGCCAATATCGCTGCGCGGCTTGTGATTCGACGTTCTTAGTATCGCCGGAAACGACTAACCGCGACAAAGCAGCGAGACCCCCATCGTCTCCGTTTTGATATTTCAGGAGAGCAGCTTGCGCTCTAATTTTGGCTTCGATAAGCTGCCGCCAAATTTGTTTCTTTAAGGGCGCAGGCGCGGCGACTTGTTTGGTGAGACGCTCGCTTTGCAGGAAATGCGTTTGCAACGGCAACAGCATGCCGATGGGCAGGCGCTTATCATCGCAAACGAGAAACGTGCCGCCGTTAGCCGCGATTCCACTGAGTACCGCGTGAGTAAACACAACGGCAGGGTGTGAAACAATCAACGCCAGGATTTCCGAGAGCGGAACGCGCTCTTCCGCGCCATTGGCACGAATCACCAGTTGTTCTTACCGAACCGATAGATTGGCCGCCGACTCGCTTATGTCGATAACGCGTTCCATATTTCTAGTAACGAGTATCGGCAAAGATGCGAAGATCCTAATCAATCATTGGCGGACCTGACTTCACCCAAAGGCGTGATAACAACTTTGCGACAGCCGCGGCGGCGCAGGGAGTCGGGACGCGCCGTCAGTCCGGTTGTGCCAATAACGCCCTGGGTTCGGGCGTTGTTGATAGGAACAAAATAGACCTGTTGGCTCGATCGAATAGTGCGCAACACGTAGAGCCTGCGATTGATCTCAGGTTTGTCGAGCTCGCCCAACTCAATTATTTCGCGGCCGGCAAGGGAAAAAAGAAACGTCGCCGCTTCGCCGTGATCGCGATTGACAATCGGCAGCTTAGCCGCCCGCCGCCGGTACGCTTCCAACATCGGCACAACGTCCGCCCGCCACTCCTGCTCTCCGCCGTTTCGGTTAACGGCAAAAACTTCCATGTGGCTGACCTTCTCGTTCATTGCAAATCGCTCATGCGGCGGTTTTCCGATCACTTGATAGGTTTCCAAAGTTCGGCGCACCCGGACATGGCGAATCGCATGCTTCGTGCCGTTCGTCTGGACTATGAGCGGCCGGTTTTCGGGATTCGCGAATGCTTTGTCGGGCGCCAAGCCGAGTTCATGCAATTTGTCTTGCACAGCGAGGCGAATTACGGGGTCGACGATATTTTCGACATCCTTGGGGCTTAGGGACTCAAGGGGTGTTCGAAGATGAGTGACACTCTTGCCTTCGAGAATGTGCGGTCGACCATAAAAAGTGTCGGCGTGAAGCGGCCCCCTGACCCGCTTGGAAAGACTATGTGACGTAATGGTGTTCTGAACCGCTGAAGCCGCCTCGATATGAAAATTTTCCCACGGTTGGGGCAGATCAGCAAACAGGCGGCGGCCGGAATTCGTGGCTGCTGATGCGGCGCGGCTCAATTTCTGCACCGTGCCGGGGTCAGATAGGGAAACAACAATGGCGTCAATTGTGTGATGACGATGATCATCGCGCGACTTTGTCAGTCCTTCCGGATCGCCAAGAATCGTATTGAGCCCCCATTCGCGGCGCAGAAATCCAGTCACTGAGCCGCTTGTTGCCAAGACTCGCCGACGCCCACTGTCATCGATTCCGTCGGCCGTCCGGCCGCCATATAAGAGGCCAAGATACTGCTTCGCCCAACGGGATGCCCAGCGCATGTCGTTCAGTTGACGGGCGGTGAAATCATTTAACAGTTCGTTGACTTGATCTGGCGTCATGCGAACTCGCTTCAATTTTTCCAACGCCAAATCACTTTGGAACCCCCGGACGCGATTAAGAATCGATTCCCAACGTTGCGTGTCGCCATGGTAGGCCTCGAAGGGTGTCCGATTGCGTTTACGGTGTCGGTTCTCGTCGGCATCGCAAAGCGTTTTGTTCAAAAACGAATCGTCGAGGCAACGATCGAACGGAATGATGTGCTCGATGTCAAAGCGGGGGCTTGTCCCGACGAGCGCCGACATTGAAATGTGCTTTCCCGTGTAAGGACATTCCCAGCCGCATTCGTTTGCGAGCAGGACGCGCTCAATGTCTGAACGTGAAGGATTCTGGATGGCGGTTTCCTGCCTGATTTGGTCAGCCGCGTCCATTCGCCGTTTTTCATTCAAGCGCATTTTTTTGATGGTGCGCTCCCGTTGGTCGGGAGTCTGTCGAAGATCGCGTCCCATTTCAATATGCACCCGATCCGGCAAACCGTATCGAGCGATGATAGCGTTGACTACCCGTCGCAATTCGGTAAGCGCTCGAACAACAATCGGATTTCGCATCTCCGGAAGTAGATCGGTATCGACGGGCGGCAATTCCGTAACTGCCGCATTTGAGCGCGCGAACCGTTCCGGATATTCGGACTTGATTGCAGTGGCTTCGGCAACGCCCTTTTTGATGTGGGGTAATAATTTGGCAAGGGCCTGGCGGGAGAAAGCGCAGTAGCCCTCCTCGAAACTGATGGTTGCGAGAGCCGAAGCTTGCTCCGGCGGCAGACTCCACTTGGCTTGCAGCCTTGCCACCAACGCGTCGCTGCTCTCATAGCAGTAAACGTCGTTGACGAGCAGATTTCGCTCTTCCGCGCTTCTGGCCGTCCAGTAGTCAGCGCCGGTGACTTTGACGATGCGAGCCGCCGTAGAATTGCCGCACATTTTTTCTTCGCCGCCGCGTTCAAGATTGAAGCAGGTGTTCCGCCCCAACTTGAGAAGTTGCCTGATCTTACTGAACTTAACCGTAATGGTCGTTTCCAACAAATGTATGACTTTCGTTCTTTCGTCATCAGTAAGCGCGCGGATTTCGCCCGTCTCTCGGTCTTCAATTTCGAGACTATTAAGGGTCTTTAAGTAGCGGAACTGCTGGGCATCAATAAGCGCCCAGGGCGCGCGCCGACGTTTGGGTTCAAGAGCACATTTACCAATTAGATGGCTCTGGTTCTTGAGTTTTCTCTGGAAAAAAATAGCGCGATACGCCTTGTCCCGAAAATCCGACGTAAGTACTTTGGGATAAAAGTGGGCTTGACTGTCCCAGATTAGTTCAAACTCCGATTCGTACATTTCGCGGCCGGTGTACCGCTGTCGGATTCGCTCACTTCCATGTTGCAGATTAGCGAAATACTCTCCCAGGGTTCTGGCGCCGGTTGACCTAATCTTTGCTTCGAGACTGCCTATGCCTTCCTGGACTTTGCCGGCTTCCTTCTCGTCACGACCTGTTTCTCTACGATTAGTCTTGAATCCACGACGCTGTGCCAAATGGTAGATTGCGCGTCCAAAAGCTTCGAGATCCAATTGCTCTTCAAGTGCACGCTTTCTAAGTTGGTACGGATCACCGATTCGGAGATCAAGAGCGCTAAGGTATTCGTGCCTTTCGACGCAAGTGGCTTTTGGATTCGCATTGAGAATTCTGTTTCGACAAAGCAACGCAAATAAATTGGATAGTCGGCGACTTCGTCGTTCCGTCTGCCTGCGCCGCTGGCGCGCTTCACGGCGTTGGCTATTGCGCGACTTCCCGCGACCGTCCTTCTTGAGTTCATCCAGTCCTTCTTCAAACACGCGCGAACCGGCGGCAACGATCTTGTTACCGTCGGTTTGCTTCAAATCTACCAGAGCCCAACCAAGCGAATTAGTCCCGATGTCAATACCGAGCCGTAATTCGCGATTTTCTTTGCTTGACATAATGATCCCTTGACATAGTGTTGCCCACAAGATTATGTTGTAATTGTAATGTACTTAAGCGGCGGTTGACTGTCAATCTTCAGTACAGTGACAATCGTCACCTAAGGATTGCCCTACGGGGCACCTGGCGCTCTCCAGTATGAGCGCCTTTTTTTTGTCTCTGTATTCAAATTGACAAATGGATGATTTTGTCTAAGTTCAGTCGTGTTACTTAGCGAATTGACTCAGGGTTAACGGCTGGAGAGATAAATGACAACGCAGATTGAGACTATGACCACCTTCCGCGACAGCACCGCCAATCCGGCGCCGCTGGGACTGCTCGGATTCGGCATGACCACGGTTCTTTTGAACTTCCACAATTCCGGACTATTTCCGCTCGACACCATGATTCTTGGCATGGGAATTTTCTACGGCGGCATCGCCCAGATTATCGCCGGCATCATGGAATGGAAGAAGAAGAACACGTTCGGCTTGACGGCGTTTACTTCGTATGGCTGCTTCTGGCTGTCGCTGGTGGCATTGCTGGTGCTGCCCAAGCTCGGAATGGGGGAGGCTGCCACAAAGGGCGCCATGGCGGCTTATTTGTTCATGTGGGGGCTGTTTACCGGCGTGATGTTCATTGGGACGCTTAAACTCAATCACGCGCTGCAGTTTGTTTTTGGCTCGCTGACGATTCTGTTCTGGTTGTTGGCGCTCGGCGACATGACGGACAATCCCGCGATTACCGGCGTTGCCGGCTACGAAGGCATAATCTGCGGGCTGTCGGCGATTTACACAGGGCTCGCGCAAGTCTTAAACGAAATATACGGCAAGACAGTGCTGCCGCTTGGCGTGCCGGCGGGACCAGTAGTAACGGCGAAAGTCGGAAGCAAGCCTGCGGTACAATAGCGCGACGCTCCGATGAAATTCGGAATTCGCGTGTTGAGTTTCTAAGATCTTGCTGGATACCGGCCTTCGCCGGTATGACTCTGGACGAACGTCGCCGGAAGGGCACGTGGGCGGTCTTCGCTGGTATGATATTCTCGTTTCGGCAGGGTAAACTGCGGCCGTATCCACGCTTGACTAAATCGCCGATCTCGTTATATTCCTCTTTATATTGTTTACTTGTTTCGCCGAGCATTAAATTGGCGATAATTCTACTTCTCTCTTGGGGCTGAAACCGGATACTACGTGCAATTCGAGATTAGGCCGATAATAGTCAAAGTATTTCATAAATCGATCCGAGCAACTTGGAGCAGAGACCGGAGGTTCGAGTGCCTGCCAAATTGATTTTGTCCCCGACATGGATGCTGCGCTTTATGGCAGCCGCCGTGTTTTCCGTATTGATGACAGTTTCGGGCTACTCCCGTGATTTTGAGAAGATTCCGATCGAGCAGGCTATACGCGAATCACGCGAGGCTCACGATATCGAACGCCTCGCCAAAGCCGGCCGTCTCGCCAAGGCGCGCGGCATTGAACAGGAACTGGGCGTTCTCGGCGCCAAACCGACACAGTACCAATACGATGTCCATTACTACCGCATCGACATGTCAGTCAACACCTCGACCGAGATTATCACGGCGCGCGTGGATATGGCTTCCAAGGCGACGCAGGACAATGTGACTTTCTGCGAAATCGACCTGTTTTCCGACATGACCATAGATTCGATCAAGGTCAACGGCGCCACAGCGACAAGCTTTCGTGTCGGCAATCTCGTGACGGTGAACTTGCCGACGCCGGTCAATACGGGCGAAACGTTTACGCTCGCGACGTACTATCACGGTCATCCGATTGAGGGCGGATTCCAGGCGTTTTCGTTTGATTCGTATGCAGGCAATCCGGTAATCTCGACTTTGTCCGAGCCGTATCTGGCGCGGACCTGGTGGCCCTGCAAGGACTATCCGGATGACAAGGCCGATTCGGTTGATGTCATTATCACCTATCCGAGCAACTTGTTCTGCAGTTCGAACGGCACAATGACCGCGAATATCGATAATGGCGACGGCACGCGCACGACTTACTGGAAGATCCGCTATCCGATAGCGACCTATCTGGTCAGCCTGGCGATGTCGAATTATTCGACCTGGCGCGACTGGTTCTATTACGGGGTCAACGATTCGATGCCGGTTGATTACTGGGTGTACCCATCGCAATTGGCGGCGGCACAGACCGGTTATGCCCCGACTGTTTCGATGCTCGATACGCTGTCGCGCATATTCGGCCTGTATCCATTCGTCAATGAAAAGTACGGCATGTCGATGTTCAACTGGGGCGGGGCAATGGAGCACCAGACGAATACTTCGATTATCAACAACTACTATGCGCAGTCGATTATCGTGCATGAAATGGGCCACCAATGGTGGGGCGATATGATCACCTGCCGCGACTGGCACCATATCTGGCTGAATGAAGGCTTTGCCAGCTACGTTGAGGCTCTCTGGTTTGAGTCATCCGGCGGCGCGACCGCGCTGCGCAGCTATATGAACGGTATGCGCTATCTTTCGGGCGGATCGGTTTATTGTGTCGACACAACCGATGTCTGGGCGATATTCGACGGTCGGGTTTACGACAAGGGCGCCTGGGTGCTGCATATGCTGCGCCACGTCGTCGGCGACGCAAATTTCTTCAACGCCATGCAAGCTTACTACGACGATCCGCGCTATAAGTGGAAGGATGCCTCGACCGAGAACTTCCGCGACCTGTTTGAAGAACAAACCGGAATGGATTTGCATCCATTTTTCGCAGACTGGGTCTATGGGACATATTACCCGAAGTACTCTGTTTCTTACACTTACGATCAACTCGCGGTGGGATCCTATCGCGTGTATGTGCATGTGCGGCAGACTCAGACCACAAGTCCGACGGTGTTCCGAATGGCTAATGTCGACCTAACGGTCTTCGCCGGCGCGAATCGCGATTACAGTGTGTCCAACACGCTGCGTGATCAGGATTATGTTTTCGATGTGACGGGAGCCTTGGCGGCGCCTACGTCCGTCCTGATCGACCGTAATGAGTGGATACTCAAGACGACGACTAATGAAACTTACGCTGTCCATATCATCTACGGCACTTTGCCCGAGGGCACACAGTATGCTCCCTATTCGCAGGCGATTACCGTTCGCGGCGGCACGGCGCCGTACACGTTCCAACTCATGTCGGGAACGCTTCCGACGGGCCTGACGCTGAACACTTCAACAGGCGTGATTAGCGGCACACCGGCAGATACGGGCGCTGTCTCCGTCTCGATCAGAGCCACCGGCACAACCGGTGGATCGGAAACCGAGACGATCAGCTTCCGCATTGCGCCTGCGCCGTATTTGTCGGGCGACGCCGACAACAACGGCGTGGTGAACATCTCCGATGCCGTCTATATGGTAACCTATATATTTAGCGGTGGTGCTGCGCCAATTCCGACGATTGCCGGTGATGCCGACTGCAACGGGATAATCACGATTTCGGATGTGGTTTACTTGATTAACTTCATCTTCTCGGGTGGTCCGGCGCCGTGTTAGGGAAGTAAGATTTAGATTTGTGGATTCTAACCGGGCGCCGACAAAGGCGCCCGGTTTCTTTACGTGTCCGGATCTGCGATGACGTTACTTCGACCCCTCCAAAAATTTCGCCAGCGTTTTTTTGATGATTTCGGTCCAGCCCACTTGGAAATTCTCCTGCTTGAAGGCTGCGACATCTGCCGTGAAGGTATCGAGTCCGGTATGAGTGAGCAGTAGTCGCGTCTTGCCGCCTTCGGCGAAGAGTTCGAACGTCACGAGTGAATCGCCGTCGTAGCCGTCGTAGCGCCAGGTATAGGAAATCGACTTCTTCGGTTTGACAGCGGTGACTTTGCAGAGATGCAGCCATTTTGTCGTGTCGTCACCGGCCAGGAATGAGAATTCATATCCAACCTCGGCCTTGAAGCCGGGCAGGTCGAAGTACTACTGTTTTATCAGCGCCAGATCGATGAGCGCCTGCCAGACGCGGTCGATCGCAGCGTTGTAGGTTTTTTCGACCACAACTTCGCCCGGATTATTGCTCATCTCTTTCTCCTTCTGGTTTTTGTTTTCGATTTCTTGTTTGAATCATCCAGAAATTCGTCCTGTGCGTCAAGTTTGGAGGTCCAGAACTTCCGATAGCGCTCGACCCACGCGGCGACTTCGTTGAGCGGCGCAAGTTTAGCCTCGCAGAAGCGTTCGCGGCCCTGTTTTCGGACCACCACCAGCCCGCATTCGCTCAGTATCTTGATATGCTGCGAAATAGCCGGGCGGCTGATCTTGAAATTTTCCGCAATCGCGTTAAGATTCAGCGACTGATGCGCGATTAAGTCGATGATCTCCCGGCGTGTCGGGTCGGCGATGGCTTGATAAACGTCACGTCGTGTTTCCATATCCTTACTTTCTGTAAGCATTTACTTACGGGATTATACGTAAGGATGTGGTTACGTGATGGGGGGTGCAAATTATGTGAGGGCTGGGAGGCGGCCCAAATCAGCTACTTCGCAGCGCAGCCTTCAAGCGGATAGGGTCCGCCGCCAAAAATGAAGTTTACGACGTATACCGCGTCAGGTAACGAGACTTCGCAGTCTGCATTTACATCAGCCAGATTAGGTTTCTCAGGCGCGACTCCATTGCTGAAGAGGTACTGGATCAAAAAGACCGCGTCGGAGATATTGATCCTTAGATCAGAATTCGCATCTCCCAACAATCCTGTCGTCGCCAATCGATATTGCAGTCTGGCTCGCTGAATAGTTTGAATTAGATTGGAATGATCGAGTGCGTCTGCGAAAACCATAGGATTTTGGGCTGAAAACAGGTTCACAAAATCTTGCGGGTTCTTGTGAAAGTTGTCGCCCATCGCCACAACGAAAACAAACTCTGTGCTGTCACCGGGCGCCAATTCACCAAGCTTAAAAGAGAGCAGGAACTTGGCATCAGTACCGTTTGATAAATCGACAGCATAGCTCGGGTCCGGGTGTCGCGGCTTCCAGCCGAGCGATGTCATGTCCACTGCTGTCCAGAGTTGGTCAAAATCGCGGCAAGGTCGTGTCATCAAGTAGTATTTGTTGCGATCCCCCGATGGAGTTCCGCTTCCGCCTGTGAAAAATGGCCAGGCATCGCCACTTAGCATCGGACCCCAGTCCCAAAATGCTTCGCCATTAGAGGTCCACCAATTGTAGGAAATTCCCGCCTGCATCGGCTGCTGAAGCACTGCAACTCCAAAAGCAGCTTTGGGTGAGCGATAATCAAATCCGCCTGTGGTCGGATCGCCGTCGGCATCGGCAATCCAAGCAGCCAGCGTCTCATAACCTGTTGCGTCGGCCGGTACAATTGTGCTACCGGTTATATCGTCATAGAAGTAGTTATTTGAAGAGAAGTGTCCGACATCGCCATCAAAGTATAGGCCGACACAAACATCATTAAGATTGTGAGTTCCGAAATTGACAAGACGCTCTTTGACAATCACGAAATTATCGAGCCCGCTTGAGCTCCATGAATAGGATTCCTGTACGATTTTCAGTCCAAGCGGTCGATGTGGCCGATTATCGTAGAAATCACCTTCGACATAAGCACGATCGGTCAGCGTGTCGAAATACGTCGAGATGAAATCTGCCTCGCTAACCGCGTTGATATCATAGAATGGACTGCTGGGAATATTCGATCGCTTGATTATCTGAGAAGTTTGCCCGCCATCCGGAAACATCTCACTCACACGCATCCAGCCATCTTGGCCGCTTGATACCAGTGTGTCGCCATCCACGATGGCTCCAATCCAGAGAGCGCCTTGATAAAGGTATTCAATGCCAGATGCAGCCGGGAACTGGCATGAGGGCCCCGGAGCACCCGTCTCGGGATCGATGATGCTGGCATCTGCTTGATTTCCGAATGTACCATAGTTTGTGACCATGAAGTGGACATTGCCGGTTTTATGCACGCGCTCTTGAACATCAGGCGGCAACAATCGCGATGCCACGGAATTATTTCCGTTTTCACCGTGATCTCGTGCTGAGGCCGGAGCAACTGACACCAGTGCAACAACAAGGGCAATGAGGAATTGCATCAGCCAGAAGGTCGATTTTTTCATGACTTATAAACCCCTGCTCCGAATAAAGCTTACTAATTAACTAAATTAGGAAAGAACGATATAAATGTCAACGAATATCTATTCGTCGCGTAGTTAAGTGCTTGCTGGGATAATCTTGTCTCGAGAACATGTGACCGAGTCGTTTATACCCCCTAACCCCATAGTTTTTAGGAACTTTGGGGTATCATCGATTTTATGATACTACACAATGCAGAAACTCAACCAGACAGAATGTTCTTGACAAAAGCCGTCCAAAAGCTATCATATCAGACTATTTTGTGTTAGTTTGAGAGGAGTTTAACAGAAGAATGTATGCAATTGTAGAAGCTGGCGGACTGCAGTATCGTGTAGCCACAGGCGATGTCATTCGCGTGCCAATGCACGTTGCCGAACCGGGTGCGTCTTACCAGATAGAACGCGTCCTGATGGTCGGTGACGGCGATTCCAGCAAGATCGGCAGACCTTTGGTCGAAGGCGCCAAGGTTGAAGCGACCGTACTGGATATGGGCCGCGACAAGAAGGTGTTGGTATTCAAGAAGAAACGCCGCACCAAATACCGCAAAATGCGCGGACATCGTCAGGACTTTACTGATCTGAAAATCGGAAACATCATCGTCAGCTAACAGACAGGCACGGATGGCACAATCTAAGGCAGCGGCGCTTTTATTCGTCTCGCTGCTCATAGCGCTCTTGATCGCACAGTCGGCCAAAGCGCAAAGCTACGAAGTTGCAAGTGTGGTGGTCGAAGGGAATCGGGCGGTTGAAACTTCGCTAATCTCCTCTGTTTCCGGCCTCGCGACCGGCATGAAGCTGTCCTCGACTGCGGTCCAGGAAGCGATTCGCCGTATCTATGCCCTCGGATTATTTTCCGACGTCCAAGTCTCCGGCGACTTCGCCGGCGGACGCATCAATCTCAAAATCACGGTCGTCGAACAGCCGCAAATCGCCAAGATCGATTTCGACGGGAACGCTAAATTTAAAGACGACAAACTCAAAGAAAAGCTGAATATCTTCGAGCGGCAGACAATCAGTCCCAGCCAGCTTACCAGCAACGTCGAAGCGATCAAGAAATTCTATCGCTCCGAAGGCTATTATCTTGCCGAAGTCACTCCCGAAACCAAGACGCTTGACAGCAACAAGGTCGAAATCACTTTCAAAATTGACGAAAACGAGAAGGTCAAGATTCGGGCGATCGAATTCGCAGGCAACAGCGCTGTCAAAGACGGCTCGTTACGCGGCGAAATGAAAACCAAGCCCAAGGGCCTATTCCGCTCGGGTACTTTCAAGCGGGATGAATTCGATGCCGACAAAGACAAGATTATCGAATACTATCGCAAACGCGGGTTTATCGATGCCGCCATCGCCAGCGACAGCGTAGCCATCGACCCCGACGGCAAGACAATGGCAGTGTACGTCAACGTCTCCGAAGGCAACCGCTATTATTATGGCGACGTCACATTCAAAGGCAACGATATCTACAAGTCGGAGTTGCTCGCTGACCAGCTCAAGTTTGATCGCGGCGACATTTACAATTACGAAAAATTCGAGGAGTCGGTCACCAATCTCTATTCGGTGTATCAGGAAGATGGCTATATCCATGTCCGCATCATCGACAATGTCCAGACGGCTGATTCCACGCTGAATATCGAGTTCGAAATTTCCGAGGGCGTACCGGCGCATATCAACAAGGTCTATGTCGAGGGCAACACCAAGACGAAGGAAAAAGTCATCCGCCGCGAGCTGTTCACGCGCCCGGGCCAGGTGTTCAAGCGCTCGGTGTTGATGCGGTCGCTGCGAAATGTGATGCTGCTCAACTATTTCTCGAACGTCGAACCGGATGTGCAGAATCTCCCCAACGGCGATATCGATGTCGTTTTCAAAGTCTCGGAAAAGCCGACCGGACAAATTCAAGCCGGCGCCGGGTATTCGGGACAGGACAAGCTCGTCGGCACGCTCGGTTTGGGCATTCCAAATTTTCGCGGCAATGGACAAAACGTCAACCTCGATTGGTCATTCGGTTCGCGCCGGAATTCGATATCGCTGTCATTCACCGAGCCGTGGATGTTGGACACACCGACCTCGTTCGGTGTTGACGTGTTCAGTGTCAACCGCGAACTCAGTTTCAGCGCCGAGGAATTCAGCGAAGGCACGCGCGGAATGGGCCTGCGTTTGGGTCGCCGTTTAAGCTGGCCCGACGACTATTTCCGGATCACGGGCCGCTACACGCTGGAAGAGGTGCGCTATTTCGATTTCAATCAAGCTTATAAAGACAACCACGTAAATGACCCGTACAGTTTGCTCAGATACGAAAACGACTGGCTGACCACGTCGGCAATGGGAGTCACATTGGTCCGCGACTCGCGCGACCTGTCGCAGTTCGCGACCTCCGGATCGTTGGTGCAACTTAGCTCGGAGGTCTCCGGTTGGGCATTGGGCGGCGACTGGAAGTATCACAAACACGTGTTCGACGCCGCCAAGTATAAGCGGATTTGGTGGAAGTTCGTTCTCGCGGGCAAGGTTCGCGTCGGTGTAATCGACTCGCCCGAAGGCGATGCCGGTATCCCGTACTCCGAACGGTTTGCTCCGGGCGGCACCTATCAGGACGGCGTTATTCGCGGTTACGAAGACGGCACCGTCGGTCCGACGAACGCCAATGGCGCTTTACTCCGCGGCCGCTCGACCTTGATCTATAATTTGGAACTTCAGATGCCGATCATCGATCAGCAGATTTACGTGCTGGCATTTGCCGACGCCGGCAACGCCTGGTTACGTGGAAAAGCAATCAAACCGTTTGATTTTGACAAGACGGACGGATTGAAAAAATCGGTGGGCGCCGGCTTCAGAATTGTCATTCCGGGATTAGGAACTATTGGATTTGACTTTGGATATGGCTATAATAATCCCGACGGCGCCGGCTGGAAACCCCACTTCCAACTCGGTACCACATTCTAACAGCGCAAAGAAAATATTATTCGGAGGAAACAATGACTCGTAGTGCATTTGTGCTCGCTACCATCGCATTTGCAGCAATCATGGCTTTACCGCTGTCTCTGCAAGCACAGGACAAAATCGTCTACATCGACTCTTACCGCATTCGTCTTGAATACAAAGAGTTCCAGGATGCTCAGATACAATTCAACAAGGAAGTCGAGCAGTGGAATATCGAGGTCGAGAACGGCCAAAAGGAAATCGAGGCCATGGAGGCCGAACTTGCCAAGCAGGCGCTGATTCTCTCCGATGCCAAGAAGAAGGAAAAAGAAGCCGAAATCGAGACGAAGAAGACCACGTGGCAAAAGTTGGCGAACGAAATTTTCGGTCCGGACGGACGCGCCGAAAAACGCAATGTTGAATTGACGAAACCGCTGCTGGACAAGATTAACCTGGTCCTGGAGAAGGTAGCGCTTTCCGAAGGCTACGCGCTGATTCTCGACAGCGTCAACGGCAATATCGCCTATTCCAAAAAGGAGTTGGATATTACTGCAAAAGTCCTGGAAGAGCTGGAGAAAACGCAGTAAATTATGCAATTGCAGGCGCTGGCTGACAAGCTGGGCGGCATAGTCGTCGGCGACGGCGACACCGAGATTTTACGTATCAGCACGATCGAGCAGGCCGGTCCCGGCGATCTGACGTTTCTGGCTAATTCGCGCTACGAGTCACATCTGGCTACGACCAAAGCCGGCGCTGTCATAGTCGACAAACCGCGCAGTGAATTCACGCTCAATTACATCATTCATCCGAATCCTTATTTTGCCTTTAGTCAAGCGCTGAAACACTTCTTCCCGCAGCCGGGAAGTCATCTTCGACCCGGAATTGCGGCGTCGGCGGTTGTCGATCCGACTGTTGTGGCGGGCGAGAATACCCACATCGGCAATTTTGTCGAAATCGGCGCCGGCAGCAAACTCGGACGCGACTGCAAGATCATGACCGGCTCCGTGATTGGCCGCAACTGCCAATTCGGCGACAACTGTCTGATCTATTCCAATGTCACGATCTACGACGATACCGTCATCGGCAACAACGTCAGCATCCATGCCGGTTGCGTTATCGGCGCGGATGGTTTTGGATACGCCACCGAAAAGGGTGTTCACCACAAAGTCTACCAGGTCGGGCGAGTGCGGATCGAAGATGATGTCGAAATCGGCGCGAACAGCACGATCAACCGCGCCGCGCTGGGCGAGACGATTATTGGACAGGGAACCAAGATCGACAATCTCGTCATGATCGCGCACAATGTCAAAATCGGACGCGGCTGCATAATCGTGTCGCAGGTCGGAGTCGCCGGCTCAACGACGATAGGGAACTACGTCGTGCTGGCGGGACAAGCGGGCATAGTCGGGCATCTGAATATTCCTGATCGCGTGACCATCGCTGCGCAAGCGGGAGTCTCGGGTACACTAAAAGAGGGGACGATCTACGCCGGTTCGCCGCAGCGCGAGTTGAAGGAGTTCAAGCTTCTCGAGGCCCATCTCAGCCGCCTGCCGGAGCGCATGGCGGAACTGAAGCGGCTGAAAGTTGAGGTCGAGGAATTGAAGAAGAAGCTGGAATAGTGGTGCCCCACCGGAACGGTGGGATCTTCATATTCTCTCAGTTTAATCTAAGGGTTGATGCCCCACCGGAAGGGTGGGGATCGATTCAATCTTGAATAATTTTGGCGATATCAAATTCCACTTTATAGTCACGGTCCATCTGATGATACCTGTAACTTGACCATTCCCAAAGCTCCGCCGATGCCACGAGTTTTCGTTTCACGGGGTTGTTATGACAGTAATTGACTTTTTCCCGAACCTCTTCATCCGTTCGGCAATTGTAATCGAAGCACCTCCGCATCCAGAAGGCAAACCGTTCTTCCCCATTACGGCAGACGGTAAGCTGCTGAAGCGACGAATTATCGGACTTAAGGAACAAATTGTGGATGTCGACTGAAGCCTGCATTTTTATTTTTCCCACAAATGCTCCAAATTTGAGTTCGATTGGCGGGATACCTACAAAATGTATATGCTCGGGCATGATGCAATAGGCCAACAAACGAACTTTGTCCTCTCTGCAGCATGTCAGCAGTTTTTCTACCACAGTGTTGCAGACATCTCGACTGGTCAGCAGTGGTAGGCGCCGGTGTGTGCTCACAGTAATGAATCGCGCTCTCCCATCGTGATCATAATGCCGAAGGTCGGTCATGATTTACGAAATTGAAAATTCATAAACTAAGCAATCACTTTTCAAGTCGGTGGTAAATGGGAGACTCCCCACCGTTCCGGTGGGGCACAGCTAAACGAGAAACTTCCCACCGTTCCGGTGGGGCACCGGCTAAGCGAGAAACTCCCCACCGTTCCGGTGGGGCACCGGCTAAGCGAGAAACATCCCACCGTTCCGGTGGGGCACCGGCTAAGCGAGAAACATCCCACCGTTCCGGTGGGGCACAGCTAAACGAGAAACTTCCCACCGTTCCGGTGGGGCACCAGCTAAGCGAGAAACTTCCCACCGTTCCGGTGGGGCACAGCTAAACGAGAAACTTCCCACCGTTCCGGTGGGGCACAGCTAAACGAGAAACTTCCCACCGTCCCGGTGGGGCACAGCTAAACGAGAAACATCCCACCGTTCCGGTGGGGCACAGCTAAACGAGAAACTTCCCACCGTCCCGGTGGGGCACCGGCTAAGCGAGAAACATCCCACCGTTCCGGTGGGGCACCATAATTTTCGCACATACGATACAAATGGCCCTAAGCCATTCAATCCCATAATCTTCCCCCATTTTCATTCGACCGCTTGACTTTGGAACTTCTTTACGTATAATAAGAGTCACTGTTTTTTAGGAGGACATACAAATGGCGAAAAGGCAATCCTTTGCGGATAAGGCTTCAAAGAAGGCGCACGTCAAGATCTGTCCGGTTTGCTCCACGGCGATGGAACCCATCCGCTTGGTAGACCCAACTTTTACGACCGACAAGAAGTCGTGGAAGTTCAAGGACAAGATCGTCGAAATGTGCAAGTGTAACCAAAAAGATATTTTGGGCTAAACAGCTCAAACAAGGCTTTATCATTGCGTACTTTCGGTTCGGGTTCGACTCCCCAACCTTCAACGGAAATCACTTCAGGGATGAATATTAAGGCCCTCTTAGATGCCGAATTTTTCCCCTACGTAATTCGCCCGGCAAGATATATCGGAAACGAATGGGGAGCGGTGTGTCCGCGCGTCGAGTTGGCCGGGGTGTGTATTGCTCTTTGCGTGCCGGAAAAGTATGACCGCGGCATGGGTCATGCGGAAATGCACCGGCTCTATCGTTCGCTCAATCATGGGTCGACGATAGCTTGCGAGCGTGCGTTTCTGCCGGACAACGATGCCGCCAATCTTCATCGCGCCAAGAACATCCCGCTGTTCACGCTCGAATCATTCACGCCATTGGCAAATTGTGATTGGGTGCATTTTCTGCTTCCCGATGCGCTGTCATTCAGCGGCATAATTTCAGCGCTTAAGTTGGCGCAAATTCCACTCACAGCAGACGAACGCAACGAATCGCACCCGTTGATCAGCGCTTCCGGCATCGCGCCTATTAATCCCGAGCCGATTGGAGATTTGGTTGACTTCGTCGTGGTCGGCGATCTCGACGCCGAATCCGCCACAATCTCAGCGCTCGTCAGTCAGAGATCGATTTACGATCGTGAGTCGCTGCTGCGCACATGCGCCCAGATACCCGGAGTCTACGTGCCGAAATTCGGCAAACCAGCCGAGCCGATTCGGGCGCGACGCGTCGATAATCACCAACGTCAGCGGGATCTGGCGCCGATACAAGCTTACGAAGAAGTCGCCAACGACAGGCTCTGCGTGTCGCTGCCGGCATCAATAGATGTCGCGCGCACTGTCGACGCGGTGGTCACGACGATGTTGGATACGGGCTATGATGAACTCGCGCTGTCCGCCGATTTGGCGAGCGGCGTGAAGAATTTCGACCAGTTTATCACCTCGGTCGGCCAGCGGCTGCGCGACAAGCATGTCACCGTCATCTTGCCGCCGCTTCCCGCAAACGCGCACTCGGTCGATTACGCGAATGCCGTTGCTTTTGGCGAAAAACAGACAATCCGTTTCGATCTCAAATCCGGTTCTGAACGGCTGCGCGAGGCCCAAGGGCATTTCGCCGGATTTGACCAGTTCTATCAGGTCCTCGCGAACGCTTACACATCCGGATGGAAGTCGGTTCGCCTCGATTTTGAGCTTGGTCTTCCGGAAGAAAACGACGGTGATCTGAACGCGCTCGTGGACGTTATCCGCAATTGCGAAAGCATTCGGCGCAACTATGGCGACAAGACGCATTTGATTATTTCGCTCTCGCCGTTTATGCCCGCGCCATTTACCGAATGGCAGTGGGATGCAATAATTGACCCCGACGAATATCAGCGCCGTTGCGAAATTGTGCAGCGGTCTGCGCGCGGTCGCAATATCCAGTTCAAGGTTCGGGATGCTGAATCGGCCTTTCTCAAGGCTATTCTCAGTCGCGGCGACCGTGGCTATAGCGCAATCGTTGCTGCGCTGGCTGAGCTGAACACAACACCCGATTCTTCCGGCACGGAAGTCGAACTTCCGAACTGGCGCACCGTGTTTGAGTCGCATGGAGTGGATTTGACGAAGGTCACAACAGCGCGCAAAGTTGGCGAGCCGCTGCCGTGGGATCACATCGACTACGGCAACGGGCACGAACAACTCGCTCGCCGGCGCCAGACGGCATTTCCTGAGACTGAGAAATCGCGTTCGTCGGGCGGCTTCAAACTTGGAGATATCATTCTCTCCAAGCCGGACCTGGCTGAACAGATTTTGACGCCTGTGAGCTTCGCTCCGAGCGGCAATTTTGGACGCCGTCCCAAGCGAATAGTATCTGAGCCGGCGCCAATGATCGTCCCGCGCAGCCGCGTGCGTTTGCAGTGGACCAAAGACAGTTCAGTCCGCTACGTCGGACATCTTGCGACCATGCGGATGTTTGAGCGCGCGATTCGCCGAGCAGCCTTGCCGGTGGCATTTTCGCAGGGATTTCATGCCCGGCCCAAACTTTCATTCGGTCCGCCTTTGACGCTCGGTTATTCGTCGCGCGGCGAGTATTTTGACATTCAGCTCGACACGCCGTTCCAGGATGCGATGATCGACCGGCTCAATGAAACATTGCCGTCGGGATTCCATATTTTGCAGGGCAAACCGGTATTCGGCAAAGCCGCATCGGTAAGCAGTCTGATCAATTTAGCTGCGTACGAAGTCCGGCTCGGACAAGAAACTGCGATTTCGGCGGAAAAAGTGTTCGCGGTTCAAAGTCAATCGTCGATAATAGTAAGAAGAATTAAGAACGGCGAGGCGAATGAAATCGATGTGCGCAACTCCATATTAAACATTGAACTTGTAAGCGATAAAGGCGTACATTTGTTATATATGGAGTTGGCATTGGGCAACAGGGGGTTCGTCAGACCTGACGAGATTCTGTCTACCTGTTTCGGCCTCTCGGAACGGGAAATTTTATCTTCGGATATTTGTCGCACAGCACTTTTAGTAACACTCGGCGAAAGCCGCTTAAGCCCGTTTGAGGTCAGCTCATGAGCGAACTGCAGTTAAATCCGCGCGAAGAGGCGTATCGCGTCTTGATGGTCGCGCGCCGCGACCCGGAATCCCTTCAGCATGAATTAGCACAGTTAAAACAAAAGAATTTTCGCGGTCGCTTCGACCTTAACCTCGCGATCTATCTCGTCTCCGGCACGATCAAGATGCAAAAACGTCTCGATCTGATTCTGTCACAGTACCTGCGCAAGAAATTGTCGTCGCATTCCGATTCCTTGATCACCGTGCTGCGGCTCGGCTGTTTCCAGCTTCTGCCGGAATGCAACATCCCGCACTATGCGGCAGTGAATGAAACCGTCAATCTCGCCAAGAAATACACGCCCGGCGCCGAGGCGATGGTCAACGCCGTGCTCAAGAATATCGCGCAGAATATCGAGAAGCTGTCCTTCGACGAGCTGCGCAGCGACATGCTGAATTATCTGACGCAATTTTATTCATATCCGATTTGGTTCGTGAAAGAGCTGTTGAGTTATTATCCCGAAGCAGTCGTGGAAAAATTCCTGCGCAACGGCAACGAAGCTCAGCCGCTGCAAGTGCGCCTGCACAACGACGCCGAATTGATCCGCAAGTACCTGGCAAAATTGCAGCAGACGAATATGCGTTTCAAACAGGGCAAGTTCCTGAAAAACTTCGTGCATATACTCTCCGATGCCAACCCGACCCAGTTGCCGCACTTTGATGAAGGCGAATATATTATTCAGAATGAAGCGTCGGGGCTTGTCGTTGAGCTGTTGAATCCGCTGCCCGGCGAGGCGGCGCTTGATCTTTGCGCTGCGCCCGGCGGCAAGACCACGGACATCGCCATGCGCGTCGGCCCGACCGGGACGGTCACCGCTGTCGATATTTCCGAGCCGCGGTTGAACCTGCTGCGGGAAAATTTGCAGCGCCTGAAAATCGAAAACGTCACTGCGATCAAGTCCGACGGCACGAAATACAAAAACGGCGAATTCAAAAAGATACTCATCGATGCGCCTTGCTCCGGCACCGGCGTGTTCCGCAAGTTTCCCGAGGGCCGCTGGATCACCACGCAGGAAGACATTACCCGCTATGGTGCGATGCAGATTGGCTTGCTGAAAAATGCGGCTTGCCTTCTCGCTCCCCGCGGCGCGATGGTTTACTCGACCTGCTCGGTGCTCAAGGGCGAGAATGAGAACATTATTCAGCAGTTCTTGAAAGAAGTGCCTGAATTTGAAGTCACCGTGCCGGAATCGTTCAAGCTCAAAGATGTCATTGGTGAAGACAATTTCCTGCGCACCTATCCCGGCCTGAAATATCTCGACAATATTTTTGCGGCACACCTGACGCGCAAGTAGGCATCCCGCTATGATGCCGCTGCGAAACTATTTCCGCCTGCTCATCTTCTACGTGGGCATTCCCGCGATTGCCCTGCTAACGATTTTCCTGTTTGCCGATGGGTTGATCATGCCGGCGATTACGCGCCGCGGCGAGGAATTTCCGCTGCCGACGCTCGTCGGCAAGACCGAATTCGAGGCGCAGGACATCGCTGCCAAAAGCGACGTCTCGATCGAAATCGCCGGTCGCGAGTATTCATCCGACAAGCCCGAGGGCGTAATTCTCGTGCAGATGCCGGAAGCCGGTGCCTTCATCAAGTCTGGACGCAGCGTCAAGGTTGTGGTTTCGTCCGGCATGCGCGTTGAGAAAATCCCTGATGTTCACGGCTTGCCATTGTCTCAGGCAAATATCGCACTGCAAAAATCAGGCTTTGTTTTGGGCGATATATACCCGGTACGCGTTGATTCACTTCCGAAGAACACTGCTATTGAGACAATCCCTTCTCAAGGCACTTTGCTGCCGCTCGGAAGCAGAGTTTCAATTGCGGTCAATCAGGGACCTGAGTCGGGCATAATTACCATGCCGTCGCTGCTGGGAATGCCGCTCGACCGGGCGCGCGAGCAGATCGAAAATCTTGGCCTGGTGCTCGACGATATCAAGCGAAAAAAGGAAGATCGCTACCTTCCCAACACCGTGCTGGAACAAAGGCCGGAACGAAACGAACAAGTCATGAAAGGCGAAAAGGTCAAGCTCACTGTTTCCAAAACTGACTAAAATTGTCCCGGGCAGAATCAAGTTGACCGAAATTATCAAAAGGACTTCATAATATCATGACGATTATCGCGCCATCAATTCTTGCCGCCGATTTCACGCGATTGGGCGAGCAACTCCGAGATGTTGAATCCGCCGGAATCGACTGGTGGCACTGCGACGTTATGGATGGCCACTTCGTGCCGAATCTGAGCTTCGGCCCGTTCATTATCAAGCAGATCAATCAAATGTCCAATCTGCCGCTTGATGTCCACTTGATGATCTCCAACCCGGAGCGCTATGTCGATGCCTATATCGATGCCGGCGCCGACTATCTGACCGTCCACGGCGAGGTCATCGGCGACGATGATTCGATTCTCGGCGACATCCGTAAACGCGGCGCGAAACCGGGTCTCTCGCTCAATCCCAACGCCGCAATTGAGGACTATTTCCCGCTTTTCGACAAGATCGACTTGTTCCTCGTGATGTCGGTCTATGCCGGATTCGGCGGGCAGAAGTTCATCGCCGATGTGTTGAACAAGGTCCGTACGGCCGTCGAATGGCGCGAAAAGTACGGCTACAAGTACCTGATCTCGATTGACGGCGGCATCAATCTCGAGACCGCGCCGCTGGCCAAAGCTGCAGGCGTGGATATCATGGTCACCGGCACGGCGCTGTTCAAGGCGCCGAATATCCCCGCGTTTATTAAGTCGCTCAAAGCGCGGACGTAGGACATAGATCCTCGTTGCAGCCACAATGCGGTGCGGCAGGTCGAAACCCCGTATTGCGCTTGTTCGCCATTGGTAGATTGTCTTAGTGGTTTCGACAACCATCACCTGTCTCAAAGACAAAGTCGTGTCGAGACCCCTCTAACGGGATTGTTGAAAAAGCGCATCGCGCTCGATAAGTTACTCACCCATAGTTTGCAGACTCAGAGTTAAGTCTTTCCCGCGAAGGCGGGAACCCAGCAAGGCTTAATTAAAGATTTGTCTGCGGTTTCCTTGAATTCGACTTTTTCAACAGTCTCTATCGGTTCGTTTGAGCAACGGGTAGAGGAATTAAGGATTTCGACCTACTGGACTGCTGCCATCCCCGCAACTATTTTTATCTTGCCGATTATCGTCAACTCGCTCATGTTTTGACATGATGCCGTTTACCGGATAATTTGGAATGCTATTGGTCCGGTTGGCAAAGTTACTTCGGATTTATTCTCTGTCGCGCAAATACGGCGCGGCAGCTTGACAAGCTGAACCAATTGCGGCCGATGCCGTGACACTACCGCTGTCGGCATGATCGGGCCTCGGAGGGGAAGATGGTATTTAATCTTATCGCGTTGTTGTTCGTGCTTGGATTTGTCTTCATCGGCACGAAAAAAGGATTCCTGAAAGAATTAATGGCGATGCTCGGCCTGGCCGCGGCGCTGGTGCTTTCCACCGGTAAACTCGATTTTGTCGCGGTCGAGGTCGCTTCCGCGATCGACGCCTCGCCGATTACCGTCGCCGTAATTTCCTATATCATCGTGCTTGGCTTGATCTACGCCATCTTCAAAGTCGTCGCCAAGATTCTCGAAAAGCTCGTCTCCGTGCAGCAACTCGGCGAGCGCGACAAGTGGGGCGGCGCCATTGTCGGCGCGATCCGCGGCTGGCTTCTGGCCGGCACCGCGATTTTCGTTTCGATTCTGTTGCCGCTGCCGCGCGGTTATTTCGAGATGATGGACAAGTCGATGCTGGCGACCTCGGCAACAAAAACGATCCAGGTCATTTACGACACCTCGCAGCCGCTGCACAAATCGTGGCCAAGTTTTGTCGACAAGGTAGAGGAAACTCTGATGACAGTCCCCGAAAAGAAGCTCGCCGATAACCCCAAGCGCAAAATTCGCAAGTCGCCGGAGAAGCAAGCCAAGGAAGCCCTGGCCTTGCAGGATGCGCTCGACCGCGTGTATTATTTCTATGGGGAAGCGGAAGAGTATTAGGGGCGAAGGCACCTGAACTGGACGGTTGACGAGAAGTGATAGCTCGAAGGCTTTTTCCAAAGCGAGTCGTTAACACAAGCCGTTAGCGATGCATCGAAGAGAAGATCGTTTACGGAATCTTCACCGCTGCCTGGTTCGCGTTATTTGTTTTCGGATTGATGAGATGGAAGTCTTGGACATGGCACACAAAAGCGCCTGTCGGTATTGTCCTCACTCTGCTTGTTCCAGATCTTCCGGAAATCTTCCAATCGTACAATAAGTGGGTGCAGGAATCAAAACGAATTCACGGCGAATCCGCGGATCCATGATTACAGATGTCCGCCAGATTTTGACAGGTCTCCAGCGACATTGTTCTTGAATCCACGAGATTTCAGCAAAGAGACCTGCCCAACTTCACCGAATTTCACTTGGGATTATCTTAAAATATCTGCTGTAATGAAGCAAAATTGACAATGGTGGATACGTTCAGTGATTATCAAAATCATTAATTATCTATTGCTCACGGTTCTTGTTTCGAGCCATGCAATTGCTCAAGTTCGCGGAGAATCCGTTCCCGCCAAAAGGCTGGGGTCAGAGGAAAAGGTCGTCGTGCCAGACGGTGTCAAATACATAGAGGCATCGGCAGAGGCAAATGAAGCGGCGAAAAAGGTGCTCAAGAGACTTTTCAAACCAACTGCATCAAGAAACGATATTCTCGAACTATTTGAAAACGGCGCGTTGATTTGCGGTCCGTATTTATGGCGAGATATCAAATCCGACGAAGCGTTGTCGAAATTGGAATTCGGGAAAACCCAATGCCACATGCCAATCGTCAATTCCAGTGGTAAGGTCATCAAAGTTAATGAGGCCGAGGGCAAATTGTTTCAGAAAGCTGAAGAAGTTGAGATTTTCTGGCGCGCCTTCATAAAGCGAACAAACTTCACCAAAATGACGATCAGAAAATTGAATCCAGAAGAATTAACGGCTTTCTGGGTAATGATTCCCTTTGACATTGAAGAGCCTATTTTCATCTTAGAATCCGACGAGCACAAGATCCGTGTTGCGTTTACGTCTGCCGAAAAGCTGAAGATCATGTGGATAGATGACTTCCAGAATCTCCGCTGGCTAAGCGAGTCAGAATTAACGTCGCCATAACATAATCTGTCAGATCGCCAGCGATGATGTGCCTGAATCCACGAGAATCCTGCAACGAAATCTGCCGAACAAACCTTCCCCTTAAAAACGCAAAACCCGAATCCCGCGGGCGCGGAACTCGGGTTTGCCGTTCGAGCAACTTGTCGTCACTACTAACCCGGTAACTCAAGGTCTATTAGGTGGGCTATTGAAAAGCGTTTAGAGGCTTGTTAATTTCCTTCGTTTCGTGTTTTTCCATTTTCAGCGAGAGACCTTTTTATCGGTCCCCCGCTAATCGGTAATGCAAAACGTTTGAAGTGAATTATCGTTTAACATTACTGTTCGATGACACGGTTTCTAACTCACTTCATATCCATACATTATCAAAAGCCGTGCCAAAGTTGGACGCGCAAACAACTCGTGTAACCCCTTGTCATTCATAGCCAAATTTCTGGACGCTCTTTACCGGGACAATCCAAAGCAATTTCTGCGTCAATGCGACAATCACGAAACGGTGGGGAAATCTTGCAACCTTCTGATTTATAAGGAGTTACAGCGGCGCATGATCTGCGGCAGACAAAATAAAAACGAGCGTTGCTTGTTGATTATTGCGGGGAACACAAGTTGGAGATCTTTGAATGCTTTTGGCTTGTGTTGGAATCAAGCAAACAACACTCGTTGTTGCACAATCGATGGACCCCAGTTTGGGGGCATTTTGTACTCGCACCTTATATACGCAAGCCGCTGGGCCGGCGCAAGATATATTTTCGCAATCTGTAGTGATTCGCTCGATAATAATGCCCGCGCCGTTGGGTAGGAGGAATTCTCGCATGATTATGAAGCTCTGGTCGAAAAAGTCCCAGGAAAACCCGGTAATCACCACAATGGCACGCAAACCTGCCGCAGGCAAGGTTCCACCCCCGCTTCGCGCCAAACCACGCCTCAAGTCGCTCAATCTCGACTTTGACCGCCAAATCTCTATTTCGCCCACCGACACGGGCCGCGCCCGGCTCGAACTCTACCGCTATCTGCGCGACAGCATCCCGGTTCTCAACGCCGTCATCTGGACCTGGGTCCGACTTTGCTCGGCGAAGTTTGATTTCCAAATCACCGGCGCCGAATCGACCGCCGAAGAAAAGTCGATCCGCGAGATTTTGCTCAGGCTGGATCAGCGCATCTATCGCAACGGCTTGCTCAAACGCGGCGGTTTTCGCGAATTGCTGCTGCAATTTTTTGAATCGCTCTTCACCGACGGCGCCGTTTGCGGCGAACTGCAATTATCGGCTTCGGGACGAAGCGTCGACCGTTTCCTGCTCGCCGATATGCGCAGTATCGTGATTGAACCCCAAGGCGACGACTACCGGCTGTTGCAGGAAATTGAAGACCACCGGACGTTGCTTAATCCTGAGGCGACCTTTTATTACGGCCTCGGCGCCCAGCCGGGAAGTGTCACCGGGCGCTCTTTGCTTGCGGCTATTCCGTTTGTTTCACGGGTCGAGCAGACTTTGGTCAGCGACATGTACCGCTCGATGCGCTCAGCGGGATATCATCGCATCCACGTCAAAATCACGCCGCCGGAAAAACGGTCCGATGAAACCGACTCTGACTATTTCACGCGCGCCAATAATTACTTCGATGACACGGTCGGCATGATGCGCGATTTCGGTCCCGACAAAAACCCGGTCACGTGGGACGATGTCGCAATTGAATACATCGGTCCCTCAAATCGCAGCTCGTCGGCGACAGCGTGGTACATGAACCACAAATCGATGATCGAGGATATCTGCGCCGGCACGCATCTGGCGCCGTTCATGCTCGGATATGCTTACGGCACGACGCACAACTGGGCCGAATTCAAGTACGAACTTGTGCAGCGGCAAGTCGCCACCGTGCAAAATGCGGCGATTTCACTGCTCAATTGGGTCGCCAATGTCGAACTGGCTTTGAACGGTGTCACCGCCGAAGTCCAGTTCCGCTTTGAGAATCGCGCGCACATCGGATTGACCGAACGCGCGCAAGCCGAGAAGATTCAACTCGACAATATCATCACGAAGATGAACAACAATCTGATCTCGCGCGAGGAGGCGATCAACGAACTTGCGCGTATATTATAGGCGCTTCAGGACAATATGAATGACTTTGAAGAAACTTCAGCGATCTACACCAAAGAATCACTGGCGGCGCTCGGTTACCGAGCCGGTTTTGTTCTGCCGCGAGTTCCTCGGATTCGAGCCGCACCCGGGCCAACAGCGCTGGCTGCAAAATTCAATCAAGCCGCAGAATCTTCTCGTCACCGGCAACCGCTGGGGCAAATCGAAAATCCAAGCCGCGAAAATTCTCCACCGCGCGGTGTTTCGACTTCGCAATCGCAAGTTCGATGACGCCGCGCGCTATCGCATCTTGAATCTCTCAATCACACAGGACCAGGCGAATATCATCTTCAACAATTGTCTCGCGCTGATTCGCGCCAACAGCAAGATCGAACTGCTGGTGGAGAACGTCACCTACTCACCATATGGGCGCATCACTTTCGGCAACGGCAGCGAGATCACGGCGCGCAGCTCGCAGAATCGCGGCGAGTACATTCTCGGCAACGACTACGACTACATCAACTATGACGAGGTCGCCTTCGAACTGCACCCGGAATATGTCGTTGAGGAAGTCCTCACCATGCGCCTCGCTGACCGCAATGGCATGATGGACCTGGTCTCGACGCCGTGCGGGCGCAATTGGTTCTTCAAGAAATTCCAGGCGCTGAACGCCGACCATGCGCGCGGCTATACACAGTGCGGTTCGACCTTCGAGAATCCGCATGTCAGCAGGGAGTACCTCGACGCAAAATCGCTGTCGATGTCGACGCAGCGCGTGCAACAGAATATTCAGGGCATGTTCGTCGATTCCGGAAACGAAATTCTCAAAGAGGAAGTCATCCAGCGCGCGCTCGAGTTATCGAAGGGACTATCTTCGCGCGTCGCCGATCACCGCTACGTAACCGGCTGGGACCTCGCCCGCAAGCGCACGCACACGGTCGGGATTACGCTGGACGTATCAGTCAAGCCATATCAACTCGTAGCGATCGACCGTTTTCAAAAACGCGACTGGCCATTCGTGTACGAAGCCATTCGCCAACGCAAGCGGGCTTATGGAGGCGACACCATTATCGATTCGACGGGATTGGGGGATGTTGTGATTTCAGAATTGAAGGACATTTCGCCGCTGGGCTTTGTCTTTACGACTCGCTCGAAAGCAGAGTTATTGACAAACTTCCAGTCAGAGTTCGAGGCTGGCCATGTTGCAGCGCCGTATTTTGAAATCGGCGCAGGCAGCACGGATCACTGGTGCTTGATAGACGAATTGCGGGAGGTCAATTGGGAGATAAACGAAAACTGCGACGCTGTCATGGCGCTCGCATTGGCTTTGTGGGCGGCGAAGTCAGCGACCTCGAAAACGCCGTCGCCGGGTTTTCGAATCGGTGAGGTCTAACTCCGCCGTCTAATGTATCGCGATAGTCCGACTAATCCGGTGCCGAGCAAAATCAACGTTCCGGGTTCGGGCACGGTTGACGGCGGCAGGGTGTTGTTGGAGTTGTCGTCGGTTGACACATAATTGTCGCGATCCCAGTTGTGTCCGGTGAAGTCATTTTCGGCCGCGTTACCGTTTCCGGTATTTCCCGAACTGCTGGACACGGCGGGTGTCGCCGGTTTCTTCGCGCCAATCGCCGCGGAATATCCGTATGCGTTGGAGTAGCTCAGGCAAAGCAGCGCTACTACCAAAAGTGCCGCAAAAACGGCCAGCTTGATAAAGTTGAGAGTTCTGTCCATTCAAAATACTCCTTCTATCTACTCATACTTAAGCATCATCCGTGCCGCTCGCAAGATTCCCGCATAAAACATTATAAGCTGCAATGTTCCAAGCAGTTACGGTTTCAGCCACGGGGAGATTCCGCCAATATCTCGCTTCGACCATGCATATGTTTGCACATTAATCGCTGACACGATTCATCCGAAATCAGAACGTCGGCTCACTTCTGAATCCTGTCGCAGCCAAATCTTGTAGTCACCAACTCCACATTAATAAGCCGCCGGAATGGTAGAGGGCAGTCAACAACACAGGAGGAGATGTGAACTCTCTCACCGGCCGGCTGAATTTTACGGCACTTAGCGAATATGAACACGACAAGATTGCGCTGATTGACGAGATCAATCGCGTCATAAAACCCGCGCGTCCGGCGACGCTCGAATCGACATACATCGGCGTTTTGCTGGCGGCGTCAAACCAGGTCAACGCCCAAGGCGGCTGCTTTGCCCGCCAGGAATTGCTGCAACTGGCGGAACTCGTCATCGATGCGCCGGTCATGGTGGGGCACCGCAAGGATGAACTTCCGATCGGGCGCGTCTTCAAGGGCGAAGTGATCGATCGCGGCGGCTCGCCCTGGTTGCGCGCGTTTTTCTATTGGCACCGCGATCAAACCCGGGCCGCTGAAATCAAAACCGGTATCGACGCCGGAATCTACAAAGAATGCTCGCTCGGATTCCTCTATGCCAAACCCGAGTGCGGCATCTGTCGCGGCGACATGCGCAGTTGCCGCCACCGTGTCCACGAAATTGTCCGCCACGGCGGCCGCGATATCAGAGCCTTCTACTACTACAAGCAACTGGATCGCGTTCTCGAAATCTCACTTGTGTATCGCGGCGCCGTAGCGGGCACTTCCGTCTCGACGCTAAATGTCGCGGCAAATCAATCTTCTTCACAACCTTGCGGAGTCTTCGAACTCCGCACCGAAAACCATCGCACCGCCTTGCTTTCGATTGACATCGACGGAATCGCGACCTGCTTCCGACTCCTGAATTTTGAACGCCCCCGCATTCGCGCAGGCCAGATGATGCGCTGCGAGGAAGTCAATGCGGGTCAGACACCGGCCGGCCTGTACTTGCTCGATCGCGGCAAAGTCAAGCACGCCAAAGGGCACCCCGGTGAACTTGAATTCTTCGGCACAATTCTGCGCGGCCGCTATCAATTGTCGCGCGGGAAAGGAGGACAGTGATTTTCAACATCGACGCGTTCACCCGCAAGGACAGCTCTCGTCGCGACAGCCTCCTGCGCTTTCTGCTGACGGTAATCGTTACCACTGCCGGGATCATCACCGCTTATCACGCCACGATCTACGGGCTGAAAGAGCAAGTCGCGACCAAAGCCAGCCAGGAAAACGTCAGCGCGATTGACAGCCGGCTGATTCGTATCGAAGCCATTCTTACCGACCGCGTCGCCACCAAAGCCGAACTGATGTCGGTGCGCGACGAACTAAACCAAAAACTGATCAGCATCGAAGCCAAACTTCAGATGCTGCCTTAAGGAGATCGCATGAATCAAGCCATCATCGCACAATTGCAGGATTACGCTCGTAAACTTGCGAACGCGCAGCTTGCGGAAGTCGATGTCAAGCAACTTTGCCAACATCTCGCTGAAGCCGCCGCGACCGTCGAATCGCTGCTCGAAAAAGCCCAACTCGCCGATTCGCTGTTCAAGCTCTTTCGCGACGATCTGCTCACGCGCGCACACGCCGTTGCCAAACTCACCGGCAACAGCTCGCGCCTGATCGAGAGACTCATCAACAGCGAGCAGATTTCGCTTGAAGAGTTGCTCACGCTGAAACGCGACATCGAAGCCGCATTCGATTCAGCCTTTACCAGCGCACTCAAGGACGCGAACGCGACTCAGAGCGACGACCAGGACAAACTCGCGCAGTTCAAGATTGGCTAAACCGCTCAAGGCAATCTCGCGAGAGCCAAGAGTTCAACTATTTCACTACCGAAAGGAAACCCATGGGAATCCGTGACCAGAATCTCGAAGCAACCGGCGCACTTTATCTCACCTTCGACATCAACCAAACTGCCGGTGTGGACGACCTCAAAGACGCCGATCTCGGCAAAGCCGTCTCGTTGGCGGCGAATTTCACCGTCACCCTCACGACCGACGGCGCGCAGGTTATCGGCAAGCTCGTTGCGCTGACTTTGACCGACGCCGACAACGGCAAGCGCAAAGCCACCGTGCAAATCGCGGGCGTGATGAGGCTGCCGACCGCGAGCGCTTATCCCGAACTCGGCAACGGCATCGTCGGCGCCGCTGACGGCAAAATCAAGCAGGCGCCCGCATTGACCGGCAATGATCCCGCCGGCGGCAACATCGCGCGCGGAATCGTGATCGCCGTCAACGCCACCACCGACTGCACTTTGGTCTTGAAATAATAAGGAGACAGACATGGAAATTGAAAACCTGAATCAAATCCCCCGGTCGTTTTGGACGCTTGCAGAGTCGGAAGGCGAGAAGAAGCTCGCCGGCGTCGATTTGTCTCGCGCCGCGGCAATCAAGGTTTCGCGCGAGTCGTATCTCGAAGCGCAATCGCGCGGGCTCAGCCTCACCGAGCTGCTTGAGTCCGATGACTACGATCCTTCGCCGGCCGGTTCGCCGTTGGATGCGTTCGAGCGTCAGCTTGCCGCCGCCGGTATTCGCGTCAACGGCAAATCGCCCGACAGCGTCGAGTTGTTCTTTCGCCAGGCGCCGTCGCTGTTGCCGGAATTCGTCACGCGCGAAATCCGCCGCGGCATGCAAATGCGGCCCACGTACAACCAACTCACCGCCGCACAAACCGTGATCGGCGCGAATCGTTATTCGCCGCTCTATATCGGGACATCGTCGGACGACTCGCGTTTGGCGATGCGCCCGATCGGTGAAGGCGCCGAAATTCCGCAGGTCACCGTGTCCGAGCAACTCAACACGATTACCGTGCCGGACTACGGCGTCGCATTGAAGACTTCGTACAAGACGCTCCGTCATAAAACGACCGCGCAGTTTAAGGTGCTGCTCTGGTACATCGGCTTCCGCCTTCAGTCCGACAAGATTGCCATGCTCACGAACGTTCTGATCAACGGCGACGGCAACGACAATGCTGCCACCGTCGTCAACACAGATGTTTCCGGAACGATTGATTATGACGACCTCGTCAAATTCTGGTCGGAATTCTGTCCGTTTGAGCTGAACACGCTCGTTTGCCATAAAACCAAAATGCGGCAGTTGCTTACGCTGACGGAATTCAAGGATCCGCTCGCCGGATTCAAGTTCCAGTCGACAGGCGAACTGATCTCACCGCTGGGCGCCAAGTTGGTCCGCTGCGACGAAATCGCCACTGACATCGTTGTCGGTTTCGATTCGCGCTTCGCCGTCGAGGAAGTCATCAGCCAGCCGCTGATGGTTGAGTTCGACAAGATCATCGAGCAGAAATTCGAGGAGGCTGTCATCTCCGAATCAATCGCCTTCGCCAAGGTTGTCCCCGAAGCCGCACTCGTGCTCGACGATACGTTCTAATCGACCCTAAGGACACCGCCCGCTGCTTCCCACGTCTCCGTCCCTTAATCCTCGGGACGGAGACGCCCCTGAGTTTGAGTAGCGGATTACGTTTCCAAGTTTCCGACGAAAGGACACTATGCAATCACTCATAGACAATTCGACCGCATTTTATGGCGCCGGCACTTCGGCAATGCGCCGGCAGTTCAAGCTTCGCGCCGGTCCATACAGCGGTAGGAAGATCGTCATCTACCCAAGCGATCCCGCCACCATCAAATTCAGCTACTCCGACGCGCCCTATAGCCAATGGTCGACGCCGGAAGTCATAACCGAAAATTCCGCCGACTATCCCTGTACCGGATGGCTCGATCCTGACGGCAACATCTATCTCATCTACACGGTGCAGAATTCGCTTCATCTGGCGTTTCGAAAACTGACTTTCACCGCCGGCGTCTGGACAGTGGGCGCCGAGATTACCATTTACGCCGATAAGAACAACTACTTCCCGTCAGTGTTCAAAGATGTCAACGCCCGCGTTCATGTTTGCTGGACGTGCTACGACTCGGCGACTGGTCTGCAGACGATTCGCTATAAACGTTCAACCAGCGATGGATTTTTGTGGGGAGCGGGTTCAGCCGATCCTGGAACAGCGCTCACAGAGGGTTCGATTTCGTGCACGTGTCAAGTGATCTATGCCACTCTAAAGGCGTACTGCGTCTATCTCGACGGAAATACGCGGATTGCAGTTCGCACGTTGCTTGACGGTGCGAGTGCGTGGGAGGAAGAAATGACCCTCGCCACCGGAAGTTTCTTCAATAATCGATTGTCTGCTGCAGTGTCCGAGAGCGGTGGACTGGTCGGCGTTGCCTTCGAGTCCGACAGTCGGCTCTACTACATTGAGTGCGATGGCGCCAACTGGAGTACGCCATATGAAGTTTGCGCGCAATCTGTCTCGGCGCTTCTGCTGATCTACAACGGCGCGATTCCGTTCGTGTTCTACGGTGTCGAAATCGGCTCCGGTCAAAGCGAACTGCGCTACCGCAGCAAAAACGGCACGGGCTTTGGCGCCGAGTCAATCGTTGCGCCGGAGATGAGTTCCTTTACAACCGTCTACCTTTACGACCACGCCGCCACACCGCATTATCAAAACCGCACTTCCGAGGCTGCCGACACGGTCGCCGCCGATGTCCTGACCACTACTTCTCATGCTTTGATTGCAGGCGTCGACGATGCGCTCTACCTCGGCGCGGATGCCCCATTTGCAAATGTCAACGTAGTTCTGCCTACGGCGGGAGTTGGCGGCGGGGTGATTTGGGAATATTTCGCCGGTGCTGCCTGGGCGGCATTTACACCAACGTCGGGTGAATTTCATTTTGACGAATCAGGCAAACTCATTCGGCTATGGTCAGATTCGGCGCATGCGCCGCTCGATTGGCAGAAGACAAAACTCGAATCGTGGTCGCGTTTCTGGGTGCGCGCCCGCGTCACTGAAGCCTTCGCCACGCCGCCAATCGGGTCGCAGATCACGCCATGCACAACCATCGTCCACCTCAACAATTGAAACGGGGAACACCATGCCATTCACCACAACTCAAAATGTTCGCAACCATCTGCAGGAGTTTGTCACGCTGCGTGATCGCTATGCCGATGTCGCCGTCGAGATGTCCGGCTTGGCAGCAAATGCGCTTATGCACACGCATCTGAAAGAGGCGTCTGTTGTAGTCAAGGGAAAGGAACTGTCTTCGCCGCGCGCGACGCTGGTTACAATCGACTCGACGCCGGTCGCTTTAGGATGGACGAACGTGATCCCCGATTCGGTCGTCGTCGCGTCCAATTCGTCGCTCGGTTGCATCTACACCGAGCACGTTGATTACCACATCGAGTACAAACTCGGGACCATCGAGCGCCTTCCCGAAGGCGGCATCCCCGCCGGCGCCACGGTCGCGGTTTGGTTTTTCGCCTATCGAATTTATCAATCCGGCAGCGACTACAGCGTCGATCATGTCCGCGGGACAATCAGAAGATTATCGTCCGGCCAAATCGAAAATAATCAGACGGTCTTTGTTGACTACGAAACCCAAACACTCACTCTCGACGAAGAGCAAATCAACAACGCGATCATTGAAGCCGACGATTTGCTTCTGAGTCTGATCGATCCCGGATATCGCGAGCGCTCCGATCAAAGCCTGACGACCGCCGAGACCTATCTGGCGCTCGCCATCGTATGCCGCATCAAAGCGCTGGGCGCTCTGCAACAATCGGGCGGCGCCGGAATTGCCGCGAATTGGCAGGCGCTGGGCCGCAGTTACGAGTCCGACGGGCTCAAAATTGCCGCGCGCTTTGCCGCACAACGCGGCCGCCTGAACACACCGATGCAGGTAACGGGAGGTGATGCCTGATGAATGCAACACTCAGCCACTTGTTGGGCCGCCGAATGTGGCTCATTTCCGGCATCGTCGTTTGGGGCGGGATGGCAGACTTCGAGCCCGAAATGATTCTGACGGAAACCGACGGCGAAACCAAGCGCATCCTGCATGGGCGTTTTGCGATCGGTGGCTCGACGCAGGTAATCGCGTTTTCGAATCTCGTCGATCAACGCGGCAACAAGCTGCCCGCGTTCATCCTCAATCCGGCTGTCATTCCGATCCCGCGCTGTGATGCAAACGTCGCCGTGTTGGGAACTGTCGCCGCCGATTCGTTCCGCCTTTCGCAATCGGCGCCGGCGGGCAAGTCGGTCACCACCGACCTGCTAATAATCGAAATGGGGTGATCATTCCAATGATCTCGCAATGGAACTTGACAATGGAGTGTGATGACAACGCGCAAGTACGTAGTTCGACAAAGCCGGCCCCGGCAAACCGACATGGAAATTCTCGAGGAGGTTCGCGCGCGAATTGTCAAGGAACTCCGCAAGAGTGAATTCAAACCGCGCGTTTCCGACTTGCTCAAGTTGCTCGAACTCAAACTGAAAATGAAACTAACGGAATCCGACAAGGAGAAACTTTGGGAATTGATCAATCAAATTCGCAGCGAGGAACTGCCCGGCAAATGACGCTATTGATCGTGCTTGCACTCACGGCGGCGCTGGCGTCCGCATCAACTTTAGACGCCGTCCCGCTGCGCGCCGCCTTAATAATTGAGAACATCGCCGGCAAGGGCGTCGACACTTTGCTTTACAACACGCTCACGCAGGACCTCGGTTACGAAGTCCGCTGGATTACGCCTGACTCGGTTGCAATTCGCAATCCTGACTATTTCGACACGGCGTTTGCTGTCGTGATCTGGTGCGGCAGCGAGGTTGTCGTGCCGTCGCCCTCGACAGTCGCCGACACAATCGCAAAATCGCGCGTGGGATTTGTCAGTCTAAGCAGCGACACCTGGGACGAAATTAATCTCGGCGTCAATTCCAACGGCACCAATGGCCGGACCGTCGAAAATTCCGGCTTCGTGCGGGCGACCAATCGCGAGCATTGGATCACGCGCCCGCTGCAAGATACGCTCTATCTGTGGACCGCGACTTCGCTCGGCATCTACGGTCTTGCGTTTCCCGACAGCGCGCACGAAGTAATCCCGTTGATCATCGACAAAGACGAAGCTGCCGACACCGCGCACGCGCATCTTTGCGTCGCCGATTCAGGGGCGACGATCATCAACACCGGCGACGGCAACAATATCGCGCGCGGCCGCCGGGCATTTCTCGGTTTGTTCTCAGTGACAACAACGCCGCGCGACTCGTGCCAGTTCTTTACGATCTTCAATCGCGTGGTTGCCTGGACTGCGCGCGACACCGCTAACCAATACATCACCCAACACGCCTGTTTCAGCGGCAAAAGCGAAATCGAAGACGCCTGGGCGGAGGCGTCATCAGGGTTGGATTCGCTCGAAAGTTACGGCGGGTGGGGAAGTCTCTACACCGGCCACGACTTCGACGACAAGGTCGCTTTCATGAAAATCAACAACGGCGCGCTGAATCGCAAGGCGCCGCCGACCATCGGCTCGGTTACGTCGTGGCAAATTCGCACGCGCCTATATTCCGTCGCCAACAATCTCGATGACTCGCTCTGGGAATCGACCAATGGCATCCAATTGCTCAAGCTCGACTGGCGCTGCGGCAATGCAACGGGCCAGTCGAACACGGAGTTTGTCAATTGGGTCCACCGTTACATCGCGGAAGCCGACACGTTTCGTTGGAATGTCGGCGGCGCCTTCGGCGCGAATAGCGACGTTGTCGACACCGTCATGGATTCAGTCCGCCAGAATCGCGACAATGCAATCGCCGGCGCGTTTTTCACCTGGTCCATTCCGCCGCAATTTGCTGTTCGTATGATTCGCGGCACTACCGCCAATCACGGCTGGGTGTGGCACAATTATTGGAACAATCAATCGGGACAAATCAACAACGCAGAAATTATCTATCACTCTTCCGAGGCCAACGCCGTAGCCGACCGCCCGCTGATAACGGTTGTATTCAGCCATACGTCCGCGGAAATAGCGCGTCGCCGCTATCCGACTTTAGGACTGGGATTATTAGGAGACAATCGATGAAAAAATTACTGCTCTTGCTCGCGCTCTTGTTCGCTTCGGCGCAAGCGCAAATTTGGGTCGCGCCCGGCGTTGCCGGAAACGGCGATGTTGATTCGGTCATCGTCTCGTTCTGCACATTTGACACAACACTCTATCCGGTAATCGCCGATGCCGACAGCATTGTCGCGCTGCGATTCGATCCTGATAATCAGTTGATCGATTCACTGACGCAGTCAGCGCCAACTGTCATTCATCCCCGCACCGGCTGGTACGAGTTGCATTATCGGGCCGCGAATGACTCCGGGGAACTCGGCGTTTATCGAGTCTATGTCCGCGTCAAAATCGGCGGCGACTGGCGCGGCGCTGCTGCTGTAACCTATCAGGTCATCGGCGCTGATGTCGGCGACTACTTCGCACAAATCTCTGCAGCAGGTCTGTCGTCGGGAACGGGCGCTTATCCGTGTACGCTGCACGTATTCGAGTCCGCATCGTCTGCCGCTTTGTCCGGGGCATTCGTGCGCGCGATGAATTCAGACGAATCGGCGACCATCGCCTCCGGCAAAACTGATCCCAACGGTCGCATCATCTTCGCGCTGGACGCATATCAATATCATGTCTTCGCATCATTGACCGGCTGCAACGCGGACGATCTGCCGCTGCTGCTCGACGCGACTTCGGGTGGCGCCAACGACACGGTCTATCTTGACCGCTTCGAACCCGGCGTTGCGCCGTTCGCAAACTTGTGCCGCGTCTATGGCTATGTCAGCGGGCTGGACGGGCAGGGGATAGGGGAGGTGATCGTCACGGCGCGCATTGCGAAATCACCGCTGCAACATGAGGGCGTTGTCATTTCGCCGTTCGCTCTGGCTTCAACGACTGACACCACCGGCTATTGGTTTCTCGACCTGATTCCGAGCGGCGCGCTTGACCCCGACGACACCAAGTACGACCTCACGCTGCAGTACCCTTCGGGTGTGATCCTGCGCAAGCAGGTTTCCGTTCCCGACAGCCCGAATTTCTGGCTGCGTTGGTGAAGACAATGAAATTTGTGCGGGAAAAATCAGCGGCGTTGTTTGAGATACAGCGCGAATGAAACGGGCGTCATGACCAGTGCGGTGATCAGCGCTATCTTTTGGGCGAGAATGTATGAAGTCAGATAGGTGATAATCGAAATCACCCACATCAGCGCCGTCAGCTTGCCGAGGAAATTCGAGGTCGGAACCGTATCGGAAGTTTTCAGCATCGTCAGCCCGCCGATCAATAACACCAGATCGCGAACGATAATAATTGCCGCCGCCCACCAGGGGAAATCCTTGTAGATCACCAGCGCTACTACCAGCGCCGCAATCCCTAACTTGTCAGCCAGCGGGTCCAATATCTTGCCCAGCTCGGAAACCTGGTTCAGTTTCCGCGCCAGCGTGCCATCGAGCACATCCGTGAATATCGCCAGCGCCAGAAGTCCCAGCGCGATATTGTCGTGTCCCTGTGCGATCATAATCACCGGCACCGGGAAGAAAAGCAACCGAAACAGCGTCAGCAAATTCGGAACGAGCAGCAATTCACGCGGATTGAATTTCATAATGATCGAGTATTAATCGCAGGCGGGCAATAGTCAAGATAAAGCAGAAAGTCGCCGGTGTTTAGCGCGCTTTGTTCTTGGCCGGTTTTTTCTTGCGGGCCGATTTGCGCGGCTTTTCGCTGCCGCGCGCAACTTTGCGCGGAGAATTGCGCTTAGTCGGTTTGTTTTCTTTGGCGCGCCGGCGCATCTCCAGCATGACCAAATCCTGTAGCGTCGCCGCCGCCGGATCATAATCCAGCAACGCGATTTCGAATAATTGATCGGTTCGGTCGATGTAGATAAACTCCATCTGGTCGCGCAATTCCTTGGTGATATCCTTGATATCTTTCCGGTTTTGCGAGGGCAGCACCATCTTATAGATTCCCGCCCGATGTGCAGCCGCGACTTTTTCGCGAATCCCCGACACCGGCAGCACCTTGCCGCGCAGACTGACCTCGCCCGTCATCGCGATATCGTTGCGAATCGGCCGGTCGCTCAGCACCGAAGCAATCACGAGCGAAATCGTCACACCCGCCGAGGGACCGTCCTTGGGAATCGCGCCCTGCGGAAAATGCACGTGAATATCATAGTTGGAAAAGTCGTCGTGTGGTATGCGCAGCATATCCGCTTTAGAGCGCACGAAGCTATGCGCCGCCTGCACCGACTCGCGCATCACTTCGCCCAGCGATCCCGTGCAGGCGACGTTGCCGGACCCGCGCATTTTGAGCCCCTCGATCATCATGATATCGCCGCCCGAGCCGGTCCAGGCCACGCCTGCCGCGACACCGATCTCGGGATGACTCTCCGCCATTTCCGGGATATACACCGGCGTGCCAAAGTACTGCTCAAGATTATCCTCGGATATTACCCACTTGACTTTCTTCTCGGTCGTCGCTTTTGCCTTGGAGTACTTGCGGCAGATCGATTCGATCCGCTGCTTGACCTGGCTCAGTCCAGCTTCCATCGTATAATTGCGGATCAGGTTCTTAATCGCGCCGGAGGTGAAATTCAACTCATGCTTGCTGATGCCATTGGCTTCAAGCAACGACGGGATCAAGTAGCGCTCAGCGATCGTGACCTTCTCGCGGTCGACATAGCCGGCGAACTCGATAACTTCCATCCGCTCCAGCAGCGGCTCGGGCATCATTTCTGTCCCGCGCACACTGAAGATGAAAATCACCCGCGACAAGTCAATCGGCAGAGCAAGGTAGTCGTCGATATATTTGCGGTTTTGCCGCGGATCGATAATCTCCAAAAACGCCAGCGCGATTGACACCCGCGCTTCGTCAAAACACAGTTTGTCCAAATCCTCGATCAAAAATACCGGGTCGACGCAATTGGTCTCGATCAATGCCCGGATAATTTTGCCGGGCATGGCGCCCTCAAGCGTATGCGGTTCGCCGCGCAGTTCCGCAGTCGAACTGAATCCCGCCACGCTGAATCGCACCAGCTTGCGCTGCAGCGCCGTCGCGACTGCGGCCGCCAGCGAGGCTTTGCCTGTGCCCGCCGGTCCGGTGAGACAAATCACCGGCGCCGAGACGTTGTGCGTCAACTGCCGTGTTGCCAGGTATTCCGTAATGCGATCTTTGATATCTTTTGCGCCGTAAAAATTGCTGTCGATGATCTTTTCGACCTGGCTGAGATTCGTCTCGTCCGTCGAGGTCTTATTCCAGGGAATCGCCATCAGCCAGTCAAGATAGCGCTTGATCGACCCGAACTCCGCCGAGGCCGGCGACAACATTTTGAGCCGCTCGGTTTCGAGGAACAGTTGTTCGCGGACATCGACCGGCAAATCCTGCATCATGTTGATGCGGCGCCGATAGGTCGAGGACACATTGTCGTCGTCGTAATCCTCGCCGAGTTCGCGCTTGATCTCTTTTAACTTTGCGCGCAGGAAAAATTCCCGCTGCGACTTGTTGATCGAATCTTCAACTTTGACTTTGAGCTCATCTTCCAACTCGATCCGCTGGCATTCCTCGCTGAGCAAATCGAGCAGGTGGAATATCCGCTCCTTCAAAGAGGCAGCCGTCAAAAGCGAACGCTTCTCGCTGAAAGGGAAGTGCAGGTGGTGCGACACCACGTCCACGAAGCGGTCGATATCGGTGCGGTTGGCTTTGAAAATCTCGTAAACTTCGGGAGAATAGTGCGAGTCGGTGGTCAGCACGCGCACGGTATATGCGAACACTTTCTCGAGTGCGCGCTCCAGCGAGGCCGTATCGGTTTCGGCGGGAAGCTCGGTGAAATCGCCGCTGAGATAGGGCTCGGTCGCAACCAGACGGTCAAGTCGGACCCGGCGCACACCTTCGAAGGTGACGCTGCAGGTGTTGTCGCGTGACGGCTGGGTTACGATTGGGCGGGCAAGAACGCCGACATTCTCAAGATCACTCGTCGCGGCAATTTCGCCGCGGCCGTCGCGGACGGGCATCATGACGATTTGCTGTTGGTTTTCGCGCAGATCGCGCAGCAACAGCAGATTGCGCGGTAGACTGATTTGGATCGTCTCGACGCAGCCAGGAAAGATGATGGTCGATCGCAGCGGGATAATCGGCAGTTGGCGGGTGTTTCCGCTCATGGGCGCTCTGATCTCCTATTCCCCAACAGAACAATAACGACTCTGCCGGCGACGTTTTGTCGGTTCTTCCCTGAATTCCTCTGCTTGTGATACCACAAGTATAAAGAATATCTTTGTACGATTATCGACCAATTCGGCAGTTCCCTGTTGTCCTTATTTAAGGAAGTTTATGGCATTTCGCAAATACTGAGTTGTTTAGTTTGAAACATGGTAAGTCATTGTTTGGTAGTAGAAACAGAAGTTCAATTAATGTAAGACTTCACATAATCCGCGTGGTTTGAAACCCCCAATTTCTGCAATAAGACCTCAAACGAGGTGGTGGATGGGTTCTGACAGCCATTTGAGTCAGTTGTCGGGCAGGTCTCTTTGCCGAAATCTCATGATTTCAAGGATAAACTCGCTGAGAGACCTGCCATTGATTTCCATCATCACAGCATTTATTGGCAGGTCTCCAATGACATGACCCTTATTCCAATCTGCTTCCGGCAAGGAGACCCGCCCGGCAACGTTTGCATGTATCAGCAAATCGTCGCGCCGGCAAGGCGCCGCGTCAACTCCGCCAACTCATAGTCGGAGTAAGCTTGCATCGACTCGACATCGATCTTGATTTGCTCCGGCCTGAGTTTGAGCCGGTAGAATCCCGACTTATTGTTTTCGATCATGTTCTCAAGTCCAGTCGCAAAACGTTTGAGCTCCTGCTTGACCCGGTAGATGTTTTTGGCCTGGTTGAATCCCGGCTCAATTTCTTCTTTGCTCATCCAGCCTTCCGGCTTCAGGAATCGCGCCGCGCCGAGCTTGTACAGGTAATTGAAGCTCTTCGGTGTCAATTCGATTTCGGATTCATTGAAGAAGATCCGCACGCGTTCGCCAGCCAGTAGGCCGCGCAACTTCAAAGTAGGCATGGTGTCCTCCTTGCTGACATCGTCAGCACAGTTTCTCTTTCGTATTTCTGTAAATTTCGTGATCAAAGTTCCGGCGGCATACCCGCCAACAATCGCCGCCAATTGCTCCCGCCTTTCCTCGCAAAATTGCCCCGTTGTCACCCAACCGGAGTTGAACAACCGCCGCACCAGATCGCGCTCGCCCGCGCCAAATCCGGCGGCGTCAAAAATCGAGCCGGGCAGATCAAATCCCTTGCCGACGACATGCGCCAATTTGCGCAACTGCTCAATCTGGCCGCCGGGCTGATGCAACAACTCCGCCAGTTCCGCCAGCGAGTCAATCAGCCACGCAGCTCGTTCGGACATCTGCAGCATCGAACCCGCGTGCGTCTTGAAGCGCAATTCCAGATCGGCCGTCTCGACTGAAGTTGTCCAGCCCAACAGCAAGAACGCCGTCTTCAAACCGAGCAATTCGCTTTCGCTCAACAGATAGTCATCGGCAATCAGCTTCGTCAGCCACGGCGCTGCTTGCGTTGACTCGCGCAGATAGGTCTGCAGCCGCCCGCGAAAGACTTTGCCGTAATCATCGGCAGCGTCGAGATAGATGCCCGCCGTTTCGAAATCCACCAGCATCACAGTCGCATAGAGCCAGCTCAGCCGGTCGTAACCGTCGTACTGATGCAGCTCAGTCGCCAGCCGAAACATCGAAGCCGTCCCGATACCGCGCCGGCTCGCCAATTGCCCCATCGGCGAAGCTGTGATGTCGTTTGCGTCGGCAAAGACCATGCGCTGCGACACCAGCCGCTCGGTCGCTTCGACAACATATTTCGATTCGACCGCCCCCTCGACGGTAGCGAAGAACGTTGATTGCAAAATCGGCTCAATTTCCGACACCGTATTGATGACCTTGGCGGAAACCAGGTCGAGGATCACGTCGGACAGCGCCATCGTCTCAAGCGACGATCCCACGCAGTCGGCGTGCCCCTCGACATAGAGTTTCCACAAGGTCTCGGCTTCAATATCCGAATTGGCAATCAACACCGACCGTCCAAACTGTGCGCCGCGCCCAAATCGTCCCGCGCGCCCCGACATCGCTTCGTATTCGCTCCAACTCAGCGGCGCGATCAGCGCGCGCTGGCCATGGCGACCGGGTTGGTATTTGTAGCAGTCGATGAACACAGTCTGCGCCGGCAGATTCACGCCCATCGCCAAAGTCGTGGTCGCGACCAATACTTTGATTTCGCCGTCGAGATAACCGCGTTCGAGAATCTTGCGCTGGCGGTGCGACAAGTCGGCATGGTGAAATGCCACGCCCGTCTGCAGCGTTTCGATCAAGCGCCTGCCCAAAATCGTCGTTGTCTCGCGCTGCAAGCGCTCGACAGTGCGAGCCGCCTCGGGCCAGAAATTTCGCTCCGACAAACGAGAAGCGAGAATCTCGCACGCGCGTTTGGCTTTGAGAAACACCAGCACTTGCTCATTGGAGTTGACGAGGCTTTCGATATTTGCCAGCAGCAATTCTTCGGCGTCGTCGACATTGCAATCGGACAAATTTTCTTCGCCGCTCGAATGACCGTCGGCGTTGCGGTAGCGATAGCGGCCATTGTAGAGCACGCCATGGCGAAGCTCAATCGGACGATAGTGGTCGACCAGCAGACGGCAGCCGAGCCAATCGGCGAGTTCGTCCGCATTGTCGAGCACTGCCGACAGCGCGACGATCTGCGGATGATATTCGGACCTGAGCGTCTTGAGAATCGCCAGTTCCAAAGTCGCGCCGCGCTCGCAATCGCCGAGCATTTGCACTTCGTCGATCACGATCAATCCCACTGCAGCAAGCAGATCGAGATTGCGAATCAGCAGTTGGTTGAATTTTTCATAGATCAAGATCCCGAGGTCGAAATTGCCGTTCTCCAAATCGTGTTCGTGCTCGCGATGATCGCCGGTTGAAATCACCACGCGGATTCCAAGCTTGCGATAGCGATTGGTAAACTCGCGGTAACGTTCCTCGGCAATCGATTTCAGCGGCACCAAAAACAGCGCCTTGCGCCGGTTGAAAATCGCCGCCGTCGCCGCCAGTTCGCCGCAGAAGGTTTTCCCCGACGAGGTCGGCGCACAGACCAGCACGCTCTCGCCGGCAAGAATCCGGTTTTCGATCACCGCTTTGCGTTGCAGCGGCAACAGATCATTACCGAGCCGCTCGCGCCAACTGGCGACCACGACTTCCGGCAAGCCATATGATTTCAGATGTTCCATTTGCATTAGATTCATAGTTTCGCTCCTTCGCCCTCACCCGGCGGCGCCTCTCTCCCGCAAGGCGGGGCCTGGCAGAAAGAAGGAGAGGAGCCGGGATGAAGCGGGTTGTCATTGCTCGGTTATGACATCTCACAGCTTGAGGAGGCACAAGAAAGGCAGAAGAAGCAACTGCCTTCGTGGATCACATCGCCGCCACATTCAGCGCAAAAGCGATCGCCGCAGTCGGCACAAAGATAATTATTGCCGCTCGGAAGCAGCATGCCGCCGCAGCAGCATTCCAATTGATTGGTTTCCAGCACATTCATTTCACTTTCCTTTCGCGAACATCGGAAAGCCGCCTAACCGATGTTGCCTTGGCGGAGCGAGCCGCACGCTCGCTCCGGTGTTAGTTTCCCGTGGTAACCGTGCTTAATTTTGACGCGGGATCAATATACTGCACATTTGTGCAGTCGTCAAGAAGATTCTGAATCTTAACGGGAAATTTTTACGGGGAGATAGATTGGATGACGGAAGTCGTTGTAATGCAATGTCGTAGGTCGAAACCGCTAATTCCGCCGCAGAATGTTTTGAACGTGCAGATAGAGGGGTTTCGACAATTTCCATGACTCTGAATAAACGAAAAATCGAAACCCCTCGATGTTGATTCAACGCTCGAGGGATCTGGTGAGGGGTTTCAATCTACCTTGCCGGCCCGCTTTTCCGGCGCCGGTCGCGGCGGCAGTCCAAGTGGTCAATTGCCGCCGCGCAACGCAGTTCCGAACGGAGTCTGGATCAATTCTTCAGTTCAAATTCGTCTCCGTCTCAATGTCTCCATACTGGCCACCAGGGGACATGGCGTAGCTGACGCCGTACTTGGAGAAGTGGCTCAGCAGGAACGTACCCCTGCCGCCCAAGACTGACGATACGCTGATGCTTTCCCAGCCGCTGCCGTCGCCGTCTGCAGCGGACTCGTCGTAGTACCACAAGGTCGCCTGGGCGCCATTGGATCGGTTAATAAGCTGGGTCAACTCCAGCGGAATCGCGAACTGCAATCCGCTCGGACCGCACTCGTAAGTGTAGAGATCCATGTTATTGCCGATGCGATAGCGCGTGCCGATAATCGAAATCGTAACCGTATCGGACAAGGCGCCGGCAGGAACGAAAAAATCAACCCTTTTGCCTTGGATGTGCAGCTTCAGCGTATCGCCAAGCGAGTCGACTAACTCGGAAACGGTGTCGCACGCCACAAATACGGTGTCGACGTTCAGCGGCCTGATCAACGAATCCGAAGAAGTCGGACCATCTTCTATTGCTGCCGTCCCGGTGTCATTGATGTTCGGCGCAGCCGGATTCTCGGCGCATCCGAATAAGAAGATGGCGACGCAGCACATCATGATTATGATGATCGCCGCGATGCTCTGATTTCTGACTTGACTCTCCATTACCTTCATCCCTCCTATCCGTACTCGGACAGATTTGTCGATACTCACTGCCGCTTTACTTCGCAATTTCTGCACCAAACGTGATCATTTTGAAACAGCCGAATTTCGAATTGGCTAAGTTCTTAATCCATGCGACATTGAACTCTGTGCATTCTTAAGGGCAGCGACCGTCAATAATTTGAACAGCTCAATTTTTCGAAAAAATCCAAGGATGAATTCCATAGTGTATGGGCGAACCCCAATAGTTCGGCGCCACAAGCCGGCCATCATTCAGAAGTCATATCAGCAGCGCCCCACCTTACTATTACCCAAGTCCTTGCCGATAAATCTTGTATGGTGAGACTGATCCTCATGCTCCAGCTTCTCGTGCTTGCTCTCGGCTCAACCGCTTTTGCGGCGAACAATTTCGTGCCTCCGCGGTTGAGTAAAGGGCAGGCTGCCAAAACGAGTACGCCGACGCTTGCGGATATCGCCAACACCGCGAATCCGGCGATGCCGCCGCTGAAGAAATCCTTTTATTATGAGTCCGATTGCACGGTCTTCGTCAATGAGCCGGTGCAAGCGCTCTATGATTGGATGGCGGGGGAAGAGATTTATTATGCCTATCAAGATCTGCGCTTCCCGAATGTCGCCTGCGATACGACCTTTCCGTTTGTCGTCACGCATATCGGTATGACGCTCGTGCTCAATTATCCCGGCACGATGAATGTCGAGGTCTTTCTGGCCGAGGTCGATCCGCTGTATTCGTCGCCGGTATGTCCGGTGCCTGGCGAGTTGATTTATTTAGGCGAGCTTTACCCGGTTGAGATTCCGGGCCCCGAGGTCTATTCGATCATCATTGCTCTGGAAACGCCGGTGCCGGTGTATGGTCCATACTTCGCCTGCATGTATTTCAGCGGCGACATGACGCAGTTCGATCCGGGAATTGCCATCGATACGACGCCTTATCTTTGCATCAACTACAACGAATGGGGCGAAGGTCTCGCCGATCTGGCTCAAAACGATTACTATAACTTTCCCGGGTCAATTCATTTGTTTTCAATCGGTTACTCCAAGGGCGACATGCTGCCCAAGCCGCGCTTCATCGTGCCCTCCGATTCAGGCGTGACCTATCCGGGCAAGACGCTCTGGGTCGCCGAAGGCAACGATGCTATGGTCTTTCAGGGCGCCAAATTCGAGTATTTCAAATCCGGGGTCTGGTATCAATTGGGCGCGGACTTCGATGGTTCTGTGCCGTTGCGCGACGGCGTGACGCCGGCAACTGTCGGCGACGGTTGGTCGGCAGTTTGGCAACCGTTCGGGCTGAACGAGGGCAACTATCTTATGCGTGTCTCGGTGGCGGATTTCGATTCGACGTACACCTCCGATACCGCGAGCATTTATCTCGACCTCAAACCGCTTGCTCCCGACTTTCTCAATCGCACTGATTTGATGTCCACCTGCGGCGCCGAGACTGTGCGTGTCGCCATTGAAGACGAAAACCCGATTGCGGTGACTTTCGGGTATCGCTACCTCCCCAACTTCGAGGAACGCTCTTTGGCGCTGCTCAAGCGCAACGACTATGGCGACGCCAACAACAATTTCAACGACGGCAATCACAACTACGCCGGCGAATTCGGCGAGTACTATTCGGCGCCGGCCATATTTACATCGTTTTTCAAGCATTGGTTTGACAAGGGCTATATCGAAATCATGGCCGAGGGGTCGACCTTCCTCACGACGCAGCAAATGGTCGAGCAACTCGCGTTTGACTTCGGTACGCGCGAAAACCTCGGAACGCAGGATGACAACCTCGCGACCGGGTTAATCGATCATCTCAAAACCCACGGCGATCGGCTTAAGCCCGACATCAAGCCGAAGCCGGACTGGGAATGGTTCAAGTCGGCGTACCTTGGCAGGCAGGCGACCGTTGCGCTCGCCATTGACGGGCCATTCGGACATTGGCTGGCTGTCCAGAAAGTGGATTATGCCACGGCTGCCAATGACAGTTTTCCGGTGACTTACTACGATCCCGTCGGCGGTGTTTTGCGCACGTCGTTTTTGATTGCGCGCGGCGATTCTTTGGCGCTGGGATATCTGCCCAACAACAAGAAGTATCGCGCGCAGCTCGGCGTGGCGATTTATCCCAAGCAGGAAGCGATTACCTATTCGACGTTCTGGACTGATTTCAATACACTGGATGGATTTTCGGGAGTGCTGCCGACCGGTCTATTCCAGGAGGATTTGCTGTATCTCATTCGCACCCGCGCGCTTGATTCCAACAACGATGTGGGCGACAGCTATTGGATTATCAAGAACAACTGCACGTACCCGGTGATGCACGGCGATGCCGATCACACAGGCATCATTACAATTTCCGACGCGGTCTATTTGGTCAATTATATCTTTGCTGGCGGACCGCCGCCATTTACCATTCCCCATGGTGACGCCGACTGCACCGGCATCATTACGATCTCCGACGCTGTGTTCCTGATCAACTATATCTTTGCCTCCGGCCCCGCGCCGTGCCCGTAGCGTGAGTTCCCGGTAGGTAGACATTCCTGTCTGACATCTTCACCACAAAGCGCGAATTCCAAAGGCTGTATGCTCTCCGCCGGCGCCGGGCGCGATTGTTAATTTCGACCTACTCAGCCTCTTCCGACATTTCTGATTGAGTCTGAAAAAACGCGTGGATTCGCGCCGACAACGCTTTATTGCGGACGACGGCATTGAGTTCCTCCACCGTCGCATTGCGCACGCCCTCAATCGAGCCGAGCGCCTTCAGCAATTGCTCTTTGCGCCGGTCGCCGATTCCGTCGATCGAGTCCAGCAGCGACCGCTCAGTCTTTCGGTCGCGCAACGTGCGGTGATAGGTGATCGCAAACCGGTGCGCCTCGTCGCGAACGCGCTGCATCAATTTCAGCGATGACGAGGTCCGCGGCAGCGACAGCATCCGCTTCTCGCCCGGCAGCACGATTTCCTCCAGCCGTTTGGCAAGGCCGCAGATTTGCAGGTCGTCAATCCCGAGCTCAGCCAGCGCTTCGAGCGCAGCGCTTAGTTGGCCGCGCCCGCCGTCGATGATGCACAAATCGGGCATGTCGGCCTCGCCGGAAAGCACGCGCGTGAAGTAGCGCGATACGATCTCGCGCATCATGGCAAAATCGTCCTGTCCGGCAACAGTCTTAATTTTGAAATGGCGGTAGTTTTTCTTGAACGGCTTGCCGGCTTTGAAGAACACCATCGAGCCGACCGGATCGGTTTCACCGAGATTGGAGATATCGAAACAGGAAATTGTCAGCGGCGGCTTGGCGAGGTACATGTCTTTCTGCAGCATCGCCACGGCGGCCGGCAATTTTTCCGCACGCTCCTGCTTTTGCTTCATCAATTCGCCGAGCAGAAGGCGAGCGTTCGCCTCGGCCATTTCGATCAGCCGCATTTTTTCGCCCTTTTGCGGGAAGAACAATTCCACCCGCGCGCCCCGACGTTCAGTCAGCCAGTTCTTAATAATTCTTTCGTCTTCGGGTTTGAACGAGCAGTAGATTTCCTCGGGAATCATTGTCGAGCTGATATAGTACTGCTCGATGAATGACTCGGCGATGGCGGCCTCGCTGTCGGCTTTGTCGGCTTTGAGATGAAAGTTCTGCCTGCCAATCAACAGCCCTTCGCGCAGTTGCAGCACCACTGTTGCCAAGTCCGTCGACGATCGCGCAAAGGCAATGATGTCGCGATTGACCGCGTGGTCGGCTACAACCCTTTGCTTCTGCATCAGCCCTTCGACCGAGCGGATCTGGTCGCGGACGCGCGCGGCTTCTTCGTAATTCTGGATCGCCGCGAGCATGCGCATCTCTTCGTGCAATTGCTCGACCAGCGCGGCCGATTTGCCCTGCAGCAACTTGATGACCTTATCGACTTCCTTACGGTAATCTTCTTTACTGATCAGGTTCTCGCACGGTCCGTCGCAGCGCTTGATATGATATTGCAGACACACTTTGTAGCGCCCCGGACCTTTTGGATGCGGAATGCGCAGCTTGCAGGTCCTCAGCTTGAACAGCCGCGTGATCATTTTGTAGGTTTCGCGCATGCCGCCGACATTCGCGTACGGCCCGAAATACAAACCGTCGTCGCGAAACATGCTGCGCGTCACGACCAGTCGCGGAAAGTCATCATCTTGCGTGATCTTGAGGTACGGGTAGCGTTTGTCGTCCTTGAGATTGATGTTGTAGCGCGGCTTGTGCTTCTTGACGAGGTTGGCTTCGAGAATCAGCGCTTCGATTTCGTTGTCGGTGACGAGCATCTCGAAATCGGCGATTTTGCCCTTGAGCGCGGCGATTTTGGGATTGAATTCCGGCGCCAGCGCAAAATATGTCCGCACGCGATTACGGAGTACTTTCGCCTTGCCGATGTAGATGATCTTGCCGGTCGCGTCCTTCATGATATAGACGCCGGGCTTGCCGGGCAGATCGGCAAGCTTGTCCCGCAGATGTTCGAACGGATCAGTCATACCACAAAGATACGGAATTCCGTTCGAGAGTGGAAGTGGATAGGCGAAGAAGCGTTGCTTCTTTTACGAGTCAAACCCAGCTTGAGTCGTTGTTTGAGTATTGTCCCGCGGCGTCCGTTTTAGACCTAAAAATGATCGACGGTGTTTATGCATTCGGCGTACGTTAGATGAACATGGAGTTCAAATTCCCCTCTTGAGGGACTGTTGAAAAAGACCAAAGCGAGGCGGAAGGAACCCTTTCCATCCGCCCAAAACGCCGTCAGGAATGGGTTCCTGACGCCTCATGTAACGACGCCGTCACTTTTTCAACAGTCCCTTGAGCGGAGAACAGACCTTTCGACATTCACTGTATCCTTAGCGCCTAAGGAATCCCGTCACTTTCGTTTCTCAGCTCCGAGCAGCCAATTCAAGAGGTGAATAAAGTAAACCATCGCCGCCTTTACATCGCGTCCACTTCCGCAACTTCATCCGGATTTAGAATTCGAATTTTTAGGAGATAGTTACTTCACTCGCCGGGCGCCGGCATAGCGCGTGGCGAAATACTCGTCGGAGATATCGTCGATTACCACGCCGCGCGCCTCGGAGGCATGCACGAAGCGGCCATTTTCCAGATAGATTCCGACATGCGATACGCGGCGGTCATCGATGCGGAAAAACAGCAGGTCGCCATAACCGAGTTCTTCATACGACACGCGTTCGTCCAGACGATACAGCGACTGCACGCTCAGCGGCAGCCGCGTGCCGTCATAATCGCGGTACACCACATAAGCCAGCCCCGAGCAATCGAGCCCGAGTTTTCCCGATCCGCCTTTTTCGTAGGGTGTGCCAAGATAACGCGAAATGATACGGTTCATCGCCGCTTTGTCGAGAGTCGAGCGCAATCCCGATTGGACATTTTCGTCATCAACTACGCGGTCGCTCTCGGAATCCCCCTCGCGGCCGTCTTCGTCCATTACCAAAGACGTGTCGCCGGCAGGCTCGCCTCGCGCCGGTCGACGCACACTATCGTCGGACGGTGAGTAGCGCACTGATGCCGTACATCCAAGCGAAATGGCGAAAGCGCAAAGCATTGCCATCAGCAGCCGAAAAGGCATCAATGTTTCTCCGTCAGAACCGGATAGTTGAGATTGAATCGCCGGGCGTAATAAATGCGGGTGGCAATGATTGTCACCGCCAGAATCGCGGCGTAGAGAGGGAAGAAAAGCGCGGCAAAAATCGACAGCACAATAATTGCCACTTTCGATGCCAGCGCGGACAGCGGCTCTGACTCCTTCAGCCACGCGACCAGGAAGAACGGCAGAGAGATCAACGCCGTCACCGTGAAGGCGTAATCCGCGATCATCACTGAAAACAACGCGCCGCTAAGAACCAGCGTGAACGCCACCTTCTGTGTGCGCACGACGCCCCATTCAATTCCGTAAGTTCTCTTGCCGGTGGCTTGATCGCCCGCAACATCGGGAAGCGTCGTGTTCAAATAAACCGCGGCGACCGCGAGCAAATAGGGGAGCGATCTGATAATTCCTTCGATATCGAAATTCAGGTACATCACCCAGCCGAACAAAAACGCCAGCGTTCCGTGCGCGACGATGTTGTTGCGACACTGCTTGTAGGGATGCTCGCGCAATTTGAACAGGGGATAGGAATACTGGAAGCCGAACCATGCTCCGGCAACGAACAGGCAGCCGAGTTGCCAGCTCAACACGAACGCGCCGATAAGCGCTATCGCCGTCGTCGCGATATACAGTCCCCAGGCTTCGCTGATACTGACATGCCCCTCGGGAATCAGGAACAGCTTCTTGTTCAAGCGGTCGGACTCGACATCATAAATCTGGTTGATGATAAACACGCCGCCGGCCAGCAAAGTCGACAGCGCCAGCATCACCAGCAGGCTGATGTCCGAACTCGTGAAATCGACAAAGGGGAAACGATCGATCGTTACCGGGCTGATGCCGCGCTCGCGCCAAAGCGCAGCGCGCGCACCGAGAAGCGAAATCGTCCACACCGGGACGATCAGCATCGGGCGCATCAGAAATATGTAATCAAGTATCTTTTTCATAGGCTCTGTTTAATATGCCGATTGGGCCGAGATGTTTCAAGAAAAAAGAAAGCACGGCGCATCGATGCGCCTATTCATCCATAAACGCGTCGACGTAGCGGCGATAGATAAACGACCGGCCGTAAGTCGCTGCTTTGTCCTTTTGCTCAAGGATTTCGAGTTCGACGAGTCGGTTGATAACGCGTTGTGCGCCTTGGCGAGTGAGGCCTGTCCACTCTTTGACGTTGTTGACATTTACGATGGGAAGAGAGAATAGCTTGCGCAAGACGAGCCCCGCACTTTCAGCGGCTGTCTTACCAAGCAATTGAACCTTATCCATATCTTCCATCCGGATCGAAGTAATGCTTCTTGAGGTTTCGATCGCCTGAGTCGAGATTTCGATGATGCCATCTAGAAAGAAATCGAGCCAGGCTGTGACTTCGCCCTGATGATACTGATCAAGTCGGTCGTAGTAATTCCGTTGGTGTTTCTTGAAGTAAGAAGAGAGATATAGCATCGGCTTTTCAAGTATTTTCTCGTGCCACAAATAAAGCGTAATCAGGAGCCGCCCCGTACGGCCATTACCGTCCAGGAAGGGGTGAATGGTCTCGAATTGAGCATGTATCAATCCGATTTTGAAGAGAGGCAAGAGTTCGCTCTTTTGGTGGAGAAAATTTTCAAAATCAACGAGCGCACTTTGCATTTCGTGGGGTGGTGGCGGCACATAGCGTGCATTTGTCGGTGACGTTCCGCCGATCCAATTTTGAGATTTCCTGAACTCACCTGGATTCGAGAATTGTGTCGCACGGGCACCTTCAAGGAGTTCCTTGTGCAACTCACGAATAAAGCGAAGGCTCAGGGGAAACTCGTTAAGGCGCTTCATACCGTAATTAAGTGCCTTGATGTAATGTTGGATGTCATCCACATCCGTTGGCAGGGTTCCTGAGGTCTTCGCCTCGGCTTCGATAACGTCGATCATTGTGGCTTGGGTGCCTTCGATTTGATTCGAAGACGTCGCGTCCTTACGAATGTACATGAGCAGGAAGAATTCGATATCTGGCAGGAGCTGGGTTATCCCATCGAGCTTGCCGAGCAGACGCTCAGCAATAGAGTGCTTGAGCAGTAGCTCGCGCGGAAAATCCCATGTCTCGTCTTGGGGGAACTTATTAGGAATGAATGCCTTATACCCATCGGGGCATTGCTTGGTCTGTCCGATTAAGTTCGTCTTTGGCATAGTCATTTTGTATACATCTCCAAAAAGATGTAACCGGTTTGTTTACATCTTCCCATAGATGTAAACAGTTTACTATTTTTTGTATACATCTCCAAAAAGATGTAACCGGTTTGTTTACATCTTCCCGTAGATGTAAACAATTTACTAGTTTTTGTATACATCTCCAAGAAGATGTAACCAGTTTATCGGTTTTTGTATACATTGTCAAGAACATGTATACAGAGTTGTTGGTAAATTTGGGAAGTTATTGCCAATAAAGCAGATACAAATACAGCGCCGGGGCGGCAAAAACCAGCGAATCGAAGCGGTCAAGCATCCCGCCATGCCCCGGAATCAGATTCGAGGAGTCCTTCACACCAATCTCGCGCTTGAAAATCGACTCGACCAAATCCCCCAATTGACCAAAAAACGCGATCGCCAGACCAGGCAGAATCAGGTGCATGAATCCAACTTGCTTCAAGAAGATAAAATTGAAAATCCCCGCAGTTAATATCGCGCCGAAAAATCCGCCAACAAATCCCTCGATAGTTTTGTTCGGGCTAATCGCGGGCGACAATTTGTGCCTGCCGAAATTCGCGCCGACAAAATACGCCGCCGTGTCGATAATCCAAATCGCGGCAAACAGAAACGTGATCCAACCGGCAGCGGTCTCAGCCTCGACCACACTGCCGCGGCGAATGAGCAGAAGCGTCGAGAATCCGAGGGTCAGGTACACCAACCCGAAAAAGCTTATCCCAATCGATCTTCCGACATCACCGAGAGTGCGCGTAAAAGCAAACGGCAGCGTCGTCAAAAAGACAGCCGCCAACAAAAACTCCCAAACATGCCAGATATCAAAATACTGAAACTGTGCCGGCAAAACAGCGGCGAGCAGAATTAACGCGACCTTCTGCCCGAAATAAAGCCGAACCTTGGTCAGCGTGTAAAATTCCCACAGCGACATGACAACCAGCGCTTCGACCAGGATGAAAAAGGCCAATCCGCCAATATGGAACACGTACAGCAGCGCCGGAATAAACACCGCCGCAACGATCAGCCGCAAGGTCAGATTCTTGGAGATCATAGTTTGCCGAACCGCCGCTCGCGCTTTTGATATTCAAGAACAATCTCGACAAACTCGCGTTCGCTGAAATCGGGCCAGAGCGTCTCGGTAATGAACAGCTCGGTATATGAGGTCTGCCAGAGCAGGAAATTCGACAACCGCATCTCGCCGGAGGTGCGAATCAATAAATCCGGATCGGGCAGGGGATGCGTAAACAAATAACTCGAGAATCTTTCCTCGTCGATATCGTTCAGGCTGAGTTTGTTCGCCTTGACATCGCGGGCGATTTTCTTGACCGCTTCGACGATCTCCATCCGGCCCGAATAATTCAGCGCCAGATTCAATACCAAACCTGTGTTTTTCGAAGTCTTCTCGATCGCACGCAGAATCGCCCGCCGGCGCACCAACGGGATCTCATCGAGTTGGCCGGTTGTGATCAGGCGGACATTGTTGCGATTGAGTTCAGCCAGTTCGCTGCGGGCCGCTTCGTTGAGCAGCTTGAACAAAAAGCCCACTTCACTGCGCGGACGTTTCCAATTTTCGACGCTGAATGTGTAGAGGGTAAGATAGCTGATACCGATTTGGCCGGAGACTTCAACGATGCGGCGAACCGCGTCGACACCGGCTCGGTGGCCCGATGATCGGTCCAGTCCGCGCTTGGCAGCCCAGCGCCCATTGCCATCCATAATGATGGCGACATGCACCGGCAATTTTGCGGGGGAGATTTTCTCCTTAAGAGAAGCGATATCGGCTGCGATGCGGGCGCTCAGACAGCCATCACCTCGGCTTCTTTGGCGGCCGTCATCTTGTCGATTTGTTCGATATATTTATCCGTCAACTTCTGGACGTCAATTTCCGCATTGTCTTTTTCATCTTCGGAAATCTTGTGATCCTTGAGCAGATGCTTGACATGATCCAGCGCGTCGCGTCGGACATTGCGGATAGCGACCTTGTCCTCTTCCGCCATCTTCTTGACCAGCTTCACGAGTTCCTTGCGCCGCTCTTCATTAAGCGCCGGCACCGGAATGCGCACGACCTGGCCGTCAGATAAGGGATTGAAGCCGAGATTCGATTTTTGAATCGCCTTCATGATCTCGCCGATTATCTGCTTCTCCCACGGCTGCACAACGATGAGCTGCGCTTCGGGAGTGGTCACCGAGCTGACATTTTTCAACGGCGTCGGCGTGCCGTAGTAATCCACCATGATCTCGTCCAGCATATGCGCATTCGCCTTGCCGGAACGCACGGTAGTGAAATGGTGCTGCAAAGTCGCGACCGATTTCTTCATTCTATCTTCAGCATCAAGAAAGAGCTGTTTTACTGTCGTCATACGTTTTCCTCCGAACGAATCGTTACCAACGTACCTATTTTTTCGCCAGTGACAACTTTATAAAGATTGCCTTTGTCGGTCAACTTAAAAACGACGAGCGGGAGTTTGTTCTCGCGGCAAAGCGTGAAAGCGGTCCCGTCCATCACCTTGAGGTCGCGTTTGAGCGCCTCATCATATGTTACTGTATCAAAACGCACGGCATTGGGTACTTTCACCGGGTCGGCGTCGTAGATTCCGTCCACCTTGGTGGCTTTCATTACGACATCAACCTCGGTCTCGATTCCGCGCAGCACGGCGGCTGTATCCGTTGTAAAGTACGGGTTGCCGGTGCCCGCCGCCATAATCACCACGCGCCCTTTTTCCATGTGGCGAATGGCACGGCGGCGAATAAACGGCTCGGCGACGGCTTCGATCCGAATTGCGCTCAAAACGCGCGTAAACATGCCGTAATTTTCCAGCGTCGATTGCAGCGCCATCGCGTTAATCACTGTCGACAACATACCCATGTAGTCGCCGGTGGCGCGGCCAATGCCCAACAGGGTGCCCGTGGCGCCGCGGTGAAAATTCCCGCCGCCCACGACAAGTCCGACTTCGACCCCGAGTTCTTTGATGGATTTTATTTCGTTGGCGACAAATTCAAGCTGACCCGGATCAATTCCGAAACCCAGGTCTCCGGCGAGTTGTTCGCCGGAGAGTTTGAGCAGGATTCGTTTGTAGACCGGTTTGGCCGTCATCTACTCTCCGAGGCGATAGCGCACAAAGCGGCGAACTACAATATTTTCGCCGATCTTGGCGATCATGTTCTTAATCAGGTCCTGAATCGTGACTTCCGGGTCGCGCACGTAGGCTTGCTCCATCAGCGCGACTTCAGAATACCACTTATCCATGCGGCCCTCAACGATCTTATCGACGATCTTTTCCGGCTTGCCTTCGTTAAGCGTCTGGTGCCGGTAGATATCGCGTTCCTTCGTCATCTGGTCTTCGGTGATTTCTTCGCGGCGCACCACCAACGGATTGGCGGCGGCAACGTGCATCGCCAGATGCTTGACCAGGTCGCGGAAATCATCGGTGCGCGCGACAAAGTCGGTCTCGCACTGGACCTCGATCATCACCGCGAGCTTGTCGCCCGGATGAACGTAGGTGCCGATCAGGCCCTCTTTGGTTTCGCGGCTCGACTTGGAGGCCGCCTTGGCGATTCCGCGTTCGCGCAAAATCGTGATGGCTTTATCCATGTCGCCGTTAGCTTCGGTGAGCGCTTTTTTGCACTCCATCATGCCGGCGCCGGAGCGCTCGCGCAATTCTTTGACTAAATCTGCTGTTATCGCCATGTTGAATTACCTCTCTTGAGCTTCGCTTGTGCCTTCGTCGAACTTCTCTGAAGTTCCGGCAGCGGCTTGCTCGGCAGGCTGCTGGATCAACATCGCCTTGGCTTCCAGGGCGGAGTCGACGACTTGTCGGGTGATGATGCGGATCGATTTGATGGCGTCGTCATTGCCCGCGATCGGAAAGTCGATCGGGTCGGGATCGGAGTTTGTATCAATGATGCCGATAATCGGAATGCCGAGCTTCTTGGCTTCGGCAACCGCAATCTTTTCTTTTTTGCAGTCCACCACGAACATCAGTCCGGGCAGGCGGTTCATTTCGCGAATACCGCCGAGCACCTTGTCGAGCTTCTCTTTCTCTTTGTTGAGACCGGAGATTTCCTTCTTGGTGATTTTCTCGAACGTGCCGTCTTCCTGCATCTTTTCGATGTCTTTCAGACGCTTGATGTTCTTCTTGATGGTTTGGAAATTGGTCAACATTCCACCCAGCCAACGGTCCGTGACATAAAACTGACCGGCGCGAACAGCTTCCGCCTTAATCACATCCTGCGCCTGCTTCTTGGTCCCGACGAACAGAATATACTGGTTCTTCGCCGTGATTTCCTGAGCCTTGCGGCAGGCAATCTTGAGTGAATTAAGGGTCTTGTTGAGATCGATGATGTAGACGCCATTCTTGGCGGTGAAGATGAATTTCTTCATCTTGGGGTTCCAGCGGCGGGTCTGATGACCGAAATGCACGCCGGCTTCGAGAAGATCACGCACCGTGACTTCAGTGGCCATTACTACTCCTGATGTTTGGTTAAACCGCCGTCCGGATCATCTTCGGTCAACGGGGCGGGTGTTATCCCGACCTCCCGTCCAAATCCCCGGACGTGTGAAATATATCCTTGAATCCGCCGGGCTTTGCGCCCGGCGAAACAAAGTTCTGAATAAATGCCGATTAACGCTTGGAGAATTGGAAGCGCTTGCGGGCCTTCGGCTGGCCATACTTCTTGCGCTCGACCATTCTCGGGTCGCGCGTCAACATACCGGCCAGTTTGAGCGGCTTGCGCAAATCCGGATTAAACGTCGACAACGCGCGCGCCAGGGCATGACGAATCGCGCCGGCTTGACCGGACAATCCGCCGCCCGAGGCAGCAACGATCACGTCGAAACGCCCGCCCATGTTGGTAATCTTCATCGGTTCGGAGGCGTGCGATCCCAACGATTCGCGTGTCAAATAGACAACCAGATCCTTGCCGTTGACGATCCACTTGCCGTTGCCGGGAGCCAGCCAAAGACTGGCGGTGGCGTTTTTACGTCTGCCGGTGGCGTGAATTTTCTCTTGAGCCATCAACAACCTTTCAAATCAAAAACTATTTCAATTCCAGAGCTTCAGGCATTTGCGCGGCATGTGGATGCGCCGCGCCGCGATACACCTTGAGCTTTTTGATCATCTTGCGGCCAAGCGGACCTTTGGGCAGCATGCCCCAGACCGCGCCGCGAATTATCCGTTCCGGGTTGGCGTGAATCGCCTTGCCGAACGTTGTCTGACGATGGCCGCCCGGATACAAAGTGTTCCAGTGCCAGGTCTTCTCTAACTCCTTCTTGGGAGTTGACAGCCGGACTTTGTCGGCATTGATAACGACCACGAAATCGCCGCAGTCGAGAAACGGCGTATAGGTCGGCTTCGTCTTGCCCATCAAAATGCGGGCGATCTGAGCCGCTTGCCGTCCCAGGATTTTGCCGTTGACGTCGATGACATGCCACTTGCGGTCAATCGCGTCAACTTTTGGAATAAACGTCTTCACTAACAACTCCTCAAAATTCGTCACAATACAAGACCCGCAAAATACGAAACTGCAACCATTTGTCAAGGGGTGCGTGACATTTTTTTACATCTTTGCGCGGCAATTGGTTGGGGGGATACCGATGGTCTCCATTTTAACGGAAGGTCGAAAACCCTAATTTCTGTCACTTAACATTTAGATAGAGTACCCACTTTGGGGTTTTGACCTACAAACCCAAACAAAAAACGCGCCCGTCGTATCTGGCGGGCGCGCATTCTATCAAATACTAACTACGTCTATGGACACGCCGCGCATGGCGCCGCGCCGGAAGCGAAAATGTAGTTCACCAAATAAACTGCATCTGTGATATCGATCTGATTGCTGCAGTCGACATCGCCGCGTTCAAGCGGATCTGGCGCTGCGCCTGAAGCAAATATGTAATTCACCAAGAACACCGCATCAGTGATATCGATTTGATTGCTGCCGTCGACGTCGCCGCAAATAAAATCAGCCGCCGCGAAATTCTGCCAGTAACCGGCATTAAGCGCAAAATTCGGCGATGACGACTCGCCCGCTATCGGCTGTCCGAGCGTACCGTCAAGCACGAAATTCGTCGAACTCATCGGTCCGCCACCGGAAGCAATCACATCCCAATTGATCTGTTCGCCCGCGCGCGGTCCATTTGAAGTCTGCGGCATTTGCAGCCCCAGACGCTGCACGATGTCGGTCGGTACACCGGAATTTGTCGGATTGGTCGCCGGATTCGTAGTTGCCGTCGAAGGCTGCGCTGTTGCTTTGGCCGTGTCCGCCGCAACCGCTTTTTGCGTCTTGCCTCTCACGGGCGTATTCGCCGCTGTGCCGGACCCAAAACAAATTAGGAGACACAAGGCCAACAACTTTGTCACATTCTGTATTTTCATATTTTCAAGTCTCATGCGATTATACATAATATGTAATACTTATTCAGAGATTGGCAAGATATTCTTACCGCTGCTTTGTTCGTAATTATTGCTTCGATGTCCTGATCAGCATGCCATTGTCATTCGTCCAATCGACTCCGCGCTCGGGACCTAACCCGTACGCCGCCGGATGCAGGTAGAGTCCGACACTTTCCGGACGCTTGGCTTTTTCGACCTCAAGCCGGTTCGCGCGCGCATACGGATCATCGCGCAAAGCAATAATCTGCCACGATACTTTGATGTTTGGCTTGTCAGTCTTGATCGAAAACTGACTGGACTCGACTTCCGAACTGATGATTGCCTGCGCAAATTGACCGACGACCGTGAGTTGGTACTTGTAGTCGGTGCTGATCGCCGTGAAATACTCCGGCAATGCAACAACCGCGTCGCCGTTGCCGTCGGTCGTGACATTACCGAATAACACATTCGACATTTGCGGCGAGGTCACTCCAGCAAACTGCAGCGTCTGGTTTTCCGGATTGAGCGGGTGATCGATTTGTGTGATCATTACGGGCGTGAAGATCGTCCCGGTGACATTTACGTTGCCGGAGAAATAACCTGCCCAATCGGTCACGCCGTTTGTCCCCGCTGCGCCATAGATTCCGTAGCCGGCGCCGGTGTTATCGTTTGCCCTTCCATACACTCCGAAGCCGCTGCCGAGATTGCCGAACGCGATACCGTCAACGCCGCGTCCCGAACTCTGATTCTGATCCGCGAATCCGCGCACGCCGTAACCGTCAAAACTGCCGGTGGCGTGTCCGAATACTCCATAGGGCGTCCCGCTTCCGCCGCGGACAAGTCCCTTGACGCCGGTTATGTTAAACCCGTTGCTGACTTCGCCCTCTACGCCGATCTTGCCGCCGATGGCGCCGCTCGCTGTTCCGTAAACTCCAATGTTTGCCGCTGCCGCCGATGCCGTTCCATACACGCCGAAGGCGCTGTCGCCATCGGCCATACCATTGCCGAAAACGCCGACTGCGAGATCACCGGTGGCATCCGCTGTCGAAGCCAACCCGTAGAGTTGACCGGTTCCGGAATTTGCCAAATCGATGTGCGCGCCGGAGGAACTCGCTGCCGACGCTAACGATCGTTTCAGACCCAGGACGTCATTCGCCGCCGGCGGAGTATTTCGTCCCATCACGACCTGATTGCCGCTGACCACCATCGCGCTGTCGAGAAACGTCGCCGTCCCCGAAAAGTTATTGGCGCCTCCCAGAGTCAACGCCGTTCCCGCGATTTTGGTCGGATCGATATTCGCGGTTGCGCTGATGTCAGCATTGACAACGGCGCCGTCTTGAATACCAACGGCAATATCAGCGGTCTGCGCATGCGAGGCGTAAGCTGCCGTGACAATTTGTCTGCGTGGGGACATTTCCGGGTCTGTGCCGACGGTCACGCCGAGATATCGTGCTTGCGCGCCGAACAAATCGGCTGGAATCGGCTGAACCGCTCCGAGCAACACAATAAAGAGTCCCTCGTTGACGACGACACTCTGCGTCTCTGTCCACAAAGCCGTGCCATCGGATGCGACATCATAAATCGCGAAGGCAATATCAAAGGTTCCATCAAGTGGCGCGCCGACTGAATCCTGCAGCCTGCCCTGGTAACTCATCAAAGCGGGGACTTCGGCTTGGGCAACTGTGGCTGCAAGCAACAGCGCCGCTAAGCATGACAGCGCGAAAGAGATCTTAGCTCCCGGTCTGGTCATAATGTCATCTCCTTCAATACGAATGTGATTCGTCCGCCGATCCGGCGACCGTGGACGCAATCACGAATTTCTCTCTCTGGTAGTTAATTGCGAAGTACTAATTCTTGTACGCCGTTCAGAGCCACTCCGGCCAATTCTTTTGTTGAAATCAGCGTTTACTCGTCTTCATTCAGCGTCTCCGGACCTGTGTGATTTGATGGCCGGCCTGCCTCAGCGTGTTTGGTCCGATCATAATCGCAGCCCAACGCGGCCGAATTGCCCCGGACTGCCGGAGGAATGTGCTTGCCTCGTTCATGACTCGGTTTCTGTGCCACAGTATCAACGTGATTGCCTTCCGCCCTCGGCGTCATTGTTGCGCCCGCCGGCGACCGTCGCCCATTGCGCCGTCGCCGTCAGTTAATCGTCCTTGATAGCTTATTCGCTCCGGCGTCGCTGCGATCACGTGGGCAAAGAGCAGAAGGGTAAACGGGAAGGAAAAGGCAACTGCATTGAAAAGGCGGCTGTTCATGATTGCTCCTATAATCAAGAATTTGTCATTTCGAATTCTTCGCACAGCAACGACTATGTGGGTTTTCGAAGTCCATTTTGTGAGAAAGCTATCTCCCGGCGCCAAAAGTCATTGATGTAGTAAATCTGCAAATGCGCATTAAATGGGTAGAACCAAAGATAACCCGAAATCGCGATCTGTCAATGACTTTGAGACCGCCTGTTCGCCGCCGTTGCCAAACACCGCCGCGATCGCTATACTGGGGGCGGGCCATAAGAAAGGACGAAACCATGTTAACCACCGATAACAGCGTCCTGGTCGTCGTCGACGTCCAGGGCAAGCTTGCCCAACTGATGTTCGACAAGGACAACCTGTTCGCAAATTTGCAGCGCATGATCAAGGGCGCGCAATTGTTAGGAATCCCGATTCTCTGGACCGAACAATACCCCGAAGGTCTTGGCGTCACGATCCCCGAACTCGCTCAACTAATGAGGGACGGCGCTCCGCTCGTCAAAGACACCTTCAGTTGCTGCGGCGACGACAAGTTCGCCCAAGCGCTCAAGTCTTTGGGCCGGAAAAATATCATGCTGACCGGGATCGAGACTCACGTCTGCGTTTACCAGACCGCCCGCGACTTGCTCGCCGATGGTTATGCTGTCGAGCTGATTGTCGACGCCGTTTCTTCGCGCACCGAGGCGAACAAAAATCTCGGCGTGGAACGCATGAAGGATCTCGGCGCCGGTGTGATGTCTACCGAAATGACGCTCTTTGAATTGCTCCGCGTCGCCAAGGGCGACAAGTTCAAAGAAGTCCTCCGTATCGTGAAATAGCCGCGTGGACGATCTAATCGTTGTCACCGATCGCCAGTTGATCGAAAATTATCTGCGCCGCAATGTCGCGCTCAATATTTACCAGCTCGGTGACCTCGATGACTTTTTTTGGCCGCACACGACCTGGTATGGACTCGAATCAGGCAACGACATCAAGTCGATCGCGCTTTTGCATCAGCCGAGTGAATTTCCGACCCTGATCATCCTGATCGATTCCGATCTCGCTCCGGCGCGCGAGCTTTTGAAACTGTTGATCCCCAAGCTACCCGACCAGATTTACGCCCACCTCAGTCTCGGACTCGCTGGTGAATTGGGCAATCACTTCGAAATGGAGAACCACGGCGAACATTACAAGATGATTTTGCAGCACCCGGAACGGATTCCGGCGTCATCGTCAAGCAATCCCGCAGAGTTGACGATACATGATGAGACGGAAATTCTGGCGTTTTACCGCGCCAGCTATCCGGGAAATTGGTTCGATGCGCGCATGCTCGAAACCGGATGCTATTTCGGCATCCGCGATAAATCCCAACTCATCGCGGTCGGCGGAGTGCATGTTTACTCGCCGCGCTACCGCGTGGCGGCGCTGGGAAATATCGCGACTCATCCGGATTTCCGCGGTCGCGGACTCGCCGGCGAAATTACCGCCGCGATTTGCAGAAAGTTGCTGGGTTCAGTGAGCGACATCGGACTGAACGTGAAAGCCGACAATGCCGCCGCCATTGCCTGCTATCGCAAACTCGGATTTTCCGTCAGCGCGAGTTATGACGAGATTTTGCTGCGGCGAAAATAGCGGCTGTTTTGTGTTGGTTGGTAAAGTATGAACATCTTGAATAACTCGCTGCGAAAAATCTACCACACCGCAATTCCGCTGCCGCTCAAGTACGGCCCCGGCTTCTCGCGCAAATTCAAGTTCTACTTCGATCATCAAACAGCCTCCTGCGACGAACTGCGGGACTACCGGCTGTCGCGGTTAAAATCTCTGGTTGAATACGCCTATGCGCATGTGCCGTATTATCGCCGCCTGTTCGTCCGGAATCACATTGCTCCGGGCGACATCCAAACACTCGACGATTATCGCCGCATACCGACTTTGCATAAAGACGATGTCATCGCCAACCACGACCTGCTCAAATCCGACGAGTTTGAAAAATTCAACGCGCTGCAAACTACTACCAGCGCCTCGACTCGCGACGGCATGGTGATGTATCGCTCGCAGGAGGCTGAAACAATTCGCAATGCGATCATCTGGCGCTTCTGGCACAACATCGGCTATCGCTTCCGCGACCCGCGCGTGCACTTGACGATTTTGAGCCGTCCCGATGAGGATTATCGCGACCCGCATATCGACATGAACGAAAACTGCCTGCAGTTCGATCCGCGCACGATCACGCTCGAACATGCGCCGGTGATTTACCGCCAGATCAAGGAGTTTCGTCCGCGCATGATTTTCTCGCAGCCTTCGAATCTCGCAATGCTGGCATTTTACTGGCGGCAGCACAATCTTGCTCCGCTCGACATTCCGCTGTGTTGCGTCCTCGGCGAAAAGGTATACCCCGAATACCGCGAATCGATTACAGCTTTTATTAGCGGCAATTTGCGCGAATACTACGGCAACCGCGAAAACACTGTCTCCGCCGCCGAACTCGACGACGGCAACATGTACATCAATTCCGATTTCGTGCACGTCGAATTCGAATCGAACGAAGGCGTCCCCGTCGCCGGCGCGCCGGCAAATATCATCTCCACCGGATTCGAAAACTACGCCTTCCCGCTGATTCGCTACCACACCGAGGATGTCGGCATCAATCGCGGCTATCCGGCGAATGCGCCGGTCGGATTCGAATCAATGGAAGTTTTCGGTGGGCGCGGGCGCGACTTGTTGCTCACGCGCGACGGCTTGATCTGCCCGAATGTCGTCGTCCAACTCACGAACGCCAACTTCCACAATTACCGCCGCGTGCAGCTCGAGCAGGTTTCGCTCGACCACCTGCGCGTCCGCCTCGAACCATCGGAAGATTTCGACGACAAGCGCGATATCCCGATTGTCGAGAAGGCCTATGCCGACCACTTCAAATCGCAATTCACCATCGAAGTCCAAGTCGTCGACTCAATCCCAACAACTCCTGCTTACAAGCACAAACTCGTCGTCTCCGAACTCGCGTTGTCAGAATTGCGGAAGCAATGCAAGAGCAGATAGGTCGAGTCCGCTGATTTGTGTACGGCAGTCGGCTACGGAACGGACAGACAAGAATGTCTGTCCTACCGATCGCTTCAAGGGCGCCTACAAAGGTAGGTCAGACATTCGTGTCTGACTTTCTTACATCGCATCTGGAGTTGCGCCAGTTCTTGCTCCGGTCGCGACGAACAGTCCTTCATTCGTACTAACCTTTCCTCGACCGGGTGTGAACCGGCGCCGGTCAACCGCGATACAAAGAGAATTCCGTTGATAAACTTCCAAGGGCCGACTATATTAGATGGGAGTAGGGAAGACCCGGGTTATTTGACCTTCACGCCGAAGCAAACCGCCGTTTGAATAGGGGGTTCCGCATGGCCGCATTTCGATCTTTCGTGTTGTTGATCGCTGTGTTCGTTTTCACGTCACTCGATTCCAATGCCAGTGCTCAATCCATTGCGAAAACTCATTCTAAGATAAAGTCGCTTGCGACTGCGGAAAATGCCGAGCAATCGAAATATCTCACCACAACCTATGCTCTCTTTTCAATTTTCGATGAGAAGTTCGCCGATAGAGTCTTGGCGAAAGCGCCCGACTACAGCCATTTCCGCGACCGCGTGGATGAGTGGATTGCGGCGGATTCTACGGCTTGGAATCTGCTTTCAACGCATCTCGACTACTGTAATCGGCTTCGGAGCGAAGGCAAACTCGGCACAGACATCGATTCCGACGACGCCGACATTCGCTGGGTATTCTTCGTTGTCTATGGCGAACCGTCCAATGAATTGGTGCTTCCGTGTCGCTGCAGCCAGGGCGAGGGCGCTTGCAGCGTCTGGACTTATACCTGGTTGCCGACCGACATCGTTGAGCCGGGCGAGGAATTGTCTTGTCAGTCGCGCCCGAATGGAAGCTTCCCCACGATATTTGTCCCGAACGACGATGCGAGTTTTCTCCGGGCCGGTCCGATCTGGCCCATAGTCAACTGCTCGCGGTTTCCAACCGCCGGCGGCATGGCTGATATCTGGTTCGGCGTTTGGGTGCCGGGAAATCAATTCACTCGCCCCACGCTGGACAGCGCCCGCTTGAAAGTCGAGGTCGAAATCTTCGACAGCAGCCGCTCGGTTTCGGTTACGAAGGGAAGTTGCATTTCCGATCTGCGGATCATCCGCGGCATCCTTGAGGCTACCGAGCCGCAGGATCGCCACCTGATTCGCGCGATGGGATATATCGGTTTCGCGAATGTCAAATCTGGCCGCTACTTCGCGCACGTCACTGTCGCCGGAGCGCCCAACAATGAAGGCGAAGCCTGGCTCGAAGTTGTCATTCCCGACGATGCCCGCATCAGCGACTTGTTGATTCTTGGCAATAGTGCCGGATCAAGCGAAGACGTCCAGTCCGGAATCATCCGCGGCACCAAGAACAGTCTCTACGACAATCCCGAGGCGCTATTCGCGCGCGGCGAAAGACTCAATCTCTATGTCGAATCCGAGTTGCCGCGACAAAGCGAGAAGGGCATCGAAGTCTGGGCGACCTTGCTGCCAATGCCGGAAGTTTCGCGACGATACAAGTCCACAGTCACGACCGGCGAATTCGTCGTCGTTGCCGACAGCCTCGACAACCCGATCATCAGCGACAAATGGCAGACGCCGGAGGGACAGGAACTGCTCGAAGAACTCGCCCACGCGCAGACAAACTCCAAAGCCATAACTCTTCTCAGGAAACGAATAGAAGTTTCCGGAGACGCCGTGCTGGTCGAGCTTGCGCCGAAGCTGAAGAGCGACCTCAAACCCGGCAAGTATCTCTTGACCGTGAGTATCTCGGACCCGAAGCACAAAAGCGACATTCTGACCGCCCGCAGACTCATCCAAATCGCCGCTGCCGCGTCAAGCCCACCCAAGAACCGTTTCCGCACGCTTGGACAATAATGGCCAAGGAGTGAGAAATTTCCCACGCTCGTCGTTGCGCCAGTTCTTGCAACGGTCGCGGCGCGTTCACAATCGTTGGTACTACCAGTCCGCGACCGGGGTGTGAACAGGCGCCGGTCAACCGTGGTGCAAAGAGAATTCTACTTGACAAATCATGACGCATAGAGTCCATTTAGCTGTAGAATCAAAAGGCTGGAGGATTCGTGCCCTCAAAAATCCGACATCTATTTGCTTCAATCACAAGCGCTACTGTTGTTACTGTGTGCTTAATTAGCGCAGCCTCAATTGCGCAATCCTGCCGCGACAAACTAAGCGAAAGTATCGTGGAAGAAAAACCTGACACAACCGTTCATTGGCTTCAATCGGCTATCGACAGGTGGGCTTCGTGGTCCCCGGATGGTTCGAAGATAATCTACATGAGGGAAAAGGCTGGATCGGGTAGAGACACATCTTGGCTCTTTGGGGCATTCATCCATGACGTTAATTTGAACTCAGACACTTGTATTTGGCCAAATGTCAGGTTCGATGGGTTCTCTTGGGCTCCGGATAGCAGAAAGGTTGCTGTAATCCAGGCTGGACAGGTCTATATTTACGATTTCGACGCTGACTCGCTCGAACGAGTTACGAGCCGCTACCGCAACTATTCTGTGTCTTGGTCGCCATGTGGAGACAAGATAGTCTTCTTCGACCGGTTCAATTATGTTGGAATGCAAGTTTATGATCTTGAGGCGGATTCAATAATCATTGTTAAGTCCGAAGACCAGACATTCTCCGGCGACTGGATGCCAAACTGCTCTACTATCATTGTCTTGGACTCCTGCCGCCATACTGATTGTGGAGTCTATGGCTACAATTTCAATTCAGATTCACTCTGGTTGATAGTCCAAGCACCCGGATACAAGACCTATATTTCTGCATCGCCTCAAGGGAATGGTTTCGTTTACAGCGCGGACTATGAAGTATGGTATTCTGACCTGTCTGGTGCTCCTCTCAGGCAATTGACCACAGAAGGAGGTGATTATCCCGATTGGTCTCCGGATGGGCAGTGGATAGTCTTTACCAAGCTGGATAAGCGAAACGGCTATCTCTGGATCATGCGTCCCGACGGCTCCGAAAAACACCAAATCACGTTCTGAGCAACGCATTCAATCTTGTATCGAGTTAGGGTTACCAAGTTGGAGCAAAAAAGTGATTTCGCAACGCGCATCGCAGTACTCATCTCTTGTCTCCTCATCGCGATGTTGTGCAGTCAATCGTGCAGTGATAAGCCGAACGATGATGTCGATAACAGAGAGGAAAAACCCGACACAACCGTTCACTGGCTTCAATTAGAAATTGACTGCCTGCCTTCATGGTCACCGGATGGCTCGAAAATCATTTACATGAGGGAAAAAGCAGAATCGGCGAGAGACACTTCTTGGGTCTTTGGTGCCTTTATTCACGATGTGAATCAAAGTGAGGATACCTGCATTTGGCCAAATGTGAGGTTCGACGGGTTCTCCTGGGCTCCTGACAGCCGAAAGATCGCGGTCGTTCAAGCAGGTCAAATCTATATCTATGATTTTGCAACGGACTCTCTCAGGCGGATTACATTCAGCGACCTAAACTTCTCTGTATCCTGGTCCCCCTGCGGAGATAAGATAGTGTACTTTGCTCGTACTGGCAGCAGGGGGATGAAGATCTACGATTTTGTTTCGGATTCCACCTTCGCCGTGCCAGGTCAAGATCAATCCCGATCAGGTGATTGGATGCCCAATTGCTCTACACTGGTGTTGATGGACTCTTGCCGCGAAGCGGTCTGTGGTCTTTATGGTTACAATCTCTATTCAGACTCACTTTGGTTAATATCTCGGGGACCAGGCTTCAAAATGTGGGTCTCCGCCTCGCCTGACGGTAATTCTGTCGCGTACAGTGCGGACTACAACTTATGGCATGTCAATCTTGCCGACGGAAATCTCGTTCAACTCACGATGGAAGGAGGTGATTGTCCCGAGTGGTCCCCGGATAGCCAATGGATTGTGTACACGAGGGTCGACAGGAGGAATGGATATCTTTGGCTAATGCGGCCCGACGGATCAGAGAATCACCAAATTACGTTCTGAGCAACGCATACACGTCTTACATCGAGTTAGGGTTACCATGTTGGAGCAAAAGAATAAACTCGCAACGCGCATCGCAGTACTCATCTCATGTCTCCTCATCGCGATGTTGTGCAGTCAGTCGTGCAGAGATAAACCGAATGAGCATGTCGATGACACAGAGGAAAAGCCTGACACAACCGTTCACTGGCTTCAATTAGCTATCGATAGGTGGGCTTCGTGGTCGCCTGATGGCTCAAAGATAATCTACATGAGGGAAAAGGCTGGATCGGGTAGGGACACATCTTGGCTCTTTGGGGCCTTCATTCATGAATTGAGTTTGGAAAAAGATATTTGTATTTGGCCAAGTGTCCGATTTGACGGATTCTCTTGGTCACCGGATAGTCGGAAGGTGGCGCTCGTTCAAGCAGGTCAAATATATGTCTACGATTTTGACGCCGACTCTTTAAGGCGGGTCACCTTCCGTTATCGGAGCTACTCAGTGTCTTGGTCTCCATGCGGTGACAAGCTAGTTTTCTTCGACCGATTCAATGGAATTGGTATGCAGGTATATGATTTTGCTTCTGACTCGACCATTGCTGTCGTTGGCCAGAATCAGTCGCGCGCCGGGGACTGGTTGCCCAATTGTTCAACACTCGTGCTAATGGACTCCTGCAGCCAAAAGGACTGCGGAGTTTATGGATATGATTTGTATTTAGACTCGCTTTGGTTGATTGTTAAGGCGCCGGGCTACAAAGCATATGTTTCAGCATCGCCTAATGGTGATGTTGTCGTATACGGAGCTGACTACGAACTTTGGCGTTCCGACTTGTCAGGTGCTTCAATTCTACAACTCACAACAGAAGGGGGTGATTATCCCGATTGGTCTCCGGATGGACAGTGGATAGTCTTTACCAAGCTGGATAAGCGAAACGGCTATCTCTGGATCATGCGGCCTGATGGCTCCGAAAAACACCAAATCACGTTCTAAACGCGATCCTTTGATACCTCCCGTGCACTTCATTAGTGCGCGGCAGTCGTCCACGCCTGCCGCGTTACTTGACATTGGCGAATCAAGAGTCCATATTCTGCTATGCCAGTTCGAGCGAGACTGCACATCTCAGGAAGTGGTCTTCACTTTGTCACAACGACCATTACTGACTGGATTCCGGTGTTTGCTAAGGCAACACTGGCTCGGCAAGTATTGCATCAGTTTGGGGAGGCATGCAAGAGATATGAGACTTCAATCGTCGCCTACGTCCTTATGCCGTCGCATCTTCATGCTCTTGTGGGTAGCAAACAGAATGAACGACTATCACAACTAATTCGGTCATTCAAGACTTTGTCGTCGAAACTGGTAAAGGATACTGGTTCCGAGAGTTTGATTCGTCGACTATCAGAGTCCGGCAAGTATGCGCTTTGGCAACCAAGATTCGACGAATTGACAATCTATTCGGAAAAGCAGTTCAGAGTCAAATTCGAGTATATTCATAACAATCCGGTTAAGGAAGGTCTTGTCCAAAACGCTGTGGACTATCCCTTTTCGAGTGCAAGCACATGGCTCTTGAATATGCCGGGTGAAATTCCGATTGATCGAAACTTTAGTTATCAAACATAGAAAAAAGGCCCGCCAGGCGTGGACGACTGGCGGGCACAAGTTTGTGCGGCAACCACCTGCAAGTGCGTGTCTGTCGTCCACACGTGCCGCGTCTTCCGCCGTCAAGCCACCTGCTTATTCGCGGCAGTCGTCTTCGCCCGCAGCGTCTTCCGCCGTCTGGCCACCTGCATGTGCGCGGCAGTCGTCCTCGCCTGCCGTTTCTCTCGCCGTCGAGCCGCTCGTTCAGTGCGCGGCAGTCGTCTACGCCTGCCGCGTTGCCCCCTAATTTCTGTTGCTTCCAACCCTGCCGTTTGTTATTAATTCGCCGGTTAATTTTGCTTACTTTCCGGAGGGTTTGATGTCTGGGCATTCTAAATGGTCGACTATAAAAAGAAAGAAAGGTAAGGCCGATCAGGAACGCGGTCGCGTCTTTACCAAATTGATCAAAGAAATCACCGTTGCCGCCCGCTTTGGCGGCGGCGATCCCGACGCCAATCCGCGCCTGCGCACGGCGATCCTTACCGCCAAGCAAAACTCCATGCCCGCCGACAACATCAAGCGCGCTATCCAGAAGGGCACCGGCGACTTGGAAGGCGTCAACTACGAAGAAATTACCTACGAAGGCTACGGCCCCGGCGGCGTCGCCGTCATGGTTGCCGTCCTGACTGACAACAAAAACCGCGTTGTAGCGGAAGTCCGCCACTTTTTCTCCAAATACGGCGGCAATCTCGGCGAATCCGGCTCGGTCGCTTGGATTTTCAGCAAGCAGGGCGTTATCGAAATCGAACAATCCAAAATCGGCGAGGATGAACTGCTCGAACTCGCTCTTGAAGCCGGCGCAGCTGACATGACCTCCGAAGGCGACCTTTTTGAAATAACTACTCCAACCGATGCTTTTGAATCTGTCCGTTCGGCAATTGAGAAAAAAGGCATCCCGATGGCCAGCGCCGAAACTACAATGGTGCCTTCGACGACCGTTAAACTCGAAGGCAAACACGCCGAGTCGATGATCAAGCTGATGGAAGCCCTCGAAGACAACGACGACGTGCAAAAAGTCTACGCTAACTTTGATATCGACGACGCGACTCTCGAGCGTTTGAGCGCTTAAATGAAGATTCTCGGGATCGATCCCGGGCTGGCTGTTACCGGCTTCGGTGTCGTCGAGGTTGACAATCGAGGAGTTAAACTGTTAAACGCGGGCTGCTTTACTACCTCCGCCGGTGAAATCGCCGGCCGCCTGAAAATCATCTTCGGCAAAATGTCCGAATTGGTCGATTCACAGCAGCCAGATGAGGTCGCCATCGAGGAAGGCTTCTACGGCAAGAACGTCAAAGTCGCCATGAGCCTCGGACAAGCACGCGGCGCCGTCATCCTTGCCTGCACGCTCAAAAACGTTCCCGTGTTCGAATATTCGCCGCGCGAGGTCAAGCTCTCAACAGTCGGCAGGGGATCAGCGTCGAAAGAACAGGTCAATTACATGATCAAAGCGTTGCTCTCGCTAAAACAAATTGACGGGCCCTACGACGTCACAGATGCGCTCGCGGTTGCGTATTGTCATTATCAGCGCAGAGAGAAGAAATTTTGATATCATCTCTTACCGGCAAACTGTCATTCAAACAACCCGATCGCGCCGAAATCATTGTCGGCGGTGTCGGCTATCGCGTGCTCATTCCCGTTTCGACTTTTCACGCTCTGCCGAACCTGGGCAGCGAGGTCACTTTGGCGACTTCGATGCAGGTCCGCGAAAATGCGATTGACCTAATCGGTTTTGCAACGCAAGCTGAACGTGAAGTTTTCGAGATGCTGATCTCCGTCTCCGGCGTCGGCGTCAAACTCGGCCTGACGATTCTCTCCGGAATCAAAATCGAAGATCTGTTGCGCTCGATATTAGAGGAAGATAAATCTTTGCTCTCGACGATTTCCGGCATTGGACCCAAGACTGCCGGAAGATTGGTGCTTGAGTTAAAGGATAAAGTTGCGAAGATTGTCGCCTCAACCGGAATCGGCGCGACACACCGGCTCAACCAGGTTGAAGAGGCTTCGCTCGCGCTCGAAGCGCTCGGCTACAGCCGTTACGAAGCGCGCAAAGCAGTCGAGGTCGCAATCAAGGAAATCGGATCGAATCACAGTTCCGATGTGATCATCCGCGAAGCATTGAAAGTGTCGGCATCATGACCGAAGGAGCGATGAAAGAACGCATTACCACACCGGAGATTATCCAGGGCGAATCGGAACTCGATGTCACCCTGCGGCCGTCCAAGTTCGATGAATTCATCGGGCAAGCCAAGGTCGTCGACAATCTCAAGGTCTTCATCCAGGCCGCCAAACAACGCGGCGAGGCGCTCGATCACGCCTTGTTCTACGGCCCGCCCGGACTCGGCAAAACCACGCTGGCCTTTATCATCGCCAATGAACTCGGTGTCAGCATCAAATCGACCTCCGGTCCGATTCTTGAAAAAGCCGCCGATCTCGCCGGCATACTTACCAATTTGAATGAACGCGACGTCTTGTTCATTGATGAAATCCATCGCATCAACCGCGTCGTCGAGGAATACCTCTATCCCGCCATGGAAGATTTCACGCTCGACATCATGATCGACAAGGGCCCCGCCGCGCGCTCGGTGAAACTGCCGCTCAAGCCGTTTACCCTGATCGGCGCCACCACCCGCGCGGGACTGTTGACCTCGCCGATGCGCGCCCGCTTTGGCGTCGTCGGCCGGCTCGACTATTACAGCGGCGAAGATATCGCCCGCGTCATTACCCGCTCGGCGCGTATTCTCAAGACCGAGATCGATATCGACGGCTGCGGTCAAATCGCAGGCCGTTCGCGCGGCACGCCGCGTATCGCCAACCGCTTGTTGCGCCGCCTGCGCGACTTCGCTGAAGTTCACGGCGATGGCCGCATCACCGGACAATTGGCGCACGACAGCCTCGAACGTCTCGATGTCGACGAAATGGGGCTGGATGACATGGATAAACGTATACTCTGTGTGTTGATCGAAAAATTCCACGGCGGTCCGGTTGGATTAAGCACGCTGGCAGTCGCCGTTGGTGAAGAAGCGGAAACGCTCGAAGAAATTTACGAACCATTCCTGATTCAAGAGGGGCTTTTGGAAAGAACGCCGCGCGGACGCACCGCGACCAGTGCGGCATTTACACACTTAAAATATGATCGGAGCGAATTCAAACAGGGGCGTCTGTTATAGCACTTTGACGAGCACTATTGATACTGGCAACATTGTTTACAAAGATGGGTTATGGAGAAAATTACTTTTTCGCTTCCTGAGGACTTGATCGCCCAGCATCCGCTGGAACGGCGCGATCGCTGCAAACTGCTTCATCTCGACCGCAAAAGCGGCGAAATGAAGGAATATGTCTTCGCTGATATTCTCAAACTGCTGCGCCCCGACGACATCTTGGTGCTCAACGACACTAAGGTCCAGCGCGCGCGGCTCTACGGCGTCGGCGGTCAGGCCGGCCGCAAAGTCGAAATTTTTCTGGTCGACAAACTCAAGGACGACGAATGGATTTGCCTCGTTCGTCCCGGTAAAAAAGCCCACAACGGCGACAAATTCTATTTTTCCGCGCGCGAATACTGCGAAATCATCAGCATCCTCGCCGACGGCTCGCGCCGCGTGCGTTTTGTCGGCGCGCCTTCGAGCGAACTGATGGAAAAATTCGGCCACATGCCGCTGCCGCCCTATATCAAGCGCGATGACACTTCGGTCGATAGAAAGATGTATCAAACGGTCTACGCCAACGAGGGCTTTTCCATCGCGGCGCCGACAGCCGGCTTACATTTTACCGAGGAGTTAATTGCCGACGTCGAAAAACTCGGCGTCGAAATTTGCCGTATTCGCCTCGATGTCGGACGCGGAACATTCAAAATGATCGAAACGAAAACTTACGAAAAGCATGTGATGGATCCCGAGGAATACTGGATCTCCGACGAATCCGCCAAGCAGATCAACGCTGCGATGAAAAAGGGCCGCCGCGTTGTTGCTGTCGGTTCGACTGTCACGCGCACGCTCGAGGGTTGCTTCAAAACCAATGGCCAAATTATTGGCTCGCACGACGAAACCGATATTTTCATCTATCCGGGTTTTGAATTCAAAGTCGTGGGGGCGCTCATCACGAACTTTCACCTTCCGGAATCATCGCTGCTGGCGATGGTCGCAGCCTTTGCCTCGCCGGAGCAGATTATCACCGCTTATAAGCTCGCCGTAGCGAACCGCTATCGTTTCTACTCCTACGGCGATGCCATGTTGATTACATGAAAAATTATGCCATCATCACCGCCGCCGGCAAAGGCACACGCTTGCCCGGCGCGGTCGCCAAACAATTCCGTCCCATCGGTTCCAAACCGCTGCTGGCCTGGACCATCGACAAGTTCGAACAATGCCCGGCGATCGACGCGATTCATCTCGTCGTTTCCGGCGAAGACTTGAACTACACTCACGAGTCCGTCGTCGACCGTTTCAAATTCAAAAAAGTCGAGCGTATCGTCGCCGGCGGCAAGACGCGTTTTGACTCGATTTTATGCGGCTTGCGCTCGATTCCCGAAACCGCCAATCTCGTCTTTATCCACGACGGCGTGCGCCCGCTTGTGAGTATCGCGGAAATCGAAGCTGTCGGCAAGGAAGCCGAAACCTACGACGCCGCAATCCTTGCGCTGCGCCAGACCGAAACGCTCAAACGCATCGAGGCCGGCTTTGTCATCGCGACCCTCGACCGCGACAAAATCTGGGCCGCGCAGACGCCGCAAGTGTTCAAGTACGAAGCCATAATTTCAGCCTATATACAGGCGCTCGAATCGCAGCGCGAGTTCACGGATGACTCATCCGTTTGCGAAGCGTTCGGCATCAGCGTCCGCATCGTCGAAGGCTCCACCGCCAACATCAAAGTCACCACCCCCGAAGACCTCGACCTTGCGCGTAAACTGCTTACGATGGAGTAGGGGGCTATAGTCACTTGAGGCAGGGTGCCCCAGCGCTTGCGCTGGGAATTGTATCGGGGGCATTTTCATGTGTAGGAGGCTATCTGGACACAATACTCTTCCATCAGCGCATCGATTCCATTCGACATTTTCTCGATCATGTACTTGAAGGCATCACTGCCGAATTGGCCGAGGTTGATAAGAAAGTTGATCTGGGGACAATCAAAGAATTAACTGACTTGGAGGAAGCACAAGATCAACCCATCGGCCGTGCAATAATAGCGATTCGTGCGGCGCTGTATGAGATCAATGCTTTGTTTGAGACGTATCTCTATCGAGCTGCGTATCTTCCTTGGTCGAAGACAGAATCTGTGCGACCTAAGTCAATTTTCGATGTTCCTGCACCTGTTCCTTACAACCTTCGAAATCTCGAGTTAGTAACTGACCTAAAATTTCCAAAGGTCGTCAAACTCATTGAATCGCACTATGAAATTCACTTGTCGGAAATACCTGGTTGGAACGAGTTAATGGCAATCCGAACTGAAGTAAACTCCCACAAACACATGGCTGGCATGATTGATTTTCGGCTACTTCCCCCTGATGATGTTACAGCAATTGGATCGACCTATACAGTTGATAGCCAGAAAGCATATGACGGATTGGATACCATCACCAAATTCCTCACAGCATTGCACGAACAAACACGAAGAAAGTGATTGACCGGTAGCTTACCCGCAGCGGTCCAATTCAACACACAAAATTGCACTTCAATCGTCGTTTGCACCGCGACAATGTCTGCAACTTGAAATAGCGCAGGGTGGGATCTCTTATGCATTGCCAGAATCTCCCACTCTCCGCTTCGTCCGAGTGGGCTACCGGGTATCGGCTTCTCAAGGGACATTGGCGTCCCTATAGCTCTCAGGGGCTTCTGACACTTCCGTTCCGCCTCGAATCTTCTTGCACAAAATCCGCCAGCCTGCGTCTACTAGCCGGAACGTAAATATTGAAGGGAGTTACAATGAAACAAAAAGCAATCGCAATTCTGGCGCTGTTGGGAATAGCCGCCATTTTCATGGCCGCTTGCCAGAAGTCAACCGAACCAACACCATCTTCCGGGATCAACGACAACGACAAGATTGTGTGGCCGGGTCCACGACCTGACGCTGAAGCGGAAATGGCGGCCCTCTGGCTGTCCGGGGAATTGTTCGCGCCTGACGCGCTTTACAACAAAGTGCACATTGCATTGGCATCGCTGAGAAGGCAATGGTCGGCTGCTGTGCCTGAAGTCGCCGAAATCAGATTCTTTCACATGCTCGAGAGCAAGGAAATCATGGTCAGTCTTGATTCGGCAACCTTGGCGCTCTACCGCGCGGGGAAATTCACGGGTTATGATTCACTTAACCAAATTTATGCGGGTGCAAATTCGGACTCAATTATTGAAGTGGACGATGGGTTCTTCCTTGCCATCGCCATGGCCAAGTTCAAAACTCGATTCGACTTAGATTCCCTCTCCCGAGTCTACGCGCAGTTGCCGGGCGTTCTCTACGCCCATCCGAACCGAGTCGCAAGATTCTTCGAGCAGTCTAATCTGCTTCCATTCCTCGATAATCAGGGTCAGATTTCGTTCTTGCTTATCGCCGATAATTGGGAGACCTGTCAACCTCAGCAACCACTAATGAGTTGCTTTCATTGCTGGTACTTCCGCGCCCAAGCAGATCAATTCGAACTTGTGGGCGACTTCATGCTAACTTGGGAAAATCTCTGGGCCGGTCCATTTCCTGATTGGTGGGATGAAGTCGCGCCCGTGTACTGCCGAGTCCCCGCTGAAAAAATGGAAATACTCTGTAACGAAGTTAAGTAGGTAGTTGGTCAGTTGCTCTCCGCTCCTGACCATTTTGGCCCGAAGCTCCGTCCTTCGGGCCACTTGTTTTCCCCAACGTCTGCGTCCTTCACGGCTTGCATTGGGGGCTCTTGAACTGGTTCGTAGGTCAAAACCTCTTACGGCACACTCTCAAAAACAGAATGCTCTCCGCGGGGTTTTGACATTTTCTTCCCACTCATGCCAATATCACGTTGAATTATCGAATCCCCTCGAAGTTTTGTGCAGGAATCAGCTTGCTGCAATAAGGGGATTCGACTTTATTTGCTGACCACCGTATAAGGTTCACCAAGATGGAGAATTCGGCTATGAAATCATGGTTTGTTACAAGATTTGCATCGAAAGGAAAGTCACGAACCTGGCTGCTTTGCACTTTAATGATTACAGCACTCACTTTTTCACTTTCGAACTCCTGTTCATCGCAGAATCCAGATTTTGAGGAGCTTGTTGCGAAAATTGACAAATTGATCGAAGAACGAATGTACGCGGAAGCGCTCGCCCCGACCGATCAGGCTTTCACCATCGCACTGCGCGACAATGGCTGGAAGAGCATTTCGACTTTGAAAGTTGCTCATAGTCTCGGCCTAATATTGAGCGAAGTCGGACCTTTTGATCGTGCAGAGTCGTTCTTAATGACGACGGCAGGATATGATTCGCTCGTTTTTGGTCCACGGAGCACTGCTGTTGCTCTCACTTTTTTCAATCTTGCGGGCGTGTATGATAAGCAGGAAAAATTTCGGCAGGCGATTGACTACTACGAGCGAGTAATAAATATCCGCAGAGGGTCGGAGCACCCGACGCTCGCAATGTCATATCGATCTCTCGCAGGGATCTATGCGGATCTGGAGCAGCCGAGGAAGGGCATGGAGTATGCGAATCATGCCTTTAGAGTCGAAAGTAAACTGCTCAGCGAGATGTCACCCGATCGCACTATTAACTTAATGAATGCAGCTGAAGCTTCAATTCAGCTCGGAGACTTTGTTGCTGCGGATACCCTCTTGCAGTATGCTGCGCGAATTGGCGAAGCTTATTGGGGCAGGAACTCGAACTTCTTTGTTCATTGGAATTCAGTGGTTGGACGAAAGTACTTTGTCACCGGTCATTTTGACTCTGCCGCAGCTTATTTTTATTCGGCTCGGGGTCTGATTAAGTCGCTCGATGTTGACGCGCCGTTAAGTACAGCGAAGGTGTTTGCAGGGATTGCGGAAACAGAATTGAGACTCGGCAACCCAGAAATTGCTTTGGCCTATTGTGACTCTGCCGTCGTTATTCCTCAAAGCAAACCGGTCTCCGCTGGCGCTATTCGCGGTCGAATTGAAGCTGTCCGCGCTGGGGTAGGCGAGAACCGGTAGTTCGTAGGTCAAAACCTCTTATTGCACACTCTCAATTATAGAATGCTCTCCGCGGAGTTTTGACATTTCCTTCACAATGATGCCCGAATAACATTGAAATGTCGAATCCCCTCGAAGTTCACCGCAGGAATTAGCATGCTGTTGCGGCAGGTCTTGCCCCGGCGCGCTACGACGACTCATTTGAGACGGAATCTCAATCGCGCCGGGGTGTGACCTGCCGCTAATCAACGTGGCAGTTGATTCAACTCGTAACACAGCGTCTACGCGCCTGCGTCTGTTAAATTTGCTTGCTACAATCAGGCGATTCGAACTACTTTGCTGACCAATTCTATTCCAGTACCGTAGGAGTTGACGACATGAAATGTCTCACGAATGAAGAAGCGAGGAGTTGGTGCCAGACGAGTGGCCTGTCAGTCTCCAGCAACCTTTCTTTATATTACACGCCTGACTGCCCATATTGTCTCTCAATTCGCCTGAATGACAAGCCTTCGCGTATCATCGGGCTGGCGGACTATTTGATCCCCACATGGGAAGAGGTTCCGTTCACAGGCGCACTTCTTTGGATCACGCAGTGGGGCATCTGGGATGACCATACAGAGAAGACCGGGGCCATTATCATCGAGAAGATGCGGCTCGCTGCGCGTGAATCTCAGTCAATACACCAGCGGCCGGGGCATCTTTTCGAACCTGAAGAGTTGATCGAAATGCACTCCTATTTTGTTCTCCCGCTGCTATGGGGATGGGATGCTTTCCTTGTGCCGAATGAGAAGGACTACTTTGTCTTCGTCTGTCACGATGAAGTGGCCGAGGTCGTGTGCCGGACTCAGGAAACCTGCGAACGGCTCCGAGAGCGTCTGGCAAGTTGGAAGCCCGAATTGGACGATCACTGGTATCGCAAACGTGTGTACTAATAAAGATCCCGCGCATTAATTGACTTGCTGCAATGAGTGGCTTGATCTTCAATTTTGTCGCGCCGCAGGCACGATGTTCGACTAATGTCGAACCCACATCTCCAGGAGCGGCTTCTTCCCTCGCCCCATCAGGGGAGAGGGACCGAGGGTGAGGGCGTCATTTTCCCCCACATTTTCCCCTCCCATCCGCGTTGTGATTTTCTTGCATTGTCCTCAAGATTAGGACTAGCTGCGTTGCGCCGGCTCACATTTTGAATGAATAGTGTGCTTGGTTGCTGCGATTGATCGAATGACCTATTTATCTTTAGCCTTCCCTTTAATCTTCCTTGTCTCTCTTGCCGGCGGTAGATAATTCTCGCCGGTGACCACCGGTCGCCCCGTCCTTGCCTCCAGCTCGAGTCTCGCCTTTTTGGCAATGCGTCCACCCTATTTCCCCGCATCGGCATTTTCTACGATGCCGGTCGCAGTCACACTTTCCGCAATCTGCCGCGTCGATAATTCTGCTAAGGCTGTGAAGATTAACTCCGCCTCGCTCATGTGGTCGCGAAGATTCTGTGACTTCAAGTTCTTAATTTCTTTGTGATCTTTGACTGATATCCCGCTCCACTCCTGATGTATGATGTTAGTCAGGATGGCAAATTCGTTATCTTTGATTTCGTGTGTCTTCCAATAGTTCGTCAGTTTGTTGCGGGTTTCCTGCCCAAGCATTCGTTGCTGTATCCATTTCTCGTTGCGGCCATGCTGCCGCCAGTACTCGCGGGCACGGTCCACGGAACGAGCTGGATCGCCCATGTCCTGTATGCGCTCGTACCCGACTTTGGCGAGCCAAAGCTTGATCGGTTCCGCCTTCGGACTCGGTACAGACTGGATTAACCGAAGCAGTGTTTCCGGATTTGCCACATCGGTAAGGTATTTCTTACCGTCTGCGGCCTCCAGCTTCAGTCGGTGACAATTTGTCACCGACTGGCTCCCTTCCTTTTTGAGCCGCTCTTTCAGCTTATTCCAATACTTCCGGGAAGTCTGAAAATTTGATTGCTGTGTCAATACGCCAATAATATCGACGACCGAAAAATACCAGGTTTCTTCCTGCTCGTCGTAAACTCTTCTGATTTTGCGGTCTTCAAAAGTTACCAGGGCGTCGTCGCTATTCATAAATTCCCTCCACCGGGCATATGCCGGGCTTGCAAGGATATTAATGTGATTCGGTCACGAGACGGCACTGTGATCGAATCATACAATTCTCAAGATAATGCCCATTGCGATAATGTACATCACTTTCAAGCACATTTTCCCCTCCCATCCGCGTTGCGATTTTCTTACATTGTCCCCATGATTAGAATCGGCTGCGGCTACGACGTCCATCGCTTCGCTCCCTCGCGCCAACTCTGGCTCGGCGGCGAACTGTTCGACTACCCAATCGGTTTGCTCGGACACTCCGACGCCGACGTCCTCTTGCACGCGCTCTGCGATGCGCTTCTCGGCGCCGTCGCCATGGGCGATATCGGCAGGCATTTCCCGCCCAACGATCCCCGCTACAAAGATATCGCCTCGCTGCTGCTGCTCAAGAGCACGATGGAGATTCTGCGCAAAGACGGCTGGCATCTGGTCAACGCCGACATGACCATCGTCTGCGAGCGTCCTACGATCGCGCCCTATGCCGACAGGATTCGCGCCAATATCGCAGCGGCGACCAAGGTCGACGTCGAGGCGATCTCCCTCAAAGCGACAACCTCCGAACGGCTTGGATTTACCGGCCGCGAGGAAGGCATCGCCGCAATGGCCGTCGTCTTAGTGGAGCAATAGTGGAAGTTTTCTTCACCAAAGCCGACGAAATTCTCAACGTGGTGGCGGGTCACAGCGCGGTCTGGATTTATCTCTTCGTTCTGGTATCGATGATCATCGAAAACTTCTTCCCGCCATATCCCGGCGACACCTGCATCTTCATTTGCGGCGTTTACGCTGCCGGCGGTAATGCGTCGTGGACTTCGATATTTGTCCTGTCAATCATCGGCACGCTGATCTCCGTGATGGGACTCTACTACGTTGGCCGCACCAAGGGCCGCGTCGTTTTGTCCAGCCACCGCGCGCGCTGGCTCGGCGTCAAGCGGCTCGATCATGTCGAGCATTGGTTCGACAAATACCACGACAAGGTCCTGCTCGCTTCGCGCTGGCTGACCGGCGTTCGGGCGTTAATCGCCGTCATGGCCGGCATTGGCCGCGTGCCGGCGTGGCGCATGTTGATCTACTCGACTATCTCGACGATCACCTGGAATTTTCTCGTGCTCTATCTTGCGCTCCGGCTCCGTCAGGATTGGTCAAAAATCGATCAGATTCTCGCGACCTATAATTGGATCATCATCGCGATAGTTTTGCTTGCGATCGCTTTTGTCATTTACAAGATTGTTCAACACAGAAGACGAGGAGTCTCGAATTGAAAATATTGGTTCTGGCCGGGGGCGAATCGAAAGAGCGCGAGGTTTCGCTCAATACCGGCAAAGCCATCGCCGCCGCATTGAAAACAATCGGCCACGAAGTCGCCATGATCGACACTAAGGACGGCCGCGATCTGCTCGACGCCGGCGCGAGCAGCGAATCGAAATCTATCCCGCAATCAAATCAAGTCGCCGCGCGCGCAAAGTTTGATCTGACCATCCCCCAATCAATGCGCGACTGCGACTGCGTTTTTATCGCGCTGCACGGCGGTCTTGGCGAGAACGGCGCTTTGCAGGCAATGTTCGACCTCGCCAAAGTCCCTTACACCGGCTCCGGCGTGCTCGCCTCGGCGCTCGCCATGGACAAGCAGCGCACTAAGTTGATTCTCGGCTCCGTCGGTGTTCCATCGTCGCGAACAGTTTGCTTCGGCGACGAAGTCTCGATTCTCAAATTTCTCGGCAGCGAGGAAGCCGACGACCTTGAATATCCGATTGTGGTCAAGCCCAACACCGAGGGCTCAACTGTCGGCATAACCATTGCCAAGAATTACGACGAACTTCTCAATGGCGTGCGCGAAGCCGCCAAATATGACCGCGCAATTCTCGTCGAAGAATTCATCCCCGGCCGCGAACTGACCGTCGCCATCTTGGGCGAAGAAGCGCTTCCTGTCGTCGAGATCGTCCCCAAATCCGGTTTCTACGATTATCAATCCAAGTACACCGCCGGCGCTTCCGACTATTTTTGTCCTGCCGACATACCGGTCACTGTCGCAGCCGACGCCAGGGAATTTGCGCTCACGGCGTTCCAGGTTCTCGGGTGCTCCGGCTATGCGCGCGTCGATTTCCGCCTCAATCCCGACAACGAACTTTTCTGCCTCGAGGTCAACACGCTTCCCGGCATGACATCAACTTCGCTCGTTCCCAAAGCCGCCAAAGCCGCCGGCATGTCGTTCGAGCAACTCCTGACCAAGATCATCGAACTGTCGTTGAAAAAGTAATCGGGTGATAGCTCGCGGACCTGTTTCGCGTCGGCGAGATTGCTGTCGGTTGCCTATTGCCTTTGCGGCATTTCTTCTCCCTCTCCCTTTCAAGGGAGAGGGCCGGGGTGAGGGTTGGATCTTACTGTCTGCCCATCTCACGTCCCCCGCAACGATTCACCTTGATAACCGCAAACACAATTGTTATCGTTATCACGCCCCTGACAAGCAGGGGATGCAAAAGAGGACAATTCCTTAACCACGGAGGTTTTTACTGTGGACAGAACCGAATTACTGCTGGAAGAATTAACTAACGCCTACGGTCCTTCGGGACATGAAAGCGCAATCGCCGAAATCTTCAAGAAACACATCGGCAAGCTGGGCAAGGTGTCATACGACAAGATGGGCTCGATCATCGCGGAACGCAAAGGCACCGCCGCCGATCCGAAAATCATGGTCGTCGGCCATCTCGACGAAATCGGCTTCATGATCACCGAGATAACTCCGAACGGATTCTTGAAATTCATCCCGCTCGGCGGCTGGTGGGGACACGTCGCGCTTGCGCAGCGCGTGATTATCCTCGGCAAGAAAGGCCCGATCCTCGGCGTCATCGGTTCAACTCCACCGCATATCCTCGAACCGGAAGCCCGCAAGAAAGTCATGGAAATCACCGACATGTACATCGACTGCGGCGTGAAAGGAAAGTACGATGTTACGAAGAAACTCGGCATCGCCGTCGGCGACGTGATTATCCCTGACTCCAAGTTCACGATCATGGCGGATAAAGATATGTACATGGCGAAAGCCATCGACAACCGCTTCGGTTGCGCCGCCGCCATCGAAGTCATGTGGCGTCTCGAAAAAGTCAAGCACCCGAACACGCTCTACAGCGTCGGCTCGGTGCAGGAAGAAGTCGGCTGCCGCGGCGCCGGCACCGCCGCCTGGATGATCGACCCCGATCTCGCGATCGTCCTCGACACCGGCATCGCCCGCGACACGCCCGGACTCTCCGGCGACGCCAACGAGAAAGTCGGCAATGGCCCGTCGATCTTGGTCTACGACGGCGGCATGATTCCGAATGTCAAGTTGCGTCAATTTGTCACTGCGACCGCCGATAAATTGAAGATAAAATACCACTTGTCGTCGATTCGCGGCGGCACCACCGACGGCTCGCGCATTCACATGTCGCGCATCGGCGTGCCCTCAATCGTGATCGGCCCGGCAGTGCGCTATATTCACGGCCACAACGCAGTCATGGCGCGCGGCGATTATGAAGCCTCCGTCAAGCTCGTCGTCGAATTGATGAAAAAACTCGACGCCAAAACCGTGAAGTCGTTTACGCAAGCGTAGACACGCCTAGAGCAACCGATACTAAGTCCGCTTCTTTCCCCTCTCCCCTTGGGAGAGGGGCAGGGGGTGAGGACGTCATTCCCGCGAAGGCGGGAATCCAGATTGATAAACGTGGTGTTTGTGCTTAGCCTGGATTCCCGCTTTCGCGGGAATGACAGGACCATGTGCGCGACAGACGTTAACGCCTCCCACAGTTGAACTGTGAGGGCTGAGTCAATCCCCCTTAGCAAAGCGGGATACAGGGGGTTGTGAAGTTAAATCGCGCGCACTTCAATCAAAATGAGAAGGCGTCCAGCAAAACTTTTTGGAGACCAAATGCCGCTGAAATTTTTCAACACCATGACTCGTCAACTCGAAGAATTTACACCACTCGAAGACAAATCCGTCCGCCTCTATACCTGCGGACCCACCGTCTACAACCATGCTCACATCGGCAATTTCCGCGCCTATATGTTCGAGGACTTGTTGCGGCGTTATCTCAAGTATTCCGGCTACAAAGTCACGCAGGTGATGAACCTCACCGACATCGATGACAAGACCATCAAGGGCTCGATCGCCAAAGGCGTCTCGCTCGACGAGTACACAGCGGAGTATATCAAGGCGTTTTTCGACGACATCGACGCTCTCCGCATCGAGCGTGCCGAACACTATCCCGCGGCGACAACGCATATTCCCGAAATGGTCGCGATGGTGAAAAAGTTGCTTGACAAAGGCGTCGCCTACCGCGCCGGCAACGACATCTATTTTTCCATTGCCAAGTTCGCCGAGTACGGCAAACTCTCGCACATGGATTTGACCCAGCTCCAGGCCGGCGCTTCGCAGCGTGTCGCCGCCGATGAATACGAAAAAGAGCAGGTCTCCGATTTTGCGCTCTGGAAAGGCTGGGATGAGGCCGACGGCAACGTCTTCTGGGAAACCGAAATCGGCAAGGGCCGCCCCGGCTGGCATCTCGAATGTTCCGCGATGTCGATGAAATATCTCGGCGAGTCGTTCGATATCCACACCGGCGGCGTCGACAACATGTTCCCGCACCACGAAAACGAAATCGCGCAGTCCGAGGCCGCCACCGGCAAGAAATTCGTCAACTACTGGATGCACTGCGCGCACCTTGTTGTCGAGGGCAAGAAAATGTCCAAGTCGCTCGGCAATTTCTTCACCGTGCGCCAACTGCTCGACAAAGGCTATCCCGCCGTCGCGATCCGCTTTTTGCTGCTCTCGACGCATTATCGCGCCTCGCTCAACTTCACGATGGACGGCCTCGAAGGCGCCAAAGCCGCCATCCAACGGCTCCGCGACTTCATGGACAACGTTCAGTTCGGCGTGAAGGATGTGCCCTCCGGCAAAATTGATGAATACGTCGCCAAGGTGAAAGCCGGATTTAGCGAAGGCCTCGATGATGATCTCAATATCTCGCCGGCGCTGGCCGCTATTTTCGATTTCGTCCGCGATGTCAACCGCTTGATCGCCGAGGGTGGAATTTCGCAGACTGATGCAAACAGCGTCGCCCGAACAATGATGGGGTTTGATTCCGTGCTGGCGATCTTGCACAAAGAGGAAGTCTCGCTGGATGCCGAAGTCGAAAGCTTACTTGCCGAACGCCTAGCCGCGCGCAAAGCCCGCGACTTCAAAAAATCCGACGCCATCCGCGACCAACTCCTCGCGATGGGCATCATCCTCGAAGACACCCCGCAGGGCACCGTCTGGAAGAAGAAGCTGTAGGGGGATTATGATTGCCATTCGCCATGAACATCTGAATTATGAAACCGTTTAAAATGAATGGAAGGGAGAGCTAAATGAAAAAGGAACGACCGGAAGACATTGCTATTCAATCTATGCAGAAGGTCTATCAAGTTCTAGCACCGTTGGACGACGCAACTCGAGATCGAGTAGTTAGGTCTGTGTTTGAGCTGTTGGGAATTGGCTCACCAGCGAATCCGCCTGACAGTCCACAATCTGGGACTGAAATGCTCACCAAGAGAAGCGAACCAACTACGAGCCGAACATTGCCGGATCGAAAGGTATCACTAATTGAGCTCCTGCAAAGTAAGCAAGCAGTCACCAACCTTCAGAAGCTTGTCGTTTTTGCATACTGGCGAGAAAGACACGAGAATAATCCAAGATTTTCCAGAGACGATCTGAAGCAGTATTTCAAGATGGCGAAGGAGTCACCTCCCAAGAATTTCGACAGGGACTTTGTCGATGTTGTCAAAAAGGGTTGGATTCACGAAGATGGTTCTGAATCCTACATCACCTCTAAAGGACTCGAGGAGGTAGAGAACGGATTCGAACGAATTCGCATGGGCAAGTCGACAAGGGGTCCAAAGAAGCCACAGAAGCGAACTTCGTTAAAGGCACCTCGGACAAAGAGAAAAGCTGCAAAGAAGTAGAATGCTACCACTATCATGATACTCAATTTGAACGAGAAATTCATTGTTTCTGTAGAGCGGCTGCGCGACGATTTGGTGTTGTTGTCCAGAGGAATGAAGAAGAAGTATCCCAAGGCAAATTCTCAGGTCGTTTCAATTCAAATCCGAACGAGTGTCGCGAAATTGGCAGAGTCTTGGTTCGTAGAGTTTTCTCCTGTTGTTAGTCAAGCCAGTGGCGCGATAGCTGATCATGCCGGTGACCTGAATGTGCATTTCCAGAGGCTTCTCACTTACTCTGAGCATGCATCACTCCGTTCAAAGTATGACCAAGAGTTCAAAGATATCGCTAATAATTACCAGTTGAATCTTGTCATCCCGCTCAAGCAGGCTCTAAAATCAATGAAAGGTCGACCTATTGAACAGAGTCCTGACCAGAGACAAGTGATAGGCAACAGAAGAGACGCTGGCAGTTCGGATTTAGTCGACTCAATATTCGTGGGAATGTCATTTGCGGAAAAGGATGGTGAGATAAACACCACAATTATTGATTGCCTAGAGGCATTGGGACACTTTGTTGAAACAGGCGAAAAGCCTCGTGCCGACAAAATATCCGATAAGGTGAAGCGACTGATTGACAAGCACAGAGTTTTTGTAGGGATTTTTACCTGTCGAGACAAGATAGCAAGAAAGAAGAAGTGGACAACGAGCACTTGGGTAGTCGAAGAGAAAGCCTACGCAATAGGCAAACGCAAACGACTCATTCTGCTTCGAGAGAATGGAGTCGAAACTATCGGCGGGCTCCAAGGCGATTATGAGTACATTGATTTTGACAGGCAAAAAATCCATCTTGCGATAATCAAAATTCTTCAACTATTCGAGATCGAGTCCAAGGGAATAAGAAGATGATAGTTTGTAGGTCAGGAGCACTGGGCTCCTGACATTGTTTTACGAAGACTACGACACGACTAGGAACCCTCAATGCTAATCCCCCTCACCATCGCATTCAACCGCTACCGCCTAATCAGCAAAGGCGACCACTGGCAATGGATCAGCATTCCCAAGGGTGAGTCGAAAACTTACAACGCGAATCCGACAAAAGAGAAGGGACCCGCATAGTCTTCCCCCCTCACTCCAACCTCTGCCCAATCCGGCTGAATCCGCCGCCGCCGGTTAGAGAGAATTCCCCAATTTATATCCCGCCCAAATCCCCGCGATCCCGCCAATGCCACTGCCGAGTAAGCCGGAGAAAGACAACGGACCGCCGCCCCACAGCAGCGGCAAAAAGCCGCCCGCGGTCGAGCCGACAACCATACCGATCCAGATTAATGATTTAGTATGCACTACATAATTATGTCGGTGCGCGTGTGGAGAAATGTTAGCGCCAAGAAATATCGCCCGCGACGCTCGACGACGGACGCTCTTATCTATCCTGAACGTAAACCGGCTGGCGCTCGTGCAGCGGTGTCAAGTTCTTTGCGTACTGCTGCCGCGATTGCCCGCACCGTCAGCGGTTTTTTTACGAAAGTTCCGGCGCCAAGCAACTTCGCTTCGTTGGCGCGATCGCTCTCCGAGAAACCGGAGACGATAATCGCTTTCTGCTTCGGATTGATTTCCAGCGTTCTTCTGAAAGTCTCGGCGCCATCCAGTCCGCCCGGCATAATCATGTCGAGCACCAGCAGATCTGCCGGTGTTTGCATCAGTGACTCAATTGCCTGCTCGCCGCTCGCGGCACAAGCGGTCTTGTAACCGAGCTTTGACAGTATCCGGGCAACGACCTCGCGCTGAACCGCATCATCATCAACGATCAATATGTACTCGGAACCCCCGCGAGTCTCCTCAAATTCCTCCACCGTTTCCTGCTCGCGGTTCGCGGGAAGATACAAGTAGAATGACGTGCCCTGACCGACCTTGGAACTTAGATCGATAAAGCCGCGGTGATCTTTGATAACGGCGTCAACCACGCTCAAACCGAGACCGGAACCGCGCTTGCGGTCGGCCGTTGTCATCGAAAAGAACGGCTCAAAGATTTTCTGGACGATATCATCCGGTATGCCGATTCCAGTATCGGAGATTGTAATCCTGACATATTCGCCGCTCGGCACTCGACCATAGCCTACGATCACATCATCAGCGTAGAAATTCTCAGTGCGGACGGAAATCGTCCCGACGCCATTGAGAGCGTCCTCGGCGTTATGAAGGAGATTGCTGAAGGCCCGGCGCATTTGCGCCACTCCGCCTCTGACCCGCAACAGCTCCGGGCAATACTCGGCCTCACAAATCACGGTCTCGGGCAGCGGCTCCAGTTCCTTGAGAGACTCTTTGATAATCGAATTGAGATTCATCGGTTCAACCGAATAGTGACCGCGCCGACCGAGTGTCAGAAGGTCCTGATTGATAGCAGCGATCTGGTGCGCGGCGGTCTCAATTGCGCTTAGATATTCGTATACATTTTCGTTCCCGGATATCTCGTCGCGAATCAGCTCCGGATAAGCCATGACCGGCCCAAGCAGGTTGTTAAAGTCATGAGCGACTTGCCCGGCAATTCGACCGACGGTTTCGAGACGTTGCGCCCGCGCTTCCAATTCCCGCAATCGCTTCGTCTCGGTGATATTGAGCAAATTGAAGAGTACTGCGCACCGGCCATCCCATTCGATGTACGAGGCCGCACCCTCAAAATCAAGTTCGATCCCGGTCCGGCTGATTGCGCGAATCTCGACGTGACAAGCGGGACAACTCCCACAACAACACTTCGTCACCAGTTGCTGCAGCGCCGGTTGATCGTCAGGATGGAAGTGCGGCAGCGGATCTGTTCCGGCCAACTCCACTTCGGTGAATTCGAGCAGTTTTGACAATATCGGGTTGGTATACTTTATCAGGCCATCCTGAACGATCCAGATTCCTGCCAGTGAATTCTCGCTTATTGCCCGGAAACGATCCTCGCTGGTCTTGAGCCGGTGTTCGCTCTCCCGCTGACGGAGAATCTTGTTCAATTCGACGGCGAGCAGTTGCAGATGCGTGCCATCAAGTTCGTCGTATTCCTCTTCCTTGTTTCCGACTCCAAATACTAATATGACTTTCTCGCCTTCCAATACGGGAACGCTCAAGAAGCGCCGTACCGGCGCATGACCGGCCGGAAGCCCTTTTTGGTTCGGCGAATTCGAGAAATCGTTGTAAATGACCGGGCGCCGCGACCGTATACAGTCGACCCAATTTCCCGCCTTCTCGACCGGGTAATGCGTGTCATAAGCGGCCGTACAGTTTTCTTGCGCTTCTCTGTTCCACGCGGTCAGATTAATCTCTTTTTGATCTTCGGATATCCTGTGAAAGAATCCGATCGAGCTCTTTGTCAGCGCCACAGCCTGGTCGAGAGCGTAGGCACAAAACTCGTGGTCAGGCAGCGACACCGATTCTCCGTACATTCGCAAGAGGATCGAGTCGAGCCGTGCTGCGCGAATCTTGCGCTCATCGGCCTGCACGTTTTCAGTTATGTCAAAGCCGGCTGTTATCAGACCGTTTACTTTGCCCCCTGTATCGATACTCGGTTCGACTATCATTTCAAATATACGAGTACCCTCCGAAAGACTCAGCCTGACCTGTTCTTTAACCGTACTTCGGGTCTCCAGTGCTTCTCGCTTAAGGCTCATTATGCCGGCGGCGCTTTCCGGTGGTAACAACTCATCGTCCCGTTTGCCAATCACATTCTCGATTTTGAAGTCCGGAGGCGGATGCGATACCCATGCGTAACGCAAATCCGTGTCAACCTGAGAGACAACGATCTTCGCGCATTGAAGGGCGGTATCGAGACATTTTTGCGTCTCGATCATAGCCCGTTCCGACCGGTTTCGTTCAGTGAGATCCTCAATCACTGCCATCGACCGCAAGACTGTCCCGTCCTTGTACCTTTCGGAGATTGCCGACAGATGAACGTTCATAGTCGTGCCGTTCTTCTTCACAAACCGGTAGGGAACGTTGCGGCATTCTCCCCTACGCATAAACTCCGGTAGCACGACCTCGCGGGCGTATTTTGCTGATTCAGGAGTGAGAAACTCAGTTGACTTGTGCCCGATCACTTCGTCCAAATTGTAACCCATTTTATCGAGCCAATAGTCGCTGACTCTCAAGAGCCGCCCCCGGCCGTCAATCGAGTGAAGCATTGCCGGTGTCGACTGATAGAGATTGCGGTATCGGGACTCGCTGTCGCGTAGGGCAGTCTCTGCGAGTTGACGGCGACCAAACTCGGCTTTTAGAGGTTTGAGAACAACGATGAAGTACAGAATCGGCAAAACACAGAGCGACACCAGCGAAGCATCCAGCAGAGACTTGTGCCATTCATTTGCGAAGGGCAATACTGAAAGCAAGCGTATGAGAACTGTCTCGATGATGAAGATGGATAGCAAGATCAGCGCAGCCGCTCTGAACAGAAGAGGCCGGCTCTTTAGATCAAGTGAATTGTGCGGAATTCTAACTTCATGTGTCGATTCCCATCTTTGGACGATCATGTCTTTGTCGATGTTGCCGCCGACATTACTCAAAAAGTGCCTCCCTGAATGTGTGGCGCCTTTACGGGGCCCTGTGTCTCGTAGAACGCCCCACTCTTATGGTAAATATTATCGACAAAGTTGTAGACTACATTATCGATCAGGAGTTAGAGTCGACGCAAAAACCGGCGATGTCTATCCCGATTCGCCGGCTCTAACTATATGCCTTTCGGTTTCGCGCTCATCCAGAAAGGCATAACGCGTGACAGTACGTAGAGAATGACAAACGGCATGATCATCATCGTCGAGGCCACCAGCAGGCCCTCGATCCCGAACAACTCCAGTTTGTAGATCGTCAATCCGCGCAGCGATTTCGAGAACAACTGCCCTCCGATAACCACGTTCCAGCGCGTGCTGAAAATGCCGATCTGCACCAGTACAGCGCATATGAAATACAGCAGTCGCCGCATCTCGTCTTCCATCCGGGCAAAACGCGCTACGGCAAGACCAATCAGCGGGACCGCCGAGCCGATGATAATCTGCGTCACAATCAGGCTGATAAACAACCTGCTGCTGATCATTTGCGACAGAATGTTGATCGACTCCTCCGACTCGTACAGCCGGTGCACGAAATCGAGCAGTTCCAGCGAGAAGTCGACGATCATCGCATAAATCAAAAACTCGCCCAGCTTATTCAGGCAGGCCATGTCGATTTGCCGTCCGCGCAGAAGCGACATCACCAGATACAACAGCAAGACAATCGCGATACCGGAGACAATCGCCGAGAACAGGAAAACAATCGGCATCAGCACGCTGCTCCACCACGGGTTGGCTTTGACCGATCCAAAGATGAACCCGACATAACCATGCAGCAGAAATGCCGAAGGAATTCCTATTATTGTAATCACGCGCCCGATCTTTTCGTCCAGCGCAAGCGCTTTTGGGGAAATATCGTTGGCTCCTAAAGTAAGGACCTTGTAAACCAATTTGCGCCAGCCGCGGCTGCTATTCGACCATATCACGAAATCGTGGCGATAGTCAAACCAGATTTCGATCAGCAGCACGACCATCAGATACCATGCGTACACAAAGCCAAACATCGCCATCGCTGAACTCGTGTGCGGAGTCAGGAACATCTCCAGCGCACGCTCCGGGCGCCCCAGATGCGCCAACAGCGGCAGCGGCGCGACGATCAGAAATGCCAATGCTCCCAACAGCGACAACCGGTACACCGGCTGCAGCGCCGTGACCTTGAACACGCGTTCCAGCGAAGCCAATATAAAAGCGCCTGCCACCAGTCCCGTGAGATAGGGGTAGACGACGATCAAAATGCTCCAGTGAAGTTCGTACTCGTTGGGATAGATGTAACCGGTCACGCCCGACAATGTCTCGCCCGCAGTTGCTAATAAATCGATCATGGTCTATATCACCTCTCCATCAGCGCCGGCATAGAACACTTTGGGTTTCGTATTGAGCCACGGTTTCAGGACGTTAACTTCATTGAAACGCAGGAATCTCAATAGGGGAGAGCTGCTCTTGTCCAACTCGCCGAATACCCGCGCCTGTGTGGGGCAAACTTCGACGCACGCCGGCAACATTCCCTGAGTAATCCGGTGATAACAGAACGTGCACTTGTCGGCGACTTTTTCGACCGGGTCAAGATAACGCGCTCCGTACGGACAAGCTTGGATACAGTAGCGGCAACCGACACAGTAGGTCTTGTCCACCAACACCACGCCGTCGCGTGTCGTAAACGTCGCTCCGACCGGACAAACCTGCACGCACGGCGCTTGCTCGCAATGGTTGCAGAGCTTGGGCACGAAAAATGTCCGCAGCACCGATTCGCCATCCTCGATTTGCCCGAATCCGTCGATGCCGCCATTCGGCGATTCGACCCGCGTCTCGCCTTTGATCGGAACAACGTACCGCTCAACCCAGGTGCGGAAAAACATCGGATCGTCCGGCACATGGTTTTCCGCTTTGCAGGCGACGGCGCAGCGACCGCAGCCAATGCACTTGTGAATGTCCACTCCCATGGCATAATTGTGCTGCGTCGGATCGTAATTCTTCTTGTCCTCAGCCAGCAGCATGATCGGATCGACTGTCGCCGCCAGCGCCAACCACAGCGTCAGCTTTTGCGAAAAGTTGTCCATGAAATCGCGGCGCGACATGCTCGGACGTTCTTCCATCATTGGTATGCCTCCGGATAGTGCGGATAATGACATTCCCAGCAGAGATACCGTCCTCCGTGGGTCTGCAAATTGATTTTTGGTATTTCGCGGCTGCCGTCTAACCCCTCATCGTGACACTTGCCGCAAACCGCGCGATCGCGCGGCTTTTCGGCGGCATTCGTATTCGGCGAAGTGAAATGTTCCGCCGGCACTGTGTGGCACTCGGTACACGCCAATGCCGCATGATGTGATGACAGCTTTACATTGTAGATGTTGCGGTGGCAGGCGCTGCATTCGGACGGCGCATTCGGAAGCACCGGATTGTGCGGGTCGTGACACTCCTGGCATTGCTGCCCCGGATTGTGCCGCTCCGCAATGACCTGCGGGAATCCCGTCGGCCGCGAGATGTTATAGCCGTGACAGAGCGGGCAGAAATCGCGCGCCGTCGGCACGTCCGGTTGATGCTCATCGGGAGCCTCAATGTGCGCTGCCGCCGGTCCATGACACGTCTCGCAGGAAATGCTGCGATGATGCGACTTTGACCTTTCGGCAAACACGTCCTCATGACAGTCCTCGCAAGCCTGATATCCCGCGTAAGCGACCGTCTGGGTCTGAATCTCGTCAACGGCGGCGGCACGATAGTGTCCGTACTCGCCGAATGTCTCGGGCATGAAAATAAAGCGGCCGGCAAAAAAAGCGAATACTACTATTGCAAAGGCTAATAATAACGGTCGTACCTGTTGCGGTATCCAACTCATGCCATCTCCTCGGACGACGTTAGTGATAGGGAATAGTGTTCTGCTGAGAAGAAACCTTATGTGGTCTTTTCTGTCAACTATAATTTAGTATGAAAATGGTAATTTTTATCTTGTTATCCGGTTTGGGATATATTATTGTAGTTGCAAGCAACAATTTTCTATCGAACGATATCAGGTAAAGTTCACGGTTCCCAATCGCGACCGCGTTGTGAACGGGCAGTTCTGTCTTTGTCCTTCCCAAAGCGCCGTTGCGGAACTCGCAAAACGTCCTGTCGATTTCCCGGCGACAGGAGCCTTAACCGTATGGAGGAAATATGAGTTGGAGTCTCTATTTACTCGTGGCCGTAATTCTGGTCGGCTGCGTCTTGACTGTCGCCCTTTTCGGTGGAATGGTCTGGCTCGCTCGGCGCAAGGATAACAGCAAGCCCAACGTCTGATATTCTTGCGCTCGCAACTCCCCGGCCGTGTTTGGCGACAGATCTCTTCGACAACAGCTTTCGGGTTCTGTTTGGACCGTGCCACGACTTACGTGTTTCCTGCCAGCACCGCCGCTTGGAGATGGCTGATCTTCCTACTGGCGAACCGCCCCTAAAGACTTCAGCCGCACAACCAGACCGCTTCTTAAATCATTACCCCTTTGTGTCCCGCGTCGTCTAAGGGACTACGCTCCAAGGGACTAGACCCTTTTTCAACCCTTCGACCGATTGACTCCGGGCCAAATCTAACTATCCTTCATCCGAGCGAGTCCCCAAACGTATACTAATAGAGTAGATGATAACACTCCGGGGCTCATTTAGAGTGGAAAGTCCAGTCGTGCAATTGCACAAAACAAGAACACCCGTTCTTGAAACGAAAGGAGCATCTATGTTTGGAAAAACAGCATTTCGGTTGGCTGTAGTGATGTTTGTCTTGGTTGGCGCGACAATCGCGCAGGGCCAGGACAAAATCCAGAATTACTTTAACGACATTGCCGCCAAAGTCAAGGCAACAACCGACCCTGCGCAGAAACGCGAAGTTCTCACCAAGTCCTTCGAAAGCATGGTCAATTCCTTGAATAAAGTCCAGGGATCCCCGCTCGTTACCGAAAACGACAAAGTCGGAATCGAAAAACTCAAAGTCATCATCGGCGAAAAACAAGATGAACTCGCCGGCCGGAACGGTTTCCAACGAGTTCCCGACGCCGAGCTAAATGCCTTCGCCGTCTACGTCGTGCAGGATATGGAGCAGGCTGAACAAACGGTGACAATCAGTCTTGTCGCGCTTCTGCTGATAATACTGATAGCAGTTCTCGTCCTGTAATTTCCGGATGTCGCGGGCATTATCTGGATGCATGGGAAAGGACCTTGCTAATAAATTGTCTCGCGAGCGTCGCGCGGTTGTACGTCGATTCGTGCGGAAGTACTACTGCCTGGCGCTCGCGTTAATTCTGCTTTCGTGCAGTAACCATCCTCCACTTGCCCGTGAGACTCAATTAGATGAAGCGAGTATGTCCTCGCCCGATTATGAAATCGTCTTCATAATTCATGGTGACGGCAACTACCTGTTTCACGATCCGGATGGTAATGCCTACAAGGCCGATGAAGAAGCTCTTGCCGGCGCAATTAAAGTCGCGGAACGGAATTCCCGAGCCGAGGTCTTCATCTTTCACGAAAGACACCGTCGGCATACGCTGCTGGTGTTTCCCCGCCGTGACGGCGAATTCTTCTATTACCGAAACGGACAGCAGCTCGCCAAGGAGTCCTACTGGCGCGACCAAGGGGATTCGCGCTTCAGTCCGGAAATCGCGCTCTACAATCGGTTTCGTGCGGTCAGCGACTCTCTGCCGACGCGGATGTTTTTCTATTTTGGTCATGAAATTCCTGAATTTGGCGGCAAGGGTTACGATGCATCCTATCGCAATCGTCCATTTACTATTCAGGATCTCGCCGATGGTCTCGAGAAGATGACGCCTGATTCCGCCAAGTTCAATCTTGTTGTGCTCTCTACCTGCTTTAACGGCACACCCCACACAATCTCCCAAATATCACCGTTTGCGCGCTACATTATGGCTTCGCCCGGCAATCTTCACCTCTCGTATTTTGATCTGCAACCATTCGAGAATTTGGAAGTTGGCTTGCGCGACCGCGATATCTCCGCATTTGCCCGCGAGTCTGCTCGGCAATCATTTGATCGACTGACCAAAGACATTCAAACCGAGATTACCGTAGCGCTGTACGATATCGATCGCGTCCAACCATTTGTGCGCTCCGTCGACAATGCCTACAATCAGGCTTTGGCTGACCTGGATGCCAAGGCAGAGGAATCCATCCAACACTGCGATTGCGCCGAAGATTCCGTCTTCATTCGACCCTCCATGAGTGATGGTGTGGAAGTGTTCTATCGTCCCGCCCGCTTCGGACGTTCTTCACAAAAACAACAACACTCCGGCTGGGAATGCCCGAAACTCACATTGTAGTTACACACGCCAATTCAACAATCTCATTATTCGATGATTGACCGGCGACATAACCAAAATAATTGACTCGCGCCAGCCATTCAACTATCTTCGATCCACTACATCGACATCGTGAATTGCAGTCGTTTTTGTAAGCGTTCTGAATCGGCAGGCAAGCAAACTCCAATGGAAAATGACATTATCGGCAAATGCGCGGAAGACAACTTGGCGCTTAGTTGTTTTCTTCGGCACCCGGAGGACCGTCAAGCCTTCACGGCATTCTTCCGCATGTGCCACAAACTTACGGTCGGCAGCTTGAAGTACCTTCAGCGCCGCGGTTATCGTTTGCCGGTTGGACCGCACAATTCATTCGCCGGCATTTCCGATTTGGCAATAGATGTACTTGGGACATTCTTGCGCTGCGAAAAGGGAGTTCGGTTTGGAGTAGTATTCAACTACTTTACTAAGCAGGGAAATATTGATCTTCAAACTGCGGACGGCGCCATGTTGATGTCCAGGTTTCGCGCGCTTTTGCTTGGTTATGTAAGACAGGAGCTCTTTCGCATAACCCAACAGGAATACCCCGAAGCAGCCGACCTCAAACGCAGGCTCAATCAGATACTCGCGAATGACAAGTATTCCGCAGTTTCCGCGGACGGTCATTCTGCGATGATGTGCCTGACTACCTCGTTGGAATCGGTCCGGTCGAACAGACCAACCATTCTGCTCGAGATTCTCGAACGCTTGGCCGAGGAAGCTTATCTCACAACGCGCTCGATTGAAGAATGGTGCGCCAAAATATTTTCGTTGCTGATTCAGCGAGATGAGTACGCTCCAGTCATTTCTAAGCACCACTTGTTGGCTGTCGCGGTGAAAATATCCGCCACACACCTCGAAGTTGATTCCATCGCCCCATCCGCGCTCCCAACTCCTGCTCAATTGGCTTTATCATCCGAATTAGAGAAATTGCGCGCGGAGGTTTCAGAGTTTATTCGCACTGAAGTCATTACGCGATTTGTCCGGCAGGGCCGAATCGCGAAGGAGTCCAGTGCCTGTTATGAGCGGGCGGTCGAGATGTTTCTGGCGGATAAGTCCAACGGCAATGGTGTGGATCTACTGCCGAAGTATTTCCGCGAAACAATGCCCGAGGCTGAACACGAACATTATTTGAAACGACACAAATACGTCTTTGAAACAGTCATGAACCGGGCTGAAATGGAATTCGTCGAACGCATCAAGAAAAGTTCGACAATTCGCCGGTTGTAGGTCTACTCTCAGGACGAGGAGGGTCGAGAGACTCGTTATGCATCCATTGTACAAGGAACTGGACGCCTTTGTTGAAGGTCGACAGGTTGATCCGGCCATAATCGATCATATCAACAACTGCGAGTTCTGTCGCACTTATTGCGAACGCTGGAAGTTGCTGCTCGACTCGGTCGACTCTACTAAAATCCCGGCTCAAGCCGATTTGGACGCCGCGGCTGAAAAGATTTTTGCAGCCCAACCGCCGGCAAAAATAATCAACCTGACGTCCATGACAACTCAGCGCTTACCGGAGCAAAGAGTTCTCGCTGCCGACGGCGGGCAAACCGGTGATCCCGAACTGCAAAACCTGGCAACCTGGTTCTCGCAGGAGCAAGATATAGTTGTGCGTGTGATGCGCGATACTCTGCACAAGGTCGATTTCCTTCAGGTAATCGCGCCCAACGATTCCCTCATGTCGCATGTCCTCGTCGAGTCAGTCGATTCTAATCATGCTTTCGTGACTGATGAACAGGGCAGGGCAGAATTCGGGTTGCGTCAAATTGAAGACCTCGCGTCAATAAAATGGCAGATCAAGTTACCCGAGGCGTCATTCCAGCTCAAGCAACTTTCCTACGATCCGGAACACATCGAGAGCCAGGCCGATACAATCCTGACTTCACCGGGCGGCGACAAGGTAAGTGTCAAGCTCGTGCGCAAGACTGAAGGCAAAGAAATTATCGTGCGCGTCCTCGCGCTCGACGGTAACGAGAAATATCAAAAAGCGCGCGTGGCGATTATCTCGAAGAGCGGAACCGAGATCAAAAGCATTCACCCAAACGACGCTCTGAGATTCATCTTAGTTGGCCCGGATACCGAAATCGACCTGAGGATTTTCGAATAGTATGTCGCAGTCCCCGGTCGAATTTGCAGCGGCTTTCGAGCGACTGCGCAGCCGAATCTCGATGAGCGCCGGCAGCGACGACGTCATTCTCCTGTTGATAGAATTCTGGCCCAGAATCCGGCAACTGGGCCGGAATCACGCCTATTCAAGTTACGTTGCCGAATATCTTTCATTCCTTAATGCTTCTTTAGAGGATGAAGGTTTTCGCGATTTCTCCGTTGATGAACTGAAGCAGTTGGAAATGATCTGCATATCTGGCGGCGTTGCCGCCGAGCTAATTCTGCAGATTCGAAAGCAGATCGCCCGGCTGTGTTTCTATGTCGGGGAGCTTTCGGAAGGTCTTCAAGCTTGCCTGCGCATTACGAATGAACAACTCAAAAACGATTGCGAATTAGGATTCGATGCAAACCTGAGCGAGTTTGAGCGATTTCGTACTTTAGTCGATTCCGTCGGCGACGCTGCGCCCAATACCAGAAGCATTTTAGTGAAGCTACTCGAGGACTGGCAGAGCGAGCGCGAATTCGTGTCAACCGACCGGATCCACTGTCTCTTCGTTCAGAACAGAAGCCTGGGAGATGCGCCGAGAGGCAAGCTGCGGACGCTGACCGGTTCGGTGGAAGAGCGCGGCTCCCACAGCGAGAACGATGAGGTTACTTTTGATAATCAACTGCGTGCCGCCGATGACCCGATTGTCGGTGTCGCTTATCAGGCGTTGACGGCGGTTCGCACCTATCTCAAGGCGACCGGATACACCAAACTTGGATCGCAATACTATCATGCGCACTTTGCGGTCGCTGAGAGGGAAGCGACTTACACCGGCGATTCTATCGGCATCGCAACGGCGCTGCTCGCGTACGCGCAATTGCTGCACACGCAGGCGCTGCGTCACGACCACCAGCTTCCCGGCGACGTGGCTTGCACCGGCGGCATCGATGAATCAGGAAAAATCACTCCCGTCAATGGCGACTCGCTCCGCGCAAAAGTTGAACGCGCGTTTTTCTCGCATATCAAATACCTCGTTCTTCCAGCCGCGAACTTAGCTCAAGCTGCGCAATATCTCGAAACCTTGCTGCGTGAATTCCCGGAGCGGCAGTTGATTCTTGTGCCGGTCGACTCGTTAAGCGCCGTGATCAACGATCACAACATTATTCGCCCGGAAAAAATCTGCATCGGCGAGTTTGTCGCCAAGAAAGCCGTCACGTATTCCCGCATGACCAAGGTCCAGGTACCGATGCTGCTGGTGCTGGCGTATTTGCTGCTGAGCGTCATCTATCCGAAGGCGTGGATTGGATTTGATTGGAATCCGGCATCGGTCAGAATTGCGGAGCGTCGAATGGAGGTAGTAAACAGAGCTGACCGGGGCCTTTGGGCTTTCGAATTTCCCGACCAAATTATTAATGACGACGGCACCTGGGAAGTCGCAGATATTGACAACGACGGGCAGGCGGAAGTGATCATCCTTCCTTCTCAACATGGGCTCTCATCAATGGGCGGACTTCTCCACATCTTCGACTCAGATGGTCGGCTGATAAGCAAAGTTGACTGCACAATCCGTGGCGAATATCCGGGCGACACAATTGCAGCCGGAAATCCAATTCCATTGGAGACCGCCGACCTCTACGTGAGCGACTATCTCGGACGCAAGATCATCATTACGTGTCAGAATGCCCAGTATCCCGCTCGGTGTTACATTCGATTTTGGGAAACCGACGGTAAACCAATGGGGCGGTACATAAATAGCGGATACACCGGCTTGCTCTTGCTTGACGATCTGGACGGTGACGGATCGGAAGAGGCGCTCTTCCGCGGTGCGAACAATCGCTTAGGTTGCCAAGCGATATTCGATCTCAATCCTGAAACCGCCAACGGTGTATCACCTCCGTACGACGCCGAACATGGCTACGATTTGACTGCGGTCGTACGCGGCAATCAAGAGCACTATGTGTTACTGTATCCATCCGATCTGAACAAGTTTGCTGCTGATCCCGGCTATTGTGGGGTAAAAACTTTCAGAGTGCATTCAGGCAGCAGCATGCAGATAACGACAATTGAGAATTCGAATCCGGATTTTACCGCCGGCGTCGACTATTTCTTCAACGCAAATCTGCGTCTTCAACGAGCGAGTTTCGATGATGGCCAAATGAGGTGGTTGGAGATTCTTCAACAGGAAGGCAAACTTCCAAGTCTCCCCGCAAATGTGTTTATCGATACTACAATGAATCGCGTAACGTACTTCTCCGGCGACAAATACATCACTGAAGGGCAACTGCGGTCTGCTGAAGCATCGCAATTAAATAACTCCCCCAATAATCAAATTTTCTACAAAATCGAACAACAGCGCCTATTTCCTAAGTTGAAGGTTCAGCAATAATCGACAAACCGGCTATCGTGCTGTTCTCAATCTGAGTTCCAAACTGGAGCCCGAGTTGGACTTTGCTTAATCTTCCGCGAGAGTGGCCGACTGAAGTCAAATGCCGCGCTCGCCTGCCAATACGTGGTAGGGGGATACTTGCCGGTCGGATTTGAGAGGAGAATTTAATGCGAGAGTCTGGTATACTGTGGCTTTGGCTGCGATTTGCGGCAGCGATTCTTTCTGTTCTGTTAATTTCCAGCTGCTTTATACTTCCTGACGAAGACGCCTCAATCGAGGTGTCCTCCGATGAGCTGCAATTCGGACAATCGGAGAGTACGAAACTACTAACCATCAGTAATTCTGCAGACGACGGGGGAATTCTGAAGTCCGGCGTCGAAACGTTGAACTGGGAAGCGAAGGCACAAGTTGATTGGATTGCACTCAGCAAGACCAGTGGAAGTTGCGGCAAGGATGAATCGAGCTCGATTACGGTCACATTAGACCGACTTATATTAGGTTCAGGCGCGCATGACGGTGAGATTTCAATTACTTCGAATGGTGGAAATCGCAGCATAAGAGTGACAGTGATCGTTGACCCAGAAAACATTCCTCCGCCATACTCACCGACAGGTCCCGACTCCGGTCTCCCTGGGGAGACCCTTCGATTTACGACGAGCGGCTCTTCCAATTCTCTCGGGCATCCGCTGGAGTATCAATTTGAATGGGGAAATGGAAACAAATCGGAATGGTCGGTTTCGAAGGAAGCATCAAATGTTTGGCCTCTGTCAGATACCTGTTACGTGATAGTAAAGGCTCGCTGTGCGGTGCACCATGATGTCGAATCGCAGCCTTCTGCCAGCAAAGAGGTCCGGATCCGCCATACGGTAACGGTACCTGCTCCAGAGGTTCTTCCCACGACCGGATGCCCTGGCACAAGTCTCGTTTTCACCTCAACCGAATGCAGCGCAACCAATGGACAAAGTGTGCAGTACCTGTTCGATTGGGGAGACGGAAGTACTTCGGAGTGGTCGTTCTCGAGATCAGCCTCACATTCCTGGCCAATTGGTGAGTTTACGGTAATGGCACAAGCACGCGCGGACGCAATAATTAGCCCGTGCGCAACTTTTGGTACGGTGTATATCTCAGAGTCGGTGACCATAACGGGTACGCCAACAGGGGTGGCTTCCGGCATCACTAATACTCTGTACTCTTACACCTCTTCGACAGCTTCCAGCGTTTGTACTCAGGGCAATCACCAGATGGAATATCAATTCGATTGGGGCGATAACTCTCAGTCGGATTGGTCGACCTTGCGGTCCAATTCGCACCGGTGGGAGCTTCAGGGCTCCTATTGCGTTAAGTCGCGAGCTCGATGCAAGCAGCATCTCGCCCAATCAGATTGGACAGGGTGTTTGACGGTCAGTATAGGACTGCACACCGTGACTTTCCCGTCATTGACGTGTCCGTCAACGGGGTGTCCGTCTGTTCTCTTGGGTTTCCAAGCTAGCGCAACCTGTAACGTCGGACATGTTGTTGTTCAATATCAGTTTGATTGGGGAGACGGGACCGTTCCCGTCTATGGCGGTCCATCGCAAACGCATTCCTATTCGAGTTTTGCAGCATACAACGTGAAGGTAAAGGCTAAATGCAGTGCTGGCATTGAGTCAGAATGGTCCAGTCCTTGTCAGGTGGCGATTACCGAAACTGTTACGAAACCAAACGTTCCTGATGGACCGTCGGAGGGACTCGTCGGCAGTTCCCTTCGCTACACCGCAGACGGCTCTACCAGCACTTGTGATCATAGCCTGCAATATCAGTTTGACTGGGGAGATGGGACACCAGCGTCTGCTTGGTCAACGCTGCAACAGAATCACACATTTGATGTAGACGGAACTTATTGCGTCAAAGCACAGGCGAGATGCAGTCAGTCACATCACACTCTATCCACGTATTCGGAATGCAAATCTGTGACGATAGCGCCGTTAGTCGACTGTAGTATCTACCCGGTAAGTCCTTACGACTTCGGCGAGGTGATTGTGGGCGAGCCGGTATATCAAGACTTCGTTATTTCTCACAATGGCCCGCCGGGAGCCGGCCCGCTCACACTTAATATTACTGAGGGAAGCGGATCAGGGTGCAATCATTTCACGATAACATCTGGCGGTGGCCAGGTCGTTCTAAACGAATACGAGTATCAAATTGTCAGTGTTGCCTATTCGCCTAGCGCGCTCGGGCAACACAATTGCGCGATTAATACGGGAAGTAACAGGTGCGGGAATATCTCGCTCCTCGGCAGAGGGATACCCTCTTCATCAAAGCTCTGCTTGGATGGTCTTGAGGGCGACAAACAGTGGCCAGCGCCGAGTGTTGGCGGCACGAGCCCAACTTATGAGTTAACGAACTGCGATGGTAGCCAAGCGATAAGCTATACGATCAGTTCGAATCAACCAGCGTGGCTCAATTCTTCGACTCCAGATGGGACAACTACGGGATACTTCTCGATTACTGCTCAAAGCAATGATACCGGATTACCACGTAACGGAACCATTACGATATCTAGCTCTTCCAGCTCGCGAAGTATAACAGTGACGCAAGGGCCTTCTGGCGGACAGCTTTGCGTTACGCCATCGGAGCAGACCCTTCCCTCGACAGGTGGCACAACCTCTCCGTTTTCGGTGACCAATTGCGACGCGGGCGGTGTGATGAGCTTTTCTATCAATGAAAACGCGACTTGGCTTACAACAACTCCTAACTCTGGGTCCACGCCCGGTTCCTTTACGGCTTCTGCCGAGCCAAACCCGGGCTCTACGCCCCGGTCAGTTGACATCACGGTCAGTAGTCAGTTTAATACTGTAACTGTCAGGGTGATACAGTCTGGCGTCGAACCCGTACTATGTCTTGATGGATCGACAAGCAATAAGGCTTGGTCCGCTCCACCCGCTGGCGGTACGAGCCCGACATATCAATTGACCAATTGTAGCGGCGGCGGATCGATTAGCTACTCGATTGGCGATGATGCTAGCTGGTTGTCCGAGTCACCAACATCAGGTTCAACGCCTGGGAATTTTACGATCACGGCGCAACCGAATAATACAGAATCATCGCGCGCTGGTCATGTCACTGTCTCCAACTCTTCACATCCTGAATATGGTAACGCTACGGTCACGGTGACACAGCTGGCAGCCCCTCCTATCTGTACTGTTGAACCTACTTCGCTCAATTTCGGTGACGTGGACATGGACCAAGAGCATGTTGATAAGACGTTCATCATCAGGAACGACGGTTCGACAAGTTTGAGCGGGAATGTCACTCAATCGTGCAATACATCGATCTATACGATAAGATCAGGTGGTGGAGTATACACGCTGCTGCCTGGTGACTCACGAACCGTAGAAATTCGCTTTGACCCTGCTTCGAGAGGCACAAAGACGTGTACGATCGCGACTGGAACTAATTGTGCCAGTGTAAGCTGCACTGGGAGAGGCTATGAGACTGTCGCAGTTGAATTGATGCCTTCTACAAACGATGCCATTGTAATTAGTGGTGCCACTGCGGACATGAATTTTGGCTCCACTGGGGACATCGGTATTGTAAACACACAGGGAGTACAAGCAGAATCGTACATCTTCTTCAATATTAATAGTATCCCGCCGGTGGACATCGATCGAGCAACTCTTTCGCTTTGGGTTGAAACTGCCAACTCGCCGGGCAACCAGACGGTGTGCAGAGTCACTGGTGGCTGGAGTGAATTCGGAGTCACGTGGAATAATCGGCCCGGCAAGAGCAACCCCTGTTACACGGCACTTCCGTTTTCATTTGTAGATACCTACCGTGGAATTGTTGTGACGGACATTGTTCAATATTGGCTGGATAACGGAGACAACTTTGGATTCAATATTTCGATAGCTTTGGGCGAGGTGAGTTTCACATCGAGGCAGGGTGTTCTGGGGACTTCCAGTCATGCTCCAAAGCTGTTCATTCTATACAAGCAATTTTGATGGTCATTCGGCAAATCCTTCCAATCGCGGAAAATGCTGTTGCTGAAGTAAGCGAATACAAAAAGCGGGGGATGCAACCGGAGCAGGCTCGACATCAGTCGGGCCTGTTCGCTTTGTCTTGACCATGATACGATTGAATGAGTGAGTCCTCGAACATTTGATTTTGTGCCCGTTCCCCGGATCGCCCCAAAATTTCCAAAAATCGTATTGTTCCACAGCCCGAAAGACTGTATGATATCCTCCTCCAAATTGGGTAGGTCGGCAATTCGCTTGCTAATCCAACCCCAGTTTGGACCAAAATACGCGACTATCGCATTTCACTTTAAGCCGGTGTAGCTCAGTTGGTAGAGCAGCTGATTTGTAATCAGCTGGTCGGGGGTTCGAGTCCCTTCACCGGCTTTTTGATTTTCTGTAGAGCTTACAAGATCAAGCCTCTCTAAAGGTTGCACAGGTGGTCTCAAACTGGAACACTCGGAACGAGTTCCGAAAAACAGTCAGGAGCTCACCTGATGACAAAAGTCACTTTCAAGGAAGTAATTCGACTGGCCGAACAGTTGAATATGAATGGGGAGCTGCTCGAAAGTTTTAACTTTGCCTGCCGCGCAAAAAATCTGACACCGTCAACACTCAAGTGCTACGCTGGGCGATTGGAGTATCTGCTCAAATATGCTGCCTCGATCAAAAAAGAATTGCATGTACTGACGCAGAAAGACATCCAATCTTATCTCATGCAGATTCTTGACAGCGTTTCCGCCGCTACTGTCAACGGTAGAATCCGAGTCTTTAAGGTTTTCTACTCCCACTTGAAAGGCGAAGCGTTCATCGACTCAAATCCAATGGACCACATTTCATTGGTGCGAACCGAACTCAGGGTGAAACCTGTACTATCGGTTGAAGAAATGTCGCGCGTCTTGGCACAATTCGACGAAAGCGCTTCAACGGAGTGCGAGACTACTGCATGATGCTACTATGCTACGACAGCATGATCCGAATCAATGAGCTGCTCTCAATTAAGACCGCTGACATTGACCTGCAGACCAAGCTAATCAAGGTATTTGGAAAGCGTAGAAAGAAACGCCACGTTCCGTTCTCCGACCGCACAGCCAAGACGATTCACACGTTCCTGATTCGGCATCGGAAGGGGATTCCTGGTCCGCTTCTCTTTTCCACGAAGGACGGAGAGAAAGTTGATTATCGTCGGGCGCACCGAATTTTCACTGACGCCGGCAAAAAGGCAGGAGTCTACGTGCATCCCAATCTCGTTCGACATTCAAGCGCATCTCAATTTATTCGTATGGGAGGCAGTCCTGCTGTTCTTCAGAAGGTATTGGGTTATTCGTCGCTCGCCATAACCCAACGGTACGTCCACTTTTCAAATGATGAAGTGCACGAAGCATACGAGCGGTACAGCCCAGTTCCCCGCCTGTGATCTTGAAAGATGCTTGGAAGGCAGATGCTACGTCCCAGCGAGCTACGGGGCAATAAATATTGTTCTCCAACTAGTTACAACAACAGAGTCCTTCATTTCCCGGAAAAAACAAGAGAACCTATTGTTTAGAAAAGGCTACGCTCCTTTTTTGTCTTTTACACAACTTTTGGAATTAACTCCGAATAACTGGTATCGATAGACGTCACAATTTGATGACACCGGCTTGACGATCTTCGAGAAGTGCGAGCGGTCCATCGCGAGTGGATAGTTCCGCAGGCATACCATGAAGTAATGTAGATATTTGATGACGCTCTAAGTCAGTTTGAATGTCGAGTCCGCCTCGCCTCGGCACGTCAACAATATATCTATCTACACCTAAATTGAGCGACTTGACAGCGATAGCGGTAAAAATGTGGCTTTGGTGTCAGCTTTCGATATATTACATGTCATTGCGATTTAACTTGTTAAGTGAGTTTATGGAATTAGGGGGCGTTTATTTCCCCGAGGTCTAAAGATTCTCTTGACTTGTTCCAAAAGTTTTATATGTATATGCACGTAAATGGTTCAGGAATTGCAGTTGAGACCTGATTGAGGATTTGTATATGAGTGGAACAAGCAATCCCGATCCAATAGAGTTGCTAAGGGCGATCGCATTCACCTGGCTCCACCTCCGCCAAAGGGGCAAGAAAATGCTTACTGATTTGAACTACGACCTGACTTTCGAGCAAATCATGGTTCTGCAAATACTGGACCTGGAGGATGGCTTACAACTCGGGGTCCTCGCCGAAAGAGCGGACAGGGAGCGCACGACTATCTCACGCATGGTCGATGGCCTCGAGAAACGAAACCTCGCGGTTCGCGTCTCCGACAAGTACGACAAACGCCAGAAGCTGGTGTACTTGACCAAGCTGGGCAAGAAGAAAGTCGAGCAACTCGGTCCTTTGGTCGAGGATTTTATGGAGATTCTGGTCAAAGGAATTACAAGAAAACAGATAGAGACCACATCCGAGATATTGCGCGTGATTATCGCTAACGCAGGGAACCACTGAGTTCCCTTTTGCTGGGACATTATGTGTAGCTACATGTATCGCCATCGAAAGGACTGGAGATGTCAATGACAGTTCCGGGTCACATTCTCCGCTTCCGGGATATTCTCTTGACAGTCAGCATGATCGGCCTCGGAGTCGGATGCTCGGGCCAACCAGAACTTAGCGATTCCCCAATCAGGGTCCAGGTCCAAGCGGCCGCGCGGTTCAATGGTAACGAGTCATTCTCTTACAGCGGCGCGATTGAAGCGTCGGAATCAACACCGCTCAGTTTTGCCGTAACCGGCACAACCGCTAAAGTGCTTGTATCCGAAGGGGACTTTGTATTAAGAGGCCAGCTTCTGGCGGAACTTAACGATGCCACGATGAAGAGTGCGCTTCAAATGGCCCAGGCATCTCTTGACCGGGCAGAAGACGCTTACAAGAGACTGAAGCCGATGCACGACAATGGAAGTCTGCCTGAGATAAAGTTCGTCGAAGCGGAAACCGGCCTGCAGCAAGCCCGGGCGGCCGCGGCAATAGCACAGAAGAATCTCAATGACTGCAAGTTGTATGCGCCGGTCGAAGGCTTTGTCGGTTCCCGTTCAATTGAGCCGGGAATGAACGTAGTGCCCGGCGTGACCGCGATAAATCTCCTGAATATCGACAGCGTATCTGCTCGAGTATCGGTCTCAGAGAAAGAAATTGCCCAAATTGTCAAAGACAGAATCTGCTCGGTTAGTGTCGGCGCGCTTCGAGGGAAAACGGTCAAGGGAGTTATCGACGAAATCGGAATAATGGCCGATCCCATCGCTCATACCTACAAGATCAAGATTCTTTTGCCCAACGCGAACCACGCCATGAAGCCGGGTATGATCTGCGATGCCAGGATTCCCATCGAGGACGCCATGAGCGGGATCGTCGTGCCCAACCAAGCGGTGCGAGTGGATGAACACGGTCGGACATTCGTTTATGTTGTCGACATCGTTCACTCCAAGGCGATTCGGCGCTATGTAGAGAGCGGCCGCCTCATTAGTAGCGGCATCGAGATTCAGGACGGCCTGCGCGATGGACAATTGGTAGTTATCGCCGGGCAGCAGAAGCTGGTAGACGGCTGCCTTGTCGAGATCGTGAAGTAACGGACGGGTTTTCCCATGCAGACAAAACGAACTCTTCTGGAGCACATTTTTCGATACAAGCAACTCATTCTGGCGATCACCGGCGTCTTGGTGCTGTTTGGTGTAGTGGCGCTCATCCAAATGCCGCGGGATGAATTTCCTGAATTCACGATTCGACAGGGGCTCATCATCGGCGTGTATCCGGGTGCCACTTCTCAGCAAGTCGAAGAGCAACTGACCAAGAGGGCAGAGAACTACCTCTTCCAGTATGAGGAAGTCGATAAAGCCAAGACGTATTCGGTTTCAAAAGAAAACGTCATGGTCATCTATGTTGAAGTCCACAGGCGCGAGCACAACGCCAAGCAGTTCTGGGCAAAACTCCGGCATGGTCTGAATGACTTCAAGAAGGAACTGCCTTCCGGTGTGATGTCACTTACGGTGAATGAGGACTTCGGCAACACGTCGGCCTTGCTATTAGGAATCGCATCCGACACCAAGACTTACAAGGAACTGGAGCGGTACGTCGAACGATTCGAAAATGAAGCCCGGAGGATTCCGTCAACGTCACGCGTGAAGCGCTTTGGGCTGCAGAAGGAAGTTATCAATGTATATATCGACGACAGCAAACTTACGAACTACGGGATCAAGCCACTTTCAGTGTACTTGGCTCTGAATCCCGATGCCACGGTCAATTACTCGGGTGAGATCGACGACGGCGAATACATACGCCCTATTCACATCCCATCGGCCTACCACACAGAAAACGACATCGCCAACAAGATCGTTTATGCTGATCCTCTTGGGCATGTCATCCGGGTCAAGGACGTAGCGAGAGTAGTTCGGGAATACGAGGAGCCGGACTCGTTTATTCGACTTAATGGCACGAAGTGCCTGATCGTGTCGCTGGAAATGCTTCCCGGCCACAATATCGTTCAATACGGTGAAGAGGTCCAAAGGGCTGTCAGCAAGTTCATCGCTGAGGTTCCTTCGGACGTCCGCGTCGGTTTGATCTCCGACATGCCGCATTTCGTGTCCAAAGCCATTCAGAACTTTCTATTGGAATTCCTGATCGCAATCTTTGCAGTTATACTGGTGACCGTTCTCCTGCTGCCCAAACGAGTCGCGCTGGTGGCAGCCTCCGCAATCCCGATTTCCATACTCATCACAATCGGAGCGCTGTGGGCCACGGGTATTTCTCTGCAGACGGTGTCACTCGCGGGATTGATTATCGTGCTGGGAATGGTGGTGGATAACGCCATCGTCATCGTCGATAACTACGTTGAGAAACTGGATCGCGAAATTTCGCCACGGGACGCGGCTTCGACGAGCGTGACGGACCTGTTCGGTTCGGTCTTCTCGGCCACTCTGATCATTGTCGCGTGTTTCACTCCGATCGCCATATTCATGACCGGCATGGCAGGTGACTTTGTGAGGTCACTGCCATATACTGTCGGCTTCGCCCTCTTCATTTCACTGTTTGTGTCGGCGATACTGATTCCCATGCTGAGTTACACCTTTATCAAGGTCGGCGTCACGAATGACGCCTCCGGGAAAAAGGGAGCTGTCTTGCGTTGGCTACAAAGCGGTTACGACCGACTACTGGAGGCCGCTTTCAAGCGAAAAAGGACCGTCATGGTGCTTGGCGCGGCGTCCTTTGTTCTCGGACTTATTCTGTTGGCGTATTCGCCGCAGGAAAATTTTCCTGATTTCGAGCGCAACCAGTTTGCCGTGGAAGTGTATCTGCCTGTGGGGAGTTCTTTGAGCCAGACGGACGAAGTCATGAAAGAAATCGAAGGCCTGTTGTTGCGGGATGATCGAGTGCAAGAGGTGGCGGCATTCGTCGGAACTAGTTCGCCGCGTTTCAATACGCTATATGCGCCAAATTTTCCCGCTAAGCATTACGGCCAACTGCTGGTGATAACCAAATCGACGGAGGCGACCAAGGCGATTCTTGATCAGCACTCGGAGCTCCAGAGCGAAATGGATCCCAGAGCGCACATCAAGTGGAAACAACTGGCGATGAATCCAAGCAAAGCGCCTATCGAGCTGCGAATTTCCGGCGATAGCATTTCGACGCTCAAGATCGTGTCCCAGCAGTTATCCGAGATTCTGCGGAAGACCGACGGAGCCCGTTGGGTCAGAACGAATTATCTCGAGCCTTACCAGTCCGTCCGCTTAAACCTGGACGAGGATGAAGCAATCCGAATGGGCTACACCAAGCAAGTACTGGACTACTCACTAATGGTCGGGACGAAGGGGTTTCCAGTGGCTACGGTGTGGGAAGAAGATTACTCGGTGCGCGTGAACCTGAAAATTGACGAGAAGTTCAAGACCGACGTTGACGAGGTTCTGAACCTGTATGTCACCTCTCCTTTCCTGATGTCCGCTGTGCAGGTTCGTCAACTGGCTTCCGCTCAGGCTGAATGGACCGAGGGAGAAATCGTGCGCCGCAATGGTGTCCGCACCCTGACGGTTCAAGCCGATGTCGAGCGGGGTCGGTATTCGGTTGATGTCTTCAACAAGGCAAGGCCGGCGGTCGACAAGTTGTCGCTTCCCGAAGGTGTATCACTCAGCTATGGTGGAGACTATGAAATTGGTAACGAAGAAATGACTCCGCTTTACTATGCGCTGGCAACCAGCATCGTGGTCATTTTCTTCATTCTGCTTGCTCAGTTCCGGAAAATAAAGACAACCATTCTCATCATGACCACGATACTGCTGAGTATCTTCGGGGCGTCGTTCGGCGTTTTCGTGGCCGGCTATCCATTCAGTATAACAGCGTTTGTGGGTGTAATCGGCCTCATCGGGATAGTGATTCGAAATGGCATAATCTATATCGCCTACGCGGAAGAACTGCGCCGTGAACACGGCCACAGCCTTGGGGATGCAGCTATCGCAGCAGCAAAGCGAAGAATGCGTCCGATCTTTCTGACGTCGGCTGCCGCTGCTGTCGGTGTCATACCCATGATCGCCGGTCGGTCGCCGCTGTGGGGACCTCTCGGATCAGTGATCTGTTTCGGCTTAATCTTCGGGATGGTCCTCTCCCTTATCGTCCTCCCCGTGTTGTATTATGAATTTCATCGAAGGGACTTCGACAAGTTCGAGGAGGGTGAATTATGCTGAGAAACATGCTGATTCTGACACTCGTGCTCTGCCTGAGTGTCACTCCTCAGATCATTGCACAGGACTCTCTGTCCCTTCAGGACTGCATCGATCTTGCATTTGAAAACAACTACACAATTAAGAACAGCCAATTGGAGCTCAAGGCGGCGCAGCGGGCCAGACAATCGGCATTGACCAACTACTTTCCGAGTATTAGCGCCGGCAGGCTGCAGTGGAATGCCGAAACGGCGCTGCTGGCTCTGGAACTTAGCGATGCCAGCATGGGTTTGCTAAAAAAGGGGTCAATCGACTATATTGGCGCCGTGCAACCCTTGTTCACCGGCGGGAGAATAGTCAACGGCAACCGGCTTGCTCGACTGGGCGTTGATGTCTCTACAATCAAGGAGAATATTGCACGAAATGATGTTGTTCTCAAGACCGAGGCGTTTTACTGGCAGATCATATCGCTGCAGGAGAAGGCTTTGACGATACGGGCGTATGAAGAGATGCTGGACAGCCTCTTGAAGCAAGTGGAAGATGCGTACGCGTCCGGCATTGTGATGCAAAATGATGTCCTGAGAGTGCGACTTAAAAGAAGCGAAGTTCTTCTCGACAAGTCGAGGCTCGACAATGGCTTCGAACAGGCGAGAATGGCTCTCTGCCAGTTTCTCGGATTGCCGCTCAATTCGCGAATAGTTCTCGTGGATTCGCTCAAGGTCGAGGCTTCCCCTCAGGCGCTCAAGGTGCATCACTCGCAAGCCCTGCCGGCGCGAAGCGAATACAAGCTGCTCGAGTTATCCGTCAAGGCCGAAAAACTGCAGACTAATCTGGTCCGGGGCGAATATCTGCCGCAGGCAGCGGTCGGCATCAATTACCAACGACTGAAATTCGACGAAAACGACAGCAGATCATTTAGCATGATCTACGGCACGGTTTCAATACCAATCTCCGGGTGGTGGGGAGGCTCGCACGAACTGAACAAACGGAAACAGGAGGAGAGGATCGCGGAAAACAACATGCGGGACAGCTTCGAATTGCTGCTGCTGCAGATGGAGAAATCCTGGCAAGACTTAAACGACGCCTACACGCAATATCAGTTGAGTGAACAAGCAAGGGTACAAGCAGTGGAAAACCTAAAAGTAAATCAGGACAGCTACGATAACGGGCTGACGCCGGTGTCCGATCTCCTCGATGCGAGAGCTATGTTGCAACAGTCTCAGGATCAGGTCGCCGAGGCAAAAACACATTTCCTGACTGAGCGATCCAGGTACCTCCAGGTAACTGGGCGACTGAAACACTGAGCGAGGTTGCCCATGAGCGAGTTGAAATTTGACGAACAGTCTCGAGAAAGCAGCGACAACCATGGACCAGTCGTACAGCGGATTCAGCCGGTTCTGCGTGACTTGCGCTGCTTCGTGTCGGAATATCAGGAGTACTCAACGAAGGTGCTGGTGCCGCTGAGACGCCGGCTTGGAGGCCTGCTTGGGGAGTGGAGTAAGCCAGAATATTGGCAGAAACTGATCGAGACAACTGGCGAACCGGCTCCGGCGCCGGTTCAGCGAATACGGGTTAGGGTGAAGCAACCAAGCGCCGTCGTGAGAAAGGTTATGGCGAAGCCCATACAGTATTCCCGTGGATTTTGCAACGACAGTTTCCGATCGATGACTGATGCGGTTGGGGCCCGGGTCGTCGTGTATTTCTTGTCATCACTCCCGCTCATAGACCGCGAGATTCGCGAGTGCGGTTGGTTCGACATTTCACCGGACAAGCCGCCGCATGCCTACATGAGCGAACACACCTTGCGAACCTTGGGGCTGACGATGGATTGCCGCACAAAAGCCAGTGGCTATTGTTCAATTCACTATGTCGTGCGCCTTCGAGACAAGGACGAGATTGCCGGTGAACAGCCATGGTTTGAATTGCAAGTCCGAACTCTCACGCAGGATCTTTGGGCCGAAATCGAACACCTGCTCGGATACAAATATCACACCAGTTCGCCCATGGCGCAAGGTCAGCTCCAGGTGATCGGCCGAATGCTAGGCACGATAGATGAGTACTTTGACTATATGGCAGGAGAAATGTCACACTTACGAACTCAAGAGCGACTCGACGAGTCAGCGACTCTGTCGGCAGTGAATCTGCCGCAGCTTCTGGCAAATTGCGGCTTGCCTTGCTCCCAATATGATATAGAGGGGATTCTAAAAATGGCTGCTGCCTGCGGCTTGGTGACGGTCGGCGACCTCAGGGAGTTACTCATTTCGGAAAACATTGATCGTGTTACTGAGGCGGCGCAACAGGTTCTCGGTCGACACCCGCGTGGATCAGAACTCGTTCCGGCTCTGGTGCTGCTGGGACGCATGCCGAATTCGGAGCGCGAAACCATACTGGCGCAATGGGCGGAATTCGCAAAGATTTTCGAGTCTGAGGAGCGGTAGAGTATGATGTCTGACTCTACTTGCTATAATACGTGTAGCTACACATAAGGAGATGACGGTTGCACAGGAACAGCCAATCTGACAAACCGAAGGAGGTGAGCATAGCGAGGGACAAAATCGTTTGGTGTGGTTGGACACTATCGGAATGAGGAATTGATTAGAGTAGAAAGGAAGAAAGACCATGAAACGATCATTGTTAATGATGGCCATTGTCATCACAATCGCCATCCCGGCAGCACATGCCGGTCAGACAGCCGGGGCAGGAAGCTTCGGAATCGGCGTCAACGGAGGCATTTTGCTTCCCGTCTCCGGGGATGTCACTTCTGATAGCAGTTTCAACGATTATTTCAAAGCGGGACCAGACTTGGGACTTCATCTGTCGTTCGTCCCGGTCCAGCATCTCACACTGGAGGCCGGCTTTGACTACGCCTTCATGAAATTGAAGGACGAGGTCCGTCCGGATCCAAATCTCGAGCCATATTTCAGCGTACCGTATGTCTACTTGAACGCAAAGTGGAATATCGGCGCGCTCATCAAGTCGGAGAAGAACATTGTCAATCCGTACTTGCTGGCTGGTGGCGGGGTCTACTTCTGGAAGGTCACGGATGACGGCGCAGGAGGTGACGCCATCGCGCTCGCCAACGGCGAAGAGTTCAAGAAATCCAGCTTCGGTCTTCAGTTAGGCGCTGGTTCGGAGTTCTTTGTCTCCCATAACATTTCCGTATTCGCCGAAGGCAAATACCACCTTATCTTCACTGAGGATACAGAAAAGTTTGGTGACAATTTCGCCAACCTTAGCGCTATCAGTGTGACGGGTGGACTCACGTTCTACTTCCCGCTGGGCGCGAAGTAACTTAGAAGTGCGGTTTCATCGTGCCCCACTTCTCGGAACAATGCAAGAGGGCGGTTTCGACCGCCCTCAATTGTTCCGCTTGCATCCCGAGATGAGCGGTCGAATGCTGCGTCCGAGGTATAGGCGCCATCGTGGAGTCAAGGAGGATTTGGCGATCCCAAACGTTATCGAATGTGGAGAACTCAGTCAGTTGAGCAAACAACTTGGGCAGACGGCTTCTGCCCAATTCACAGAGGTAGATTATCATGAAACTGCAAACTTTTGATTTCAGCGGGGAGCAATTTTCAGCGTCCACGGAAGAACACGTAGCCATCCTCGAAGTGAGTGGCGATGTGAAGAAGCTTGCTCAGGACTTCGCTGTCCGGGAAACTTTTTTTAGTTTATTGGAAATATTCGAAACAGACCCAAGTCTGCATTGCCTCTTGATAATTTCCGATCAGGACGCATTGGGACAAGTGCGTTACGAGGAATTCTGGTCTCAAATATTCGGACCACAAGAAGGCATCGCCGCCGGACAAGTCACAAGTCAAGATCGGGCGCTACTGACGGCTGCTCGAGAAGAGAGCGCGCTGATTCAAGTGTGTCGCGCGTTCAGTAGTTCCAAAAAGCTCATCATAGTGGCTGCCGACGGCTCCGTCGTTGGACCATACTTTGGCGCCATGTTGGCTGCCGATTTTCGGATTGCAACGAATCGCTTGGTTGTCGAATTTCCCCATATTAAGATGGGCATGACGCCGCTGGGAGCCATCGCATATTACCTCCCGCGCTACGTCGGACCTTCACTGGCCCGCGACAACTTGTTATTTGGCGCCCCATTGCCGGCCACTCGGGCCCATGAGTTAGGTCTCTTCGACTCGATTGTGGCAGTTGACGAATACCGGGAGTCAAGCCTCGCTCTTGCACGCAGAGCTGCGAATATTCCTCGCTCTGTGGTTAGGTACACCAAAGAGCTTCTTCAACTCGAATGGGATCATTTTGATGAGTTCGTGAATTGGGAGTCAAATCATATAAGATTGGATAAGGTCTTCCGATCTGATTTGGAAGCATAAGACAGCACGGTTGTTTGCGTGTGATGACCCGCGGCGTGCGAGGATGTGGAGCGAAGTAACCTGGAAACGCCAATAGGAATTCAGAACTGACTTTTCTCATGACAAACATCCTCTAAAATGTGAGTTGAGTCGACTTTCCCGTCGATAGATTTAGTTTAAGGATGCATTCAACCTGTCGAGAATCTGGCGCGGCGTAGTAGAGAGTGTTCTGATGCCGGGAGATATCAGGATAACTTCCTGCCTGCGCTATCCTGTTCACATTGTGATTCGAAAGGTCACTACGGCCAATTTCCGGATATCCATGCTTCTCTTCAGTCTTATGGAATAATATCGAATTCCCATCGCCAGGGAAGATCGGAAAGTGAACATCGTTTCCGATACTGGGTACCCGGCAGCCCACCCGCAGCGGTCTCAATACTACACGAAAGCATGTCGCACCAACTCTCTTTTCCAATCACAAAAATCTCCCAATGTAATAGCGCATGGTGGGACTCTGTGGTAAATCGCGTGAAGAACACACTTGCCGCCTCGCAAGCCTTTGACTATCTTCCGGATCGACATAGCCGATGTTGGACCCAAATTTTCGAGGACATTATTGATGGAAGTTCCCATTCTCCGCAGCACTCATAGAATTCTTTCAGAAAAAATCAACGCGCTCAAAAAAGATATCGACGGCAACTCCCGCGACATCGGTGAGGCCGCCGCGCTCGGCGATCTCAAGGAAAATTCCGCCTATCACGCCGCCAAAGAGCGCCAGGTGCTGCTTCTCGAAAAAATGCAGCGTTTCAAGGCCTACCTCAAGGGCCGCGTCGTCGACATGAGCGCCACCCCGCCTGACAAGGTCCTCTTCGGCACTTGTGCCATCGTTGTCGATGTCGAAACCAAAGACAAACATGTTTTCAACCTCGTCGGTCCAGTCGAATACGAACTCGACCTCATGCCCGACATGGTCACCTTCGCGGCGCCGGTCGCCAAGCTTCTCATGGGCAAGAAAGTCGGCGAAAACGTCGAGTTCAAATTCGGCTCCAATAATTGGACCGGAACCATCGCCGAAATCCGCCCCATTGAATAATCAGGGAACTCCACTATGTGGAACGTGAGGCGCTGGTGGCGAATCGCGTATCGAGTCCGGCAAATTGCAGCCAAGCCTCGGTAACTTCCAAACCCTGCTCGTAATTCAGAGGCGGAATCCAGCCGAGCGTGCTTTGCAGCTTGGCCGGAGAATGGTGATATCGCTTGATTTGCATCTTGACAAAACGGTCGTCCAGCGACGGCCGGGCAGGGAATGCCTCGATCTGAATCGGCCAATTTAACTTCTCGCGCAGGGCGCGCCGCTGCATTTTCGGGAGTTGCCGGTACGCTTTTTTTGCCTGGCGGTCCATCCACCCGAGCATCGGCAGCCGTGTGACTTGATCTCGAAATTTGCTCGACAATATCACCTCGGCGCTGCTTTTCAATCCCCCGTTGCTCCTTTTCTTTTCCGGCAGATGCTGCAATACCTGTTCGCGCTTGGCATCGACATATTCGCAGTCGATCCCGGTAAGTCTCGTGATGTCGTCGAATACTCGCTTCCACGGAATTGGCTCCGTTTCATTGACGAAGTATCGCTCGCCCGCGCCATGATTGGAATCGATCGCGGTTAAAATCGCTTCGATCAAATTGTCGATATGAGTCACGTTGCTCGGATTCTGTCCGCCATCTACCAACGGCATCGTCCCGCGGCACAACCGCTCTATCAGCCTTCGCAGAAACGGGGAATAGGGACCGGTGATATTTCCAGGACAGAGTATATAGGTTGCGATGCCGGAATCTTTCAGCCCCAGAACCAATTTATCCTGCTTCAACTTCGAGACGCCTGTCGGTTCGCGCATCGGTGTCGGGCGGCATTTCTCGCTTACGCTTTCCGGATCCGGATCTTCACCGTAAATCGCCATGTCGCTCAAATGAATTATCTTCTCGACTCCGGTCTTTTTTGCTCCCGTAAGGAGATTCTTCAATCCCTTGCTTCGGGCAAATTCGTCGCCCAGAGCACAATTGACGACGACCTTACATCCCTTCAGCGCCGCCTCCACCTGGCTGAACTCCAATAGGTCAAAGATCCGAATCGGTGTTGCTATCCGCGCCACGCGATTTGCGCTTTCGGGGCTGCGCAAGCAGGCGATAAACGGTCGCTCTTCGGCGTGAAGTCGTTCGCACAGCGCCGATCCCACAAATCCGGTCGCTCCGATTACCGCAATAAAATCGCGCTTCATAAACTATGCGCCGCTTTCCGGTTCTTTCGGTACCACGCCCACGGCTCGGCAAGTTGTGTGCGGCAGCCGTAAAGCTCCTCAATTAGCTTGAGCGAAATCGCCCCTGACTCGCCGTTGACCGACGGCTCGGATTGTCCGCGGACGGCGTCGGCAAATTCGTCAATTTGCGCCAGGAAGTAATCGGAATAACGCGGCTGCGCAGAGTCCTTCATCGTCATAACCGCACCGTCCAATTCCCGCGGCCGCAGCGTAATTTCCGATGCCTCCGCCAGCGGTATCTCCACATCATATTTGTCGGTTCGCATCGTGAAACTGTTCCTCAGGTCCATCGACCGTGAAAAAAACATGGTTCCCTCCACACCGTCATGATATTGCACGCTTGCCTTGCAGTTAGCTTCCACCCCGCCCAACGAATCGTCTGCGAAGGAAAACTTCTCCGGATATCCAAACCAGTACAGCATCCGGTCTATATAATGGCTGCCGTTTACCATCAACACACCGCCGCCCGACAGCGCCCGATCAAGCGTATACCCCGACACGGATGCCCAGCCGCTCGGCGTGCCGAACTCGAAGTGAAACCGTTCGACCTTGCCGAGATAGCCTTCGTCCAATAGTCGTTTCATGAAGCGCACGACGGGGAAGTGCCGGGTCACAAAACCGACCGAAATGAAAGTCTTCCGCGCTTTCGATATTTCCACCAACTCCGTCGCTTCGTGATAAGACACCCGTGGAAGGGTACTGCGAAAGAGATGACGGAAAAAGCGGTCTGCGCGGGATTGCCACAGCGACTCTGATAATCCCAAGGCTCATGCTGGAATATGGGCTTAATGAGGATCAAGCGCTCAAATTGTATAACATTTGCCTTTCTGATTCTATGGATACGGGACAAACGCAGGGATCCGGACTCGATGATATTTAGTACTGAAATATAAAATTCTGAGAGTTTAGATTTAGCGTCAAAATTTGAGGATCCAAAAGACTTTGCCAGCCTCTAACGTTTTCGCGCGTGTACTATTACGTAGAATTCTCGACAGTCAAATCGAAAATAATTTTACGGCTTCGTGGAAGTCTCACCAATGTAACTCGTTGTCATCCAAAGGTTGCACTTAGAGTCAAAACAAGTTAATCGCCTCAACGCCAATACGTTTACTGATCACAAGCATACAAACTTCCTTTATGTGTAAGCCATGGTTCAAGCCATGACCTCCTAATGCAGCAGCGCGGCGCCCACGACGCCGCACTGTTTTGAACCCTGAAAGCCCTAAACAAAATGCCAGTCCAGAGAAAAGTAACCAAGGAAATCGCCGCGGCGATGTTCAAGCTCTACGAGCAGGACACGCCTTTTGCTCAACTTAGTCGGACATTCGGTATTTCAGAGGTTACGGTCTCGCGGATCAAGAAGCGCGACCGATGGGATGAACGGATAGAAGAGCGTCGGCGAATGGCTCAACGCATCGCTGACAACCGCGCATCGTACTCGATGGCCAACCAGTTGATGGAGACCAATACCTTCCTCGCTGGCGTTGTCAACAACATCGTCCTCGAGGCGAAATTTCCGCGGCCC
>CAVPQS010000053.1:0-55758 GCA_963707485.1 uncultured bacterium
ATTCTTGGCGTAATACCGGCATATCCTGGCGGATCAAATGATATAAAACGCGCCTTCTGGTTCGGCAGCAGCTTGCCGGAAGACTCCGACAACGCATCGACAATCTGGTCGACCGTTGAAGATTCGAGCAGCTTCTTAAGACAAGAATCCAGTTGCTGAATCGAGTTGCGATAGCTGTCGCCATCCCGCTTGGCAAGGAATAGGAAATGCAAATCGGCTAGATAAACTGAAGCCACCCTGACTGCCGAGAGTTTTTCCTCAGAGAACTCCAACGAGGCGTTCTCGCTTTCCAGAAGCAGCACGAGATCATCGCGATCTGGATATGGAATTGGTATAAACAATGTCTGGCGCGGCACCGAATCAAACCCTTTGCCGGCGGGGGTCGACTCCGGTGAGGTCAATAGAAGCAACTTCCGCTCTCCAACAGATCGATTGATTCCACCTAACTTGCGCCGGTCGAGTAACAGGCCCGTCTCGGCGCCTCCCGATGATGCCTTGATGCGGAATTCGCCGTCCTGATCGCGAAATACCAACTTGATACAGTCGGCATCAAAGAACTTGCGCACGCGTTCAAATTCGACCGCCTCGCGCAATTCCAGATTGCCGCCAATTCCGCGACGGAAGAACAGTTCTTCGGTTATGCGCTTGGCTTCTTCAGACGGCTTGAGTCTGTCCTTCAACCGAAGGATTTCCTTCTCATTTCTCACCGACTCCAATAGCGCTGCCAACTGATTGCTGGCGACGTTGATCGCCACACCACGCCTCTGGTTGAAATGAAACGGCTTGGTCGAAAGCAGTGCGACTGATCCTAAAATTCGATCGCGACCGCGAAGGGGAAAGACTGAAACCGACAAGAACTCGGACCCTTCAAATAGCGCCGAAGTCGCCTGGTCGGCATCGGACAAATTTACGACATTTTGTACCCGGCCCAACTTCTGAACGCGACCGAAAATATCACCGCCGACTCCGAGGCGCTCAAGGCGCTTAGTGATCTCCGGCGAAATATTGGAGAAGGCGGCTAAGATCAACTCTCCGGTATTCTCCTTAAACAGGACAACAGCCGCGCCATCGGCCTCGGCGCGCTTGAGAATTTGGTTGATACTTAAATTCAGAATCTCGACAAATGAGAACGGCTGCTGAGAAAGATCCTGGATGTTCAGATATAGCGAACGCCACTCCTCGTCATCGCTTTTTTGCACTTCGCTCTGATGCATCGACGAGGCGATATTTCCCACTCCCCACAGCGTCAATACGATACCTAAGGCGATTAACAACTGCGAGACGGCAATGAGCCAATAACTGACCGATTGCACGAAGAGATTTACAAACGATGGCAGCCCTAACAGCAATTGAATTAGACCGGCACACAGGAACACGAGCAGTCCGCTGTTGATCTTTTGCCAACCGTTGTCCGCAACGCCTTTAAGGCGAAGTCGATAGCGCGGCACCAGAAACAGCAGCACTGCCGCTGCCCCCGCTATGAAAAGCCCGTATAAGTCGAATTTCATAATCAACCCTCCCGCGCCGCAGCCTCAGGCAGGCTTGTCCGCGGAATTCAAGTTCTCAGAAGTATATCTTGAAACGCGCTATTTGCGTTTCTTTACTAAGATCGAAATGCCAAGGGCGATAATGGCGACTGGCCACAGATATTCCCAGATGTCACCGTGCAGGACTCCGAGATTCTCGAGCAGAAACAAAACGCCCAACGCGAGTATAACTAAACCAACAAACATCGCCCTCTTCCGGGTGCTGATCGTTCTGACATTGATAAAAGGGATTTTTTTGCGTGCTGCAAGGTCTTTTTAGGCGGTATCTGGCGGCCCCGGTTCCGGCGCAAACTGATCTGACCCAATAAAAGCGGGGTCACAGCATTCCTGCCATGACCCCGAAGAGTTGATTATCTCTTTCAGCTTAGAACAAACACGGAGGCGGTCCGCCCGCGAATATCCAATTGAGCAAGTAAACGCAATCTGAAATATCGGTTCGATGATTACAGTCTACGTCTCCGGTAATTGGCAACGGTACCGGGCTCGGTCCGCTATTGAATATGAAGCTGATAATATAAACGACGTCGGATACGTTTACGATTCCATTGCCATCCGCATCGCCAAATGTATAAATCCAGACGACAACCGGCAGACTAAATGGCGTATTCGGATCCATAGTGGAGTTGAAAATAATCTCGCCTTCATGACGTCCGAGATCGAGACCGACTGCATCGCTGCGTATCTCAATACTGTCAAGAGTCGTTCCTGAAGCCGGAATTGGCGTCAGCCACGGCACTGTCGAAGTCGCGGACCAGTCGACGCATCCGCCAAAGATATTAAAGATCGCAACACTCTGAGCGGCGCTGCCAAGCTGCGTGTACTTGAAAAGATATAGAAGTGAATCTTGCGACAGCGCCAGATCAATTAAAGCAGGTGTCGCTGCAACCGTGAAGTTCACGGCAATTTTGCGCGGCGGTTCAAGCGATACATCCGACTGAACGATGATCGTGTCTTCATACAGTCCAGGAGTCAATGCGCCAACGAAAACCTTGACCGAGACGTTGGACGGATTCAGGCCGGAGCTCGGAGTGACATCGAGCCACGGTGCTGTGTAGCTAAGTGACCAATTCAAAGGCGGCGCAATCTGCGCCTGATTGATCGTGAAAGTCTGAGCCGGAATTCCCGGATAACTACCGCATTCGACGCCATTAAAATTAAGCACCGACTTGGTTACGGTCAGGTTTTGCGGCACCTCCATCTTCCAGAAAGTTACCTCCACCAATTGTGGCGAATTGCTGGCATTCGAAGAAGTAATCGTTATGGTGTCGCGGTGTTGTCCAAAGTCGACGATGCTTCCGTTGAATGAAAGCGTAACAGCCGCCGGCGATCCCTGGACTGCCGTGCCGGAGGTCGAGCCTAAAGTCAACCACGGCGAATGTTTCGACAGCGACCAGTTCATAATGCCGCCGCCATTATTAATGATGTACAGGGTCCGGTTATACGGATCGGTAATGTCCGAGCCAACGACAAATACGGAGTCCGGGGAATGCGCAATTACCGGAAACGCCGAGAACAGCTCAAGTACCACCTTAACTCGACGAGGGGAATTCGTTGCCGTTGGATCACTTATTAGTATTGAATCAGTGTATGCTCCGGCCGTCAATGCAGTATTGTCGATCGTGACCGTTACACTTGACGGCGCCGTTCCAGTGTAAGCGGAAAGTGAGAACCAGCCGGCGCTTTCGGTTGCTGTCCAATTCAAAGTGCCCTGTCCAATATTGGTAATCGCAAAGATCTGGTCCGCCGGATTGGTGCCGGCCTCCAGACCTTGGAAATACATGCTATCCGGTAGAACTTTAATGGTTGGCGGCGGCACTGTCATATTAAGTGTTACCACAAATTTTTGGGGGCTATTGGTGGCATTCACTGCCGCGATACTTACTGTGTCGGTGTATGTCCCCGCGCCCAGTGCAACCGAGTTGGCCGAAACCACCATTGCTGTCGGCGCCGTTCCAACCGAAGGATTCAAAACGAGCCAACTCGACAACTGCGTCGAGGTCCAATTGAGTGCCTGCCCGCCGCCATTGGTGATATTCTGTATCTGCGAGGGCGGGTTGCCTTGGCCGACAAGGCCATTAAATGTAAACGCCGCCTGGCTCAATTGGATTATCGCCGGCGGCTGAGGATTGCCAATCTTGATCTCGCCCACTACGAAGCGCGGATTGAAGCCCCCTCCCACCTGTGGCGCTATCTCAAAACTGCCGGCCGGTGGGTAGAAAGTCGAATCGATTACAACGAACTGATCCGGCGCACCGCCAGCAACCGTAAACCATAACGTGAACAGTGTGCCGGAACCGGGAGTCAATGGATGAGTCGCCGTAAAGTCTATAAATCCGACCAGAACTCGCATATTCGGGAGGTCCTGGTTAGATGGCGTAATTGCATTCGCAGGCAATCGTGTGCCGATATAAGATACTGAGTCAAACGTCACATCGGCCGAACTCCATTTAAAACCAAGGCTGTAGCCTCCGATGTTGTTGTCCGTAAAGGCAGCTACTGGAACACCCACTTTCAGGCCTGCAGTCGTGCTGACTTTTGCTACGCGCACCGTGTCCGGAGTCCCGGCGTCCTGTGCGAACGCAGACGCTGTCAAAAAAACGAGAGCCAGTAGAATCGAGGATACTGCTCCTGCTCGTCTCATAACGAACCTCCCTCTTCCAATAAGGTTTTGTATCGATTTTTCATTCCATGCAGATCAATGTGCATTTTGTCCTGCAACGCAACTTGTCGGAGAATGTTGTTTTGATAAAATTGTTTAGTTCACGACAGAATAGAAAAAATGTACCCTACCACCCCTTCTAATCAAATCATTCGCGAGCAAACTGTCAAGCAAATTGGTAGTGGGTCAGTTTGATTTATTGAAGAAAGTTGGCACGGAACAATCAATAGGAGCAACTGTTATATATGCAGTAAGGGGTTATGACTCAAATGGGTACACTACCCAAATACCTCTTGTTTGCCGACAATTAAGGTGTATATTTGAATTAGGTGGATATCCAAATGAATGAAAAACAATTGCAGAAAAACTTCGATTATGTTAACAAGAATCGTGACGAATTGCTGAAAACTTATTCCGAAAAATACATCATCGTTTTCGAGGAAAAGGTGGTTGGTGCATTTGATAACTACGGGAAAGCAGTTGAGGAAGCAATAAGAATGCTCGGCGAAGAGGCCGATTTCTTGGTGCATCATCTCACTAAGGTAGAATCTGTCAATTTTCTTATGCGAGCTGCATTTTGATTTTTAGATTAGATTACAGACTAACAATTCCAGCAGCCAAATCGATAACTGGGCAAACCGTTCAGGTTCCGCCTGTTGATTTCTTGATGACGGTCGGCCCCGTGCTTGAAGTTGTAATTATGCCGGGCAAGGCAATCAGGGATGGATTTGAACAGGCGGGGAAACCCTTTCCTTCAATGACTGCGACTGCAATGATTGATACAGGTGCATCTGGATCAGTAATTTCACCTGCGATTGCAGCCCAATTGGGGCTAAAACAAACGGGACTCCAAAATGTTGCTTCGGTCAATAACCAGCAAAACCAGCCAGTTTATTACGGTGGCATTGGGTTCTCTTGGGGAAGAGCATTTGACACAGGTCTTGTCGCTTGCCCCATTGTTGGTTGCGATTGTCTAATTGGTCGCGATATCCTTCGTTTTTGGTATTTCACATACGACGGACCAAACGGGTCTATCGTCATCTGTGATTAACCCAGTCTATTCTCTCCATAGTCAAACTTAATTTACTACGTATCTCCTGTTGACTCAATTGACTTATGTGCTACCTTGTCAGTGTGGCAAAGAAACGCAAAGACATAAACGAACTGGCTAAGTTAATCTTAGATCAGACCGTAAACGAGCAAGAGGAAAAGGGAGAGGACAAAGAAAAATCAGAAAGCCCAAAAGCTAAAGCCGGTCGCAAGGGCGGGCTTAAGGGCGGACAGGCGCGGGCGAAGAAGTTGAGTCCCCAGCGCCGCCGAGAAATCGCGAAGAAGGCTGTTTCTTCTCGATGGAAGAAGTCTTCTCCTTAAGTCTCACAAGCTCAGATTCTTTCAGTTCCTTGTTGAAGTCATATTGCATTGGGATGGGATCGTCCGCAAAACGATTTTCATTTACACTATCTACGTCCCACATCAACTGTCGGCAATCGCCAAACACCTGTCTCCTTCGAAGTTGGAATCCCTTGTGAAGGAATGCCTTTGGTGCTGTCTTGTTGTCCCCCCAAATAGACATTTGTTTGCCTTTGGAGTCAACCTCAGACACTCGGTGGTTGATTCGTACTCTTCGGCCCTGAGGGTCGGTCTCGTACTCTTCTCGAAGCGCATTCGCCATCAGTTCTTTGAATACTCTGCGAATCTTGAGGGGATCAGGCTCCCATTTCTTGTTTCTGAGGACCCAATCAGTGATTTTGTCAAGGTCAATGACATCGACATCGAGTTCTCGCTTGTACTCTCTGGCCAGTTTCTGTAATGGCTGATTAATAGAAGCCATGTGAATTCTCCTCTGATTAAGCTGTTTGTCCCCATCCATCATAGAGGGACGATTCCAAAACTATATGCCTTACACTCTCAAGCAACGGGCGGAAGTACGACCAATCAAAAAATGACCGATACTGCAATTGGCCAACGACTACACCAGGATGAATTTTGAGTCTATAGGCAAATCCTTCAATCTTTGAGCGTGAAAAGTAAGGATTAGTTCTCACGATGAACTCTTCCAACTCATCTTGGCTGACGAGGAACTTCACTGCGAACAGATCGGCAGCTTGCTCCTCTTTTGGTTTCTCTGCGAAGGGCTGAGCATCTTTACCGAACATCGATGAATCTATGATGGCTTTGTCCTGACCTTCGCGGTTACGAACATGGTTCAATTCGTGTATCAAGGTTTGCCAAAAATTATCTATGCGATCATACCTAAGCGACAAGACAATCACCGGAGAGTCCTTGTCCAACCAGAAGCAGGCCCCATCAATCTTTGTTTTCTTCAGTTTTTCGACCACCAAGAAGCGGACCCCATACTTAGCTAAGATTCGAGGCACATTCCGTATTTCATCTTTGTACTCGATAAGTAGTTTCAATTCGCTAAGCAGTGCATCGAATTTTTGGTCATCATACTTACATTCAACCTGTATGATGGGAGCAAGACTCTTTGCGCGTGCGAACCATGCAACTTGCTCCATAGAGACCGAACTGTAGTCCTCAGACTTCCTTGCGGCATGTGCGATATCAAACGGCTCATCAATAGTCTTGATGCCGTAGAACTTACAGATTTCTCTTTCAAGGCCACCTAAGTTCGTGGTCGCTTCAATCCAGCGCCTCTTCACCATCTCTGATACAGGGGCCATTGAGTACACTCGCGCTTTATGAGCGATCTCAGTTTTTCTGTCCGCTTCCTGAGCAAGACTAAATGCCGATTGAAGATTAAGCCAGAACTGCGCCGAAGTTCCCAAAGCTTCCGCAATGTCCTTTGCCATTGCAGGAGAGACAGATCGCCTTCCAACAAGAAGATCGCTTACAATGTTCCGTCTAATGCCAAGAATATCGGCAAGGTCACTCGGAGTCCAGCCCCTTGCTTCAATTTCGTCTCGGAGATATTCACCGGGATGAAACGCATTTTGAGTTTCAAATTCTTTCATTAGTGCAAATCCCCAAATCCAATAATGTATATTGCTTCTTTCCCGTCATCGTTTCTAAATTCAATTAGGAACCGATATTGGTCGTTGACTCGAATTTGATAAATCTCCTCACCTTGTCGTTTTTTTAGTTGAAGAGAATTCATCACTGATAGATCTTGTCTACACGTAGCTTGACGGAGCATGTTCAACCTCTTCTTGACAGCCCGGACAATGTCTTTGTGCCACTTACCACCGTACTTGGCATCGGAATCCATAGACCCCACCTCGGGGTCACATATCACAACTATCATCCCCTAATAGCATACGGCATAATTCAATAATTGTCAATATACAAATATACAGAATTTGTAAATTCTTCTTGACAAATCATATTTGCTCAAGTATGTTAGGTCATTATGAATAAGCTAAACACAGGAGAAAGAACCCGAATCGTATCGGCCTTAGTTGAAGGCAACTCGATACGTTCTACTGTCCGCATGACTGGAGCGTCCAAGAATACGATTGTCAAGCTGCTTGCTGAAATCGGTTCGGTCTGTGCAGAGTATCAGGATAAGACCTTGCGCAATCTCAAATGCACCAAGATTCAATGCGATGAAATTTGGTCATTCTGTTATGCCAAGCAAAAGAATGTGCCAAAGGACAAGCAGGGTCAATTCGGATATGGCAGCATTTGGACGTGGACGGCACTTGACCCCGATTCAAAATTGATCGTCTCTTGGCTTGTTGGAATGCGCAACGCTGAATGGGCTAACGCATTCATGGCAGACCTCAAGAAGCGTCTCTCGAATCGCGTACAGTTGACCACAGACACTAACAGAACCTATCTTGTGGCAGTTGATGAAGCATTTGGAACTGACATTGACTATGCGATGCTGATTAAACTCTACGGCAAAGAACCCACAGACGAAACCAGATATAGCCCGCCCAAGTGTATTGGCTGTCATCGTCAAGCAATCGTAGGCAGACCGGACCCCGAAGAAGTTTCAACGTCGCACGTTGAGCGTCAAAACTTGACTATGAGAATGGGAATGCGTCGCTTCACTCGTTTGACCAATGGATTCTCAAAGAAGGTCGAAAATCTTGAACACGCAGTCGCTTTGCATTTCATGTATTACAACTTTTGCCGTATTCATCAGACGCTAAGAGTTACTCCAGCTATGGCAGCCGGAGTAACAAATCACTTGTGGAAAATATCGGATATTGTGAAGCTCTTAGAAGCGAAGGAAAAATCAAACTGACCCACTACCAGCAAATTCGACAAAGCGACCCCTGGCAGGTAATATCTTAATTTGTGTGTAGAAACGACAACGAGTGTATCCTCATGATTTGCAAACCCATAAAGTAAAGTCAAGTAACAAAAACATGGATGCACTCAAAGTGCACACAAGTATTGACATTACCGTAATCGTAAAGAAATGAATAGAGATTGCATTAATGAAAAGAGACGGTGAAGGTCTGAATTTCTGAGGATCGAATGCTTGACACAGAATCAATCTCCGGTCCTGTCATAAACCGATAAGAATCACTTCTTGATCTTTAGAACCAAAAATATCCATGGCCGCACCATCGACCACCATCCCGAGCCCGCCTTTATTTTGGAATAGTTCTTTCGCTCCTCGGGATAAATCATCGTTATCGGAACTTCAACAAACTTCAGCTTCTTCTTCAAAACTTTATAGTGGATATAGTATTCCATCTCGTATTTGCCCAGCCATTCCTGGTCGATGTTTATTTCCGCCCGCTCAAAGATATCCATGCGATAAGCGCGAAAACCGCAGGTAACATCGGTGCCCCTAATCCCCATGAATAAATTTACCAGACCAGTGAAAATCCTGATCATAATCGTGCGGTAGAGCGGCATATTGGCCGACCCGCCGCCGGAGAGGTAGCGCGAGCCCTGAACATAGTCGACGCCCTCATTCACGATGGGATCGAGCAGCCGGGGAATATGGTCGACGTCCATCTTGCCGTTGCCGGCGATCATTAAGATAACGTCATATTGATGATTTTTCGCATAAGAAAATGCCGACCGCATTGACGTTCCGACACCAAGATTTTTCTCGTGCCGCACAACCGGAATTTTGAATTCAGACATTATAGCCGGAGATTCATCAGAGGATCCGTCATCGATAATAATGGTATCGTACCCACTATCGCCGCGAATTTTCTCGAGGACGCGGCGCAACTTCGCCCCTTCGTTATAACAAAAGACAACTGCAAGTGACTTCACTTCGATACCACTTCTCTTATGATCTCGCCCATCGAAACCACAGAGTCAGCTATGTAGTCGGGACGGAGATTTCTAATGTACTTCTCGGTTCGGATTCCGAAAGTAACTCCACAAGAAATCAGACCTAATTCCCGGGCAGCCCGTATATCAGCTTCAGTATCCCCGATCAGCACTCCTTGCGCGTTGTCGGATCCGCAGAATCCCGAGATTAGTTCCATCTTAATGCGATAGTCACCGTGGTTATCCTCTTTTGTCAGAATATTCGCGAAATAGAAACCGAGATTGAAGTGGTTGAGCTCCCACATGAGGTTTTCTCGCCGATTTCTGAGCGTTACGAGAGTCAACTCCTGCTCCTTGGCGAGCTCATTCAGCAGTTCCTGAATTCCAGGTTGCAGGCGGTCGTGCCGCAAGTATTCGATCGACTCAATTACCTGAAGTCGCTCGGACAGATAATCCGCGACAAACTCGTTGTTAGCAGTTTTAGCAACAATTTCCTGCTCAGGAACTTTGTTTCGCTTCAATTCCCAGTAGTCGTCCTGCGAAAGCACAGGCTGATTACGGGCTCCGAACAGGTCAGAATAGATCTTGTAAAATTTTGGGGAGACATCGATGATTGGACCATCGAGATCAAAGAAAACGCGCCGCAAGTTACTTTCTCACTCTGCACTTAACATAGAGTTCAGCACAGATTTCCGGGAACTCCTTACCGACCTCGTAAAACGCATTTATTCGATCCATCGGCCACCTCTCCATGTCGGCATGGGTAAGCGGCTTTAAGTAAATCCCCTGAAAGACTTCGATCTCATACCCGGCTTCCTCAAGGTGCTTTGAAAGGAGATCCAAAGTGTACACGCGCTTATGCCCGATCATATGATCTCGCTCGGAGAGACTCGTCAAACTTGGGATCATGCCCATCGCAACACCAATCTTTCGATGTAGGCTGTTGGCATTGGGAACAGTGAGATGCAACGCTGATGGCAATTTTGCATCGAGCCAACCTCTGATCTTTGTCAACACACCAACTGGATCATCTAAGTGTTCAAGTGCTCCCGCCATTATCATGTCGGTATAGCGACGCTCGGTATCAAAATCCTCCCAAAGCGAATGGAAGAAATCGACACGATCACCGAGTTCCGGCTTCAGCTTGTCTATGTACTCTTTGGCGCCTTCGAGAACGTCCATCCGGTCTAAGTGATCTAAAAATAGTCTGGTCATTACTCCGGAGGCTGAGCCAAGTTCGAGCACTCTATTGCCGCACAGATTCGCCTTAATTGCCCGGTGCTTAAAGGCAATTAGGTACCTGTCAAAATCGACCTCAGTATCATACCATTGGGCGATCTTGTCCAGATCCTGATATTTGTCCTCTTGACTAGACATTCTGCAATTTCGGGATATTTAGTACCGTTCCATTTGACCGCACGTAAACTTCTTCCCAATATCTCAGCATGAGAAGGTTCTTTTCGTACTGCCCGATGATTGGCTCGACCTTGTCGCCAAGCGCCATCTTGCACAGTAAATACGGCGAATTCATCCCGGCGGCGACTGTCAATGTCAACGTACCTGCATAGCGCGGGTTGATCTCGAAGAAGCAATAACGACCTTCTGCGGTGACGAACAACTGAATGTTGCAGTGGCCGACATTCCTCATCTTTTCGGCGATGAGTTTTGCCTTTTCGATCATAATCGGATCATCGACGGTGCGGCCCTTATACGAAATACCGACCTTCGTTTCGACTCGCTGGCGCGGGACGATTCCTATTACTCGGCTATTGAAATCCGACAGCACGTCGATGGTATACTCTTTGCCCGTGACATATTCCTGCAGCACTGGATCGTCAACATCGATCAGATGGCGCTGGAGGTCTTCAGCGTTGTTGATCTTGTATACGTCGAGCGAAGCCCGGCCCGTTCTCGGCTTGATAAAGATCGGATACTTGATATCCTTCGGATTCGGTAACTCATTCGGCATCCATGTCGTTGGCGTGTCGATTCCAATCTCTTTGAAAAATTTGAAAGTCTTCTCTTTTTCATTGGCGATGGAGATCGTCTGCGGCGAGGAAATCGCCGTGATACAACCGAGTTTCCTGAACTCCTCAATGTTGGCGCCAACTTTGTCGAATTCGTAATCGACAATCGGCACCAGTAGTTGGATCTTCTCTTTCTTGATGATATCAATCAGCGTCGGAATGAATTTCTCGTCTTTGGCGGCAGGCGTCGTATAAAACGCATTCGAAAAATACCGCCCCGCTGAATCGGGATTCATATCCGTCGTGACGACATAAGCGTCGATTTCGTTCTGCTGACGCAGGCCCTTAATAAACGACTGGCAGGTAACTGTTCCTGAACCGGTGATCAATACGCGAATCTGTCTCTTGCTCATAGTATAACCCGAGCCCCATTCTGTTTGAGAGATTTGTCGGCAGCTTCAAGAATGCGGACGACGTGAAGGCCATCCTCACCCGAGGTGAGTGGCTTACGCTTGTCATTAATTGATGCCAGGAACTCCTGTGCAACCAGCTTGAGTGCTTCAGTGCTCTCGACTTTCGGAGCACGCATGTCGCCGGTGCGGTACTCGACAAGGGCCTTGTAGACCTGTTCTTTGTCTTCCTTGCCGCTGGAATCAGTGAACACGACTTTTTTGTCGTAAATCTTTACTTTCTCAGACGGGTCCATGTCATCGTAGACTATCATTTGCTTCGTACCGCCGATCAGTGTCGTGCGGATTTTTACCGGCGCTACCCAATTCACATGAAAGTGCGCCAGCATGTCGTCTTCATATTGAACAGTGAGGTATCCGATATTCTCGATTGTTTGACCATAATGTGCGAACCCGACCGCGTTCACCGCCTTGGCTTTCTTGCCGGAAATGTAATCGCAAATGGAAATGTCGTGCGGCGCAAGGTCCCAAATGACGTTTATGTCATGTTGGAATAACCCCAGGTTGACTCGCACTGAATCGAAATAAAGCATCTGTCCGATCTCGCCCGACACCTTCAGTTCTTTGATCTTCCTGACCGCGCCGGTGTATAGGAAAGTATGATCGACCATCAGCGTCAGCCCGTTTTTCTTGGCGATGTTGATCAGGTCCTCAGCCTCGGCAACGGTGTGTGTCAATGGTTTTTCCAGCATGACGTGCTTGCCGGCTTTGAGCGCTGCCGAAGCGAGTCGATGATGTGTGAAAACCGGCGTCGCAATCACCACTGCCTGAATGTCGGGATCGGCAATCAGCTGCTCGTCGGTCGAATACCCCTTAACACCGGGATAGTTATTCTGAATAAACTTGATGCGGTCAGGACGCTGGTCGCAAACCCCGGCCACCTTGCAGGCGCCGCCCAAAGAGGAAAAATTGCGAACGAGGTTCGGACCCCAGTAACCCACGCCAATTATGCCAATGCCAATCACAGCAAACTCCTCGTAAAAAAGACAAAGGACGAATAATATAGGCGAGAATGCTGCTGTGTAAAGCGATTTTCAAGGATTCTGAATCAGGTTTGAGGACTTGTTTGGACGCAATGGGCAGTGCGAATTTCTACCTGTCGGACCGAATTAGCGCACAAAGCCCTGCCAATGGTCATCCTGCGCTATTTTAGAAGAGTCATTTTCTTTGTGACTGACTTGTCCCCGACCGTTAATCGGTAGAAATACACCCCGGAAGCGGCAGATCCACCGTGAGAATAGGCGTTCCAGGTCAATTCATGGCTGCCCGCCGCCTGATACTCATCAATCAGCTCATCAACTTGCTGGCCAAGGATGTTGTAAACTGTCAATGTCACCTTAGCAGGAGACTGCAGCGAGTATTCAATCGAAGTTTCCGGGTTGAAAGGGTTTGGAAAATTTTGTCCCAGCGAGAATGCTGCCGGGAGTACAAAATCAATTTCATCTTCCGCGTCTGTCGAAGTATACTGCGACGAATTAACGAAGACATCGAATCCGGCATTGGCATCGCGAGTATCAGTCCAAACGGCAAAGTAATATCCGCCGGTGAGCGAAATCGCCGGCGTTGCTTCGACGCGATTAGCAGTACTTCCACAAATTAGTTGGTTGCTGCCAAGCGCAAATCCGTCGTCGCGCATGATCTGTACATACCCGCGCTTCAGCGCTCCGCTTGTCGACAGCCAAACAATTCCGACTGCATTGCCGGCATCTCTTGAAATGCGCACATCGGAGTACGAACCGGGAACATCGCTTACGACGACTCCACCGGTGATTGCATTGCCAGATTGATCGTATGCGTACATTTTCACATTTGTCGCGCCGTTTTCCCTCTCAATCGTCGCAACTACGAACTTGCCGCTCGTGCGGTGTGCGCAAATGTCGACATCGAGAGTCTGAACAATTGAAGTATCGACTTCGACCATGTGTGCAACTCCAAGCGGAGCATTTGTTCCGGCGTAGCGCTGGAAATAGGCAACTTGTTTGCCTCCAAGAATTGCCAACCATGCTACGACATAGCTTTCATCATTGCGAACTCCAACGTGAGGTTCCAAATTCTGTGTACCTGTTGGGAATTCAGTCACTTTTAAATTGCCGCCCAGAGGCGCGCCATTCGAAGCAAATCCCTGGACATATACCTGCTTGCTGTTGTCGCGCTCATCAACCCATGTCATCGTGACCTTCCCGTTGTCTGCGACATCAATGTCCGGATTGCTCTTCGGTTTCGAAGTGCCGTCATCATTTACGAGCAAGTTTTGCCCTTGTCGATTACCCGATCCATCGAAGCGTTGTGTGAAGATATTCTGCCCGAGAAGTCCACCTTCGGTGCGAGCATCTTCCCAAACCGTCCAGACTATACCGTTTGTGGCGGCGCCAACGCGCGGATTCTTTTGAATCGCCGAGCCGTTATCATCGTTTACCCGAATATTGTTGCCAAAATAGGTCGCTGCCGACGTCACCAACTGCATCGTTATGTCACCCTGATCAGCTTTGCGATCGTCCCAAACTGTAGCGAGTACACCGGCAGTAATTCCTGCAATGTCGGGATTGCTCTGCTGGGCGCCGTTGTTATCGTCATTGACCCGGTAATTGGTGTTAACTTTGACCAGCGATGTCGAGGTTCGTTGCGCGTAGATGTCGAGGTTCAAACTCCGAGCGTCCACCCAGGCTGCTGTGAAGCCGCTGGAATTGCGCGCGATTGCCGGAAATGAACGCTCGCGCAACAGCGCGGCGTCTTCGAGCTTTAGGTTTGAACCTGACAGCGTTCCGCTTTTTGAAATCTTCTGGACCTCAATCGACGCTGTAGTTGAATACTCCGCCCAGACGCAGACGGCACCGGAATCAACACTACTAATGACATTTAGATCCCAGCACAAATCGGAATCGGAATCATTAACTCGAAATGTTGAACCAACATTCGCCGATGAAGTCGAAATCAGTTGTCCGAAGATCGATTGGCCGCCGTCGCGATTCGAAATCCAAGTCGCCAGGTAAGTGTTCCCCTTCAAAAATTCAACTTTGGGCATGAATTGGAAATCAGATGCAGAAGCCTCATCGAGTCGCAGTTCGGGAAACAAAGGAGTTCCGATTTCGGTGAAGATGCGAAAATATACATCACCGTTTCCACTGCGGCCATCTTCCCAGACAACGGCAAAATCTCCGACCTGCGTCGACACGACTGACGGTGCAATTCGATACGGCGACGGGATTGACGGATTAATCTGGAAGTTATCCCCGGAAGCGCTACCGTCGGAATTAAGAATTTGCGCGAAGATATTCGAACCGTCGCGCGAATCTTCCCAGACAACGACGAAGCGATTGGCCGACAGAGGCGTAATGTCCGGCTGATTGATGAAGTTGCCCGGTGTCGCATCGTCGATGCGAATTTCGGCGCCTCCGGTCGAAATGCCAAAGTCATAGGCCCGGGCATAAAGACCATTATCGCTCTCTTTGATGTAGACAATGACGACCGTCCCGGCAGTATTGGCGGCGACTCGCGGCTGGCGCAACGATGAAGGTGGATTTTCGTTATCGAGAAACTTATTCGCTCCCGACTTTGCCCCTGTGACAGTAATCGGCTGCGCAGCAATGCGCCAAATTCCATTGCGCTCATCTTCCCAGACAATTACTCCACGCCCGTCGGAAAAGTGAGCGACATCGCTTGATCTCTGATTGAATGTCGCGCTTGAGTTATCAGAATTCATTTTGAAATCGCCGAACTTGCCGTCAGCCGGCTTTGCCAACGTAATGTCTCTGGCCGCCTGCATCGACACGCTCTCGTTTGAATGCAAAACGGCCTGATCACGCCAACGACTCATCCGTTGCGCCTGAAGGCTTTCAAGGCTTTCATTGCTTGCCTCTGCTTGACCGGCGCTAATGCCGCATATCGCGACTAAAATTCCAATGAAAGTTCTATGATATGTCACCGACCCTCCATCGTTCTATTCCAAGCCTTTCTTTGCAAGTACCATGCCGCATAGCGTAGAGCATGCTGTCGAACTTTCGCGCATATTCTATAAAGCATAAATCGAGGCTCTCCCAGCCAACCGATTACGTAACAACATATTACAAATTCATGCTTTCGCGCTACTGATCGACCTGCGGTGACTCCGGCGGACTATCCTTCTCATCCGGCAAGTTTATAGGCAACTGGTTGCAGAGTATTGGTTCATTGCCGGGCGGCGTGCAATAACCCGAAAACGCAAATCAAGATCACTGGTTGCCAATTCACTTCCAACAGATTTATTGGATTCCGGATTGGGCTCGGAAGGTATAACCAACAGACAAGAAAGCGGCATGAATCAAAAACGACTTTACAAATACTATGTAATCTTGGTAATCCTCATTGTGCTCGGCGGCAGCGTCGGTCTCGCACTCGCGTATGCATATCAGGATGAGTTGCCCTCAATCGAGGAGATTTACAATATTGAACCCGCCGTCGTTACGAGGATTTTCGATATCCATGGCGATCTCCTGCAAAAGTTTCACTATGAAAATCGAACACTTATTCCCTACAGCAAGATTCCGCCGCATTTAGTGCAAGCGCTTGTGTCCACCGAGGACGATCACTTCTTCAAGCATTGGGGCGTAGATTGGCGCGGACTTGCACGAGCCGTTTTCCGCAATCTCTTTTCTGGCTTTGGTTCCGGTGGCGGCGGCTCGACAATTACCCAACAATTATCGCGAATGTTGTTCTACAATCGCGAAATCTCGCTTGAGCGAAAAATCAAGGAAGCTTTGACGGCAATCAAGATCGAGCGAACTTACTCGAAGAATGAAATCCTTGAGATGTATTTGAATACTTATTACTTCGGTCACGGGGCTTACGGAATCGAAACGGCGTCGCGAACATACTTCAACAAAAGCGCCGAGGGATTGAAGATCGAAGAATCGGCGCTGTTGGTTGCCATCGTCAATGCGCCTTCACGCTATTCGCCGGTCAATCATCCAGATCGCGCGCTCGGGCGCAGAAACTATGTGCTGTCGCGCTTGGAGGAAGAAGGTTATCTCAGCGAAGATTTGTCTGACAGCCTCAAGAGGGTTCCGATCACTCTCGATTTTTCTTTGGATAATGCCGGCGATGCCCCCTATTTCACCGAGATGGTCCGCCAGTACCTGGTGGAACAATATGGCGAAGACGAATTTTATGGCGGCGGACTATCGGTATATACCACACTTGACGCCGGTCTGCAGAAAATCGCCGAGACCTCGCTCGTCGCGCAAGTAGACTCGCTTCAGGAACGGATGGAACGTCGCAGGCGCCTCGGCAATCCCGAGTACAGCGTGGCCGAATATGATTCGGCGGGAAAATTCATCGGCTACAAATACAAAGAAGTGCAGGGCGCATTCGTCGCGATCGACAATCACACCGGAGATATCATCGCGCTCGTCGGCGGCAAGGATTTTCGCAAATGGAAATTTAATCGGGCAGCACAGGCCAAACGCCAGCCGGGCTCGACTTTCAAGCCATTCGTATATGTGACGGCGATCTCCGAAGGTCTGCACACTAGCGACATTCTCTACGACACCCCAATCGCGCTGAGCATACCCGGTTCCGGCGTCTGGAGTCCGCAGAACTACGATGGCGAGTTCCTCGGCGCCATGACCATGCGCAAGGGACTGGCGATGTCGCGCAATATCGTTGCGATCAAGCTGCTCCAGCAAGTCGGTCCCGAAAAGGTAATCGACTATGCCAAGAAATTGGGAATCACAAGTCCATTGACGCCAAATGCCGCACTGGCGATCGGCACATCCGAAGTGTCACTGCTCGAACTCGTCGGCGCCTACACGAGTTTTGCCAATCTCGGCATCCACGTGGAGCCGCGCTTCATTCTCAAGGTCGTTGACCGTTACGGCAACATCCTCGAACAAAACAACGCGGCGCTGCGCCGGTCCGTTGCTGACCCGGCGGAAATGTACATCGCCGTCAGTATGATGCAGTCAGTAATGGACGACCGCGAAGGCACCGCCGCATCAGCGCGCTCTCGCGGCTTCCAAAGACCCGCAGGTGGCAAGACCGGTACCTCCGACAATTTTTGCGACAACTGGTTCGTCGGCTATACCCCGCAAATTACGGCCGGAACCTGGATCGGCTACGATGACAAGACTTCAATCGGATATAACCAGGCAGGATCGACAAATGCGTTGCCCGTCTGGATCGACTTTATGGTAGCGGCCCACGAGAGCTTACCGGTCGAGGGTTTTGTCGAACCCACCGGTGTCGTTCACGAAACGATTTGCCTTGATTCGGGAAAGAAAGCAACGTCCGGCTGCCCGCACATCGGGGATGAAGTTTTCCTGCAGAATTATCGACTTGAAGATTACTGCCCGATCCACAAGGGCCGCAAAGGGATTTAACTTCGGCAGAGGCTATTTCTTAGCCCTGATCCGCTCCAACCTCGCTTGAAATTCGCGTGCCTCACCCTTTGACAGTCCCGCAGCAATCAGCGCGTCCTCGCTTTGATTGAACTCGCGTAAATTGTCGAAGATCAGCCTCAGTTCCAGCGATGAGAAGTTGTGCGCGTTGAGTTGGTAGTCTTCGAACGCTTCCCACGCCACTGGAACGACCTGCTTGACAAACTGCGCCATCGCCTTTGCATATTCTCTGATCTCCGACTGCGCGTGCCCATCCAGCCTCAATTTCAGAAAATGAAACAGATTGTGCAGATCGATTTTCCAATACCACTGCGTATACAGCGACAACGGCAGATTTATCCGCGCTAATTCGCGCGTCACACCGGCATCGATGGCTTTAAGGTACTCTTCATAGAGATGGCGATTGCTCGTATTCAGGAACGCCAAGAACGACTCGCGCACAGCCGGATCAACTTCCGCTTCTTCTCTGCCCTGTCGGTTTGACGCCGACTGCTGTTTGATATCTTCCGGCTGCGGAACATAAAATACGTCTTCCATCACCGAATAACGGCCTGAATACTCATTCACGTTCGCTGTGCGGTGCCTGATCCATTGGCGGGCAATGAAAATCGGCAACTTGACGTGAAATTTAAACTCGACCATCTCAAACGGCGTCGTATGTTGGTGGCGCATGAGATAGCGAATCAGGCCGCGATCTTCGCGGCGTTTCTTGGTTCCGCGCCCGTACGATACGCGCGCCGCCTCCACAATTGAGTCGTCCGAGCCCATATAATCCACGAGCCGGACAAACCCGTGGTCGAGAACTTTGATTTCCTGATCCGTCAAGCCTTGTTTGTCATCCATAATGTGGGGAGATATACTGGATTTTCACCCGAGAGTCAATCGCAAAGAACTTGAATAGCGACGAACTAAATTTCCGGACCTCGCGCCATCGCCAGGCCGCGATCAACCATTAGTCGCAAGTTTTCATGCCAGAACTCAATCGCTTCAAGATTGTCGTTCTTTCCGACCCAGCGATGATCCGTATGCTCGTCGCTGATGCGAACATCTTTTGTCTTTGCCCGGCAAAGAAAATACACGCCATACATCGGAGCGCCGTGAAACTCCCAATTGTCAGTCATGAGAATTGACAATATTTCGACATCGATGATTCCGGTTTCTTCGCGTATTTCCCGGCGCAATCCCGCATCCCACGGTTCGCCCTCATTCAGACGACCGCCCGGAAGTTGCCACTTGCCCTCGGGTGTGCGCAAAATCAGCGCTTGATTGGCATCGTTGATCAGGACGGCAATCTGGACGATCTGCGCATACAGATGATTTGCCACTTGTCCTCCTCTGATTTAGTTCACCGTCGTATCCGCAGGAGATTCGATCGTATCAATCGGGTCGCGCACGCAGCGGAATCCGTGCCTCGGATTACCCCACCACTTATTCTGATATGACACAGCGCGCCCGTTGTAGCCGACATAGTAAGCTTCACTCGAATCGAATTCATCGCAGGTCCACATGTAAATCGGCCAGTAATCGCTTGCCCAAAGCGGCGATTCCTTGTCCGGCAACTTTTCGCACACAGCGCTCCGCGATGTTCCGTCCCAAGTGCACCCGGCGTGTTTGCCGTGATGAATGAGTGAACGCACGACTTCCTGTGTCGTTGGCATGTGCCAGATATTTTGCGCGGATTCCATCAGCGTCGTGCCGTCCTCCGACAAATAGCGGCACAGGCAAAGCGAGTCCATCTCAGCCTGAGTTGCGTGGCGATTGGCATCCTTTGCTTTTAAGTCAGTGCCTGCCGGAGGTAATCCATATAGCGCAATTTGATTCCAAGCCAAATTCGAACCCGCGCCCTCACCGCCTTTCGCCCAGCCGGGACCTTCGGGCGCCCAAATTAGCCGCACGCCGTTGCCTTCGATCAATCTCGCCGTACGAATGCCGTCGTCCTGTCGTAGTATCAGAATTGGCGCATTGCCAATCGTCGCTCCGACCGCGACGCCGACGGGAATACCGGTCGCAATCAGCCAGCGAAGATTTCTCCTAAACCAATTTCGGTGCGCCTCCTCCGCTGGTTGTGCACTCTTGCGCAAGCGCCAATCATACCAAAAGAGCAAGCCAATAACCGCAAGACCGGCGCTGACGAATAGCGTAATCGCAATTTGGAGTGGGTCACTCAGTCCGCGCGAGAATTGGAGTTGCAGCCACCAAACACCGAACCAGACTCCCACAACGATCAAAATCGAGCCGCCGATTCGCGGCCAGAACACGCAAATGACTGTCAGCGCCAGACAGATCGCCGCTGGAATCAAGTAGCGAACAGCCAAACGGAACGGCAATCCCCACGCTTCATAATAGAGTTCGCCGAAACTCCACATCACCCAAAATGATGTGATGATTGTTAGCAGGATCGTCGCGCTCCACCCGGGAAGGAGCCGCTTATTAATGTTCACGCGCTAAGATAGATTAAGTCAGCTACGAAGGCAAATATTGAAAGTTACTATGGTATGCGAATCGAGAATTTCTTTATTCGCTTTTCGTGCCGCCCGCTTTCAAATTCGGTTTCAAGCCAGACCTTGACAATCTTCTCAGCCAAGTCCGGCGCCACCCACTTCGAGCCAAGCGTCAGGATATTCGAGTCGTTGTGTTGGCGAGATAGAACTGCCATCTCTTCCGTGGTTGCGAACGCGCCGCGAATTTCCGGCAATTTGTTGACCACCATGTTCATTCCATTGCCCGTCCAACAAATGGTGATTCCGCGATCGGTCTCGCGATTGGCGACCGAATGCGCCACACGGATGCCGTAGTCGGGGTAGTCGGTTGATTCTTCCGAGTCGGTTCCGAAATCGCTGACAGTATGTCCCAATGACTGCAGGTACTTCTTCAAATGTTCCTTGAGCTGGAACCCTTTATGATCTGCGCCGATTGCTATCTTCATGACGGAAATAATAAGGCGAAACTAAACTCAGCGCAAGCGCAAGATTGTGATAACGATATAAACAAAAAAAGGGCAACCCGGTCGGGTTGCCCATATCAATTAGAGTAACTGTCAAAGACTAAACGCCGACAGTCTCGTGCGAATATACCCGCGTCAGCCAGCCGCGTTTGTCATTACCGTTTTCGATAATGTCGGCAAATGCAGCTTGCAATTTCTTGGCAATTGGACCGGCTTTGCCCGATCCGACAACGATGCGGTCAACCGAGCGAATCGGAGTAATCTCCGCTGCCGAGCCGGTGAAAAACACCTCGTCGGCAACATAAAGCAGTTCGCGCGGAAGATTCCTTTCGAGAACCTTGATACCCATTTCCTTTGCCAGTTGAATCGTGGTGTGACGGGTAATTCCGGGAAGAATTGATGCGCTGTACGGCGGCGTAATCAGATTGCCTTCGTGATAAATGAAGATGTTTTCACCCGAGCCTTCGCTGACATGGCCGTGAATGTCGAGAGCGATCCCTTCGACATAGCCGTGCTCAAGCGCTTCGAGCTTAATTAACTGGCTGTTCATGTAATTCGCGCCGCTCTTGGCAAATGCCGGGAAAGTGTCCGGAGCCATTCTGCGCCATGATGAGACACAAACATCGACGCCCTCTTCGAGCGCACCGCCACCCAAATAGCTACCCCAATCCCAAACGGCAATAGCAACATCAATCGGACAACCGGTCGGGTCGACACCCAATTGTTTGTAGCCGCGATACGCGACTGGGCGAATATAGCACGACTCTTTTTTGTTGAGGCGAATCAACTCAATCTGCGCTTCGTTGAGTTGAGTTTCAGTATAGGGAATCTCCATGCGATAAATTTTCGCGGAATTGAAGAGGCGCTTGGTGTGGTCCTCCAGCCGAAATATCGCCGAACCTTTTTTGGTCTTGTAGCAACGCAGGCCTTCAAATACGCTGCTGCCGTAATGGACCACGTGGGAAAGCACATGGACTTTGGCATCATTCCAATCGACGAACTCTCCATTCATCCAAATCTTGCCATTTTCGTCAAACGCCATGTGTCCTCCTCCAATATTGTTAATTCGATATTATCGATTTTAGAATGGCGCGGGAGATCACAATTCTCTGGATCTCCGAAGTTCCTTCGCCAATTTCAGTCAATTTCATGTCGCGCCACATCCGTTCGACCGGAAAGCGCGATGTGGTCGAATCAGCGCCAATGATGCTTATGGCTTCATACGTACAGAAGTTGCAAACTTCGGAAGCATATAATTTGGCCATCGCAGATTGTTGCGAATATACCAAGCCCTTGTCCTTCATGACGCTCGCGCCGTAGATCAATCCGCGCGCGGCTTCGATCCGGCAAGCCATGTCGGCAAGTTTGAATTGCGCCCATTGCTGGTCCGCCAACGGCTCGCCATTGAAGCCGTGCGTCGCTACGTAGCGTGCTGCCGATTCAAATGCCCCAACGGCAAGCCCCAAGGCCATTGCCGCGATCGATATGCGACCGCCATCAAGCGTCTTCATGAACTGCTTGAATCCTTCGCCCTCGCCGCCGATCAAATTCGCCTTTGGTACTTTGACATCGTCAAAATGTAAAAAGGCAGTATCGGAGCCCCTGCAGCCCATCTTGTTCTCTTTCTTGCCGACTGAGAAGCCCTCTTGGCCCTTCTCCAACACAAAAGAAGAAATACCCTTAACGCCGCCGCTGCGGTCGGTCCGGGCTGTAACGATGGCGTATTTGCAGAGATTCGCCGAGGTGATCCAGCATTTCGTTCCATTGAGAATATAATGATCGCCTGCCGGTTCTGCAAATGATTTGGTGGCTCCGGCATCAGAACCTGCCTGTGGCTCGGTCAGCCCGAACGCAATTAAATACGGCTCGGAGTCGCCAAAATGCAGGTAGCGCTTGTGCTGATCTTTGGTGCCAAAGTTGTATATCGGTCCTGCACCCAGCGAATTGTGCGCCGCTACCGTCAAACCGGTCGACCCGCATACACGGCAGAGCTCTTCAACAATGATCGAGTACTGGACTGTGTTGGCTGCCATGCCCCCGTATTCCTTGGGGATCTGGACCGCCCACCAACCTTTCTTGTGGATCTTCTCAATTGCAATCTTCGGGAAAGTCTGGTTTTCATCGGCGGTAATCGCCAAGGGTGCTATTTCGCGTTCGCAAAAGTCGCGAACTTGCACTCGAAATTCTACGTAATCACTATCTGCGAACATTACTTACCTTCATTAATGATGGCCCGGGAAATGACCATTTTTTGTGCTTCCGTGGTTCCTTCGTAAATCTCGGTTACGCGGGCATCGCGAAAATATCGTTCAACCGCATATTCCTTTACGTATCCGTACCCTCCATGAATCTGTACTGCCTCATTTGCGACAAAGTTTGCGGTTTGCGAAGCATACAGCTTGGCCATCGAGATCTCTTTGAGGCACGAAACGCCGGCATCGAACAAGACAGCAGCACGGTAGGTGAGCAGCCGCGCGGCATCAATTCGCATCGCCATCTCGGCGATTTTGAATTGCGTCGCCTGGAAATTTATCAGCGGCTGGCTGAATTGTTTGCGCTCGCGGGCATAGGACAACGCCTCATCATAAGCAGCCTGGGCAATCCCTAACGCTTGCGCAGCGACGCCGATACGACCGGCATCCAACAATGAAAACGCAACTCGCAGTCCTTTGTTCTCTTCACCCAACAATTGCCCGACCGGAACTTTGCAGTCCATGAATGATACTTCGCGTGTGTCCGAAGCGCGCAATCCCATCTTCTTCTCCGGTTGTCCGAGCGACATTCCCGGAGCGCCCTTATCGATCAGGATACAGGAAGCGCCGTGCTTGCCCTGGTCTGGATTCGTCAACGCGAATACGACAAACACCGAGGCATAACCCGCCGAACTAACCCAGCTTTTTGTACCATTGAGCACATAATTATCGCCGCTGCGAATTGCGCGACATTGAAGCGAACCAGCGTCCGTTCCAGATCCCGGTTCCGAGAGAGAGTAAGCGCCGATGTACTCGCCCGAGGCCAGCTTCGGCAAATAATGCGACTTCTGGGCGTCGGTCCCGAACAACTTGATTGCCTTAATGACGAGCGAATTGTGTACCGAAAGCGTGATCGCATGCGCCGCGCAGGCTTTCGAAATTTCTTCGATCGTCAGCGCGTAACTCAGAGTGTCGACAGCAAGACCGCCGTACTCCTCCGGCGCCAGTAAACCAAAATAGCCAAGCTCCGCTGTTTCTTGCAGCAGTTCCTTCGGCATCTCCGCTTTGGCATCAAGCTCCTCAGCAATCGGCTTCAACCGTTTTTCGGCAAAGTCTCTCGCTGTGTCGCGCATCATGATGTGGTCTTCGCTTAAATTAAAATCCATATTTTCGGAATCTCCTCATTCGGCCGTTAACTCCATAGGTATCGGCACGCGACACGATATCAGCGCAGATTATTCGATTCTTAATTCGTTCCACTTCCATACACATAAAAACCACGCCCACTCTTACGGCCCAGCCACCCGGCCTGCACCATTTTCTTGAGTAGCGGACACGGCCGGTATTTGGGATCGCCCAAACCGCTGTGCATGGTTTCCAATATAGCCAGACAAACGTCCAATCCGATAAAATCTGCAAGCGTTAGCGGTCCCATCGGGTGGTTCATCCCCAGCTTCATAACCGTATCAATCTCTTCTTTGCCGGAAACGCCTTCCATGAGCGCAAAAATCGACTCGTTAATCATCGGCAAAAGAATGCGGTTAGCGATAAACCCAGGATAGTCGTTGACTTCGACCGGAGTCTTGTCCAAGCTGATTGCCAGCGCCTTAATAGTAGCGCAAGTCTCATCGCTCGTCGAATACCCGCGGATGATCTCGACTAATTTCATTACCGGGACAGGATTCATAAAATGCATGCCGATGAATTTTTCCGGCCGATTCGTCGTTGCCGCAACCTGTGTGATTGGCAGCGATGATGTATTCGACGCAAAAATCGTGTCCGGCGGACAGATTGAGTCCATCTCAGTCCAAAATTTGCTCTTGACGGCAAAGTCCTCAAAGATCGCTTCAACAACTAACTGCGCCGCCGCTGCATCTTTGAGATTTGCAGTCGGCTTGACTCGCGCCAAAGTCGCATCGGCATCGGCCTTGGTGATCAGCTCGCGTTTGACTTGTCTGGCCAGATTAAGCTTGACCATTTCGGTTCCGCGCTCAAGCGCTCCGGCAATGGGATCAATCAGCAAGACACTTATGCCTTTTTGTGCGAACACATGAGCGATACCATTCCCCATGGTGCCGGCTCCGGCAACTGCGACAGTCCTGATGTCCATTAGTATTCCTCTTTCTGTCGCTAAATGATCTCGATTGCCAGGGCAACGGCATTTCCGCCGCCGAGACAAAGAGTAGCCATTCCGGTTTTCTTGCCGCGATCCCTCAGCGCATAAATCAGCGTCGTCAAAATTCTTGCGCCCGATGCGCCGATCGGATGACCAAGCGCAACCGCGCCGCCATTAACATTGACCCGATTCCAATCCCAGCCCAGAGCCTTTCCATCCGCGAGTGCCTGCACACTGAATGCTTCGTTGGCTTCAATCAAGTCGAAGTAGTTGATATCGACATTCATCTTCTTCATCAACTTCTGTACTGCATAGATTGGTGCAAAGAACAGATCCTGCGGCGGGGTGCCGGCAACGGTATAACCGGTAACGCGGGCAAGCGGCTTCAGGCCATTCGCCTCGGCATAGCCGGAGGAACTGACTACCAATGCCGATCCGCCATCGTTGAGCCCCGGAGCATTTCCGGCTGTGACGGTACCATCTTTTTGGAAAGCCGGTTTCAGCTTCGACAGCATATCGACGGAGATGTCCTTACGAGGAGATTCGTCGACGTTGAAAGCAATTGGGTCGCCTTTGCGCTGCGGAATCAGAATATCGAATATTTCGTTTTTGAATTTGCCGGCATCCATAGCAGCACAGGCTTTGCGGTGAGAATTGTACGCGTACTCATCCTGCTCATCGCGTGAGACACCGCTCTTGACCTGGGTGTACTCGGCGGCGCTTCCCATGTGATAGTTATTGAAAGAATCCCAGAGTCCGTCCTTGATCATCAGATCTTCTGCTTGCTGGTTGCCGAGGCGAAACCCGGTCCGCGCATTTGGCAGCGCGTAAGGAGCGTTTGACATCGACTCCATACCACCGGCGACAATCATGTCAGAATCTCCGGCCTTGATTGCCTGCGTAGCCAGCATGACCGCCTTTAACCCCGAACCGCAAACCTTGTTTATCGTAATACAGGCAACTTCCGGAGGCAATCCGCCATGTATCGCCGCTTGGCGGGCCGGGGCTTGACCGGCGCCGGCTTGGACGACGTGACCCATAATACACTCCTGAACGTCCTTCGGGTCAACACCGGCGCGCTTGACTGCCTCTCTTATTGCGAACGCACCTATCTGCGGCGCGGAAAATCCCGCCAAAGATCCCTGAAATTTGCCAATTGCGGTTCGACAGGCTGACAGGATGACGACATCGGGTTGGTTGCTCATTATGACATTTCTCCTATTTAGCTAAAAGAAAATAAAGTCCATCCAGATAGAGATATACGGCATTCGCCCAAAATCGTAAGCTAAGGTAAGAAAAGTCTTGATATGAGGCAAACGAAATATAGACACCTTTGTGAAAATTGGCACAAGTCGGTCCGGGCATAAAAACGCCGGCCAACTCCATAGCTGGGCGGCGTCAGATTTTGTTTTGTGTGTCTACTTGGATTCGGCAGCCGTCTTCTTGGTGTCTTCGAATCGCGGCTTAAGATCGAAAATTGGCGCTTCCCTGTTCTGGAATTTCGGCATCGTGGCCGCATATGCCTTTGCATTAGCCTCGTTGATAAAGAGATTGTTGGCGCCGCAGGTGCCGCCCTCCATCAACTTCGCCGATTCCGGATTGATAGACTTAATCTCGTTATCATCGAAAACTACATCGATCGGCTCAAGACTGACTGGATCGTAAGTCCTGTATTCGATCTTGCTCTTCGGGTATTCTGTCGCAACTATAAAGAACGCTTCCTTTGCGCAACCGACATTAATTGGCTTGCCGCCGTCGACTTTGAATATGTGTTGTCGCAGCCCAAGGTCGAACGTGAAATCAGCCAATTTGTGACCATAGCTGAAACCCAGCTTGTTATATTCGTCTGGACCGCCCAAGTCAAAAAACATCTCAGCAGCCGACAAAAACCGTAGTCGCTCTTTAATATGCTCCGGACTCATCTTCAGTTCGCCGGAAATCTGCTCCAGAGACGGAAACTCCTGATTTTTCTTCTCGCTCACCATAATATGCTCGGCGATCATCTTCTCTTCGTTGGTCAAAATGAAGGTATTCGCCCGATAGCGGCCAAGTCTCTCGTGGATGTTCAAGTTCTGTTTGAATTTGTTAAGTAGATCGATGCGCACGCTGTCTGAAACTGTCACGCCCAGTGCGTCTGCCGCCTGGTCAACGGAGGCGACGTGCCCCTTTTTCGTCCACAGCTCAAATAGCTTCGCAACCAGTTGCTTTTCCTCGCCTGTGAAATAGTCCGGAATTGCTATCGTTGAACTCGAAGGCTGGGGCGCCTCATTCTTTTGGCCGCAGGAGACCATTAGCGGAACCAGCACCATCAAGAATGCGAATGATATCATTAATCGGTCGAACTTCATTGTATATCCCTCATTCTGACTATACGTTAACGTGAAGGTGGCTTCGTCTCTACGATTATTGCCGATAAACTTTCACTTGGCAAGTGAAAAGCAGTTTATATTCCCTCCTGCAGCGAAGATGCAACCTCATTCACTTCTTGCCGATGCCGCCATTTGAGTACTGATCTGTTCAAAGCATCAACAGCGATTAACTAAACACAGTCGCATCAACACTTTACTGAACCACCGTTTTTTCAGTCGGTTTTCTCAAACGATTTTTCGTTCCCGCACGCCGTTTGCGTAATCACTCCTCGGATAATTACTGAAATCTTTAGGAGGAGCATGTCAATGCAACGAATGATCAAGTTAATCGTGCTAATCGCAATGGTGATGAGCTTCTCATCAATCATCGCACCAAGCGCTCTTTTCGCCGCAAACGTTGTCAGAATGGACTGCCCGATAGATAAACCCGTCGTCGATGGCGACTCGGTCGGTATCGGCATCTACATCACTAACGATGTAACCCTGGGCGGATTCTCGCTGGGGTTCTCGTATAGTTCAAACGACGTCGAAGTGACTTCTGTTCAGCAGGGCCCGGCCTTAGTTACCGGCGGATTTGGAAACTTCCTTGTGCAACTGAAGCCCGCCGAAAACAAAATACTGACCGGCTGGCTGAATTTCACACCCGCTGTGCCTATGCCGATTCATGCAACGGAGGTCCTCCTGATGACTCTCTGGGTTCAGGTGCCGATTGGCACTCCGGCTCAGTGCGTTAATTTCGACTCCGTCTTTGTCTCCCCCGCCGGCTATTTTCTCTTCGCACCTCAGGCAGGCGGCGATATCAAGGCGGAATACTCCGACTGCGGCGCCTCAGAACTGAACATCATGGGCGGATGCTCCGGCCCGGCAAATACTGATCCTGTGGTCAGTGACATTCCCGACCAGACAATTGCCGAAGGCGGAGCCTTCTCTACGATTATTCTCGACAACTTCGTTTCTGATGCCGAAGACGCTGACGAGACAATCATCTGGTCCGCCGCTTCCGGCGCTCCCAATGGTTTTGACGTTAGCATAAACGCGAGCCGTGTAGCCACAATAACATATCCCGGTGGTGATTTCTCCGGCGCCGCAACATTCACTTTCACCGCAACCGACCCTGGTGGACTGTTTGCCAGCAATAACGCCACCTTCACGGTAACAGCGGTGAATGATCCCCCGGTAGTGGCTGATATTCCTAACCAGACCGTTGCATTTGAGGCAAATTTTGCCACCGTCGCTCTCGACAACTTCGTCAGCGACCCTGACAATGCGGATAACGAAATGACGTGGACGTATTCGGGCAATATGGAGCTGACAGTTTCGATTGATGCCGGCCGCGTGGCTACAATCAATAAGCCCTCTACCGGTTGGTCGGGTAGTGAGACAATTACTTTCCGCGCTACTGATCCGGGTACACTCTTCAGTGAAGACGCAGCGACATTCACAGTCCAAACCTCGGTCGCCGTCATTGTCCTCAATGATGACAGTCTCTTTTACAACGGCTATCAGGGCGGACCCAATCCAGTTGGTCAAGCGATCATTATCACTAACGGTGGAAACGGCGCCCTTAACTGGTCGGCAAGTGAATCCACGGACTGGCTTACATTGACATCAACCTCCGGCGCCGCTCCGGGCGGCTTCACTGCCAATGTCGCTATCAGCGCTCTTACCGTAGGTCAGCACGTTGCGTCAATTACGATCACTTCGCCTGAAGCCTCCAACTCACCGCAGGCAGTCTACGTAGTTGTTAACATTGTTGACGACGTCGACATACTTCTTAGTTCCGACAGCTTAGTTTTCACTACCATCGTAGGCAACAATCCACCATCTCAGCAGGTCAACATCTCCAATGCCAGCCCGTCGGGAATATCCTTCGCCTGGGGCGCTGTAGAAACGACGCCTTGGCTCAGCCTCACCCCAAGCAGCGGAACCGCACCGTCAACTGTCGATTTCAATATTGACGCGACCGGTCTTCTCCCCGGCGAGTATGCTGCGCAGGTCATTTTCAAGCAAGCCGCTGGGCTGGAAACGGGTATCGACGACGACCAGGACACAGTTGATGTCATCCTCTTTGTCGACTTTTCAACGGATGTCGATGACATCGGCGGAAGCCTGCCGACGACGTTCAGCCTGGAGCAGAACTTCCCGAATCCGTTCAATCCGACGACGTCGATTGAATTCAATCTTCCCAAAGCAAGTTATGTGAACTTAAGCGTCTTTAATATTCTCGGTCAGAAGGTAACTGAGCTGGTCAACACCACGCTCTCGGCTGGAAATAAGCGAATCGAGTGGAACGGCATGGATCAGAATGGCAGAACCGTCGAAAGCGGCGTCTACTTCTACAAGATTTCTGCTGAAGAATTCTCAATGACTCGCAAGATGATGATGATTAAATAACCGAACCGTTGCACCGCTCCACGAAAAGCCCCTGTCAATGGCAGGGGCTTTTTAATTTTGTCGGCGGATTTGCAGTAACCCAGGGACAAAAGGCCCTCGATTCAACGAGGACCTCTTGTCGACCTTTTGTGTTCCCCTTGGAGAAAGGAATTCCGTGCAATTTCGTCGGTTTCTTTTTGCTGTAGTACTTCCAGTTCCTGCCAGTACCGTTCCGTCTGACGCTCTTTGAGTTTTTCAAAGACCTTTTCTTCGCGAGCCGATTCGATCAGACGTTCGCGCGAAGTGTCTTCCAATTTCTGCGCATTGACAATCACCTGCTTTTGTGTCGTCATGTTTCCAATCAGGCGTTGCTGATATAAAGTCGATTGCGTCAACCGACGGCAGTCAACCCTTTCCAGTTTGTGCGCTTGCAAGTCGGAAATCTCCTGCGACATGCGCTTTTGGAGAAGCTGCAAATGTGCCTCTTCCATGCGGCGGACACGCTCGGCTTTAGCGAGCTCCTTCTGCTTTTCCATTTTCTTATGCGTTTTTATCTGCAGTAGCTTCTGCAGACGAAACTGAAACTTTTTCATTTCCAACTATTCCCTTGAGCCGCATGATATCGACCCCGAACTGCGCATTCGCCGCCGCGATATCCTGCTGCAGGAACTCGTTGATATGCGGAACCTTGCTGATCGCGGTATCGATCTCGCTTGATGACCCTTTAACGTAAGCGCCGATATTGATCAAATCTTCGTTCTCGGAATAGACTGCGAGCAACTTGCGCGCCTCGCCGGCTAAATCCCGATGCTCCGGAGTCACAATATTCACCATTACACGCGACACCGACTGCAGCACATCCACAGCGGGATAGTGCTTTCGATGCGCCAGCTTTCGCGATAACGTCACGTGCCCGTCGAGAATCGATCTCACCTGGTCCGATATCGGTTCATTAAAATCGTCGCCTTCAACTAAAATCGTATACAGTCCGGTAATCGAGCCCCTCTCACCGGCGCCGGCTCGCTCAAGCAGTTTTGGCAGCATGGCGAACACAGAAGGCGTATATCCTTTCGTTGCCGGAGGCTCGCCGACAGCAAGCCCGATTTCCCGCTGCGCCATCGCCACACGGGTAACCGAGTCGACCATCAGGATCACATCATGTCCCTGATCGCGGAAATATTCAGCAATTGCCGTGGCCGTCATGACGCCCTTGAGTTTCATCAATGCCGGTTCATCCGAGGTGACCGCCACAACAACCGAGCGTGACAATCCCTCCGGTCCGAGGTCCTGTTCAATAAATTCTCGAACTTCACGTCCGCGCTCGCCGATTAAGCCGATCACATTGATCGTCGCCTGCGATTGCCGAGCTATCATTCCCAGCAGGACGGACTTCCCAACGCCGGAGCCGGCAAATATCCCCAATCGCTGGCCCTTGCCGCAACTCGTGAAAACGTCGATGGCACGGATTCCCGTCAGCATCTGCGAAGTAATTCGCTGTCGTTTCAGCGGATGCGGAGCGCGCGAAGTAATCGGTCGCTCACCGTTGACTGCCAGTGGTCCGAGATCGTCAATCGGTTGACCGAGCCCGCTTAGAATTCTTCCTTTCAACTGGTCGCCGACATTGATCTTAAGAACTGAGCCTGTCGCCTCAACGACCGAGCCGGGATTGATTCCCTCCATGTCGCCGTATGGCATCAGCAATACGAAATTGTCGCGGAATCCAACGACTTCCGCCAATACCGGTTGGCTATCGACGCGCCTGTAGATGCGGCACAATTCCCCCAGTGACGCCTGCGGACCCAGCGACTCGATGATCAGACCGATCACTCGCCGCACTTTGCCGTCAAGTTTGATTGTGGGAGTCCGGCTCACGATTTCGCGCTGCGCCGAGAAGTCTATCGCCTTTGACATGGTTATTGCAGCTCGAGTAGCTTTTCGTGAAGTACTTGAAGTTGATTTTCCAGTCGCCCGTCGGCATTGCCGGAATCGGTTTCAATTATACAGCCACCCGCGCGAACGCGAGAATCCGACTCGACCGTAATGTGCGAGGTTGCCTCATTCATGCCGCCGAGTGACTGAACCTGATTCTTCACAAACTCGGATTGTGCCGGGTTGACCTTCACAGTCAGTCTTGTTTTATCCAGCACTTCACGCAGGCACGCATTGATTGTGTCCAATACGATTTGCTTTTCAGCTTCACCTCGCGCGAGCACGATTTTGTTCGCCAGCGCAAACGCCATTTCGAGCAGTTCGGCGGAAGCATTTTGGTAGATGGTATTATGATAATTTGCCAGCGCGACAATTGCGCCGCGCAGCTCGTTTTCGAGTTTTCGCGAAGCAGCCAATCCGCGTTCAAGCCCGGCATTTTCGCCGTCGGCGAATGCCTTTTGATATGTGCGCTGCAATTCGATTTGATGCCGCTCTTCCAGCATCTTGATCCGCTGGCCGATGGTGGAATTCTCTTCCAGCTCGCGCTGATATCGTTCGATGAACTCGCTGGTGCCGATCGGAACCCGCTGCGTTGCCACTGCGACCGATGACAGAACTTTAGACGACGACATCTTCCTTGCCTCCGCGTCCCGAAATAACGATCTGGCCTTCCTCTTCCAAACGGCGGATTGTTTCGACAACTCTCTGCTGAGCAGCCTCGACGTCGGAGAGACGCATTGGCCCCATAAATTCGATCTCTTCCTTGATCATCATCGACACGCGCTCGGAGACATTGGTGTAAATCTTGTTCTTGACGTCTTCGGAGGCCGCCTTGAGTGCGATCGCGATGTCCTTGGTCTCGACTTCCTTGAGCATCCGCTGGATTGAACGGTCGTCAAGCAAAATTAGATCCTCGAAGACGAACATCATGTTCTTGATTTCTGCCGCCAAGTCCGGGTTGTCTGCTTCGAGCGTCTGCAAAATGTGCTTTTCTGCCGAGCTTTCGACCAAATTGAGAATGTCCGCCAACGCCTTTGCGCCGCCCGACTGCTTGCTTTCGCGAAATACTGATCCCGAGAAGTGTGTATCCAGAGTCTGCTCGATATCTTTCAGAATCTCCGGAGAAATCTTCTCCATTGTAGCAACGCGCATCGCGACTTCTGCCTGAAGTTCCGGCGCCAATTCGGTCATGACTCCGGCCGCCTGCTGCGGCGTCAACTGAGTCAGAATCAATGCAATAGTCTGCGGGTGTTCGTTTTGGATGTAGTTGACAAGTTGCTTCGGGTCGATTCCCTTCAGGAGATTGAAGCCCGACGTTACCAGCGAAGACTCGAGTCGCTTAATAATATCTACTGCCCGATTGGCGCCGACCGCCTTTTCCAGCAACGATCGCGCGTAGTCGATACCGCCGGTCGAGATGTATTCGCGGGCAAGAAAAACGTCGTAGCAGTCTTGAATAACGCGCTCTTCGACTTCACCGGGGACATCGCGCATGTTCGCGATTTCAATCGTAATGCGCTCGAGCTCCTGGTCCGACAGGGCTTTCAGAACTTCAGAAGACACTTCGGTGCCGAATGCAATCAGTGCGATTGCTGCCTTCTGGGTGTTGCTGAGTTCTGCGTACGAAATCGACATGCTACTGCGGCTCTGCCATAATCGTTCTGATCACTTTGGCAATTTCGTCGGGTTTGCCTTTGGTCTGTGCTTTCATTGTATCGATCAACTTCGGCTTCTGCGGCTTCTGCTGAATGGTCTCTTCGGCTAACGGAGCGGCAGCCGGCATTGGCGGCGCATACTTGGCAATTGCCTTGAATACTTTCTTGACCAGGCGCTTCACATACAGGAATCCTGCGATTGCAAGTAGTAGGTAAGCGACCTTTTTGCCGTAGAAGAGATAATTCTCCCACTGGCCGACCGTATCGAGTTCTTTGCGCGAAACATCCAGAATACTGTTGTCGAATGGCAGATCAATAATCGTAAACAAATCGGCTCGCGCCTCGCTATACCCGACCGCGTTTTTGATGATCGAACCAAACCGCTCCAGTTCCTCCGGAGTCCGGTTAATGAACTTCGGTTCAGTCACGCCTTCCGGGTTTTCGACGTTTTCGTAATTGCCGTCTACCATCACGGCGACCGTCAGGCGCTTGATACTTCCGACTTCGCCGATAATGCTCTTGATCGTCTTCGAGATCTCATAATTCGTGATGATATCATTTGCGTCATTGCTGTTTGACGAAGTCGTCACCGGCGGCACACCGGGAAGCGATTCTTGTTCATTGCCTTTCGAGGCAGTTCTCTGCTCGCTGCGCACGGCGACCATATCCGGATTATATTCTTCGATTTGGGTGCTGTTTTGCTCAAAATTGAGTTCGGCGCTGACGCGAACTACGGCACGGCCGCCGCCAATGACGCCTTGCAGCATCGATTGCGCCTTCTGTTCAAGATAACTTTCCACATTCTTGCGCATCTCAAACTGCGTTGCCGACATCATTGCCGACGGATCATTTGACTGCGGCCCGGTAAGCAAGTTGCCGTCATAATCGATAATAGTAACCGCTTCCGGTCGCATGCCCTCAACTGATGACGCCACGATATAGGCGATTCCCTGCAACTGACGTTTCGCTAACGATGTCCCGCCGTTTAATTTCAAAACAACCGAAGCACTTGGCGCGTTTTGATCTTCCTTAAACAACTTGTCCTCGGGAATTGTCATGTGGACTCGCGCAGCGGAGACCTCGGTGAGACTTCCGATCGTACGCGCAAGTTCGCCCTCGAGGGCGCGTTTGTAATTCAGTTTCTGCACAAAGTCGGTCATGCCGAGATTGGTCTGGTCGAACAGCGCATAGCCGATGTTCTGAGGACTCGGCAGGCCGTTGCTGGCCAGCTTCATACGCGTCTCATAAACATCGTCGGACGGGACGCTGATAGAAGTTCCCCCGTCGCCGATCTCGTAAAGCACGTGCATTTCGTTGAGTTTCTCGATGACCTTGCCCGCGTCCTCACTCGACAAATTCGAATAAAGCGGAACATAATACTGGCTCTTGGCGAGATTGAATATGATGACCGTGCCGGCGATTACACCGACAACGACCAGGGCCGCCATGACAACCTGGCTCGGCGTCATGCGACCAATTAATTGATAAAAGTGATCAAAGATCCTCTTCATGCATCCATGCTCCGAGGTTTATGCCAATTAGATTGGCATCCGCTGAATAGTCTGATAGGCTTCCAGCAATTTATTACGAATTTCCATCAGCAGCTCAAATGCCACCGATGCCTCTTCTACGGCAATCATAACTTGGTGGACATCCGTGATATCGCCCTTCAAGAACGCGGTCTCCGTGTCGGCGGCGCGTCCCTGCAGATCATTCACCGAATTAACAAACTGCGACAACGTGTCCTTGAAAGTCCCCAGCGCCGGATCCGCCTGAGGAGTGATCTTGGTTTGCGGGAACGCCAGTTCCTGCGGCAGTGTGTTAATTGTAATCGGGTTCATGCGCGAATATCAACGACCTTGCCCAAATGTGAATCCGACTTGTGCTGTGTCGAATCCGGTTTGAAATTTTGAAGGATGAATTTCTTTTCCTGCAATGTCAGCAAGTCCGCAAACTTTGCCTGGCCAAATTGGTTCGGCTCGGCGGCTTTGCTCTCAGGCGCCGGTGGCGTCTGCTGACGTTGCGTCAGTGTATGACTGTAAACCTGCAGATTTGCGTTATTGACCTTCATCGCTGTTCCTTGCTAAATCTCTAATGCTTTCTTTGTAATCTCTTTGACCGTTTTGATCGCCGACAAATTGGCTTCGTAAGCGCGCGCCGCCGTCATCATCTCCACCATTTCCACAAGCGGATCAATATTCGGCATCGCGACGAATCCCTCTTCGTTTGCATCCGGATGCTCAGGATCGTATACCAGGCGTGCCTCCTGGCCCGGGTCGACATACTCCCGTCCTTGTGCATGCACGATATTATTCGTGTTTAGCAAAGCCACCGGCTTGCCCGGAACGTGCTTGCTATCAGTCTGCTTCAATTCCACTGAGGCTGCATTCAACTGCCGCGAAAACACGTCTTTGACTTTTTTGGCGCCGATGTTGAGAATCTTTTTCTTATAGGGTCCGCCCTCAGGCGTCTTGGTCGTCTCGGCATTTGCGAGGTTCTCGGCGGACACGTTCATCTTCCGGCGAAATACCGAAAGTCCCGACCCGGAAATTTTCAGTGACGAAAAAAGGTCACTCATCGCTATTGACTTCCTCTGATGGCCGACTTCAATGCTTTGAACTTTCGCGCCAGCATGTCAGCGCCAAACTCGAAGATTATCTGGGTTTGGGCGAGATTCGCCATTTCCTCATCGATATCCACGGAGTTCATGCCTGTATCGTTGTCAGTTTTTTTGACTCGTTCGATCTTCGGCGCTCCGTCCGGAGAATTGCCGAGCGGGATGTGTTGCGGATGTGTTGTAATTCCCGGCGTGGAGGGCTTGTCGATGGCTTTGCGAAGTTCTTTGTCAAAGTCAATCTGCCGCTTCTCGTAACCTTCCGTATTAACGTTGGCAATATTCGAAGCTACAACCTTCTGTCGCGTTGAGGCCAGATCAGCCAAACGCGAGTAAATGGGAATCAGTCCCTTACCGAACAGTGACTTTTGTAGAATGTTATCCATCAAAGACCTTTCTCCGATGAAACTACATACAAATGCCGTGCCAATCTGACCCAATGGCCGCAAGCGCTTATCTAACTGTGAATTTGATGGAGAGACCTGAATCCGTGATGACTAATACGGGGAAAGTTCTTCCACTGAGCTCTGCAAATTGTTCCCTGCAACAAGGCTGTCGACCTCCGCCAGCTTGGCCCTCGGTTCAAATCGCGACAACGCGTCGGTAAGGATCACAATGTCAACCCTTCGATTGCGCGCGCGATTCTCCGGTGTGTCATTCGGAACCAACGGCCGGAATTCACCGAATCCCAGCGCCGAGACTCGCTCCGGTGAGAAAGCATGCCGGTCAACGAAGTAGCGCACAATTGCCGTCGCGCGAGCTGCCGATAGTTCCCAATTCGATGGATACTTGAAGCTGCTTATTGGAAGACTGTCAGTGTGACCCTCGATGCGAATCTGATTCGGCAGTGTGCGGATCTCGGCTGCGATCCGGTCAAGAACCTCCCGGGCACGCGGCTGAATGTCAGCCTGCCCTGAATTGAACAACGCCGATTCGACGACATGAACCACTAAACCTCGTTCGTTGAGTTCGACCGAGAATTGACCTTGCGTCGAATCGCCCGTGCTGGAATTGTCGAATCCGCTCGACATTGGGATATTCGTCGCCGGCCCCAACGAGACTCGGTGCTTGAGCTGCCCGAATGAAGGACTCTCTAGACGCTGCGCGACAAGCTTTAGCCTGCCAATCTTCAGAACTCCCGCTCCGAGATCGGTCGTCGCCGCTCCCTTTTGCGCGTCGCTCGCGTTGAACTCCCCCTGCAAGTTCTGCGACATCTGTTCGAATTTCTTGGCATCGACCTTGGACATCGCATACATGATCACGAAAAACGCCAACAAGAGCGTTATCAAGTCCGCATACGTCATCAGCCAGCGATCGGAGTTTTCCCCCTCGAACTCACCGCGTCGACGCATATTGATCTTCATAACGCTCATGCGGGTTTAAAAACGAAAGCAATTTCGTGCGAATCACGCGCGGGTTATCGCCCGTTTGAATTGCAACAACGCCTTCAAGCACCAATTCATGGTTTGCCATCTCTTCAAGATGCCGATGGCGCAACTTGTCGCTGACCGGCAAGAAGAATAGATTCGCTGAGCACACGCCCCAGAGGGTCGCTATAAAAGCCGAAGCAATTCCCGACGCCATACGTGTCGTGTCCATAGTATTGGCCAAAGTGTGAATCAATCCCAACACCGTTCCGATGATTCCGAGAGTCGGCGCAAATCCGCCCATCTTGCGGAACAGCTCGATCCCCCGCCGATGTCGTTCTTCCATGTATGAAAGTTCGGTTTCGAGGATTCCCCGCAGCACCGTGACTTCCGTGCCGTCAATCAACAACTGTAGCGATTTGCGGAAAAATGAATTCGGCGCTTCGGGCAGGTATCCTTCGAGTCCGAGTATCCCCTCGCGCCTTGCGCGCTCCGCCAATAACACCATGCGCTCGATTGTGTCGCGCACGTCAATCGGCTGCCCGCGGAAAGCGATGCGCAAGTATTCCGGAATCATGCGCACGGTCGAAATCGAAGTCGTGATCATTCCGGCGCCGAATGTTCCCAGCAGCACCAGCATCACCGCCGGCAACTGGAATATCGACGCTAGCGATCCGCCTTCCATCAAGTACGCGATTAATATCGCGCCCACTCCGAGGATCATTCCGGCAATTGTTGCTAAATCCATAATCTCCCGCGCTCGGACTTTGTGCGGCTGCCTTATCGTTTCTCAATAGCACAGCGATACAGCGAACGCCCGATGTCCGATTCCCTGAAAGTATCGGCTCGCCAACGAATTCCCTGAACCTGTACTTTCGCTGAGCAGTTGATAATTTCGATTCTCTCGAGGCCGTCATATGACTCATGCAAACTGTGATTCAAACCGAAACAAGTTTCCGTAACCGCAGCGGGCTTGACGCTAACCGCGCTGAATAGTTGCTATTGCCGAACGAAATGTGCAGAAAGCAATTCGACTTTTTGCAAAATGTGTCGAATAACTCAAAGTATGGTCAGACGTGCTTAGATATTCAACAAAACCCAGTTTAAGGACTCGCTGAAAAAATGATTGCAATCATCGGGCTTATCGTAGTTTTTGGCGGCGTTATCGGTGGATTCGTCATGGAAGGCGGCGCCGTGATGGTGCTGCTCCAGCCGGCGGAATTTGTCGTTATTGGCGGCGCGGCTATCGGCTCTCTGCTCGTAATGACTCCCCTCAAAACGATCAAGCAAATGCTGCCGCAAATTATCAAAGTCTTTGGCGCCGGTCCGACTAAGAAGCAGTTTCTCGATCTGCTCGTCATGATGTATGAGATTTTTAACGTCGCCCGCAAAGACGGTCTCGTCGGTCTGGAAAGTCACATTGAAAAGCCGCATGAATCAACCATTCTCAAGAAATATCCGGCCTTTCTAAAAGATCACCACGCCGTCCACTTCTTCTCGGACACGATGCGCGTTATCATCACAGGGGCCATTTCAGCGCAGGACCTTGAAGCCCTTATGGATCTCGATCTCGATACGCATCACGAAGAAACTGAAAAGCCGGCCGAGTCGATTCAAACTGCCGGCGATGCCCTCCCCGGCTTCGGTATTGTCGCGGCCGTCCTCGGCATCATCATAACCATGGGCGCAGTCGGTGGTCCGCCGGAAGAGATCGGCCACAAAGTCGCTGCCGCGCTGGTCGGAACGTTCCTCGGTATTTTGTTGTGCTACGGTATGTTTCAGCCAATTGCCAAAAACATCCAGACTCTCAATGCTGAATCGGGCAAATACTACATGTGCCTCAAGCAGGGTATGCTGGGGTTCCAAAAGGGTTTCGCGGCTTCCATTGCAGTTGAATTTGCCCGCCGGGCAATATTCGCCTCAAGCCGACCGTCATTTGAAGAGGTCGAAAATGCATGCCGTCAAACGAAACAGAAGTAGGTTCGGTCCAGCATGAGTGACGACAATCTTCAAGATCCCATAATTATCATCAAGAAAAAAGGCGGACACGGCGGCGGTCACCACGGCGGCTCGTGGAAAGTCGCTTATGCCGATTTCGTTACTTCGATGATGGCATTCTTCCTCGTGCTCTGGTTGGTCGCCCAGTCCGAGACCGTCAAGGAAAGCGTTTCAGGCTATTTCCAAAATCCAACCGGATTCAGAAAAGGCGGCGATGTCTCCGTCCTCCCCAACAAGGGGCAGACGGTCATCGAGATGAAAAGTAAGGCCATGATGACTGAAGATCAATTTCGCAAGATGCGCGAACGCGAGACAAGAAAAAAGCTGGAGGAAGCCGGCGCCGAAATCATGAAAAAGCTCAAGGCTAACTCCAGCTTTGAGCGGCTCAAAAATCAGATCGAAGTTAAGATGACAGCCGAGGGTCTGCGCATTCAACTTTTGGAAACTTCCGGGGAATCATTCTTCGAACGCGGGTCGGCCGAGCTGAAGCCATTCACCAAACAACTGCTCGCTTTGGTTGCCGAGGAAATCAGCCGCCTTCCCAACAAGGTCATTATCGAGGGCCACACCGATGCGTTCCAATACGCTGACGGTGCCGCCTATACCAACTGGGAACTCTCCGTAGATCGCTGTAATACGTCTCGACGTTGGATGAACGAAAATGGTCTGCAGCAAAACCAGGTCGCCGAAGTCCGCGGGTATGCCGATACCGAACCCAAAATTGCCGACAATCCGGGCGATCCCCGCAATCGCCGCATTGCAATCATCGTTGCCAACGAATTTTCCGGCATGAACTTTTTGGACAAGAATGCGGAAATTGATGAAACCAGCACCCCCGATAAGCCGGTTGACATGTCAAGTACCGTCGAACCGTTGCACCCGGCGACAACGGATCAAACGCCTCATGCCGCCGGGGAGTAGCCTCTCCCCTTCTCGAATTTCAAATCCTGTAAAAAACTAAAATGCCCTCGGCGTGACTCGAACACGCGGCCAAGAGTTTAGGAAACTCCTGCTCTGTCCATCTGAGCTACGAGGGCAATATTGGGGAATATGTGAAATCGCGACCAATCACTCCGGCCGATCCGGACCTGTCGAAATACTTATTCTGAATCGTAATTTATCAGCGTCAGAACATCATATTCTTTGAGCTTCTTGCGACCGTCCAGAAATGACAGCTCGATCAAAAATCCCAACCCGGCAACCTTGGCGCCGAGCTTCTCGATCAGCTTCGTCGAGGCCTGAGCAGTTCCGCCTGTCGCGAGCAGATCGTCTATAATGAGTACGCGGTCGCGCTTGTTAACCGCATCCTTATGAACTTCGAGACTGTCAGTGCCATACTCCAGTTTGTAGCTCTGGCGCACGGTGTCCCATGGCAGTTTGCCTTTCTTGCGAATCGGTACCAAACCGACTCCAAGCGCCATCGCAATCGGGCCGCCGAAGATAAAACCGCGCGATTCAATTACGCCAACTTTGGTGATCTTGTGCTTGGCAAAATGAACACAGAACTGGTCGATGGCCATTTCGTAAGCCACCGGGTCCTGCAACAATGTAGTAATGTCGCGGAAGACTATTCCCTTCTTGGGAAAGTCAGGAATGCTGCGAATTTTAGTTTTTAAGTCCATACCTAATATTTCACAAAAAATCGGTCATATGTCATTTTGTAAGGCTTCCACTCCATCTTAAAGTCAAAAACTTCCGAGTGGCGCGGACCCTTGCGAATGTCGCTGAGAAAGTCCATTACGATTTGCTTTTCGCCCTCTACCTCGATTTCGAGCGCGCCGGTTTCGAGATTGCGCACAAACCCGAACACCGAATATGTTTCGGCTTTGGTGGTCACAAAGAAGCGATATCCAACTCCCTGGACTCGCCCCGTAATCAGCGCACGTGCGCAAGCCATTTCCGTCATCGCTGTATCTCCTGAAGAATCCTTGTTACCGCTTCCTGCGGATTGTCAACCTTGACGACTTCATCCGAAACTTCCCACGAACCGAGTGAAACTACCGGCTTTTTGTTCAGAAGTGCAAACGCCATCTCCGAGAGTGTTCCATACTTTCCCGGAAAAGCAATCACACCGTCGGCCGTCATCACGACACAGGTATTGCGTGCCTCGCCGATTCCGGTGCAAATCGCGTGGTCGATATACGCATTCGCCTCGCGGAAGTCCGCAGACGGCAAAATGCCGATCGTCGTTCCACCTGCTTGCTTCGCTCCTTTGGATGCCGCCTCGCTGATGCCGAGTCGCCCGCCGGTCACCAGGATCGCGCCCCGTTGTGCCAGCAGCTTACCCACTTCCTCCGCACGTTTAGCATCCACTCCCGAACATTCATATCCGCCTATTACGGCGACATAGGGAAATTTCCGGATTGACATCAATATCTACGATAGCGAATGTTTAATGTCGGCGCAAGAATCGATTAACTACGGAGCCGGCACACAAATGACTTGAGATAGCGGGATTCGGGGAAATACACCGACCAGGGATGGTCCGGCGATTGCGTCACGTAGTGCAAAATCTCGAGGCGCCTGCCCGTCTGAACCGATGCGCGCCGCAGAAGAAACAGGAAGTCCTCTTCCCGAAAATAGAGCGAACAGCTCGAGGTAACGAGAATTCCATCCGGCTTGATCAGCCGCATCGCGGCACGATTCAGAAAGTGATATGCCTTCCGCCCCGACTCGAGGTCTCCCTGAGCTTTCACCAGCGCGGGCGGGTCGAGTATGACCATATCAAACGACTGATCCGAAATATCTGTGATCCATTGAAATACGTCGTCGTTTTCCCACGTGATCTTATCGATGGGCATTCCATTCAGTTCAGCTACAAGCGAACACAAATCGAGCGCCGGGCCGGAACTGTCAACGTTATGCACGCTTTCAGCGCCGCCTCGCAATGCCGCAATCGAAAAGCTCCCGGAGTTGGAAAAAAGATTCAGCGCTTTTCTGCCCCGGGCCGACTGCTCCGTCATTTTACGGAGGTCCTTCTGATCAAGAAAGAACCCGGTCTTTTGCCCGGCAAGGACATCGGCAACGAATTGAATTCCGTTCTCGCGGAATGTCACTTCTTCAACATCGTCGCCGTAAAGCAGACCGTCTGTTTCTTCGATTCCTTCTTCCTTGCGAACAGGGATGTCGCTGCGCTCAACAATCGCGCGCGGACTGAATTGCTCTATGAGTGATTCCACAACAAACTGCTTCAAGCGATCAATTCCTGCCGTCGATGATTGCAGCACGAAGACATTATCGTAGCGATCGATTATTAGTCCGGGGATCTCATCTGCCTCGCCAAAAATCAGCCGATAGCCGGTAGTTTCGGTGCCGGGTCCATAGCCTAATATTTCACGTTGCTTCTGCGCCGCCGCAATTCTGCCGCCAATCCAATCTCTGTCTATTGTTGTATTGGAAAAATCAAGTACGCGTATAGAAATCTGCGATCGATTCGAATAAGTTCCCGTTCCGATTATCTGCCCATTGGCGTCTGCGACGTGAACCAGCTCACCATTATCCAAATCAATGTCAGCAGCCGACAATGCGCCGGAGAACACCCACGGATGCCGATAGATGACGTTATTTTCTTTTCCGGGTCTTAACTTGAGGATAGGATACATTTTCGTGCTCCAAAAAATTCGCGCATACGGCTGGTCCGCAAGCCGCAAAAATCATGGTCGGGGTGATAGGATTTGAACCTACGGCCCCTTAGTCCCGAACCAAGTGCTCTACCAGGCTGAGCTACACCCCGACTAAGAGACGCTCATTCTATGGGAATTCAGCCAAATGTCAACGGAATTTTTGGACGACGTTGCCGCTCACGAAATCAGTAGACAGTAACTTGCAGACCTGCAAAAAAACACCCGCGAAATCGCTTGATCCCGCGGGCAAATTCTTGGAGGCGGCTTCCGGATTCGAACCGGAGAATGGAGGTTTTGCAGACCTCTGCCTTACCACTTGGCTAAGCCGCCGAAATTTTCACCGCAGACACCAGCCCGCATTATTAATGATCGGATTAATTCGCCAAGGCTGGATAACAAAAAAAAAGCGGGAGACGGGACTCGAACCCGCGACAACCACCTTGGCAAGGTGGAGCTCTACCAACTGAGCTACTCCCGCGTAGCTTACTTCTGCGACGACAAATATATCGGCAAATGCTTCTGTGTCAACAGAATTTTCGAATTCCGGTACCGATTCCTGAATTGCCGCAAATTCAGCCCCTAATCCGACTCCGGCAATCCGCGCTTCAGCGGCGGAAACGGAGTTCGATACGACTCGTCAAACAGCCAAGGAAATTTCGAGCTTAATCTGGTCGCCATAATCCGCACTGTCGTAGTGTCTTTGCGCTCCGATGCCGCTCTGATCAGGCGAATCCTCGGCTCATACGAGTTTGTATCGGCATCAGCGGCTTTGTTGAAATAATACATGGCGCTGTCAGTCTGTCTCATGCGGCTGAAACAGTCGCCAATCGAGTAGTCGAGCAATGGGAACTCTTCGCCTAAAATCGCCTTTGTTTCGCGGAAATATTGCAGCGCTACATCCGGCGACGATCGATTTGAGTGGTAAAACGAATCGCTCAACTTTTGCACAAAATCTACATTTGGATGCACGACGTCTTGCGCCATGTCGACTTTGCCGGTTCGCCGCCAAATAACCTTGTACTGCCGCTCGCGCAAAAATCCGGTCGTTGTATATTTGTGCCGGAATTCCGAATGCAGCATTAGCGCGCGTTCTGCCGGCGCCGACGGCTTATATCCGGTCGAGAACAAGATGAAGTCCGGCTCTTGGCTGAGAAGGTACTCGTTGTTGAATCGCCGTTCTTTCCATGTCGACGTTATGCCTTCGATTTTCTCCGGGTTGCGCGCGATATACGAGTCAGTCAACCCCAACATGTCGATGACGCGATGTCCCATTAATTGATAGCTGATCATTCCAATTGTGCTCGCGGCCAACGAAAAATCCGTTCCCATGTACTTTTTCAGCATCGTTCCCATGAAATGCATCTTGCGCACGATGTTTTGCTCAAAGAACCAAAACGTCTCGACATGATCCTTCGACAGCGACCACGAACCGAACGAAAACCCGAAGCACACCAGCAGCACAATCGCCGCTGCTCGCTTCACATCTTTGATCAACGACTCTCCCAACACAAAGAGCGACGCGACAAACAGAAAATACAGTACAGGAATCACCGGAACGAAAAAACGATACACTTTCAGCACGTCGCCGCCAACCCAAACGATGTAGGCGATGTAGATTAAGACGTACAAATAGAGCAACGAAAAATGCCGCCAAAGTTTCTTTATGGCAAGGAGCGGCGCCAGAAACACAAGACCGTACAGCCCGATCGTTTGCGTGAAGTACCAAAGATACTCCAGCCCGCTCGCAATGTACTCAAGCCCCACGCCGCTTTTGGCATAGTACGGATTTGGGAACAACGAACCGTAATAGCTCAATTTGAAAACCGCAAACGGCACGAGCGGCGCCAGGTAAACGAGGAAGTATTCGGCTGGGAAACGGCGGTCGGTAATTATTCGATGAATCAGTATGACCCCGAACACTACCGCACCCTCTGGCCGCAGTAATGTAGCAATTACCAGAAGCGCCGGCGTGAGTCGTCGATTGCTGTACTCGGCTACAATAGCTCCTAACGCCATACACGCAAAAGCCGCGGTCTCCAAGCTCGCGATTGACCAGTAAGCAATTGCCAAATTGCTCAACATTGCAGCCGCCAACCCGAAGTAGATTAGAGTAACTTTTCCTTCGTAATGAAGGCGGACCAGCATGAATAGCAACACAAATAATGAAGCTCCGGCGGCTACTCCCAGAACCCGCGACGTCGCAAGATAGTCGACACCCAGCAGCCCCTTCGCCAACGCCAGTAATATCACCCAAAGGAAATTCGTGTAGCCTTCGACGCGTTCACCAATATTGAATACCAACCCATCGCCATTGATCAGGTTTTCGGCATAGCGAAATGAGATGTAGGCGTCATCCTGGGTTAACTCAAAATGGAAGCAAGTGAAGACGAAAACGGCAATGGCAGCAGCCATGACTAAGTAGACCCAGAAGGAGCCAAAATCTGCAAGTTGGTTCGGACTTCTCTGAGCCGATTGTCGTTCGCGCTTTTTAGTCATCTAATCCAGAATACAAAGTGAGGGGCGAAAAAGCAACGCCACTTGACGCGGTCGAAGAACACTCGCCGCAGATCACTCATTTCCCGAGTACTTGCGAATAGATTTCGATGTAGCGTTTGGCCGACTTCTTCCACGAAAAATCCTTCTTCATGCCGCGCTTTACCACAGTCTGCCAGACCTTTGGCTTCTCGAAAAGCTTCAGAGCGCGCTTTATCGTCGCGAGCAATTCTGCCGGCTCATATTCTTCGAACAAGAATCCGGTAGCCTTTGCCTTCGCTTCATCGTAGTCGACGATCGTATCCGCCAAACCGCCGGTCTTGCGCGCGATCGGCACCGTGCCGTAGCGCAGGCTATACATTTGGTTCAGCCCGCATGGCTCGAAACGCGAAGGCATCAAGAACATATCCGCGCCGGCTTCAATCATGTGCGCGAGCCGGTCGTCAAATTTGAGATTGACGCTTATTCGGTCGGGGTGCTTTTTCGCCAGGCTCTTGAACAGTTCGTGATATTTTTCTTGCCCGGTTCCCAGAATCACAAAAGTGACATCCAAATCGAACAACTCGTCAGCTATTTCCTCGATGAGATCAAATCCCTTTTGATCCGCAAATCTGCTGATCACGCCGATCAGCGGCTTGGTGATTCGCTTGGTGTCAAGCCCCACACTCTTCAACAATTCCGTTTTATTGGCTGCTTTGTCGGTCAAGCTTTCGACGCCGTACGTCTTGGCGATCAACTTGTCATTTTCCGGCGACCAGACGCCGTAGTCGACGCCATTAATGATCCCGAATAGCGAATTGCGCTTGTCATGCAACACACCCTCGAGTCCGTAGCCGAATTCGTTGGCAGATTGAATCTCGTTGGCATATGTCTCACTAACGGTCGTAACTACATCCGCAAACACGATTCCGGCTTTAAGGAAGTTAACCTCGCCCCAAAATTCAAACGGCGAAGTCGGATAATAATACGACTGGCTGATTCCTAAATCCGAAAAACTCTCCGCGGGAAACAACCCTTGGTAGGCGACATTATGAATAGTCATCACTGTGCGTGTATCTTGGAAGAAAGGATGATCGCGCTCGGCCGTTTTGAGATACGCCGGAATTAACGCCGACTGCCAATCGTTGCAATTAATGATGTCTGGCTTGAATTCAAGCCGCTCCATTACGGCGAGCGCTGCGCGCGCGAAAAACGCGAAGCGAATGTGATTGTCGGAGTAATCCTTGCCTGTCTTGGGATCAACGTAGATTGAATCGCGATCGAATAGCTCGTCGCATTGAATGAAGTAAGTCTCAAGCTTGCCCTTGCCCGGTTCGTCGCGCTGGAGCAAATTAAATCTCCATTCGCGACCGCCAACCCAGACACCCAGGTCGGTGAGCCCGCCGACACGAAATATATCCCAGCGTTCAATATTAACGCTGCGATAACACGGCGTGAAAAGAGCTACCCGGTGTCTTAAATCTGCTAATTGCTGCGGCAGCGCGCCGGCAACGTCTGCCAGCCCGCCGGTCTTGGAGTACGGCGTCGCTTCACTGGCAACGTAGGCGATACTTAACTTTCCCATGTGGTTCTACCCCTCATCCTTGAGTAGGTTTAATTATGGCACTGCAATATCACGAAGGTACAGCGCCGCGTCTTCCGGCGCGACAGGATTTATATAGAATCCGGTTCCCCATTCAAATCCCGCGATCTTCGTGAGCTTAGGGATCACCTCAAGGTGCCAGTGGTAGTATTCCTTTCCGGCATTATTGAAGGCGTCCGTATGAACTACGAAATTATACGGCGGATCGGCCAAAGCAACGCGCAATTTCGACAATGTCGCCTTGACTATTCCCGCAAGGTCCGTTGCCATGCTGTCATTGATTTTGCTGTAATCCGACTCATGCGATTTCGGCAATATCCATGTCTCAAAAGGAAAACGCGGCGCAAACGGCTCGATGGCGATGAATCCGTTCGATTCATACACCACTCGCTTCCCCATGCTGACTTCCTGGCGAATAATGTCGCAGAAAATGCAGCGTTCCTTGTATTCAAAGTACCGCTGTCCGCCCTCCAATTCCGTCTGAACGCGAATCGGCACGACTGGAGTAGCAATCAACTGTGAATGAGCATGCTCAAGCGATGCGCCTGCCGCTTCGCCTTGATTCTTGAATGCCATCAGGTACTTGAAGCGAATGTCCTTCTTGAGGTCAATCATCCGGGATTGATAGGCAAGAAACACATGCTTGGACTGACTTACCGGCATGTCGACAAGATCCATCTGGTGATCCGGCGTCTCAATAACTACTTCATGTGCGCCGATGCCGTTCATGCGGTCGTAAATCCCCTCACCCTCACGGTTGAGGTCGCCTTCGATCTTTAGCGCCGGGTACTTGTTCGATATGACGCGCAAGTCCCAGCCCGGTGAATTCGCCTGACTGCTATTGTTCCGTAACGAGAAAATTTCCGGCGGCGTCATGCCCTCATTGCCGGGGCAAAACGGACAACTCTTCGGTTCTTTGTTTTTGATTGCCGGCGGAAAGTCGCTTGGACGCTTGCCGCGTTCGGTCGAAATAATCACCCAGCGTCCAACGATGGGATCTTTTCTCAGTTCAGGCATGAATAGTGTCCTCGCTCAGATGTCGATTCACAAACCGCAACATAAGGCGACTGCCGATGTCGGTCAACGCCTTTGTTTTCTGTAACACGTATGTGCCGGGGAGAAAACGAAAGATGCCGCGCTACTCGAGCGCTTTCCATCCAGAACGGTGTGCCGCTGTCGCCTTTGAGATATATCGGAATAATTCCCCGTCAGCATTACTGAACTCGCGGCCGCGACGGCTCATCACAATCTTCGCAGTTGAAATCGCCTTATCGACATTGTATTCCACGAATCCATCTTTTCCGCCCCATTGAAACGATGGAATATATCTCCCGCCGGCGAGGCCGCCTCCAAAGAGATTGACCGAATGCCCCATGACCATTCCGGTCGTCAGCAATGTCCCGATCCCTGTCTTGGCATGGTCGCCGATAAAGCTGCCCACTTTGTTTAAGCCGGTGCTGATCAAGCCCTGGGGAAGCTCGACTTTGATCTCGCCATAATTATTCTTCAAATCAGAATTCGTCGTCATTGCGCCAAAATTGACCCACTCGCCGACATAAGCATGACCGATAAACCCATCGTGGTATTTATTCGTGTATCCGTGGAAAATCGCCTCTTCTACCTCGCCGCCGATCCGGCAAAATTGTCCGAACGAACACCCGGCGCGTATTTTCCCGCCGACGAGCTGGCAATTGTCGCCAACATAACAAGGACCTTCAATCCGTGTGTGCGGAGAAATAACAACTTTTTCGCCGATATAAACCGGCCCGCCGCGAGCGTCGATGACGACCTGCCCGTCGATTCGGCAGCCCTTGCCGATGTACACGTCGTCAACATTGTATACCAGACAGTCGTCGTCGATTTCCGAGTCGCTGAAAATGTCGCTCAAGTTCAGTTCCGGGATCAACAATTCAAAATCGCGCTCGATCTCCTCGGCATTGTGCTGAACAATGTCCCACAAATATCGAACACTGCGCAATTTACCCTCGACTTGTTCGACGGCTGCCGCCGTAGCCACAATCGCACTGTAGAGCGACTCGCGCCGGCACTCAATTATTTCCCGCTCGAGCTTGCGGTAGGTATCGGTCTGTGTCGACAGACGCAATACAGCCAGTGTACCTGCAACCATCACCGCACAATCCGAACGTTTCTCGAGAATGACCTCGACTAAGTCGTCTTCGGGGAAAAACCGCGGGTTGACAAACACTGCTTCGTCAAAGCCGGCGGCATTCGTGTCATTAACTTTGCGCGATAGCGAATTCGCCAGAGCTGCCGCCAAATATCCGCGCGTCAATAATCGAAATTCGTCATGCTCGATTCGCGCGGTCCATTTGTCACCAAGTGATAGTATTCCGCACAGCAGCTCTGCCGGAGTATGAGAAAGACTCAACGGATAGAAGTCCTCTACTTGCTCGTCTTCAAAGAAAAATATTATTCTTTTCATGTGAGGTGTTGTAAACGCTGAGTGCGATCAATCCTTAAACAGGCTGTCCCAGGCCGCCTTGTCGCGGTCCTTCTTGTTGGTGTAAGTGCGCGCCTTAGCTTGACGCGACAACGAAAAAGCTTCCGCCTCTTTGACTTCCGGCGCCTTCTTGCTCACCGGGACTTCCGGTCCGCGCGGCGTGAAGAATTCGCAGAAATTCGCCTTCTCCTTATAGCGCACCCATTCCGCCTGATTCTCCAGGCACTGGTGATGGGCGTCACGATCGTAGAAACGGCAATTGTAACAGCACTTAAGCGGCTGGTCACATTTCTGACAATGATCCGTGCGGCTCGGCCGCGTATCAAGTCGATTTTCGGTCTTGCACGACCAACATATAATTGTTATGGGACTCATAAAAAAGTTATACCGATGCGATTATTAGTTTCCCTGTCGTAGGGCTTTCTATTGTTTTGCCCGAAATTTCATCTGACCCAGAAGCTGGATCTCAAAAGCATTCGAGAGGCATGATACCAAAGTATCTACTTATGTCAACAAAAACAAATTGAGAAAGTTCGCGCGTTCATCCAAATATCGGCAGAAAAATCCGTTGCGTTAGTCCCCCGCGAACCTTAATATTTGAAGCTTCAATGGATACGAAAGGCGAAAATTAGGTGCGAATTTTAGTTGTCGGCTCCGGCGGCCGTGAACATGCCATCTGCTGGAAACTCTCCAAGAGCCCGCTGGTCGAAAAATTGTACTGCGCTCCGGGCAATGCCGGCATCTTCCGCGTCGCCGAATTAGTCGACATCAAAGCGGAAGACATCGACGGTTTGGTTCGCTTTGCCCGTGAAAAGCAGGTCGATTTAACCATCGTTGGCCCCGAACTTCCACTCTCCCTCGGAATCGTCGATCGCTTCGAATTGGAAAAGATGCGGATTTTCGGACCCACCAAGGCAGCCGCCGAAATCGAGTATTCCAAAGCTTATGCCAAACAGTTTATGCGCAAACACCATATTCCGACCGCGAGTTTCATGGTGTTCGAAGACATGAAAGAGTCCATCAAATTCGTTCACAGCGCCGGAATGCCGATCGTCATCAAAGCTGACGGCTTGGCTGCCGGCAAAGGCGTCACGATTGCTCGCTCTTCCGATGAGGCCGAACGCACCATTCGCGATATGATGCAAAAACGGCAGTTCGGAGAGGCCGGCGCGCGCGTCGTCGTTGAACACTTTATGACTGGTGAAGAAGCCTCGGTGTTCGCCTTTACCGACGGTAAGAATATTCTAACTACTATTGCATCGCAGGACCACAAACGCGCCGGCAATGGCGACACCGGCCCTAACACCGGAGGCATGGGCGCCTACGCCCCTGTGCCATTTGTCTCGGACAAAATCCTGAAGGACATCCACGATCTTATCCTCGAACCGGCGGTAAAGGGCCTTGCCGAAGAGGGACGCCCTTTTAAGGGTGTTCTTTATGCCGGGTTAATGATGACCGAGCGCGGACCTAAAGTAATCGAATTTAATTGCCGCCTCGGCGATCCGGAAACTCAGGTTATCCTGCCTCTGATGAAAAACGACTTCGCTCAATTGATCAGCTCGGCTGTTGACGGCACCCTGGACTCGGAAACCCTTGAGTGGGAAGATGCTTACGCGGTCTGCGTTGTGATGACCTCGGGCGGGTACCCCGGCGAATATGAAAAAGGCAAAGAAATTCTCGGTTTGCGCGATATCAAGGACCAGGATGCCTTAGTCTTCCACGCCGGAACCAGATTCGAGAATCGACGCTTTTTCACAAACGGCGGACGCGTTCTCGGCGTCACGGCAGTCGATGAACACATCGATAATGCGGTTGCCAAAGCCTACGAAACCATTGAACGGATTCGATTTGACGGCCGTCATTACCGCACGGATATCGCCTATAAAGCCGGAGCAAAGAAATTCAAGTTCTCCTATTAGGGGAACAATGGACCATTCCGACTGTATTAAGTACGGCAACGTGGACGGATGCCCCCCACGATGGCCTGTTTGGAAGAGGAAAATGAAATTACATAATTCGAGGAGATGGGAACTGATGAAAGCAAAAGCAATCATCGCGATCATGCTGACGCTAACCTTGACCAGCCTGGCATTTGCGCAAAGCAACGAAGCTAAAGCCAAATTTAACGCCGGCTTGACTGCCAAGCAAGCCAACAACATGGCTGCGGCCGAGAAAGATCTCGCTGAAGCAGTTAAACTCGACCCAACCTATGTCTCTGCCTGGGTCGAACTTGGCACTGTACAATTCAACCTAAAGAAGCTGCCGCAAGCCGAGGAATCGTTCAAGAAGGCGACTACTCTGGACGCTACGCATCAAGGAGCCTTTTATAACCTTGGCATGGTTCAACTTGCCGCCAAAAAGTATCAGCTCGCTGAAGGTGCATTGATGAAATCCCTCCAGCTTAAGAGCGGCGATGCTGAGACGCACAAGGGTCTCGGCCAGTTGTATTTCCAGCAAGACAACTGGGACAAGGCAATTGAATATTACAAACTGTACAATTCTGCCAATTCTAGCGACGCCAAGAGCCACTTCTTCCTCGCCAAAGCCTATAAGGAAAAAGGCGACTTGGCTTCCTCCGAGGCTGAGTACCTCCAAGCCATCAAGATCGACCCCAAAATGGCTGACGCGCATGTAAATCTTGGCAATCTCCAGATGGCCCAGAAGAAAACCGGCGCCGCAATATCGTCTTACAAAGCAGCAATCGCTGCCGACCGCAACATGACGCTTGCCCATTATGCGCTGGCCGGCGCTTATCAAGAAAATCAGAATTATGACGCTGCACTCGCGTCCTATAAAGATTTCGTCAGGCTGGCCGACGGCAAAGCCTCGATGAAATCGATGGTTACAAACGCGAAGTCGATTATCGCCCAAATTGAGGCTTACCTCGAACAGGCAGATCAATAATTCCGATCCGGCATTTCCGTTGAATTTTCGCGAGGAATCTCACTTTTAGATGAATTGAGATTCCTCTTTTTTTGTATATTAGCAAAGGATTTCACTTCAATTACTTAGAGACTTATGACAAATTACGCTAATTCACTACTCGATCTCATCGGTAACACGCCAATGTTCAAGCTCCCCGGCAGCATCACCGGGAGCAAAGCCACTATTCTTGCAAAAATGGAGTGCGCCAATCCGGCCGGGTCGGTCAAGGACCGCATGGCTGCTTATGTCATTTGCACCGAAGAAAAACGCGGCAATATCAAAATAGGCGACACGATTATCGACGCTACTTCCGGCAATACCGGCGTGGCCGCCGCAATGGTTGCCGCCATCAAAGGATATCGGTCAATATTCGCCGTGCCGACTTCCACATCCGATGAGAAAATCAATTTGATTAAGTCCTTCGGAGCAAAAGTCATAAGTACTCCTTGTGAAGTGCCGTCCGATGACCCCGCCAGTCATTACTGTGTCGCCAAACGCCTTGCCCAGGAACACGGCTACTATTTTCTTAATCAATTCGACAATCAACTCAATCCCGAAGCCCACTATTACAGCACCGGACCCGAAATCTGGCGTCAAACTGCGGGAACCGTCACGCATGTATTCGGAGGTCTCGGAACCGGCGGCACCATGTCAGGCACAGGTCGCTTCCTCAAGGAGCAAAATCGATCAATTAAAGTATACGGTGTCGAACCGCGCGGTTCGCTGTTTAGTAATATTCACGGCAACCGACCACTCGCTGGAGCTCTTCCGCACAAGGTCGAGGGCATCGGCACCGACCGGATGGTCACTTCCTTCCATCCCAAATGGGTCGACCAGGTCATCCAAATTGACGACTCCGTTGCCTTTGCAGAAACCCGCCTGCTCAGCCGCGCGCTCGGACTCTCCGTCGGGGGCTCTACCGGCGCAATCTTTGCGGCAGTTCGCAAGTTCGCCGCCGATTTCGAGAAAGATGACGTCGTGGTCTTCTTCGTCTGCGACGGCGGAATCCGTTACATGACCAAGGTTTTTTCCGACGAGTGGATGAAACAAAATCATTTCAACATCGATGAGGAGCAGACAGCCAATGCTGAAAATCACCAAGTTGCACCGTAGTTTCGCACTTCTCTTCTTAGCGCTACTGACCGCCGCCTCCACTGTTTTCGCCCAGCCGGCAAAGGGGCCGCAGCCGCGGATCGAAATCGATCACGATTATTACTACTTTGGCTACATGCCTTTCAACGCAATCGTTCAGCACAAATACTGGATTCGCAACAAAGGTGCTGACACGCTTCAGATCATCAAGGTCAAACCCGGCTGTGGCTGCACAGCAGCGCCGATATCAAAGGAACATGTCGCCCCCGGCGACTCGGCCGAACTAAAAGTAATTTTTGACTCCAAAAACATGATCGGCAAGATGGTTAAAGAAGTCGAAATCTTTTCGAACGATCCGAATCGCCAGGCAATTTCCGTGAAATTTTTCGCCCTCGTCAATCAGGAACATCAGTTCATCAGGGCAGAACCGAACACGCTGCGCTTCTCGAAATTCGGCTCCAAAGACGGTAAGATGATTAAGACCCTCGACATCGCCAACAACTCGGATACCGATATCGAATTGAATCTGGTCGAACTTCCCCGTTCGAACTTCAAAATCGACAAGACTACTGCCAAGATTCGCAAGGGAGAAAAAGCCACGTTTACCCTCGAGCAAGTTGAGTCCGTCACCGACGAAAACGACGTCATGGTTTCCGTCACATTCGAATTCATTGGCAGCGAAACCGATCGTATTACCGTGCCGTTGGTTGCGCATCTTCAGTCGTTGGGAAGCAAGTAAACTCAAGGGCGCCCGCCTGCCCACTTTCACTGGCTCGACAATTTGATATTAAGTTTGACAAGTAAGTGTCACTCAAGTAGATTTGCGCTGTTTGCCCCCATGGTGTAATGGATAACGCGTCGGCCTCCGAAGCCGGAAATTCAGGTTCGATCCCTGATGGGGGTAATTTCTAATTCGCTCCACTGCTGCGCGACCGGCGCACCACCCACGATTCGTTTCGGCGGTTATATTTTGGATTCAGTCGGTTGGCCAAATTATCTATCAGCGACGGCCTGCCGTGAAAAACCGGCTCATACTCACCCAATTTCTCTCTGAGAATCTGCAGATGTTGTTCCAGGTTATTGTCGGTAAAGATCACCGCATACGTCGGTGGATCATGCCGCGAAACTCTCCCCTGCGCCAGTGCCGAATCAAGATCGCTGGGAGCGAACAACGGTACAGCTCCGCTTCGATCATTATCCCAATAGCTGTACGGGATGAACAGCCGCCGTTCGGTCGCATCAAAAACCACCTCCTGCGCGTCCTGTTGATGTGCCAGATAGACGAGTGGTTCTATCGCCCCGCGCTTACCGTAGTTGATCGTGAATGGAATCAAAAGAATCAGGTTTATGGTGACTGCGCTTACAAGTAGCCATCGCGTCACTCTTCCCTGAATACTGCCCGGCCGGAGTGATCGCTGCCAATAGTAAAGTCCAACGCACCCAAGCACGATCATCACGGGCAAAATCGGAATCATGAATCGCTCTTGCTTGTTCACGATGACGCTATGCCCCACGACAAACAGAATCGTTGCCGACCACATGATCAAATGGTCTCTAATCACTCGCTTTTGAAACATCGACCCCAGGAACACAATCGCGAACGGCGGGATGAACAGAGCGAATAGCAAAATCACGTACCGATACCAGGGTCCCGGAATCGTTGGCGGCGCGCCGAGGTTGCCGACAATATAATTGCTGACACTGCCCATGAACTTGCCATGAGTGTAGATGTCAAACAATCCTTGCAGCGCCAATGCGGCGACCATTGCTCCGGTGAAGACCACCGCACTTTTCCATTTCCGGCAC
>CAVPQS010000054.1:0-55013 GCA_963707485.1 uncultured bacterium
GTATGATGCTGGTTTATCACTACTCGCTATCGACATTGCCGGAATCGGATTATCGCCCCCGCATTGCCGATGAGCGCGTTGGGTACTTCCTGACCCTGTACCAGGACTATTCCGAGCTTGATCGCGAGCAGCCTTATGTCCGCTACATCAATAGATGGAACCTGAAGAAGAAAGATCCGACTGCGGCAGTTTCCGAACCGGTTGAGCCGATCGTATTCTGGATCGAAAACACGACCCCGGCCGAGTATCGCCCCGCGGTCAAGGCAGGTATTGAATTCTGGCAAGGCGCATTCGAAGCCGCCGGCTTCAGAAACGCAATCATTGCAAAAGAAATGCCCGACACCGCTGATTGGGATCCAGCCGATGTGCGCTTCAGCACCGTCCGTTGGTTCGTATCGCCGGGCGCTGGCTATGCCGTCGGCCCGTCGCGCGCCAATCCGTTTACCGGTCAAATCTATGACGCAGATGTTCGCATCTCCGCCGACTTTGTTCGCGGCATGTTTACTTTCGCCGAGCGGTTCTTGGAGCCGTTGGCTTATGGCAAAACCGAAATGGATGACCCGTTGCGCAATCTCGGAGATGACCAGTACATGCATGCACATTTCAATGAGCTTTGTGACTATGGTCCACGATCAGCGGAATTGGCTGCCGAAGGCATGGCCACGCTCATGACCAGATCGACATTGGGTGACAAAACTGAACTGACGCAAAAGTACGTTAATGAATACATCGCTGAGTTGGTTGCTCACGAAGTCGGCCACTGCCTCGGTCTACGCCACAATTTCAAGGCGTCGGCGGCGTACACTCGCGCGCAACAATCGGACAAGGCATTTGTAGACCAGAACGGTGTGGTTAGCACCGTCATGGAATACGCGCCGCCGAACTTGGTTCTGGACGGCGTCCCCCAGCCGGATTTCTATACTACTGCACCCGGTACCTACGACAAGTGGGTTATCGAGTACGGCTACAAGGAAGTCAATGCTTTGACTAAGGAAGCCGAGTATGAAGAGCTGAAGAAAATGGCGACCAAAGCCGGCGATCCCAAATACGCTTTCGCAACCGACGAAGACTGCTTCGGCAACTCGTCGCGCGCCATCGATCCATACGCCACGCAATTTGATCTGGGCTCCGATCCGCTCGAGTACTGGAAAATGCGCATTGCTCTCGGCAAGGAAATCTGGAGCAAAGTCGAAGGGGAATTCGAAAAACCCGGCTACAGCTACCAGAGACTTCGCAATGTGTTCGGTTATGGCTGGGGCGGTTTCACCGGCGGCGGCGCCCAGATGGCGCGCTTCATCGGTGGAATTGAAAACAGCCGGGCCCGGATCGGCGATCCAGGCGGTAAGCTGCCGTTCACTCCCATTCCCGCGGCCAAACAGCGTGAGGCGCTCAAGTTTCTCGCCGACAATATTTGGTCAACCGACGCATTCCAGTTTAGCCCGACGTTGCTCGCCAAAATGCAGCCGGAGCGCTACCCCGATTTCAACTGGTCGGTCTATGAGATGCAGCGTATCGAGTACCCGATTCACAATCAGGTCCGCGTGGTTCAGACCACGCCGCTTAACTACATCTATAACCCGACAACACTGTCTCGCGTAAGCGACATCGAGAAGCTGTACAAGCCGGGCGAAGATGTCTACACAATGACGGAGATATTCCAAGATGTCCGACGCGCAATCTGGTCAGAAGTTATTGCGGGCAAGAACGTCAATAGCTACCGCCGCAACTTGCAGCGCAAACATCTTGAGATTCTAATGTCGCTTGTCACCGACAAGCAGCCCTCTTATCCGGATGACGCACGCACCCTTGCGCGCGTTGACTTACGCACCCTCAAAGGCGCTATCAACACGGCAATGGCCGGCAATCCTGATACCATTACCCGCGGCCATCTGGAAGAATCATTGGCAATGATCAACGCCGCACTCGAAGCAAGTCTTGATTTGAAGATCTAAGTCGGGACTAGGGATTGCCTGTCAAGACACGCAAATCGCAGAATATCGCCGCCAGGGTATGGTCCCCGGCGGCGATTCTGTTCTTGGTTCAATAGTGAACTCGAACTTGACGAGTTGCTGAATTTGAATGCTTGGAACAATAAAAAAACCCGGCAATCGGTCCATCGACGCCGGGTTTTCTTTTGAAGTGAACCCGATCTGAAAGAAGCAAGAACGGTTCTCAGAAAGGCATTTTTAGTTTTGCAAGAATCCGCCCGGCCGAGCATGTCCGGGCGGATTCCATTCCCCACAACCCATCACTCCTGAAGATTGGTACCACGCACCAATGTGAGATTGGAGCAGCCGCTACTTCAATGCGACTGCTCTAACCATAAGCAAATGGATTGCCAATCTTGGCTTATTATGTGTGGTGAAGAGTCACAATGAAGCAAATTCAGTAAGGCTCTGTTACTCAATCAGATACATGTATCGCTATCGAATCCGCGTCGGACCAAGGCGTGCCTCATATTCAATGAAAAACCGGCTGGTGCGCGATTCCTCACGCACCAGCCGGCACTTTATCAGGGGAAAAGATTCTAAGTCGCTATATTTTAAGCACTTAGACAAACGAGCGAATTCTCGCGCAGGCCGCGTTAAGTCCTACGCAGCATTTATGCGATATTTCTTCATCTTCGAACGCAACGTGGCTTCGGGCAACCCGAGCTTGGCTGCTGCGCGTCTGATTATCCCGCCACAAGTATCCAGCGCGGCGTTGATCTTAGAACGCTCCAAAGCTTCAACAGCTTCCGTCAATGGCGCCGATGAGTCCGGACTAAAGGAAGTAATGTCGCGTATGGGAGAAGTTAGTCTTTCAATCATTCGCATGCAGACAGCGCGCGGTTCGCGTTTCTCCATTACACGGCATAAGAAAACTAAACTCTGCAATTCACGAACATTACCGCTCCAGTCGAATTCTCTCAGGCGTGCTTTGAGAACATCAAGCGTGTGACGATCCACCTCGCGCAGCGGAACTTGCTCAATCCGCATGAAGTGTTCGAACAACTCGATGACATCGTCGCCGCGTTCCGACAAACTCGGAACCTGAAGTGTCATTACTGCCAACCGGTAGAAGAGATCGGCGCGAAACTTCTTTTCTCTTACAGCGGAATGCAAGTCGACGTTGGTTGCCGCGATGATCCGAAAATCAACTTTGCGCGGCGTCGTCCCGCCAACTCGGTAGAAGGATTTGTTCTCAAGGGCCGAAAGCAACTTGACCTGAATCCCGAGCGGCAGTTCACCAACTTCGTTCAGGAAAAGTGTCCCACCGGCAGCAGTCTCAAGAAGGCCGACTTTCGTCTCATTAGCATCGGTAAAGGCGCCCCGTTCATGACCGAACAAGTGCGATTCCGCCAATTCAGGCTGAATTGTGCCGCAATCGACGCTGACGATTTCGACATTCCGGCGCGACGAACGGCTGTGTATATACCTGGCAATTTGATCCTTACCGACACCAGTCTGGCCGAGTAGTAAGATCGGAATCTCGGAGTCGGCAATGGCGTCGATTTGGCTCAGGACTTCCAGAAAACATGGTGACGAACCGATTAGCTGCGTTTTCGCCGCATCGCCGCTTTTCGCTCCGCGGGCAATCTCTATATCACCCCAATCAAGACGCAACGAACGTCTGATGCGCTCAGCTTCGATACGGTGCTCGCGAATGTGGGCCGGCTTCATCGCCACTTGCGACCAATTCTGGTACGACACCGCCAGCTCGTAACGAGCGCCGATCTCATCGAGCGACCTCACGATCGCGGCAAATTCCGCGTCGGTCATTCGGCTGTCGCCTTCATGAACCGCCACTGTCGCCAAAACTCGGCGGCAAGCTGCGATCTCGACGCGTTCTCCTGACCGCTCCGCGGCCTCTAGTCCGGCAGTCGCAAAGCTGCGTGCTTCGGCGTCGTGCCCAAGACTCAAGTGCGCTTCCGCCAGCAACCGTCCGATTTGGGCCGCTTCACCGCAAAAACTGCCATTTGAGTCGGTCATTGCGAGGGCAGAAGCAGCAAATTCAATCGCGCTCTCGTGCTTGCACTCCAGATGAGCAAGTTGAGCTTTGTACTGAAGCAGTGAAATACGGTCGGCAATGCTGTCAAGGGAACCGAGTATTTCTTCTGCGGCCGTCAAAGCGCTCTTTGCTTCGACAAAATTCCTAATGTGCATCAAGGCATATGCCTTGGAAAGACACGCGCGACCGAGGTTTGGCCGGTTTTCGAGTACTCGATTGAGTGAAATCGACTCATCAAGATACTCAATCGCCTTGTGGAACTCTCCACTCAAGTTGAGAATCGTTCCCAAGTTACCGGTGATCATCGCCTGCCATTTGACATCGTTGATAATCCGGGCGTGATCGATCGCTTCAAGCAGGTAATCGATCGCCTTGCCGAAATGCCCTTTGATGAACTGAATTCGCGAAAGCCGGTTGAGAGAGCGGATGACGCCGACAGTGTCATCCAGACGGCGATAAGTCGCGATTAAATCGCGGTATTCGCGTTCAGCCTCATTGGCACGCCCAAGTTCAACCAAACAGCGGCAGGCTGTTGATTGCAGTTCAGCAATCAGTTGGTTGTCGCTTGATCCCTTTACGCAGGTGAGCGCCTCGCGGACTATGCTCAACGCGTCTTCAAATTTTGAAAGCCTAAAAAGCGCAAGTCCCTTTAGTGACAGGAAGTGCTCTTTATCTGCGCTGCCCGAAGAAATGTGCTCGTCAGTCTCCAGATCGGCAATTCGATCAACAACCTTCTGAAATTGACCATCGTCGATTAACTGACGCAAATCAATGAGCATCGCAACCTTTGGGTTTGCGAAAATTTGACTCATCGAATGTCACCTTTCTTGTCAAGGCTCATCGGGCGGGCAGTCTCTACGGTGGTCTTGGTGGTACTGGTCACGTTGTGAGACTTCGACGTCAAAATACCAAACCACTTCACCGGCACGTTAATTGAAATAACGATCGGGCCGATCGGAACATTAATCCGAACAAAATCATCCGGCTCAACATACTGGTTATCATCCTGCCAGGGATGTGCAGAGTTGTCTTTTATGTTCTCGGTCCATGGCGTATTCCGGGCAATCAACGGACTGATGGCGACCATAAGCACAAAGGCAATAGCCACCAGCGAGATTAGTGATTTGATCCTCATCCTTTAGAACCTCCTGATAAAGTTGAAACTCACATTAAGTCAACAAAGGCAGACTCTATGCCCTTGCAACTTTCAGTTTTATGCTTTAACTACTCTTAAGGCGAATTTGGCGGTGAGTTGGATCCGAGCCTTTTGCTTACCTGAGTTTGCTACCCGAGTATCCACGATTTCAAGATATAACTGAAAGAGGAGTTTGTCAAGCTAAATTCGATGGCGCCGCTGTCGATAACTGCTTGAGAGGAATTGAATTAGGCATGACAAAAACAAGCTCCGAAGCTATTGTCCGGATCGATGGGCACATCGTCGACTCGGATATATTAAGTGAAGTCTTCGATTTGATTATAAAAACAGGCGGCAAATTCGAAATCCGCGACTTTGTCATCGGCAAGACCAACGCCGAAACGTCGGTCGCCCAGCTTCGCGTAACGGCAGCCAGTAACGAGAAGCTCGGCTTAATTCTCAATCTCCTCAATGCCAAAGGATGCTTCGTCGTCAGCGAAAAGAGTGTTGCCCTGAAGCCTTCTTTGCAAGACAAAACCGTTCCGGACGATTTCTATTCGACAACAAATTTCCGCACCGAGATTAATCTCGACGGTCGCTGGATAAAGGTTGCCAATCAGCGGATGGATGGAGTTGTCGTTGTGACTGACGGGAAGGCTGCTGTTCGCAAATTGCGCGACGTCAAGAGGGGCGATCGCGTCGTCTGCGGCTTGGATGGTGTGCGTGTGCACCCGGAATTCAAGTCGCGCGAACGTGGGGATTTTAGCTTCATGTCGAACGAAGTTTCGTCCGAGAAGAAAGTATCGCTGGCGGTCGACAAAGTCGCTGAGATGATCCGGCAACGGCAGGGCAAATTGATTATTGTCGGCGGTCCGGTGGTCATCCACACCGGTGCCGTTGAATCGCTTGCGCGCATGATCCGCAACGGTTTTGTTGATGGATTACTTACCGGCAACGCGCTGGCCGTGCACGACATTGAAAATGCACTTTTCGGCACCTCGCTCGGCGTTGACACCTCCGCCGGAACGCCGGTGGATCAAGGTCATCGCAACCACATGCGCGCGATTAATCAAATCAATCTCGCCGGCGGAATCAAGAACGCCGTCCGGAAGAAAATACTCCGCTCGGGCATTATATACGAACTTGTCAAAGCCAAGATCCCCTTTGTGCTGGCGGGTTCGCTGCGAGACGACGGACCACTGCCGGAAACGATCACCGACATGAACGAGGCGCAGGCAGCCTACGCTCAGCAAATCAAGGGTGCGGAAATGGTGCTGATGCTGTCGACAATGCTGCACTCAATCGCCACCGGCAATATGTTGCCCGCCTGGGTCAAGACTGTGTGCGTCGATATTAATCCGTCGGTTGTCACCAAGCTTGCCGACCGCGGTTCGTCGCAGGCGCTGGGCATTGTGACCGATGTGGGTTTGTTCTGCCATTTGTTGGCGGACCGATTGTGCAAGAAATAAGCTGTTGTTTGCCGGCGAATGCTGCCGCGACTTATTTTGCCTTGAATTCAATAGTTGATTCTGCTATCATCGCCGTCGACAACTAAACACGGCATCATTTAGCGGACCTTTGCAGATCATGACCCAGCAAAACTATCTCGGCATACCTGAAGAAAACTCGCAACTGTCAACCTCCCCGTACGTCATTCTGCCTGTTCCGTACGAAGGAACAGTCACATACGGCGCTGGAACGGCCTATGGTCCAAATGCGATTATCGAAGCGTCCCACGAGGTTGAATTGTTTGACGACGAGTTGGGGGTCGAATCATATAAGTGCGGAATTCACACTGCTCCGCCGGTTGAAACGACCATGAAGGGCCCCGAAGTCCAAAACGAGATAATCTATCTTAGGATCAAGGAACTCCTCGCGCAGAAAAAGAAAGTCTGCATGCTCGGCGGCGAACACTCAATCAGCTATGCGCCGGCTCGTGCTTGTCTTGAGAATTTTCCAAACTTGACCGTCCTGCAACTTGACGCCCACGCAGATTTGCGCGATGGCTATCTGGGACAGAAATTCAGCCATGCTGCAGTCATGCGTCGCATACGCGACCTGACCGACAAAACCGTCAGTGTCGGAATTCGCAATTATTCGATCGAAGAAGACGAATACATCAAAACAGCTAAGGTCAAGATTTTCTCTGCTCGCGAAATCCACAATAATCCAAAGTGGATCGACGAAGTCCTGAGTCACTTGTCCGGTGATATCTACATCACAATCGACCTCGATGGCTTCGATCCATCCTTGGTACCGGCGACAGGCACGCCCGAGCCCGGCGGACTATTATGGTATCCGACGCTCGACCTGTTGCACAAGGTTATCGCAAAATGCAATTTGGTTTCGTTCGATGTGGTGGAATTGGCGCCAATTGAAGGATATCATGCCGCCGATTTTCTGGCGGCAAAGCTGATCTACAAAATCATCGGTTATGATTTGATGAAGAGGCAAAAATAGCTTAAGGCAAACTGTAAGTACCGGACTTCTGCCAACCGTCCACGCGCCAGCCGTCAGCTTCCTTGATTACGTAGAAAGTCGCATTCTCAGTTGACTCTCGCCCCAGCATATCAACAACCTTGAGCACTACCCAGTAGCGACCGTTGTCGTCCCTGAGCTCTTGTGTTACCAATTCAAATCCGCCGATATCCGGGCGCTTGTCAGAAAAGAAAGTGTAATAGTCAATTACGTTTAGGACCTTTTGCTTTTGCAGCTCGGCTTTCGCCCTCTGAGAAATCAGCGGGTACATGCCGGTAGAATTGTTCGACTCCCAGTGACTGAGGTAGCGAGTGAGCACGGCACTGGGATCGGTGGTGTCAGTCTTAAACGCCTTGAAAATCGCCATTCCGATGAAAACGAATACTGCAGCCCATAGAAATGTTTTTCCGGACATGTTAAAACACCGTCTTGTATTAGTTTCAGTAATCTTGACCCGGGCGGCTTGACCGCAGTCGCGCCAATTGCTTGGACTCTACTATATGTATCGGATCAAAACACTTGAAGATTTACCCCGATTGATCCCGACGTCATTGAACATTAGTTAAGTCTATATTGCGCTTGACGATTTGGTTTGCGTAGCTATTATTATCGGATACGCATGACCCACCCCCGGCACGGCCGGGTTGTGGGGTAATTGCGTTTATGGCAAAATTATGGTGACTACAATTCACAAAAATGTAACCACAGCGCTTCGGTCGGCACTCACCCGCACGAGTACATTTGGCCGTTTAATCGAGTTGGCCGAGCCCCAGCGCCGGATCGAAATCGCTGGCCTCGCCGGGTCGGCAAACGCGTTCTTGATTTCCGAGCTTCAGGCTAAGCTCAAATCTACTGTTGTAGTCGTTGCGCCGTTCGAGAAGCTTGCTGCCAATATCGCCGGCGACCTGCAGGAATTGTGCGGTGAGGACGCAATTAGTGTGTTCCCCGCCTGGGATGTTTATGCCTATGATTGGATCGCCCCGCCGGTCGAAAATATTGCTCAGCGACTTGAGACGATTTGGAAACTCGCAAGCGGCAAGCCCTTAATTATCGTGACAACGCCCGATGCGCTGCAGCAGAAAACACTCACCAAAAGTCAGCTAGGCTCGCGATGCTTTGATTTGAAGATCGGCGACGAATTTGATCTGCCGGCTCTGGCTGCGCGTTTAGTGCAGCTTGGCTATGAGAGAATGCCTGTCACCGAGGAAGTCGGCACATTTTCCGTGCGCGGCGGCATTGTTGATATCTTCCCATTCACTACCGCCAATCCAATTCGTTGCGAGTTTTTCGGTGACTTTATTGATTCGATTCGGTTTTTCAGTGTCTTGTCGCAGCGCTCAATCGAGCCGGTCAAACTTATCACAATCATTCCTCGCCGCGAAATTCTTATCGAACAGACCGCACTGGAAGAATATGTCGACCTGTTCGACCCGTCCACTGCCGACCTGATTCGCGAAAAGTGCCTGAACGGCTTCGACCAACCTGGCCTCGAATGGCTCGCGCCGCTGCTTGAAATCGAGCAAAGCAGCCTGTTCGATCATCTCCCCGACAACGCGTTGTTCTATTTGACTGATCAGCCGCTAATCGAAGATCGTTTCGAATCTCTGCTCCGCGACTCCGAGACGCGCTACGCAGAACTTTATCCGACATTCCCCAAGGCGCCGACACCGGCTCAGGTTTTCGTCACCGAGAAGCTAATTTCCCAGAACTTAGAATCGCGACGACAAATCGTCGAACTCGCTCTTGGCGCTTCCCAGGATTCGATCAACTTCGGCTTCAAGGAGCATCCTTCTTTCAACGGACAGATTTCGATCTTGCGTGAAATGATCGAAGGCTGGCTCAAAGAGGAGAAGTCCGTTTTCCTGCTTAGCGACAACCAACTGCAGAGAGACCGCTTGGTCGAGTTGCTGCCCGAGTTTGCAGAGCGCATCAGTTTTGGTGTGAGCGGAATCCTCAAGGGTTTTGTCATCCCGGAGACCCAGACGATCGTACTAACCGACCACCAGATATTTGAACGACAGGTCATTCGCCATCGCCGCCGCAAGTTCAAGGAAGGGCAGGCGATCAGTTCTTACAACGCCCTTGATATCGGCGACTACATCGTTCATGTCGATTACGGAATCGGGCGCTATCGCGGCCTGAAGGAAATCAAGATCGACAATCGCAAACGGGAGTGCTTACTCGTCGTCTATGCCGATGATGACAAACTTTACGTACCGATTGAAGAATTCGCGCGCGTGCAGAAGTATGTCGGCAAGGATGGCGCCCCGCAACTAACCAAGCTCGGCGGCAAGAGCTGGGAAAAAGTCAAAGCGCGTACCAAGAAGGCCATCGCCGACATGGCTGAAGAATTGATCGCCCTTTATGCAGCGCGAAAAGCGAAACCCGGGATGTCGTTCCCGCCAGACGACGACTGGATGCGGCAACTTGAGGCTTCATTCCCATTTGAAGAAACCGCCGACCAGCTTACCGCGATTGATTCCGTCAAGAAGGACATGATGCAGCCCTCGCCGATGGATCGCCTGATTTGCGGCGACGTCGGATTTGGCAAAACTGAAGTTGCCATTCGGGCAGCCCTTAAAGCGGTCGCCGGCGGCAAACAGGTCGCAGTTCTCGTCCCGACGACAATCTTGGCGCAGCAGCACCTTGAGACATTCAGGCGGCGGCTCGGTCAGTTTCCGATGCGCATCGAGATGCTCTCTCGCTTCCGCAGCCGGCTCGAACAGAAAGAGACGATCAGCCAACTCCACGCCCGGAACGTTGATATCATCATTGGCACCCACCGGCTCTTGCAGAAGGACCTGCAAATCCCGAATCTCGGCTTAATCATCGTCGACGAAGAGCAGCGTTTCGGCGTAGCCCATAAAGAGCGGTTAAAGCACATTCGCCAAACTGCGGATTGCCTGACATTGACAGCGACGCCGATTCCGCGCACGCTGCAGATGTCATTGCTCGGCGCGCGCGACATGTCGCTCATTAACACCTCGCCGAAGGACCGCCAGTCAATCGTCACGGAAATCGCCGAGTTTGACGCTAAGATTATCTATGAAGCGATCAATTTCGAGGTCGCCCGCAAGGGCCAGGTGTACTTCGTGCATAACCGTGTCGAATCGATTGAGTCGATGCATCGTTATCTCGTCAAATTGCTGCCGCATATCCGTGTCGCGGTCGGCCATGGACAAATGCACGAACATGAACTCGAGAAGGTGATGCTCGGCTTTCTGCACAAAGACTACGATGTCCTGCTTTCCAGCGCCATTATTGAATCCGGCATCGATATTCCTTCGGTAAATACGATCATCATCAATCGCGCTGATCGATTTGGATTGGCGCAGTTATATCAACTGCGCGGCCGCGTTGGTCGCTCGCAACAACGAGCATTTGCCTATTTGCTCGTGCCGCCGGTTAAACAACTGACCGATACCGCTCGCAAACGGCTCAAGGCAATCGAGCAGCATACCGATCTGGGCAGCGGGTTCCACCTTGCGATGAAGGACCTCGAAATTCGCGGCGCCGGTAATATGCTCGGGCCGCAGCAGCACGGCTTCATTGAGGAAGTCGGATTTGATCTCTACTGCCGCCTATTGGAAGAAGCTGTCGCCGAGTTAAAGGGCGAAACCGCGGACAGCGATTTTGAAGTCAAGCTTGAGGTTGATTGCGATACGTTTATTCCGGAGGCCTACATAGAAGAAAGCAAGCAAAGGGTGGACATCTATCGCAAGATCGCCGACGCCAAGTCCGCCGAGGAACTTGACATGGTCGTCTCGGAATTGGTTGACCGATTCGGAAAATTCGGCGAAGAAACCCAGAATTTGATCGACCTGATGGCGCTGAACATTGCCGCCCGCAAACTCCGGATCGGCCGGGTCCGCATCAATGCCGGACGGGTGACACTCAGCTACGGCGACGGGGAGAGCCCCACCAAATCGCAAATCGAAAAGCTGAGAATGGCTGCTCCGGACCGTCTCGAATTTGACTCATCGCACGGGTTTGTGATCAAAACTGAGTTTCCGGAAAGCGAAGAACGCCCAATTGGAGCGGTCAGAAAACTGTTGCTTGCACTGTCGGATTAGCGTTAGTTATGAGACTGCGGAGGGATCATTCCGCGCTTTTGGTTGTAATATATTGATAATGAGGATAATCATGAGAAAGTTCGCTTCGTTTATTTCCGTTCTTTTGGTCGCTGCGACTATTTTTGCCGGATGCAGCAGCGAGAAAGATCCGACCGTCGCCGAAGTTGACGGCGAAAAGATCCCCGTTTCCATCATTCACGACTTTTTCGACCAGAGCGGTTGGACGTTCGACTCATTTGAAGCTGAATTAGAGACTAAGACGGCTGCGATAGATTCCGTCATCGACTACAAACTCCTGGTCAAGGGCGCCTACGAAAATAATCTCAGTAATGACCCGGAAATCGAAAAATTGGTGGCTTCGGAACGTGCGGGATTCTTGTTCGATGCACTCTATCGCAAAGACCTTGCCCCCGCGACTGAAGTCACTGACCAGGCTGTGCGCGAGTTTTATGACAAGCTCAAGGAAGAACGCCATGTCCTGCACATTCTCGTTTCGACCAGTCAGGAAGCCGACAGCGTTTTGAAAGAACTTGACAAGGGCGCAGACTTTGGAACGATCGCGCGAATGATCTCACTCGACCAATCATCTGCCGTGCGCGGCGGCGACCTTGGCTGGTTGAACTGGGGCACGGACGTCGACTCCAAATTCCGAGAAGCTTTCTTTGTCATGAAGCCGGGCGAAACCTCGAAGCCGCTACAAACTGATTACGGATATCACATAATTCGAGTTTTGGAGACACGACCCGTCGAGCTGAAGCCCTACGAGGAATTGTCCGCATTTATTAGACCGGCTTTGATGGCGAGACGTTCCGCCGACACTGAGGCGGAGTTCTTGCGCAAAATGGAGGAAAAAGCCGCAGTACAGATTAACCCGGAAGCGACGGCGATGCTGCTAGAGCGGTTAGATATGTACTACCCGGACTCGCTCAACCGCGCAAAACGGCCGGATAACTTCTTTCCGAATCTCGAATTGCTCAAGCCATTCGAACAGCAAATGGTCCTTGCCAGCTACACCGGCGGCGAACTGACGGTCGAAAGTTATATCAACAAATTGACCGCAGTTCCAGAAGCTGCACGTCCGCGTTTCGACAACGAGCTGCTCATGAAAAAAGCGATCTTTCAAATCGAATTGAAAAACATCGTCGAGTATGAGGCGGAGCAGCGCAAGATTCAGGATACGGATGAATATCAGAAACGCGTCAATGACTTCCGCGAAGGGTTGATGGTCGACAAGTTCACTCGCCAGGTTCTGGGTCGCCAGATCAATGTGAGTGAAGATGAGATTGTAGAATATTACAACACGCACCTGGACGAATTCACGATTCCACAGGAATATCATCTGTTGGAAATCCAGAGGCCGACGGTCACTGACCTCGGACCGATTGTGGAAGAACTGCGGCGCGGAGCCGATTTTGGCGAGGTTGCCGCCAGGAACACGGTTCGTCCCGGAATGCAAACGGCCAAGGGCGACTTGGGATTCGTCCAACGTTCGCGTTTTCCACAACTGTGGGAAGCCGCGACCAAGGTCACAATGGGCGAGATTTCCGATATAGTAGTCAATGACGACGGCTCGTATTCAGTGATCAAAGTTCTCGATGTCAAGCAACCGATAATCCGCCCAATCGACCAGGTGACATCGCAGGTCCAGGCGAGTGTTATGGAATTGAAGCGCTCCAGCGCCACGATTGATTGGCTAAAAGCGCGACGCGACAAATCTACGATTGAGATACATGCCGATGTTTTGGAGAAAACGATTGATAAGTCAAAGTATGAAAAGAAAAGTTAAGCTCGGACTGCTTGCCTTCTTGCTGCTCGGCACTGCCGTTCCGGCGTACGCATGGGAGCAACTGGACAAGATCGTGGCGGTCATCGGCGACCGTGTAATTCTTGCGTCCGAGCTGCAGTTCCAACTCGAAATGTACGAGTCTCAAGCGGCCGACCAACTCAAGTCCCCCGAGCAACGAACCGAATTCAAGGAAGAATTGCTGCGGCAGATGATAAACGACCGTTTGATTCTGATCAAGGCCAAAGAGGACACGACAATTGTCATCAGCGACCGGGAAATTGACGAAGCTTTAGAAGATCGCTTATCAGAACTGCGAAATCGCTTCCGGAGCACGCAGGAGTTTGAGACGCAGCTTAGCGCTGAGGGATATACGATGCGCGACCTGCGCAACAAATTGCGGCTTGATATCCACGACCAGTTGTTCAAGGATCGGCTGGTTCAGAAGCTATTGAGCAAGGTGTCGGTTTCGCGCAGCGAGGTCGAAACATTCTACTCGCATTACCGCGACAGTTTGCCCCCGCATCCTCAGTCAGTTAAACTGGCTCACATTCAGCTCAAGCTTGGCGCATCGAAGCGGATGTCCGATTCGCTCAAAGCGATGGCCGAGTCAATTCGCGAGCGAATAAATAATGGAGAAAGTTTTGAGGTCCTGGCCGAGCAATATTCGGAAGATCCGTCGGCTGAAGGCGGCGGCGATATCGGCTCGTTCCGCAAAGGCGATCTGGTACCCGAATATGAGAAAGCGGCATTGGCGCTGAACCCGGGTGAAGTCTCACCGGTCATACATACGACATTCGGTTATCACATCATCAAATTGGTCGGCAAGGCGGAGGATTCCTTTCATACGAAACATATACTGCTGCTCGAGAAATCTTCCGCGGCGGACAGCTCGCGGGTCATGTCAGAAGCGCAGTCGCTGATTGACAGCGTGGCAAGCGGCAAGGATTGGGGCGAACTGGTGCAAGAACATTCCACCGACGATAAGACGCGCGCCAATTTCGGCGAACTGGGATGGTTTGCTCTGGCGGAACTCCCCGATGAATACAAAAGCGCGATAGCAGGTGTCGAAATCGACCACTTGACAAGTCCGGTTTGGTCGCAAGATGGCTTGCACGTCATCAAAGTGTTGGACAAGCGCGACGAACGGCCAGTTTCGGTGACGGAAGACTATGACATGCTCAAAGAGTATGCGCGTCGGCAGAAGTCTTCCGAGGTAATTGCCCGCGTCGTGGATGAAATGAAGCAGCGGGTGTTTATCGACCTGCGCGGGCTTTAGATGCGTCTTGACCAGTTCTTGAATAAATCAGGCATTATCAAGCGTCGCTCCCTGGCAAAGGAACTTTGCGATCGCGGCGCCGTCGATGTCAATGATCGTACGGCCAAGGCTTCACACGAGGTCAGGGCCGGCGACAAGCTATCGATAAAATTTCCGGAAAAGCGCAGCCATTATGCCGTGCGCGAAATACCGACAGGAAACGTTCGCAAAGAAGATCGCGGCAATTACGCCGAACTCACGTCTGAAGATCATTTTCACTCAGCCTGATGTCCCAAAAATTCCATGAAGTAAAACGCGAGAGTGAATTAGCCATCGTCGTTGGCGTTCAACTCGGCAAACTCGACGACCGGCTCTTCGCCGATTCAATGGACGAACTCAAGGAGTTAGTTCATTCGGCTGAAGCTAAAGTTGTTGGTACCCTCACTCAACGACGACCGTCGCCCGACAGCCGCACTTTCGTCGGCTCCGGCAAGGTGACCGAACTTAAGGAAATGAAAGAGTCGACCGGCGCCAACTTGGTCATCTTCGACGACATGTTGTCATCCGCACAGGTTCGCAATTTAGAAAAAGAGCTGGAAATCAAGGTAATCGATCGCGGTAACCTCATTCTCGATATCTTTGCTAAGCGCGCCACCACCAGCGAGGCAAAAATTCAAGTCGAATTAGCGCAATTGCAATACTTGCTTCCGCGGCTGACTAACATGTGGACGCACTTTAGCAAGCAAGTTGGCGGTATCGGAACTCGTGGTCCCGGCGAAACACAGCTTGAAGTCGACCGGCGAATCATCAAGACAAAGATAGCTACACTTAAAGAACGGCTCGAAAAGGTCAATCGGCAACGCGAAACCCAGCGCAAACGTCGGCAAGACGTCTACAAGATTGCCCTCGTCGGTTATACCAATGCCGGTAAGTCAACATTATTCAACCACTTAACCGAGGCGGGGGTGTGGGCGGATGACCTGCTCTTCTGCACGCTGGACGCTGTGACCCGTTTCCTGCCGCTCAATAGCAAGTATCGCATAGTCATTTCGGATACAGTCGGGTTTATTCAGAAAATCCCGCATGAATTGATGGCGTCATTCAAATCAACTCTTGACGAGGTCCGCTATGCTGATCTGCTGCTTCATGTTATAGATATTTCCCATCCAAATCCGATCGATCACTATGAGAAAACTAATGAGGTTCTTGAAGAAATCGGCGCGGGAAAGATCCCCCGACTTCTTATTCTCAACAAGTCGGACCGGCTCTCTTCTGACGAAATCCCGACAGTTGACCTGAAATATCCCCCTAATCAAACTTTTTCGGTATCCGCGACTACCCATTCAGGCCTGGATAAATTCCTAAACTTTTTGACCACTTTTGTCGAAAAGGATATTGGGGCAAGATTAGGTGTAGCAAAGTACCAAGATGGCAAAACGCGAAATTCTGATAGTTGACGACAACCCCAACATGGCTTCTCTGCTCTCCGAGATGCTTGATGTCTATGATGTCAAAAGTCGCGTGACTAATGACGGCGAATCGGCGCTCAAGCTCTTGGACGAGGAACAATTTGCCCTCGTAATCACTGACCTTAAGATGCCGAAAATGTCCGGCGCCGAACTGCTGGCGGCTATCAAGGGGCGGCACCCGGAAACTCCGGTAGTCGTGATTTCCGGATACAATGTTGGCACGAGCGAAGGCCAGGTCGTTTCCGGACTTGCAAACGGTTTCATCCATAAGCCGTTTAAGATGATCGATATTCAATCGGTCGTCGAACAATTCCTGTAGTCGGCAAACTGCGATTCTGAATTCCTCCCACTAAATATTTCTGCGCGTCGGTTGGGCGCAAATCCACGTTTAATCGCTCCAATCTTTTCATTGCTTCGAGGTGCTTCCCCGTTTATAATGCTTTCTTAGTATGGACGGCGACAGCTTTGTGGGCCGGAATTGCCGCGAATTTATGGCTAGACTTGAAATTGTCGCCAAGAATGCGGGCCGAAATCCGGCAGAAATTACGGTGGTCGCGGTGTCGAAAACGCGTCCGATCGAGGATATCCTGACCGCCATATTAGCAGGCATGTCGAACATCGGCGAAAGCAAACTGCAGGAAGCGCAAGCTAAATTATCGGGGATGCAGCGCGACTTTGTCCTTCATATGATCGGTCACCTACAGACAAACAAGGTGAAAGCGGCGATTGATCTCTTTGACATTATCGATTCCGTCGACACAATCAAATTGGCACGCCTGATAAACGAGGAAGCACAAAAGCAGCAGAAGAATGTGCCTATACTCTTGGAAATCAACTGCAGCCGCGAGGAACAAAAATACGGTTTGGCGCCGGAGGAGACTCTCGAAGTTGCTGCCGAAGTCGCCCAAATGAAGAATCTCGATCTCCGCGGTTTAATGACGGTCGCTCCATTTGTCGAAGACGAGTCGCTGGTGAGGGCCGCCTTTAGCGAACTGCGCGAGCTGTTCGGTTCGATCAAGACAGCGATCCCGGGAATGCGGGAATTTAAGCAGCTCTCGATGGGGATGTCCGATGATTGGGAACTGGCTGTCGCAGAAGGTTCGACGATGATACGAATCGGCCGGGCGCTGTTCGGAGAGCGTTAATAAGCTATCTTCGCTGTTGTCGCGGCTCGTAGAAGTTCGCGAATATCAGAATCACGTTATTGAAAGGAATCGGTGTTATGGGCATCACTCCGGTGGAATTACGGAATGTAAAATTCGAGAAGAAGCTTCGAGGTTTCAATCCGATGGATGTCGAAACCGTACTCAATGAAGTTGCCGGAGAAATGGAGCGCCTGATCGATGCCAACAACGCACTTCAACGCCAGGTACTGTCGCTCGAAGAGAAACTCAAGCAGTTCCAGAATATCGAAAAGTCGCTTAAAGAGGCGCTGCTGACGGCGCAGCAAGCTGCGGAGGAAAAACGCAAGGCGGCTGACCGATCAACCGAAGTGCAAATCCGCGAGACAGAAGTCGTCTGCGCCGAGATGAAGCAAAAAGCGCTGAGTGAAATCGAGACAATGAAATTCGAACTGGCATCGCTCAAGATGCAGAAGGTTAGATTTGTCGCCGAACTGCGATCGTTGGTCGATACTCACCGCAAGCTATTGGAAGAGAAAACCGGCAGCGAAAATTTGGCCGACGTTGCCGCCAATGTTGAATCGATTCGGACAGGATCCGTAGAGGAAAAATAGGACGAATACATGAATTTGATGGACAAGATTTCCGAAGCGAAAGAATACATTCGCAATAAGACAAAATCCGAACCGCCGATCGGCATCATACTCGGAACGGGATTGGGACGACTCGGCGAGCGTATCGAACGCGAGGCCGTGATTGATTATCAACAGATTCGCCACTTTCCAGTCTCAACTGTTGAAGGACACGCTGGACGTTTGATATTCGGAAAGCTGAGCGGGAAGAGCGTTGTCGCCATGCAAGGTAGATTCCATTTCTATGAAGGCTACAACATGGAGCAGGTGACTTTTCCGGTGCGCGTCATGAAGCAGCTCGGTGTGAAAGTCCTGATCGTCTGCAACGCCGCCGGCGGGATGAACCCGCAATTCCGCGTCGGCGAGATGGTGCTGATTACGGACCATATCAACTTCACGGGACAAAATCCGTTGATCGGTGCGAATGATGAACGCATGGGACCGCGTTTCCCGGACATGTATAATTGCTACGACAAAGACTTAGTCGATTTGGCGGAACGAACCGCTCTCGATCTCGGTTATCGAATCATGCGCGGCGTCTATGCCGGAGTCACCGGTCCGAATCTGGAGACCGGCGCGGAATATCGCATGTTGCGCGCAATGGGAGCCGACCTTGTCGGCATGTCGACTGTCCCTGAAGTGATTGTCGCACGGCACCAATCGATGAAAGTGTTAGGCGTTTCGATCGTAACGGATATGGGGCTTGCGGATAATTTGCATCCATGCAGCCATGAGCTGATTCTGGCCGCCGCCAACAAGACCGAACCGTTGATGACCGAGATGATTGCCAAAGTGGTTGAAAGGATGACGATTTGAGGCTTGATGAGCTAAAGTCCGACGCTTCCGTAGCAAAACTTGAGGAAGCCGTCCTCAAGTATTGGGACCAAGCGGATACATTCCACCAGGGATTGAGATTACACAAAGACTCGCCACGATTTACATTTTACGAAGGACCTCCCACCGCCAACGGCCGCCCGGGAATTCACCATGTCATCACGCGCACGATCAAGGATATGGTCTGCCGCTACAAGCAGATGCAGGGATTCCTCGTTGAGCGCAAAGCCGGGTGGGATACGCACGGCTTGCCGGTCGAGATCGAAGTCGAGACTCAGCTCGGCCTGAAGAACAAGGCAGAAATCGAAAAATACGGCGTCGCCGAATTCAACAAGATGTGCCGCGAGTCGGTGTTCAAGTACAAAAACGACTGGGACAATCTGACGCGACGCATCGGCTACTGGCTCGACTTGGACAAACCATACATCACCTGCGAGAACAACTACATCGAGTCCGTTTGGTGGATACTCGCGCAGTTTTACAATCGCGGATTGATGTACAAAGGACACAAAATCCTGCCCTACTGCCCGCGCTGCGGAACCGGACTGTCTTCACATGAGGTAGCTCAGGGTTACGAAGACGTTAAGGATCCTTCGATCTTTGTTCGTGCGGAGTTAGCCGACGAACCCGCCACCAAGTTCCTCGTTTGGACAACAACTCCCTGGACACTGGTTTCCAACGTCGCTCTGGCTGTGTCGCCGGAAGCTGATTACGTGAAAGTACAATTCGGCGAAGAGAAGTTGATTCTCGCCGAAGCGCTCGCCCCGAGAGTCCTTGGTCGTGAATTCACGGTTATCGAGAGATTCAAAGGCAAGACGCTTGAGTATAAGCCGTACAAGCCGTTTTTCCCCTACTTCGAGGGCAAGTACGATAAGATCTACTACGTGACCCTGGCCGACTTCGTAACGTTGGAAGACGGAACCGGCATTGTCCACATGGCCCCCGCATTTGGCGCCGACGACTATTCGGTCGGATTGAAATACGGATTGCCGGTAATCCAGGCAGTTGATCCGAGTGGAAATTTCCCTCCGGAAGTGACCGACTATGCCGGAAAATTTATTAAGGATGCGGATCCGATGATCATTAAGGATCTCGACAAGCGCGGCATCCTGTTCAAGAAGGAAATCTATGAGCACTCGTATCCGTTCTGCTGGCGGTGCCATTCGCCGCTGATCTATTATGCGCGCAAGTCGTGGTATATTAAGACATCCGAGAACAAGGAACGTTTGCTCGCCCGCAGCAACGAAATCAACTGGGTGCCTTCCGAAATTGGCGCCGGACGCATGGGCGAGTGGCTGGCAAACAACGTCGACTGGGCATTATCGCGCGAACGCTACTGGGGAACGCCCTTAAACTTGTGGGTCTGCCAGGAATGCGAGAAGATTGTGCCTGTCGATTCAGTTGCGACTCTTCGCAAGATGGCAAGCAATGCCCCAGAGAATCTCGACCTGCATAAGCCGCACGTCGATTTGCTCGATGTCAAATGCGAATGCGGCGGCAAGATGGTCCGCGAGCCGGAGGTCATTGACGTCTGGTTTGATTCCGGCGCGATGCCCTATGCCCAGTACCATTATCCTTTCGAAAACAAGAAAGAATTCGAGGCGAATTTCCCGGCGGATTTCATCTCAGAAGCCACGGATCAAACGCGCGGATGGTTCTATTCGCTGCTGGCTATCGGGACCTTGCTGTTCGACAAGCCTGCCTACAAGAATGTTGTCGTGGTCGGCTTCATCCTTGACAAAAAGGGCAAGAAGATGTCGAAATCGCTAAAAAACACTATCGACCCGTTCGAGGTTGTCAATACCTACGGAGCAGATGCGTTGCGCTGGTACTTGTTGACCGTCAGTCAACCGCACCAATTGACGCGCTTTGATCTTGAAGGAGTCGGCGAGTCACAGCGCAAGTTCCTGGATACGCTTAAGAACACGTATGCGTTTTTTGCGATCTATGCCAACATTGACAATCTCAAGGACCGTGCTCAGAGCGAAACGGGCGGCGACTTGCGCAAACTCCTGGAAAACCTCGCCGGTGAACCGGTTGAGATCGACCGTTGGCTCCAGTCGCGCTTGGAAAGCCTCAAGAAGAGCGTGACCGTTGCGATGGACGCGTATGACATGACTCGCGCCTGCCGCGCAATCGACAGTTTCGTGCAGGACGAGTTATCAAACTGGTATGTCCGCCGCTGTCGCCGCCGCTATTGGGCTTCTGGAGACACTCCGGACAAGTTCCGCGCTTACCTCGAATTATACAGCGCGTTGGTTGACGTCTGCCTGTTGGCGGCGCCGACTATTCCGTTCCTGAGCGAGCGGCTATATCGCGAACTGGGTAACGGCAGTTCAGTGCATCATCAGAGATTCCCGAAGTATGATGAATCACGAATCGACGCCGGATTGGAACAACGCATGGACGCGGCAATCAAGCTGGTCGGCCTGGGTCGCTCGGCGCGAAATGTCGTTCAAATCAAGGTTCGCCAACCATTGGCAGAGATGAAAGTCAAACTGCCGGCAGAAATCAACGAAGCGAATGTCGCGCCGTTGCTCGATGTCGTTGCCGAAGAAATCAATGTCAAGAAAGTGACGTTTATCGCGGACACAACGCAAGTCGCGGTTTATACCATGCTGCCTAATCTGAAAGAATTGGGTCCTAAACTGGGAAGCGCCATCAATGCGGTTAAGGCGTCTTTGGCAGCGCTTCCGGAGGCGGAGATCAAGAAATTCCTGGCAATGAAAGAACTCAAGCTTTCGGCCAACGGACAGGTTTATAACCTCACCAGCGACGATGTCCAAGTGCGCCTGACAGGCAAACCGGGCTTTGCAGTCGCCGCCGATGGCGGTTACACAGTCGCTTTGGCAACCGAGATTACCGATGAACTTCGCGATGAGGGATTTGCGCGTGAACTCGTGAATAAGATTCAGAATATGCGCAAGGATGCTAATTTCGACGTTACGGATAATATCAGCGTTTTCATAAACGCGACTGACAAGGTCGCTTCCGCGGCCAAGCGTCATCTTGATTACATCAAAAAGGAGACGTTGGCGACCAAGGTCGACTTTGGCGAAGGTGTCGACGGCTTCCAACGCGATTGGGATATCAATGGCGAGCCCGCGAAACTCGCTATCAAACGTTAGCTTTTGGAGTAGCACTATTTGCCGATTTTGGTTATAATGGATTTCTCTTGCCCGCAATCGTTGGGTCAAATTCGTCATCCGGTTGATTAGTATCGGGCATTCATGAGAGCGCAAAGTGCATAAGTCGATATGAGAAAACGTGATTTGGAACGATTTGAGAAGATCCTGTTGGCGCGCCGCGAAGAGTTGATGCGCGATATGGGTCTACTCAAAGACATGAATCTGAATACCACTACCAAGGAAGCGACTGGTGATCATTCCAGCCATTCCTTCCACATGGCCGACCAGGGCACCGACGCCATGGAACGGGAAAAGGCCTTCCTGCTTGCCTCCAAGACCGGCCGTCTTGTGTACCATATCAACGAGGCGCTCCGTCGCATCAGCGACAATACATTCGGTAAGTGCCTTGGCTGCGGAAAACAGATTAGTACCGCCCGTTTGCTCGCAGTTCCTCATGCGCGATTTTGCATCTCCTGCAAAGAACGCGAGGAAGAAGCTAAAGCCGCCACTGTGGGACGCAAAAAGTAATCTCAATGTCGTGGTTAGACAATCTACGCTGGTCCCCTGCCAACCGCTATCTCGCTAATCTTTCGCTGATTTCGGCTTTGATACTGCTATCGGACCAAATCACCAAAATTCTTGCCCTCAAGAATTTGAGCCCGGTAACCAAAACTAACGTCATTGGCGACCTGGTCCAGTTCACGCTTGTCTTTAACGAAGGCGGCGCATTCTCGACTAAGTTGGGCTCGACGTACTTCTATGCCTTCGCTTCTGTTGTGGTAATGATAATTGTCTTCGTAGTACTTTATAAGGATTCAGGCAAGAACCGCGTCCTGGATCTTGCGCTGGCGTTAGTACTCGGCGGCGCACTTGGCAATTTCACGGATCGATTGCGCTTCGGCGCTGTCGTCGACTGGATTGATGTCGATTTTCCCGATTTTTCTCTGCGGCCGGCCAAGATTCTATTCTTCGATTTCCCGGGCTATGCGCTCAATCGCTGGCCGGTATTTAATATCGCCGATTCCGCTGTAACAGTTGGAATGGTGCTGATAGTTTTCGCCTTGATTCTCGATTCTCGAAAGCGTAAATGTGACCTTAATCATAGTCAAAATTCCAGTCCTGCCTGAACCGCTCCGCATTGATGTTGCGCTTACCCAAGCCGATTTAGGATTGTCTCGAAGCCACCTCAAACGCCTCTTCGGTGAAAAGCGAATCACCATGAACGAGAAATGGGTGCGCGTCTCGCAGTTAGTGTCCGGCGGCGAGGAAATCATCATCGACAAACCAGACGAAAAGAGGATTGAATTCCTTTCAGAAAAAATTGACCTGGAAATCATCTTCGAAGACGATTTTCTCGCCGTAGTCAATAAACCGGCCGGAATGGTCACCCACCCGGCTCCGGGTCACGAGAGCGGCACACTCGCAAACGCCCTGCTGCATCACTTTTCCCAGCTCTCCACTGGCTATGTGCGCGGCTTTCCCGGATTAGTCCATCGTCTTGACAAGAACACCAGCGGGCTAATGGTCGTGGCAAAAAACGACACGATCCACCGCAAGCTGGCGGCCCAGCTCATGAATCGTTCTCTCACCCGCGAGTACTGGGCGCTGATCTGGGGCACAATGAATCCACCAGCCGGTAGCATTGACGTAGCGATCGGACGCTCGCGCGCGGATCGACGGGTAATGACTTCCGGTAGCCCGAACACGCGCGAAGCGGTCACTCACTACGAAACTATGGAAGAACTGTCTTTCGTGAGCCTGGTTAAAATCCATCTTGAGACGGGCCGGACGCATCAGATCAGGACCCACCTCAAAGAATCAAATCATCCTGTCTTCGGTGATCCGGAATATACCGGCCGCGAGGGCCGTCTGACCGGAATTGAGGCCCGGCACCGGGCAGTTGCCTCTAAAATGCTCAAAATGACACCGCGCCAAATGCTTCACGCCAAGCGAATCGAGTTTATTCACCCGGAAACTGGAAAATCGGCATCTTTCGAGATTGATTTGCCGGAGGATTTTAGACAAGTTCTGGAAGTCATACGTCAGTATCGGTAAGAAAGGAAAACTATGCGCAAATCTCCAAAGCTTGGCTTACTGATAATCTTGACGGTTTCTCTTGTCGTGCCTTCGATGCAGGCAGCGCCGCGCAAGCCCAAACCGTGGCCGGAAATCAACCTCTCGATACTTCCGTCCGTTGTCGGCATGTCGAACTCGTGGGCGTTTGAAATTAATAAACGCAGTCCGGCATATTTGTCGGACCTCGATAAGCTCCACGTTGCTGTTTCTTATGGACGCGGATCGAACGACAACGACATCCCCAGTTTGACTGGTCGCCCCGCCGGAAGATATGGCTATTCGTTTTACCGCGGCGTCGACTACAAGTTTGATAACTTCAAACTCGACATTTACTCGCACTTGGGTAAGAAGACGTTCGGTTCGTTATGGGCGACTTACGGCGAAGACAAGGACCGGAGAACCCAGCAGGCGTTTTTGGAGTCTGAGCCAAATCGAATTAATGTCAAAACTGCGTTTGCGTGGAAGTTCCGGCCGCATCTGACCGCGGCGGCCTCCGGGACATTCAACAACTATCCGCGCTCGTACATATTCGCCTTGCAACCAAGCGGCTCGGCTCCGGCGGATTCGCAATTCGTTTTGCCGGCGAATGTCGGTGAGAATCTCGAGGGTCAAGTTGACCTGATGTACCGAACCGACAACAATCTTGATATCATTTTTGGCGGACGATTCATCTACCAGCACACTAAATTCGCCGCGCCTGATCCGCCGGCCGGATCAGGATATCGCGACACTTCCGAAGTCAAAGAATTCGTTTACAGCGGCGCGCCGCGATTGATCGTCAAGAAGACGTATCAATCGGGAAGCTACCTTCGCGCCGGTGCTTCTATTTACTTCAACCTCTTTGACTACCAGTATGCGGGTGCGGGCAGATGGGACTATCCTTCCCTCGCGGTACCGTCCTATCGTGCGCAGTCGTTTGAAACTATGGTGCCGAATTGGGAATTCTATCTCGACGGCAGCAAATTGCTTGGCACAAATGTCGCAGTCTATTCGGCGCTGGAATTCTCCGGCTACCCAAACCGACTTACACGCAAAGACACCGACTTCGTGCCGGTTGACTTGTCATTGATCAATTCCGACAACATTTTCTCGACGGCGTTGACAGCCGACTTCAGCGCCAAGCTGACGCGCATCTTCAACGGAATGGCGGGCGTTACAATTCGCTACATCGGCAAAGGCGACGACGCCGGAGCTTCCACTGCGATGGATGACCGCTCAATTTACGCCAGTTTGCGTTTTGGCACGATGACGCGTTTCTATCGCAACCTGTGGTGGACAATTCGCGTCAACGACCTGCACCTGTATACGTCCGAGGCAGTCGGCACGGCGGCGCTGTTCGAAAACACTTCGTATTTCGAAACCGAGATTCTGTTTCTCGGACTCTAAACTTGCTCACAGGCAGTTCCAAGTTGAACTGCCTTTTGAATCTCACTTCACTACCTTAATCACTACATATCGGCAAACATTTTTCAGCGCCGGCATTGCGGTCAATAGCGAGTCATCCAGCCGTGACATCGCAGCAGCAAACTTCTTTCGCTTTGGCATCAAGTTGAATATGTCGAGCGGAATTGCATCGACTTCGGAGAAGAACGGTCTAAACCAGCGCAGGTCCGAGAGAACCAAAGGCTCCTCGAAGAGCGTATGTTTGCGCCGGGTCAGATGTCGATAAGCCCACAATACGGGATGATATCTAAGGTCGTCTATAAACGCGGCTTTTCCGCCGGGTTTAAGTACGCGCGCGATTTCTTCCGGCGCCATTTCCAGATCCACATGATGGAGCGCAGCGTTGCCGAAGATGAAATCAAAGGTATTGTCCCGGTAAGGCAGACTCTCGCCGGCGGCTACGCAAAATTCGCACTTGCCTTGCAGTCCGTTCAGGTCGGCGGTCTTGTTGGCGACTTCAATCGACTTCGCAGAAATGTCAATGCCATAACATTTAGCCCCGGACCGGGCGAAGTAAATGGAAGTCCAGCCCGTTCCGCAGGCGAAATCGAGAATCGACTTCCCTTCGATTTTGCCGAAGAACTCCCTTACTGCGGAGTAACAGCGCTGATGAGAAAAGTACTGTTCATAGTTGTGTGTGTTGGTAAAACGCAGACTACGGCGACCAGCCAATGCCTTTTCAGCTTCACGGTCAAAAAAATCTGCTTCGTCCTGCAAACGATCAAAAATTTCCACGGTGAAATCTGCCATGAAAGAGTCATTCCTTCCTGTGCCCGATCGAGAAGATTGGACACTACGAACTTGATTAATTGTTGTCTGCTGAGTTACGCCCCGTCCAAGAATGGAGATGCTCCGCTTTGTTGAAATTCAAAGCACCCCAAAAATTGCGTACTCAAAGTTAAGCTAAAAAATAATCTCCGGCAACCATCATTGTCAAATGAAAATTGGATAATTTTTACCATTTTCGGACAATGTGGATTTGTGCAGTCGCTTTATGCACTGGCTGGAGATTATTGCGACCAATGAAAAAGGGCACGCATTGCGTGCCCTTCGAAGAAACTCAGTATCAGGCAGAAATTAGTACGCCATCAACCGTTCGGTCTCGGCGACAATCTGGTCAAGCTGCGGCAGGCAGGCGCGGTCGCCATCGGGACCGTACGCCACGCGCGCATCAATCGGCGTTATCAATCCAATCGGGGCGTCGAGATAGCCGAAAGCTTCCGAACTGGAAATCACCGCCGAGATTGTCGGACCGGTGCCGCCCGGAAAGCGATCTTCCGAGACAATCAGCACGCGGCCGCACTCGGTAGCAGCTTGGCGGATAGTCGTTTCATCCATCGGGCGCAGCGTGCGCAAATCAATGACGCGGGCATTGATGCCCTTTTCAGCGAGCAGTTCCGCGGCCTTGCGGCACATCGGCAAAGTGATACCGTATGAGATAATCGCGATATCGCTGTTATCCGGATTGTAGACCTTCGCCTGTCCGAACGGGATCATGTAGTCAAGCGCCGGGTACGGCTTCTCGAGCGGTACGCCGTCCCAATCGCGGCGATTGTAAAGCGCAACCGCCTCGCAGAACAGCACCGGATCCGTGCAACCGATTGCCGTACGGAACAACCCGACAGCGTCTTCAGCGTTCGACGGACAGACTACGTGCAACCCGGGAATATTTAGGAACGTGCCCAAATTGGCTTCGGAATGCCAGAATGAACCGGCGCCCTGCTTGTAGCCGCCATAAGAGCAACGTATCACCATATCGGCATGTTCTTGCTTCTTTGATCTCTGATGCAGAGTGCAGATACGGTCTTTCAGGTGCTGATAGCCCGGTGACAAATAGTCGATAAATTGAATTTCCGGCAATACCTTGCGACCCTGGAAGGCATGGCCCGAAGCGCGTCCCAAAATGCCGGCCTCATCCAAAGGCGTATTGAACACGCGATGAAGGCCAAACGCTCGCTGCAGTCCCTGGGTAACCAGGAACACGCCGCCCTTGCCCTTGAGAATCTTCTGCTCTTCAGTGTTGAATTTCATTTTGCCGGAGAAGTCGGCAACGTCCTCGCCGAAAAGAATCGTGTCGGTCGTCAACATGAACGAGTCGAACAGCGCATAGTTCATGGCGCGTCGAAACGTCATCGGACCCTGGTCTTCAGGCAAGTCCGCCGAGGGACGTGCTCCCATTTCGAAGTATTTCTTGTACTCTTTCTTGCGATCGCCCTTATAACCATCGAGGATCGATTTCCAGCGCTTCTGAGCTTTTTCGAACGAGTAGTCGGTGACGAGACTTGCGACAAATTCGCGCGTCTTAAGCTGCCGGTCGGATACGACTTCTTTGGAAATACGGGAGACTTCCTCGTCGTATCGCTCATACATCTTCTTAATGGCGTCGGCTTTGAGTACACCGTCTTCGATCAAAGTCTTGGCGGCTTTCAAAATTGGGTCGTTGGTGTAGTGCCATTTCTGTTCGGCGAGCGCCATGTAGAATGACTGATCATCCGAACCGGAATGACTCTCTTCACGCACAACCTTGATATTGCACAGAACCGGACCCTTGCCGGAACGCGCATATTCGATATTTTCCTTGAGATGCTTGAGAACTTCTTTGATCTCTGTGCCGTCATAATGGTCGATCTTCAGACCAAAACGCTGGTAACCTTCGAACGGCGAGGTCGGGTCGCCATCTGGGAACTGCTCTTCCACCGACACCGAAATAGCCCAACCGCAGTTGTAGATTGAGAAGATATTCCGCGTCTTGTCGAAAACCGAGTAGAACACCGCGCGGGCAAACTCGGATTCGGAGGTTGCACCTTCGCCAATCGTAGTGTAAACAATGGCATCTTTCGGCCAGCGACCGCCGGGATACCGCGACTGTTGCGAAATCGGGGTCGGATTCTTAATGGCATCGCCAATACCTGCCGACTCAAGCGCATGCGCTCCAGTCGAGGAGCCTTGGGCTATGATCGACTCTTTGGCATGAGCGGCGTGGTGATGCTGAATCATGCCGCCGGTCGAAGACGAACGCGGGTCACCGATGCACTCCAGCATCTTTTGCCGAATATCGATGCCGCGCGTAAGGTCAATCGTCATATTGCGATAGTAGCAAAGTAGCGGATCATCCTGGCGCAGCAAATAGCCGGTACAAGCGTCCAACAGTTCTTTGCCGGATGAACCGAGGAAGAAGAAACTCTCGCCGCGACGCGTAAGCAGTTTCTCTTCGATTAAAATACGGCGCGACTTGATCATCGTATCGAAGATCTTCTCAAGTTCGTTCGCCGTCAGTCCTGAATACTCCTTCAGTGGTTTATCACGGTCGGTAATGTACTTTCCGACCTTATCGTAAGTCTCAACCTGCTGAAGAATTTCCTTAATATCCAATGTCTCCTACCTTTCTGGAAGTCAACGCAACAATTCGAATATAAGTACGTAAAATACCCGTTTTCTGCGAAAAATCAAAACGATTTTTTGGGTCAAATTTGGGATATGAGGACTTAATGGGGTGATAATAACGACCCCAATTCCGACGCATCGTCACACCGGAATCGACGGAATTGCGGCTTTTGTTGATCGGCTATTGGGGTGATTCCTCATACCCCGTGGGAACCTCGAAAATTCCTTTAGGAGCCGGCAACTCTTCGACTCTTATCAACTCAGTCCGATCGTCACCCGCGATCGTAAGCGCCGGTCCAAGCGAATCGGGATCCGGACCTGGTGTAATCTTGCCTATTCGCAGCACAGTTACGCCGTTGACCTTCAGCAAATCGGCAACTCCATCGAGACTGCCGGCAGAAATCAGGTCACTAATGTTCGTGATTGTCCGGTATAGCTCAAAGTCCAGGTCAATTGCTGTTGTCGCCCAAACTTCCGAGGTCTTGTAAACAGTTATCATCGAAACCTTGGTCTCATTCACGATGTAATTGTGGCACAAGTAACCCTGAATCGTGCTCGTGTCGGGCATCGCTTCTACGTGCGCCGTAGAATCCTCAACGAGCTGCGATAGTCCGGCCATCAACATTTCGTCGGCGGGAATACTGTCGGGTTGCCCTTCGGAATCGGCGAAAATCGTTTTCTGGTACAGTTCAAACTTGGGAAACAGCTTGAAAGCCGTCTTGGAGCGCTGGTCGTAGATGTAAACCGTTCCGTCTCCCTTGTCGATCCGCGCCAGACTGTCGCCCAGCCATACTGTGCTGGATTCGACTGCCGCCGGCATCACCATGGCGCCGATTGTGACTTTGGGGCGAGAGGATTGAATTGTCAGACGCGTTTCGGCGAAGAGATTTGAATAACTCATCGCGCTAATCAAAACGACGATTGCAGCATTTCTAAGAAATTTGAAAAGAGACATATAACTTTCCAGGTTCTTCCATATCACAATTCAACTATCGTTTTCACTGACTTTCGATTTCAATATATGATCCAGCCGGACACCGGCAATCTTAAAATACGACTTGGCCAAACCCTCGACTTAGAATCCCAGTCGCTTCAGCAGCTTGGCGCTGCTCTGATTGGATGGCATGTGGTTCGCCATAACGCGGTGGAGATCAACCTCGTCGAACATATATTTGACGGCAGTCTCCAGTGCTTCGAACATCAATCCCCTGCCCTGACAAGTTTCAGATATTGAATAACCAAGATGGCAGGCTTGGAACACCCCGCGAGCTACGTTCGAGAAGCCGCATACCCCAATCATCTTTCCCGTTTGGTCATCCAGAATTGCGAAATTGTAGGCGGTTCCAGCGCTGAATGCCGCAGCCGCGGAACGAACTCTCGAGCGCGTTGCTTCCAACGTATAGAAATTCTCGTCGTGTAGCGGCTCCCACGGCTCCAAATGCACCCTGTTCGCTGTGATATATTCCAGCGCCAGATGCGCTTCATCGTCCGACCAGACTGCGAGAGCGACGTTGGCGCTTTTGAGTTCAAATATTGGCATTCGTATTAATCCCATTATTTCTACTCGATAGCGTTTGCGCAGGTAATTCCGAAATTTCTGCTTTCTTCAATTCGCTCTTTATCGCGACGAACCGCGCCCAATGGCTGCTCGTCGTGCGCATGCGTGAGCTTGCCGATCTTCGCAATACCGCACCAGATAAAAAATCCCCCGATTGTGCGCTCGGCCGCATCAAATTTCTCACGGGCGCTGCCGACGAGTATGTACGCGCCCTTGCTGTTGAGAATGCCTTTGTTGTCGAACACAGCTCGCCCCTTTTCGAATTTCGGCGGACGGAAACAATTGCAACGGTCGATAAACAGCTTCATTTGCGAAGACACAGTATCAAAGTGAATCGGCGAAGCCAGCAAAACGAAATCAGCTTCGCGCAGATGTTCGAGATACGGATAAAGAGCATCCTTGTAGATACACAGCAGCGGCCTGGGATCAACGCCGCACGACTGGCACGGAATGATATCAAGATCATTCAGACGCACGTTGACAACTTCAGTATCAGGCAATAGCGATAGAAACCCGCGTTCAAACTCGGCGGCCAGCAACTCGGTCGAACTCCCCACGCGCGGGGAGCCGTTAACGATTAGCAGCTTCTTCTTCATCGATTAGTTGATAGTATTCCCACATGGCATTATCAAGCAATTCCTGCACCCTCTGTTGTTCCCTGGCGAGTTCGCCGAGCGTCATCCAGTCGGCGCCGTGGCGCTCATCCAACTGTTCGGCTTTAAGTCGGCTAATTTCCGATTCGTGCAACGCGATCGCATCCTCGAGTTCCTTAATCCTCCGCTTACGCGCGGTGGACAGGTTCTTAAGGCGCCGTTCTTCCTTGTAACTGTCGCGCTTTTGCAAGCGTTCGCCGGCATAACCACCGTCCGAGCGCGAATTCTTGCGTTCGACTAGTTCCGAATATTTGCCGCGCCAATCACGGACCTTGGCGTTCTCCAACTCCAATACGCGCGTGGCGACCGAATCCAGAAAGAAGCGGTCATGACTGACAAACAACACCGTCCCGTCGAATTCGCGCAAAGCTTCTTCGAGGACTTCGCGCGAGCCGATATCGAGATGGTTCGTCGGTTCGTCGAGAATCAGAAAATTCGCCGGAAGCGCCAAAAGCCATGCCAACGCCAGTTTCTTCTTCTCGCCACCGGACAGCATCTTCACCTGCTTAAAAACGTCTTCACCAAAGAACAAAAACCGCGCGAGATGGCTCCGCAGTTGAAACGCGTCCCATTGCGGGCGCAAATTCCAAACAGTATCCAGCACAGTCTCGTCCGGACTCAGCATGGCCAGGTCTTGGTCAAAGTATTCCATATCGACGTTCTTGCCCATCTCGATTGAGCCGTCTTGAATTTCGAGATCGCCAATGATAGCTTTCACCAAAGTCGACTTGCCGGTGCCATTGCGACCAATCAAAGCAACTCGGTCGCCCCGTTCGATCTCGAATGTAACGTCGGAAAACAACACGCGCTCGCCATAGGCAAATGCCAAATCGTCAACCTTGAGAATCGAAAGATACGCCCGGCGCGAGGCCGATAATTTGATCACCGCTTTTTTAGTGTCATGCGTTGGTGCAGTGAGCCGCTCTACCTTTGCCAGCGCTTTGCGCCGCGATTGGGCCTGCCTGGTCTTTTGACCGGCGATGTTGCGCACGATAAAGTCTTCGATGCGCGCAATTTCTTCTTTTTGATGAAGGTACTTTTTGAGTTGTAACCGCCGTCTTTCGGCGCGCTCAACGCAATAGGCAGTAAAATTGCCGTGATACAACTCCAGCTTACCCTGCTCCAGTTCAACGATCTTGTTCACAACATGGTCGAGAAAAACGCGATCATGTGATACGACGATCAAAGCGCCATCGAACGCCTGCAAATAATTTTCTAGCCAAATCGTCGACTCGATGTCCAAGTGGTTCGTCGGTTCGTCGAGCAACAGCAGATCGGGTGAATGCAACAACACTTTTGCCAGCGACGCCCGATTCCGTTCACCGCCGGAAAAGCTTGAAATCGGCCGATGAAAGTCGTCCTCGCTGAAGCCCAACCCGACTAATGTATTCTTGATCGTTGTGTCGAGTGTGTAACCGCCGCGAACTTCCCACTCATGCTGCAACTCGCCGTACTTTTCCAGGTCCTCTTCGGCGCCGTGCCCGATAACTGTTTCGAGTTCCTCCATCGAACTCTTGATCGCAAGCAATTCCGTATAGGATTCAAGCATCGCCAGAAATAGCGGGTAGTCCGATTCGATCTCGTCCTCCTGCGAAACATAGCCGACCTTGATTTGGCCGTTAAGCATAATCGTGCCCGAGTCGGGCAAGACACGCCCGAGCGCGATCTTGATGATCGTCGTCTTGCCGGTCCCATTCGGCCCGACAAGTCCATACTTTTCGCCTTTAACGACTTGAAGATCGATGCCCCTTAGAAGATGATCGTCGTTATACTTCTTCTGAATCCCTGCCAGTTGTAGATATATCAACCAGTGCTTACCTCCCCGGTGCGCGCGCTATAGGCGACGGCCATTTCAACCATGAGGAAGATAAAGCCCAATAGCAGGAAAAGCTTCCATAATTCGGTGCCGAACCGGGCAGCTGCGATTGATTCGGCCGGGTTCGATTCATAGTCGAGAACGATTACTTTAGCGCCGCTAATTTTCTCGCCGACGCTTTCTGCGTTGGCGTATTCCGGCGCAGATTCGCTGCCCGGGAAATTGACGGCAAATGCGTCGACAGTCCGGCCGTCACCGACAATGCGGTAAACGCCGGTCTGCTGCAACCTGCCCAAGTCGAAGACGACTGCGCCGGCCCTGATTGCTGCCGAAACATTGGTCGTGTCTTCTCTCGGCGACACCAAAACGAATTGGCGCGCATCCTGTGGACCAAGTTCGCGCGTGATTTCGCTGCCGGCTTCGAGATTCTCGCGTTGGTTCAGCGGCTCAGATACCAGGTACTCGACTGAGCGATTGAGCATGATCACCATCAACGGCCGGAATGCGATATCTGAATACGAATCATTCAGACTAAATGTGAAGAGCAGCGCTTTGCCTTTTCCGATCGCGGCCTCAAGCACCGCCGCTGAGTTGTCCGAAAAACGCGCCAATATCGTTGACTTTGCCGACTCCTTAACTTTGTAGTGCCCGACAAACTCAGCCTGCGGCAGCTTGTCCACTGAGAAGAGCCGATACGGCGAAAACAGCGGGTGTGCAAAATCAAAATTGTTAAGCAAATACTTGCCGCTTGCGCTGCCGACAATTGGCGGAGCCTCCAGTGCCTGCAATCCGAAGAGCGGCGCCGAAATCTTCTCGGAAAAATCGGCAAAATCAAGGTCGGGGCGCATCATGAAGAGAACAGCTCCGCCGGAGTTGATGAAATTGGTCAAGGCAAAGACCAGTGCCTGTGGAAGCCGGCCCTTGACATTCACGATCACCGCGTCATACTCGCGCAGATTCACTGTGCTGGCTTGTGGCGCGCCCAGCAACGTGATGTCTTTTCCTAACGACTCGCTCTCGGAAGGCGCCAAAGCGTTGCGGACGTAAAAAGCTTCCGCGTCATCGTCGGATATCAAAGCGATCTTGCCGCCCGATGGTATGCGCATGGCGAAGTATGAGTGGTTGTCCGCCAGCAGGTCGTCATCGTCGATGGCGATATTGCCGTACAAAAAACCCGCGTCAGCCGGCGTGTAGTTGAAGGAAACCTTCCCGGCGCCTGACGGCGGTATCGAGAGATCGGTCTGCGCGACCTTGCGATCGTTGACCTCCAGCGATACCAGGACCTCTGCTGGGGCGGATGACTTCTGATTGTGGATTTCGCCCTGAAGCGTGAACGCCCGGCCGGTTGTGATAATCTGATTGGGGAAACTGACGCTTTCCGCACTGACATTGTCGATATCGTCGCTTGCCGTAGAGGTAACGAAAAGTTTGACATCCATTCGTTCGGCTCGGAAGAGATCGAATTCAAAATTGCGCCAGACATCACCTTGGAAATCGCTGATCAGGTAAATTTCCAAATTCGGGTCGGTCGCATTTTTGAGCAACTCAAATGCGCGAGCGAATGCCGTCGACGGATTGGCTTCAGCGCTCGCCGGCGCGATGTTCTTGATGACATCATTCAGCCGGTCAAAATCTGAGCTCGGCTCGCCGGAGTCGTAAAGGATTGTCGACGCAAACCCGACGACGACGACTTTCTCTTTCTCGGTAAAATTACCAAGAATGGCTTTGGCCTTCTCAATACCGCGCTCGAAAAGGCTGCCGGAATTTGTCTCGGCGCCGGTTGAGCCGGAAATGTCGAGGAGTATCACTGCTGTGGTAGTCGTCTTGCCGCCGAGCGCCGGTAGATAACCGCCCTCAGTCGTTGGCCGCGCAAAAGCGAATGCAATCGCGAGCAGCGCCAGCGTGCGGAGGATCAAAAGCAATATCTGGCGAATTTTGATCTGGCGCATCCGCGTCTTTTGCAGACTCATCAAGTATTTGACCGTCGAAAACTCGATGACTTTGACTCGTTGCTTGTTGAACAGATGCAGGAGCAGCGGGATCGATGCCGCGGCGGCAAAGAGAAGCAGGAACGGATTTATGAAGTTCATTTATGCCTTTATTTCGAAGCCCTTACGTGGTATACGCGCGATGCGATCATTAGTTCTTGTACGGAACCTTGAGGCGCTTTCGCGCCATTTGTTTCTCCAGATAGCCTGAAGGCAACTCGATCACTTGTTTATACTGCGCGATCGCCGCCTTACGGTCCTTGGTCAGGTCAAGCAATTCGCCTTTGGCCAACAAAATCTGCCCCACGTAGAACATGCGCTCTTCCAAGAACAGCGCGAGGTCAAGCTCCTGGGCCGCCAAGGTCGGCGCCTTGAGCCGCACGGCAGCTTTTCCAACGCGGAGGTGATGCAGCGAATTATCGGAGAACGAGCCGACCAGAAGTTTCGCGTTATTGATCGCCTGTTGATAACACGCGGTCGCCGAATCGATTTGCTTCAGCGCAGTGAATGCGTCGCCCAAAGCAATGTCATAGTCGACACCAAATGCCGGATTCTTGTTTACGTCGCGCGCCTTGCGATAGAATTCAAGCGCCTCGGCATGCTTGCCGCGGCTGCCGGCAATCGAACCCAGCTTGAAGTAAATCAAGTGCAATGTGCTGTCGGCGCGTTGGGATTGGTCGTACACTGCCTCGGCGCTGTCAACCTTTCCCATTGCCAGAAGCATATTGGCATAGAAGACTCGCGCCTGATAAGCGGCGCTGGAATCACGCAACATTGGCTGCAGCGAATTGGCAGCTTGCTCGTAGTCGCCATACGTGTAGTGAAGACTGGACAGTGTCTGTGCCGCCCAGATTGTGTCCGGAGTATGATCGAGCGCCTTTTGCGCATAAATCATCATTTCCGGATAATGCAAAAAGCTCTGGGCGCGCGAAGAATAATAACGCAAGTTCGCGGCGGTTAAGTTCAGCGTATCGAGATACTGCTGCCACTCTCCTGCTGCTTCGCTCATTGGCCGATCATAGACCTTGGCAAATGTCTCCGGCAATGTCAAATCTGTTGCCGACTGGTACCACTCGAGCAGCTTGCTTCGGCCGCGAGTATTGAACATATAATTGATGAAAGAACCTGCGGCATGGGCCGAGACATCGCGATCAATCGCCCGAAATTTTCCGCTCTCGCCCAGCGTAGTAATGTCCGGCAGGGTCTTGTTTCGGTATGCCTCGCACGCCCACACCTCGCAATACTCCAGGCTCGAAGCGGCTCCCTCAAGCATGAATGCGGGTGAATAGCCGTAGACGCGCATCAGCCGAAGCATGTACACGACTTCCGGTTCGAGATGGTTTGCTCCATGATCGTATTGCGCAAAAACATTGTGCCGGGAAAAATCGTAGCCATTTTGCCAACGCTGGTCCCAGCCGATGTTGCTCGGCGGGCAGGGACAAATGAAAAAATTGGTTTTCGTGCGATCGGCAAGCTGGAAGCGTGCGAGCAGACCGTCGTAGTCATTTTCATATGCGTCCCGGATGGAGTTCCAGTGATAATCTCCGAGCGAATTTCTGACGAAATAAAAATCGAAGTCGCCGGAAGGATCGGAAATGAAACTGCTGTCACCGAATGAATACTCGCAATTGTTCCTTCCGACGCCGATCGAGTCGAACACGAGTTTGATTCGATATATCGAATTCCCGCGTACTAACGCCGAATCGTAGAAGACCGCAGCGCCTTTGAAAAGAACGTCTTGATCAAAGTAGTTTCGGATCGGCGACGCCTGGCAATTGACCTGCGACTCGATCTGCACGATGGTGTCTTGAAGTTGGACTGCCGTGAGGCGATAGCTGAAGTTTCCCATACTGAAATAAAAAGTTGAATCCAACGGCGCTGCATATTGCCGGCTGTCCACCACTTGCCAGTGTTCATCGCCCAACTTTTCCATGAACTGACAGGTAAAATTGAAAGCCTTTGTGGCTGCTACCAGATTTGATGAAACGAGCGAACTAAACAAAGCAAGAATAGTAATTACAAATCTCAAACGGTTCCTTCGACTTTCTGCTTTTGCAGATCCACCACTTTGTTCCCAGCCAAAACCGGGGCCACTGCAACAGTGTCGACGGCGGCCGCTGTGAGGATGTCCGCACCAAAACCGAGATCCTTCAGATAGCGCGCATGATCGGCTCGGCTGATGACCGCTTCAATAGAATCATCACGATTCTTATACAGCATATGTGCTACCTCCGCCGCATCATTGTCGACTGTAACCTGACCCGAGCTGACAAGTTTTTCGATCAAGGCGCCGCCGCAAAAAGTGTCTTCAAGCGAGAAGTTCCCTTGTCTACCGGCACAGACGACTGCCACGTCCTTTTGTGCATTCAAAATCGTTTCGGATATCATCGATAGGTTCACAAATCCACAGACTAAAGTCTGAAAAGCAGCCGAGCATTTCAGAATAGCGCGCGATCCGTTAGTCGAAGCGAAAATCAGCACTTTGTCCTTTACAACCTCTTCAGTGTACTCCGAAGGAGAATTCCCGAGATCAAAGCCTTCGACTTTGAGACCTTCGCGCTCACCGCACAGCAAAACTTTCCCTTTGTCGAGATTTGCCCGCATCGCCGCAGCATCTCCGGTCGATCCCACGGGAACAATTTCCCGGCAACCGTTGCGAACTGCCGTGCAAATCGACGTCGATGCGCGCAATACGTCAATTACCACTGCAACGCGGCCGCGAATCTTCGCGTCGGTCACTGGCACCGGGCTGAAATAGAGCTTTACGACCATCTGCTTATTTGTGGCTTCCGTCCCTGTAAAACGCGCCCTTGATCACCTCGGCTGGAACGCGCTTGCCGCGAACCTCAATATCGACGGTCTCGCCAACTTTCCCGAATTCGCGCGATACATATCCCAGCGCAATTCCTTGCTCGAGCGATGGGCTAAAACATCCTGAAGTAACCGTCCCCACATTCTTGTCACCGACAAAAATTGAATAACCGTGACGCGGGATGGCTTTCTCTTTTAGTACGAGAGATTGCATCCGGCGCGGTGGTTTTCCTTCCTTCATTTTTATGACGGCGTCTCTACCGATAAACTCGCCCTTCTCAGGCTTACAAATCCAACCCAGACCTGCCTCGATCGGATTGGTCGTCTGGTCTATATCATTGCCGTACAACATGTAACGCATTTCAAGTCGCAAGCTGTCGCGCGCGCCCAGACCGATTGGCTCGATATCAAACTCCTTGCCCGCCTCAAGAGTCTGTTCCCAGAGCTGCACCGCTATCGAAGGGTCGCAGTAGATTTCAAAGCCGTCTTCGCCTGTGTATCCGGTACGGCTGAACAACGTGTCCTTGCCGCAAAATACTGCCCGGCCGGATTCGTAATAGCCGATCTTATCCCAATCAAACTTCGTAATCTTGCGAATTACTTGCTCGGCCTTTGGTCCCTGAATTGCCAAAAGGCCCAGTTCATCCGAGCGATTCACCATTTCGACATTCTTGGGTTTGTGTTCCATCAGCCAGGCGAAATCTTTGTCCAAATTGGCTGCATTTACGACAAGCATGTACTCATCCGGCAACCGGTACACCAGCAAGTCATCGACGATACCACCATGCGGATAGCACATCGCCGAGTACTGCACCTGGTTCATCTTTAGCGCCGATGCGTCGTTGGTTGTCACGCTTTGAATAAACTCGAGTGCACCTGCGCCCCGGACGAAAAACTCGCCCATGTGCGATAGGTCGAATGCGCCAACACTCTGGCGGACTTTGAGATGCTCCTGATTAATCGATCGGTATTGGATCGGCATGAGATAACCGGCGAATTCAACCATCTTGCCGCCGGCCTTTTCATTGCATTCCGTGAAGGGCGTACGTTTTATCTGACTCATGGAATTCAAAACTCAACTTTCCGAGTAGAAATACTCACCCGTCATATTACACCGCAGAAAGTTAAGGTCAATCGGTTTTTCCGGTCTTTACGGCGTCAGTAAGTTCCTTCCGCCTTTTTGCCCCCGCTTTTGTGCTTTCGCTATCCGATCAAGCGGCGTCGTAGGCTTGCTTGAGCCAGGCAAGCAGCTCTTTGTTTACATCGGCGGCTGACTCCACCCGCACCCGATGGCTGACCATGCTGTTGAATGACCCGGAAGCTTCGAGCCGGCCGGCCGGTTCGACACCCTTGAGGTTGATTCCGACATCAATCCGCGTCTTTGTTGTCGGTTGAATAATCGCGAACTGTTTTGACCTGCGCACCGAGACATAGGCTTTTTTGGGGGACATTTCAACGTCTTTTCCAAAGGCAGAAATTAACTTGATCAAGCTGTTATAGATCGGGCGCAGCGCCGCCTTTTCGCCGGCATACTGCGCCGCCACCAGATCATCCGAAGCCGGAGCTTTTTCTCCGACCGATCCGGCAGCGGAATGCGCTATTAGATTCGCATAGCCGTGGCCGATTCCGTGCTTGTCCTTCAGATTATTCACGATTTGACTGTGCTTGAGCTCGCCCATTCCTCTGGCGATTTTCACCCATTCTGCCAGCGATTTGCCGGTCCTTTCTTCGAGATTCTTCGCCATGTTGGCAAAGGCTTGATCAACTTTGTCGCTCATTTTTCACTCTCCTCTAACCGAGTCCCCTACTGCTCTATTAACCGGAATCGCGATAATCTTTACGAGATTGAGGATAATTCCGACGGTTGCCTATTCGGTGTGAACTTCGAGATAAGCTTCAACCCGCTTTAACAGCTCCGATTGCCGCTTCAAATCGGTGGTCAGTTTCGCCGGGTTGCCCGCAACAACGCTTCCATCCGGCATGGATTTGAGTACAACGGCGCCCATGCCGACGACGCAATCTTCGCCGATCGTGATGCGATCAATGATCGAACAATTTGGTCCGAGCCAACTGTGCCGGCCCACCTTGACGCTGCCGCTGACTTCTGCGCAAGCAACCACCATCGCGCCTTCGCCGATGTCGCAATTATGCGCGATGTGAACATGGTCGTCGATTTTGGCATGGTCGCGGATTATTGTCGGTTCGATGGTTCCGGAGCAAACTGTCGTGAACGACCCAACCTCGCAGTCATCGCCGATTTTTACACCGCCAAGATGCGGCAAACGCAGCGGCGGTTTTCCATGCGATAGAGCATAGCCGTAACCCCATCCCCCGACGACGCAGTTTTCCTTGATCACACTGTTCATGCCAATCGTTACGTTTGGCCCGATACGCGCGCCGGTCATTACGTAAGCGCCGGCCTCCAGCTTCGAACACGTCGAAATCGACGCACCGGGTTCGACATATGCGGACGGATCAATCTTGACATCAGTTCCCAGGTAAATGTGTCTCTTGTCATCGTAAAATAGTCGACCGCGCAAATCCTGCGGCATCGCAACCGCGTTCAGAATTTCCGCGAAACGGTACCGCGGGTCATCAGCAATGATTACTGAATTATTTCGGGCAATCGAATGCGACCGCTCGCGCAGTCTCACCGGAAGAATCACCACGCAATCGGCAACATTCTCGAGGCCGGCGAGAATGGCCGAATCGGGGTCAGACGCAAATATCAGCGCGCCGTCGACAGGGCGTTTCGACGAAGCGAGCCGTCTGATCGTGACATCCTTACGACCTTCCAGGTCAAGCAGTCGCTTCAGGTGATTATTGAGTTGTTTCCAATCTAACATACATTACTCCCATCACAGGATCGGATCTTCCAGTTCAATATGATCGCGGTACCACCAAATCGGGTGCACCAACAATTGAAGTCGCGGATAGCGGTCAAGGTATCCGCACGGGCAGCCTTCGCGCCAGATTCCGCTCGAGTCGGAAATGTACTTCACGTCATCCTGAAATCGCTTGTCAAATGTGCACAGCATTTGGTTTGCGGTGCGCAAAGTCTGCAACTGTTCGACGATCTCGCCAGTGTTGGTCGAGCCGGTCGTTCGATGCGGCGAAAACACGCGCACCGGCCGCTCGATTATTTCTTCAAGTATCCGTTTTTCGCGGGCAAAGACCGCCGAACCGTCGTCACCGTGTACTTTGGCGACATCGTAGAATTCCGTATGCAGCCCGATCTCGTGGCCCGCCTTCATGATATTGCGCAGCGCAATCAGCCCCGGAAACGAATAACAATTGTAATAGCGGCTGTGCAAGCGTACAAAGTACGTCGCTGTGACGCCGAGTCCCTGTTCAAGCGCAGCCATCGCAGCAGCTTTTTCAAGTGAGCGATCAACATCATGGCGCAGATAGATGAAGCGGTCAGACTTTGGCACATCGCCGAAATGGACAAACTCGTGCCCGTTGCTCTCAAGCTGCGAAATGATGAAGCTGTAATGATCGAATGAAAATTCGCACTTTCCTGCGTTCGTCATTGTTATCCCGGGCAGAAGTAAGTTCATCCAAGTGAAGTGAATCGTTCGGATATTAGTCGGTTATGGCGGTCACAGTCAACTAAAACTCCCAGTCGCCGAGTGAAAATGACATAGCCGACCAATAATTTCTCCACGCGATGTGATTGACAACCGCAACAAATAGCATTGTCTTTAGTATAACAGATTCGAGAAATTAACCTCAACTACTTGGAGAAACACATGTCATTAAGTTCAGCAATTTTACCCGAATTCGATCAAGAAATGGCCACCACCCGCAAGACTTTGGAGCGAGTCGATGACGCGAAAGCCGAATGGAAACCACACGCCAAGTCATACACGATGAGTCAGCTTGCCGGTCACCTCGCGACAATCCCCGGCTTGACCGCTCCAACATTGGAATTGGACTCGCTTGATCTGGCGCCAAATGGCATCCCGATCAAAACGGAGACGCCGAAAACACGCGCTGAAATACTCAAAGCCTTTGATGAGAATGTCGCCAAAGCGCGCGCTGTCATCGAGAAGACCAGCGATGCCGCGTTTATGCGGCCATGGACTTTAATGGCGAATGGTCAGAAGATTTTCACTCAGCCGAGGGCCGGTGTTTTGCGCGGATTTATCATCAGTCACATGATTCACCACCGCGCCCAACTCGGCGTATATTTGCGGCTGAACGATATTCCGCACCCGGCCATGTACGGACCCTCGGCGGACGATGCAATGTAAACTCACATCATTTCGTCGCTTGGCCGATACCCACAAGGCAGGTCCAGCAAGGGCCTGCTTTTTTGCTTATCCCACAAAGCTCCGCAAGGGCTATCTTTTCGCCCGAATTTCTCTTGACCAACATCGTATAATCGTATAACAGATATTATGGGTCAATCTTAGTGACTACGCGTAGTTACCTTTTTTAATCCCAAGGTCAATCCCGTTTGCCCGCCGGGGCGCGGAAAGGAGAACCCCTATGTTGGGTCGAGTAACCACATTTGTGTACGGCGTTATTGCCTACCTGGTATTTTTCTTTGCGTTCCTTTACGCCATCGGCTTTGTCGGCGGTATAGTCGTGCCGAAAACAATTGACTCCGGCGAGCCGATTGCACCGCTGACGGCAATTCTCATCAACGCCGTTTTGCTCGGGCTGTTTGCAGTTCAGCACAGCATCATGGCACGGCCGTGGTTTAAGCGCGCCTGGACAAAGGTTGTCCCGGCGGCTGCCGAGCGCAGTACATATGTGCTGCTTGCCAGCTTACTGCTGTTGCTCATTTACTGGCAGTGGCGTCCGCTGCCGGAGACTGTTTGGCAGATTCAAAACGAAATCGTAACGACGATTCTGCAGATGCTCTTCTGGGCTGGGTGGGCGATTGTGTTAGTAGCGACATTCATCATCAACCACTTTGATCTCTTCGGACTGCGTCAGGTGTGGTTGAATCTTCAGGGCAAACCCTACACGCATCTGCCTTTCAAAGTCACCGCGCTCTATCGCGTCATCCGGCATCCGATTATGTTGGGCTTTGTCGTGGCGTTCTGGGCCGCGCCGACAATGAGCCAGGGGCGTCTGCTTTTCGCGATCATGACAACGGCATACATGCTTGTGGCAATCCAATTTGAAGAGCGGGACTTGGTAACTTATCACGGCGAACGCTATCAGTCCTATCGCAGCAAAGTCCCGATGATCGTGCCATTGCCCAAGTTAGCGGACAAGCAGTTACCGGATGTAGCGGCGGAGACGCGGGAATAAGCATAAAAAACGCGCCGGATGTTGTCACCCGGCGCGTTTGACTAATCAATTCAAAATCCGAAAAGTTACTTCCCCGCCTTCGTGTAATTCAACTGCCCGCCCGCCAGAAGAATATCCACCTGACGCGGTGACAAATCAAATTGCGCTTCGAAAGTATAACCCTGCGTCGCATTCTTCACCGACAAGCGGTTGCTCGCCTTGAGACCCTTGCGGACATCCGTGATCTCAAGAACATCTTCCTGCTTGATCTTATCGTAATCCGCCGGATTGACAAATGTCATCGGCAGAATCCCGAAGTTGACCAAATTGGTTTTGTGAATGCGCGCAAAACTCTTGGCGATGATAAACTGCATGCCCAGATACATCGGCGCCAGCGCCGCATGTTCGCGCGATGAACCCTGTCCGTAGTTTTCGCCGCCGATGATCGTAAACGTGTGTGCCTCTTTGGCGCGCTTGGCAAAATCCTTGTCGACCTGGAAGAACACAAATTCCGCGATCGCCGGAATATTCGAACGCAGCGGCAGCACCTTGGCGCCTGCCGGCATGATATGGTCGGTCGTGATGTTGTCGCCAAGCTTGAGCAGCGCCTTGCCGCCGATCTTGTCGGTGATCGCCGAACGCAGCGGCAACGGCTTGATATTCGGTCCGCGCAGAATTTCCGGGCGGTCGCCGTTCTTCGAAGGCGCCAGCACGCCGCGGTCGTCGATATAGAACTTCGGCGGCAGATTCAACTTCGGCTGTGGTCCCAGATCGCGCGGATCGGTGATAACGCCCTTGAGCGCCGTCGCTGCGCAGGTCTCCGGCGAGGCCAAATAAACGAAAGAATCTTTGGTGCCCGAGCGACCCTCGAAATTGCGGTTAAACGAGCGCACCGACTTGGCCCCTGAAGCCGGCGCCTGGCCCATGCCGATACACGGTCCGCAGGCTGACTCAAGAATGCGCGCGCCCGACTGGATAACTTTGGCAAGCGCGCCCGAGGTCGCCACCATTGTGTAAACCTGCTTGGACCCCGGCGTGACCGTCAGATCAAGGTCGGGAAACACCTGCTTGCCGTCGAGAATCGCGGCAGAAATCTCCAAATCGTATAGCGACGAATTCGTGCAAGAACCGATACAAACCTGCTGCACCTTGGTGCCGGCAACCTGGCGCACCGGAACAACGTTGTCCGGCGAATGCGGCTGGGCAATCAAGGGCTCAAGTTTGTTCAGGTCGATCTCAACGACCTTGTCGTAAGTCGCGCCCGGATCGGCCGACAGCGGTTTCCAATCTTTCTCGCGTCCTTGAGCGGCGAGGTACTCTTTCGTGTTTTCGTCAGACGGGAAAATCGAACAAGTAGCTCCGAGTTCAGCGCCCATGTTCGTGATCGTCGAACGCTGGGTCAAAGTTAGCGACTTGACACCCTCGCCGTAATATTCAATCACGTTGCCGACGCCGCCCTTGACGGTGAGTATGCGCAACACTTCAAGAATGACATCTTTGCCCGACACCCACGGCTGAAGCTTTCCAGTCAAATGAACTCCGACAACTTTCGGGCAGGGCAGATAAAACGCGCCGCCGCCCATGGCAACCGCAACATCCAAACCGCCGGCGCCCATGGCAATCATGCCCAGCGCACCGTTAGTCGGAGTATGCGAATCGGAACCGAGCAAGGTCAGTCCCGGCTTGCCGAATCTTTCGAGATGAACCTGATGGCAAATACCGTTGCCCGGTTTCGAAAAGTAGATTCCGTAGTTTGCAGCAACCGACTGCAGATAGCGATGGTCGTCGGCGTTTTCAAATCCGGCCTGCAGCATATTGTGATCGACATAGGAGACCGAAATCTGCGTCTTGACGCGGTCCAGTCCCATCGCCTCGAACTGCAGATAGGCCATTGTGCCGGTTGCGTCTTGGGTCAAGGTCTGATCGATGCGAATACCGATTTCGGTGCCCGGTTTGAGTTCGCCGTCGACAAGGTGTTCTTTCAAAATTTTATGAGTAAGATTATCAGCCACTGGGATCCTCCGTGGAAAAAAACAAGTACAATCTTGTCGTATATAAATACTTATTTCGGGTGTGGGTCAATGGAATTTAATTGCGAATATTGTGAGCGAGAGTTGAAACCATAGATCGAGAGTCTCGTTGCATAAAATATTATGAGATAACCACTTAACACCGCTGCCAATATTTGTCAGATTCGTGGATTGCGGATTTCATGGAGAGAATCGGTAGGATTTTTGTTTCGAATATGTCTGTTTGCAGATTTAACGGCTGCATTCGCCCAGGCAGCGGACATGTTCGAGTATTGGCAGGTTCTACGCAGAGGTGCCAACTTCAACTGGGAAGCTGTCGAACGCGACGAAACACCTGAGCGTAAGCGCATCGACAATCCGATATTTGATGTGCTTAAGAAGGAATTTTGTCGCGGATACAAATAATTTGATTAGCCATACTGACCAACCATCAGGCTCAGCTCATCGAAAAATGGCCTTGTACACATCGCTGCACGAAGTTACTTTCTGAAGCTGATATGATGAATCCCGAAAGACACTCAGCTCCGATGACTCGCTCTCAGAATATGGCTAGGATAAAGTCGTCCGGCACAACTTCGGAACTAATTCTCAGAAGGGAACTCTGGCGGACCGGAATTCAATATTGGAAAAATCCATCATGGATATTTGGCAAGCCTGATATTGTTGTTCGAAGTGTGAGAGTTGCGGTCTTTTGTGACAGCGAATTTTGGCATGGGAAGAAGTATCGAAAGGGAGAGACCCCAGCAAACAACAGAGATTTCTGGATCAAAAAACTGGAAGGCAATATTCAGAGAGACAGGATTGTGAATCGGAAGTTAAGGCGTGATGGTTGGACGGTTCTTCGATTTTGGGAGAAGGAAATAATGAGACATCCTCAGCTGTGTGCCCAGAAGGTCAAAGACGCAATTTCGGCAAGGATTGGCAACACTGAATGAACTTCATTTCCTATGTATCCACGAGCGGAAAACCAAGGCCTCAGATCGATAAGTTGAAGGCTTTTTGTTTCTTTCTTGAGGGGCAGATCCCGCCACCCAACAGATCGTTCTCCGAAATTATCGAAATATTTGATTCGTCAATACGCAAAATGGAACCAGTTGTAAGTTCTGGAGCATTGAATAATTGCCACGGCGACTGGTATGAATGGCTCCTAGCTCTTGCTGCTTGGAACGTGGCGTGCGACTCAGAGAATTCTCTGCTTGCCGTCCGACTGCCAAATGTCGCGCAATTTGATGTTGGAAGTCTCTACGAAAAGGCACTGGAAGACCTCCTGCAAGATCTCCGCAAAAAACTAAGTACAAAAGGAGAGGTTGAGTTAATTACATCCAATCCGGACTTTGCCATTATTGACCGCCGAATTCTTAACCAGAAGCTCTCATTTAAAGACACTCTTACAAATATCAATGAAAATGCGCTGGAAATGCTCGATAATCTCTACAAATCATTCGTCGGCAAGTGCGAGTTTAATGCTATAAAGGGCTATGCGTCAGTCAAGAATTCACTACGCCCGGACAGACGTCTTCAACTTTCACATGAGGGCAGTCTCATGAAAGCACTCTATGCTCATTTGCAGACTCGAATGTGGATTATTGATCCGCCAGGGATAAAATACTATGCAATTACTTCTGATGCATCAGTTGCTGACAAACGAGGATTAAAAACGGTTGCAACGCATTCTATAACGACTGTACAAACATTACCTCAAGCAGCTGTTGACGAAGTATTCATAGTGAATTCTTTCGGTGAAGCAAACGCAGCCTTTAAGGAAATACTCAAATTCAGTTCTCAGGCAACTGCTGACGAATAGCAAGACCAATCGCTTTAGCAAGCGGTGGAGGAACGGCGTTTCCAATTTGGCGGCCAGCCCCTACAAGTGTAACTCTTTGCCTGCCGACACATTTAAAGGTCCACGATAGCGGAAATCCTTGAAGCACCGCCATCTCTATGGTACTCAGTCCGCGATTCTCATTAGGATGTATGTACTTCCCTTTGGCTGGGTTGTAGGCCGCTGTCCGAATCGTTATGCTCGGTTCGTCGAGGCGGAGTCTACCGAAGGTATCTTGTCCTTGGTGTTTTCCGTCCCGCCAGCACTTTGGTCGCATGGAATTTGGAAGCACCTTAAAGTTTTCACCCGGCCCTATTAGTTTCATGCGATCTTGCACCATTTTGGAAATGTTCATTACCGCGTAGTCCGGTCTCAGCTTTGATGAACCGTTAAGAATGGTAAATGCCTCTCCGACAGTAATCCACGAACTAGGTTTTGATCTCGGAGTTTTTTCAAACCCACTTGCGAATCGATCCCAGTCTTTCAAGCTCTTGAAATGAGTCGGCAAGGGAAACGCTGGTGCATCGCATTCTTTAATGCCAATCAAGAAGAATCGTTCTCTTCTCTGGGGTGTACCGTAGTCCGCTGAATTCAATATGCAGTATGAAAGGGCATAACCCTCTCCTTCAAATGTCCTTTTCATGTGATCTAATATCTGGCTATGTCGGGCTTGAGTAATCCCCACAACATTTTCAAAAATAAATGCTTTAGGAGATACACCCCTCACTATTCGGACAAATTCAAGAAATAGATCCCCGTTCTTTCGATCATTGGCACCAAGTTTTTTCCCAATATTGCTGAAAGGTTGACATGGCGCCCCCCCTACCACCAGTGCGGCTTCCCCACGCCGAATTTGAGCAAAATCCAATAGCTCTTCGGCAGAAATCGACCGAATGTCACCCGGTAGACGTCCATCATATTTTTCGAAAAGTCGCCATGCTGGTCTATTATAACGAAGAGTCTCTCGGCAGTCCGGGTCAATTTCGACACAGACTGACGTCTCGAAACCCGCCATTTCAAGTCCAAGGTCCAATCCTCCTGCCCCACTGAATAGGCTTATTACTTTTCCCGACTTTTGATCTGATGTGAGTTTCTTGGAAATGTCTGTGTAAAATACGTCGAGCTTCTTATGATAATACTGTTTGGTCGCTGCAACTGCCTGTTGAAGAGTCGCCTCTCGTATCAAGAAAGACTTTCCCATTACGCACAGCACTTCTTCATGAGTCAATCGAATCGGCATCTATGTTATGTCCTTACTATCACGAATCTAAATATCATTTGACCTTTGTCAATCACATGTTGACGATTAGTCTTGAATTCTTTGAAGAAAGTTTCTTAACTTCTGTCGAGATGACTTGGCTCGACATCTCTAGACTAACGATTACATAGATATTAGACAAGGAGCTTATGACAGTTTTGGAAATCGCCTTCCAGGGCGAACGCGGATCGTTTTCCGAAGAAGCCGCCCGAAGGTTCTTTGGACCGGAGATTACACCCGATCCAAAACGAACTTTCCCGGAGGTCTTCACCGCCGTCGAATCCGGTGCGGCTGATTTTGGCGTTGTGCCGGTGGAAAACTCACTTGTAGGCAGCATCCACCAAAATTACGACCTGCTCCTGCGCCGCAATCTCAAGATTATCGGCGAACAAAATCAGCGCATCGTGCACCATCTGATTGTCAACCCCGGCACAACGTTGGATCATCTGACCTCAATCCATTCGCATCCGGTAGCACTCGACCAGTGCAAAGAATATCTGCAGAAACACTCCAAGCTAACTGTCGTGGTCGAGTACGACACCGCCGGCTCGGTCAAGCTGATCAAGGAACAAACGATGAACACCGCCGGTGCAATAGCCGGCGCGTATGCAGCGGAATTATACGAAATGCAAATTCTTGCTTCGGCGATTCAAGACGAGCCCGACAATTACACGCGCTTTTTGATTTTGTCCAAGAACCCCGCCGAGCGCACCGAGCGCTGCAAGACGTCCATCGTGTTCGCGCTCAAGAACATTCCCGGCGTCCTGTTCAAGGCGCTATCCGTGTTTGCCCTGCGCGATTTGGATCTGACAAAAATTGAGTCGCGGCCGCTGAGGAAAAAAGCATGGGAATACTACTTCTATCTCGACTTTGTCGGCCACGTCGATGATGAAGCTGCCAGAAACGCTGTAACTCACCTGCGTGAGATCACAACATTCCTGAAAATACTCGGCTCTTACCCGATGTCGGAATAGCGCCTCGCGCCAATAGTTGGACCTACTGAAGCTTTTTCAGCAATTTCCATGCTGTCGGAAGGATCATCGCCGCCAATGCAATCTTGATTATCGCCCCCGGGGCAAAAGGATACAACCCGAGAGTCAGAACATTTTCGCTTCCGACAAATCGCGCCAGCCAGATTAGGCCGACAATATAAATCGTCGCGCTTCCAAGAATCATCGCAGCAGCAGTCGTAATAATTCCGCGATCCCAGCCGCGCTCAGCGACCCAAACCGGTCAGATATGCCGCCCCCACGAACCCCAGCAAGTAACTGCCGGTCGGACCGGCTAACACTGCGAAACCGCCGGTTCGTTCGGCGAAAAACGGCAATCCGGATGCTCCCTCAATTAAGTATGCGGTAATTGTCGCGCCGCCGCGGCGGCTGCCATAGAGCGCTCCGATCAGGAGAACCGCAAATGTCTGGCCGGTAACCGGGATCGGGCCGAATGGCGCTGGAACGGCAACTTGAGCGCAAAGAGCCAGCAGCAGCGAACCCGCAACTAAGAGCGTGATGTCAAGAAGCCACGAGTTTACGCGTCAGCGCGAGGTAATTTGATCGGCGAAAGTTATGCTGGAAGTCATTGCATCTTTTCAAAGACGATTCCGGCTGAAAACGTGACGTTTGGCACGAAAATAGCCTTGGCGGGTAGATGATGCAAATAAAGAAGACTTAGCTCAAAAGAACACTGACGGGCGCAGAAAACCACACCCGTTTAATAGATCTCACATGCTTGCGCTGGAATCGGCCTGCATGACGCCGAAGATATTCCCTTCATTGTCCTTGAAATATGCCAGCCAGCCGACTCCGGGAATCGGCATCTTGGGAACCACGATTGTCCCCCCAGCCGCCGTGCTCTGCGCAATCGACTTGTCAATCGAAGAAATCGCGACGGTGTTGTAAACATTTCCCATTGGATCCCGACGCCGCATCATACCGCCGTTTATGCCCGGTTCGGCGGCTTCTCCAGTTGAAATTAACCAATACTCCATGGGACCATCCCACTTGTCAAACTTCCAACCGAAAGTATCGGCGTAGAATTTGCTCGCGCGGTCGGCGTCGAAGACGTGAATCTCAAAATGAATGCCGCGGGAAATGAACATTCTCCTTTCAGTAATTGAATTAATCATGGAGCTCTATTTACTTATTTATGCCGCAATTCTGACGAATGGGGATCACATTTGACAAGTGGGGTTGGGGAAATTTCGTTCGCTTTGGCGCGAATTGCTTATTCGACTAAAATCGCCTGGCTTTCTGGATTGAACAGCACCCAGAAAGCATAAATCCCCAGCGCTGTGCCCAACGGCGCGCTAATGACATTGAATACTGCCATGATCAAAACCGCGACTCGCGACCAGCGGGTGTGCCGCATTAGCCCCCAGCCGCCGATTATCTCCGGGATTCCGGTCACCAGACAAAACCCGCCGGCAATAATCCCGATGACAGTCAATGCCGCAAACGTGTCCTCGTCACGCGACAAGATTCCGCCGCCGAAAAACAAGGCAAATATCAAGAGTCCGATAACAATTGACATGATGCCCCAGATGATGAACAATATTCCAAGCAAACGAACGTGATTCTGCATTTGATATCATCCACTCGAAGCGCGAGCAGATCGCGCAGACCCACTATCCAGGACGAACAGTTCGATCATAAGTTGCAGCATATTGATATGAGGCGCGCGCATTTTCTCCCTTTGCTCAATCCGCTTAACTGCGTAATATAGGACGGATGGCGGTTCTCGATTCAACGTTGCGTTGAATCACTCGTCTTCCGAACATCGACATTTGCCAAATTTTGAATCTTTGGGAAAGGACAAGCGATGAAGAATCTGTTCTTCGCACTGTTCATACTAATTTCATGGGAGTGCTTATCAATGACAGCTCATGCCGCAGTACCGCAAGAGGCAGGACTTCAAATCGCCAAAACCGAACAAGCATTTGCTAAGATGGCGCAAGACTCCGGCATGGTGCCCGCTTTCCTAAAATTCTTGCACGATGATGCGGTTGTCTTCCGCCCCGAGCCGCTTAACGGCAAACGCTGGTATGCTGAGCGAACGGCATCAACGGCCCAACTCAATTGGTGGCCGACCTACGTCGAGGCCGCCTCGTCCGGCGACCTGGGATTCTCGACCGGTCCCTATGAATTTCGCACCGAGAATTCCGATTCCGTACCGGTCTACCATGGACATTTTATTTCGATTTGGAAGCGACAGGCAAATGGCGAGTTCAAGGTCATGGCCGATCTGGGCAACTCCTACGACAATCCCGATTCGATGAAAGCGAGCCTGACTATCGGCAATCAGGACCCTGCCGAGAATTCACAGGGAAATAAGAATATCAGTTCCAGTCCTGAGATGTCCCTTAACGAAGCTGAAGCTGCGTTTTCCACGGTAACATCATCGGAGGGCCCAACGGCGGGATATCGCAAATACTTCCACGACGATGTCCGAGTGTACCGCGACGGCAGTTTTCCCTTTGTCGGCAAGAAATCTGCCGCTCAGTTATATTCTGATTCAACAGTGGTAATGTCGTCGGTCACGGCATTTTCCGACGTTTCGCAGGCAAACGACTTCGGCTATTCCTACGGCATTTCGCGGCAATGGTTGAAAGGCAACACCATCGATTCAGCGATGAAATCAAGCTTCCTGCGCGTATGGCGGCGCGTCGACGGCGAGTGGAAGGTCATACTGGATATTTCCCTGCCGATCCAAAAGTGAGCGCTGGAACCTTTCCGTACTTTCGTTCGTTTCATCTTAAAGTATGAAACGCGAAAAACTACTTCTGTTCACACTGGCAGCGATCAACTTTACTCTCATCGTCGATTTTATGATCATGATGCCCCTCGGCCCGCAACTGATGCGGCTGTTTGCGATTTCGCCGCAGCAATTCTCGGCTCTTGTTTCAACTTATACCTTCAGCGCCGGAGTCTCGAGCTTTATTGGCGCCTTCGTGCTTGATCGCTTCGATCGCAAGAAAACGCTGATGATTGCTTACAGGGATTCGTGCTCAGCACGGCTATTCTCGGCTTCGTGGTCTGGATCGTGCCCAAGTTGTGTTCACATATGGTCGACGATCAAAAGCACCCCAGCCCATTGAAAGTCATCACGACTCTGGCTCGAAATAGCAATCAGCTTTCGGCGCTCGGTTTCTCGATCATGCTTGTGTTGGGGCATTTTACGATCGTTCCGTTTTTGAGCCCCTACATGCTTTCGAATGTCGGATTCAGCGAATCGGATCTGACGTAAATATATCTGTTGGGCGGAGCTGTGACAATAATTACCTCTCCAATGATTGGCAGACTGGCAGACAAAATTGGGAAAGCTCGCGTGTTTACGAGACTCGCGCTTTTGACTTTGACTCCCCTTTTCACGCTGACTAACTTGCCGAAGACTGCGCTGCCGGTCACACTGATGGTCACGACCATCTTCTTCATAACCTCCGGCGGCGACGTTGATAACATCGAGGGTGACGCCGCAAAGCCGCGGCAGCTTCATGAGCATCAATTCTTCCGTTCAGCAATTGACCGCTGCAATGGCTGACATGATTCGAAAGGGAAACTAAGACCACTGCATACTCCCGGCAAGTCAAGCGAATCAGCCGGCTGTGCTTCCATCTCGGCGATCACAACGGCCTTGCCGCCATGTTGATTGAGCAGATTTTTTGCCGTATCGAGGTCCGAAATTTTGCAGTAGTCAATTATCGCCACTCGATCACAGAGCCGTTGAGCTTCTTCCATGTAGTGGGTCGTATGGACGATCGTCCAGCCGAGTGTCATGAGCATGTCGATCCGCTCGAATACGGCAACTCGCGACTGCGGATCGACACCGACTGTCGGCTCATCTAAGAAAACTATTTGCGGGTCATGCACCTGTCCGCAGACAATATTGAGCCTGCGTTTCATGCCGCCGGAAAATTTAGAAACCCGCTTCTTGCGGCGATCACTAAGTCCCGCCAGTGCATGCGACCATTCGACAAGGTCTTTGAGCCTGGCGCCATGAAGTTGGCACATCCTCCCGAAAAATCGGAGGTTCTCCTCGGCGGTAAGTTCTTCGTAAATCGCCAGCGCCTGAGGCGCCGCGCCGATTTGCAGGCGGTTAGATGGCTGCTACGGATCGCCGATGCCTTCGAGGGCGACATTGCCTGCATCAGGAATTAAGGCGCACACCATCATGTTAATTGCTGTTGATTTCCCGGCGCCGTTCGGCCCGAGCAGACCGAACACCTCGCCGCGTTTGACTTCAAACGAGATGCCGTCAACCGGGTAAGTTGATCGTAGCACTTGGTTAGTTTTGAGACTGTAATCATTCCCTGTGAAGTTACGGCACGGTTATTCAGAAGTGCGACAAAAGAAATCGGCCGTTGTTCCGCAAAAGCGGACGAAGTCTGATTTAGAAAATTCTCAGCTTTATGTATCGACCCGGGTTGAGGCGGAAATCCTCGAGCAGCGCTTCTGCGCGGTCAAGCGTGCGGCTGAGATTGTAGTAGAGAGAATCATTGGTTAGCAATTGTCCGGCGGAGCCTTCGCCGTTGTTGATGCGGTCGGTGATTGTGCGCCAGCTCGCGACGATGGCGCTCAAGTCCTGGTAGGGCCTGGGATCATTCATGAGTTTCGCGAATGTGCCGCTTCCGTTTGTGAGCGAATCGAAAATGATATTGGTATTCAGCGCCAGATCCCGCAATTCGACATAGAAAGTTGAGTCGGAAATGAACTTCGCGAACGATCCTTGGCCGGACTCCAATTGACGCGTGAGATTCTCCGTCAAGACAAGCAACTTATCCAGGTCAAAGTATACATTGGGGTCGTTCACGAATAATCCGAGTGATCCGGTTCCATTGTTAATTTTCTCGATAATCTCCTTGGCGTGTCGCGTCGCTTCCTTGATATTTTCGACGGCTTCGCCGCCCTCAGCTATAATCCCTTCAATTGATGATGACTTACCGGCAATCAAATGGTCGCCCTCGACATGAATTCTTGCCGTATCAGTTCCTGCCGTTATTTCGATAGTCTTGTCGCCGAGTAATCCAAGCGTTCCGATCAGCGCCCGTGAGTCAGTGCGAATGAACTGCTTGACTTCTTCATCAATTGCAAGCTCCACTTCAAGTTTTCCGGGATCCAGACGTGAAAATTCGATCCCTTTCACAGTTCCGACTCTCAGTCCCGATAAACGCACCGGCGAGCCCGGCAACAGTCCGAAGACATCGTCGTATTTCACGTTCAATGTGTACTTGCTTTTCCAAATGCCCTCCTGGTCGCCAACCGTGAACACAGCAATTACCAAAACTGCCGCACCAAGCAGAACGAGCAATCCGACGCGAACTTGCTTAGTCATCAATTGTACTCCCGCCCGCAGGCCAGGTATTCGACGATAAATGGATCAGTAGAGGCTTTGAACTCTTCCGGTGTGCCCGCAAATGAAGTAATTCCATCCCGAATTAGTGCAATTCGGTCGCCAACGTAGAATGCCGAAATCAGGTCGTGCGTCACCACGATCGATGTAACATCATGACTCTCCTGCGTGTTCCGTATCAATTCGTTAATCGCCTTCGATGTCAATGGATCCAGTCCGGTAGTTGGCTCGTCATAAAGCAGGTACCGCGGCTTGAATGCCAGCGCTCGCGCCAGCGCCACGCGCTTTTTCATGCCGCCGGACAAGTCCGATGGCATCTTGTATTGTACGCCGCTAAGCTGTACAAAAGATAGCACCTCCTCGACTCGGTAATCGATGTCCTCTTCCCCCATTTTGGTATGTTCGCGCAGCATGTAGGCAATATTCTCTTTGACGTTGATCGAATCGAACAGCGCCGCCGACTGAAACAGCGTTCCCATTTTCTTGCGCACGGGAATCATCTGCTCTTCAGTGAAACTCGTGGTGTCCTGATCATCGATGATGATTGTTCCACCATCGGCTGACATCAATCGCAAGATTAATTTCAGCAATACCGACTTGCCTGATCCTGACTTGCCCAAAATCACCATAGTCTCGCCCTCGGCAATGTTGATATCCACCCCCTTCAATACCTCCGCATCG
>CAVPQS010000055.1:0-17375 GCA_963707485.1 uncultured bacterium
CCCACCGCATTACCGTTGGCATTAGTGCCGATCTGGGTTCCGGCCACCGGACCCGAGACGCCGCCAAAGTTATGAAGGGTCTGCTGGATCGATTGCTGTTCCACATCGAAGAAGCGGCCGCCGACCAACAACTCCCAGTGGTCCAGGAAACTGTAAGGTAATCTCGCCAAATACGGCCTTCTGCTCGATGTCATCGTTAACGTAGCGGCCAAAGAACGTTGTCTCACGACCAAAGAAATCGTTGGCGTTACAAACTGTTACTTTGAGGAATGTTAATCTTGAGAACTTAAAGCTAATAATCAGCTCTTGGCCCAACTTTGACATGTTGATTTGTCTTACTCAGCCTCAAATCAATTAAGGTCTGAAACGTGGCCTACTACTGAAGGGTTAATGCAATAGGAAATATTACATCACCACCTGACCTTCAACTAACTGTATGTTAAAACTAATGGTCTCTTGCCGCCTTCGCTAGTCACTGTGCAGGAACAGGTACTTAATGCTACTGTCTGGGAAATACTACCTGGTACCTCTAATTTTTTGTGTTTTTGCAAGATCCTGGCCTTAACAATTGGTTCTTTGTACCTTTTGACGAGCCGACTGCCCGAACAAGTGCACCGGCACAATCGCGCGCGTCTTCGGCGTGATGCGCTGTTCGATCTTTGCTGCTGTTATATTGAATGTATCCGCTTCGATGTCGACGAAAACCGGCGTCGCGCCAAGATTGGCAATCGTCCCCGCGGTCGCGAAAAAGCTGAAGCTCGTCGTGATGACTTCCGTCCCCGGGCCGACTCCCGCCGCCCGCAGTGCAATCAGCAGCGCATCCGTACCCGAGGCAACCCCGATCGCGTGTTTGACACCGAGATACCGCGCCACCGCGTCCTCGAATTGCTTCACCTGCGGCCCGTTGATATACTTGGTTTCAGCCATCACTGTGGCGACGGCGGCGTCAATTTCAGATTTGATTGCGGCGTATTCGCGCTTGAGGTCGAGAAGGGGAACCAACAACGGCGAGTCCTTTCTAATATTATTGATTTTCCAGAAGCTGTTCCGGCGGCACGCGCTTGAGCGGTTTCGCAGGCGAACCCATCACGATTGTCTGATCGGGTACATCCTTCGTCAGCACGGCTCCCGCTGCTACCAGTGCGTCGGCCCCCACTACTTTTCCGGGAAGAATTGTCGCGTTGAGTCCTACGCGTCCGCCGCGTTTCACGGTTATACCTTTGAAATGCTTGAAGCGTTCCTGCGTCCGCCCGACGAAATTGTCGTTGGATGTCGCTACGCACGGCGCCATGAAAACGCGATCTTCCAGTTCCGAGTATGCTGTCAAATAAACGTTGGTCTCAAGTTTGCAGTAGCTGCCGACTTTGCAGAAATTCTCAATTGCCACGCCGCGACCGACGATCGTGAAATCCCCGATCGACACGTTTTCGCGAACAGTCGACAAATCGGCGATCAACACTTTCTGGCCGATCACTGCACCTGCATAGATCACGACGTTCGTCCCGACAATGCAATTATCACCGATGGTCGCCGGCTCAAGCTGCTGCTCTTTGGTGACCGCAGAGTTGGCGGCGCGCATCGGTTGTTTGCCGATCGCGGTTCCGTCGTCGATGCGCACATTCGCGCCGATTTTCGTGCCTGCATAAATTATGATATTTGAACCGAGCACACAGCCCGCGCCGATTTCAACTTTTTCACCGATCACGCAGAAATGACCCATCTTCACGTCGTTAGCAACTCGCGCACTCGCGGCAATTACGTTCGTGCCCATTCTGACTCCTTCATCGCACCGAATCACCCGCTAAGGGAATTCTCCTTATATCAATTAACCGCCTGGTCGACGACTATATAAATCGTCGCAATGTTCGCCAGGAACCATCCCACATCCTTGACGAATCCCCAAACATCCACCGCTTTTTTCTGGGGAACCATGATTCGGTCACCCATCGCAACTTCAGCGCCCTGGCCCGACTTCACCAACGCTCCCGTATTTGCTTTTATGATGCGAATATCGCCTTTGTCTGCTTTGTAACCGTAACCGCCGGCAGCCTTGATATAATAATCCACCGGCTGACTATCCTTGTAAGGCACGAGCCCCGGATTCACGACGCGGCCCATCACCGTGACCGCAAAACTCTTCTGCGGAATCCTGATATAATCACCGCCAATGAGCCTAATGTCGAGCTCTTCGCGCCCATGACCAAGCAGACCGTCAAAATTTACGGCAACCTTGCCGGTTCGTCCGGCGGACATCTCCTTGAAATACTGCAGCTCAAAATCTGAAAGCTTATCGGTGGAGAGTTGCAGCAACTGCTCGAAGCTCGTCCGGTCCTCGCGGAAAAACCGCTGCGAACGGTACATTTCGGCCTCCGAGAGCGATGCCTTTTCCAAAGTCCCGCCGGCACGCTGGACCAACTCAAGCAATGTCTCGCAGCCCGGCTGAATTGGATAAACGCCGGGATATTTTACCTCGCCCGCAATTATCACCTGCTCCTTTGTCCGAAATCCCGCCAGCGCGCGAATGAAAATACGGTCGTCCGGTTGCAGCGCCAGATTCGCGGCGGAACTCGGATCGGCGCTTGCGGCGCGCAGATCGAGTTTGATCGAAGACTTTCCCGCGCCGACCGGATCGAACCGTACGAGTTCGGCGCCCTCAATATCAGCGTCCGCCGAAAGTCCAAATCCCAACGCGATCAATTCCGAGACTCGGTCACCCGGGCGATATTCGAACACGCCCGGCGAATTGACGGCGCCATATATCTCGACCTTGTTGAAAGAATCCGACACCACCGGCACGAACACAACGTGGCCCTCATTCAAATATGGATTGGAGCGCACATCGCCGGTCGCATTGAAATAGTCGAGGTCGGCTAAGGTCGTATCCGTCTCTTTGATCAGTTGGATATTGCGCCGCGAAGCCTTCTTCTGCAAACCGCCCGCAAGCATGCAGGCTTCCGAAACGCGGTCAGTCGCCGACACAACCACGACTCCCGGTTTTTCGACGCCGCCGGTGACGCTGACTTTGAACGACCTGACTTGCGCGAGATTAACATCGATCGCCCGGTCGCGCACACGTGTCATCATCGCCTCGGCAATTCGTTTTTTCGCTTCCGCCAACGTAATCTGGCCAAGTTTGACCACTCCGACTTGCGGTATTGAAACGACGCCTTCCGGCAGCACTTCCAAGAGCAGCGGCTCCGATGTCACGCCATATACTTGCACAACAATCACGTCGCCGGGGCCGACAATGTACAGGCTGTCGTTGATGGCCTTGTCCAGAAGCTTCGGCGCCAGAACCGGGTTTGCGATTTGCTCCGCTTTTTCCTTCTTGGATTCTGCCGCCAAATCGGGATAATCAAGCGCCGTGGCGACGCCGCTGGCCGCAAGCCCGATCAGCGCGACAAACAAAAAGATTCGCTTAGAGAATGTACTTTCGCAGATCTTCATCTTCGATAATTTCCTTCAAGGTCGCCTGCACCTTGGCTTTCGTTATTTTGACTTTTCCCATTTTTTCATCCGGAACATTGAACATAATATCTTCAAGTAGGTTCGACATCAAAGTATGCAGTCTGCGCGCGCCGATGTTTTCGGTCGCTTCATTAACTTGCGCCGCCAGCCGCGCGATCTCTTCAATCGCCGCCGCATCGAAGCTGACGCTCACATCTTCGGTTTCCATCAGCGCAATGTACTGCTTCAGCAGCGCGTTCTTCGGCTCTTTCAGAATCCGCACGAAGTCCTTTGCATCCAGTGAATCCAGTTCCACTCGAATTGGGAATCTTCCCTGCAATTCCGGTATCAAATCCGACGGCTTGCTCGAATGAAACGCGCCAGCCGCAATGAAAAGTATGTGATCCGTCTTCACCATTCCGTACTTCGTGCTGACATTGGACCCTTCGACAATCGGAAGAATGTCGCGCTGAACACCCTCGCGCGAAACATCCGGCCCCGAGTTCTGACCCTCCGGTCCGGCGATCTTGTCAATCTCATCGATGAAGACTATTCCGGAATTTTCAACCCGCTCCAGCGCCTCGACCACGACCTCATCCATGTCGACCAGTTTTGCAGCTTCTTCTTGAATGAGGAATCGCTTGGCTTCTGGTACGGTGAGTTTGCGGATCTTCTTCTTCTTGGGCATCATGCCGGAGAACATTTCCTGGAAATTGACGCCCAGTTCTTCCATGCCTTGGGGAGTGAAAATCTCGACCACTGGAAACCGGTTCGACGGGATTTCAATATCGACCGTTCGCGTATCGAGCAGTCCATCGTGCAATTGCTGCCGCAACTTCTCCATTGTGCGTTGGTACTTTTCTTCGACGATTGACTCTTCGGTCGCGACATCGGTTGAGCGCGCGCGTCGTGGCCGCGGAAGCAACAAATCGATGATCCGCTCTTCCGCCAACTCCTCCGCTTTGCCTTGGACGATCTCAGCCTTTTCTTTGCGCACCATCTGCACCGACAATTCGACCAAATCGCGGATCATCGACTCGACGTCGCGGCCAACGTAGCCGACCTCGGTGAATTTAGAGGCTTCCACCTTGACGAACGGCGCTCCCGCCAAATTCGCGAGTCGGCGTGCGATTTCGGTTTTGCCGACGCCGGTCGGTCCGATCAAGATGATGTTGTTCGGCATGATCTCTTGCCGCAGTTCGTCCGGCACGGCCTGACGCCGCCAGCGGTTGCGTAAAGCTATGGCCACCATTTTCTTAGCTTTAGCTTGACCGATGATGTACTTGTCTAATTCGCTTACTATCTGCCTGGGGGTCAGATGATTATCCACAATTCCTCCGCGCACAGTCACTGTCTGAAGTTGGTAAGTATAACGCGCTCAAGCTCTGAAATCAAAGCTATTTTAGGGTCTCAATAGTGATGTGTTTATTGGAAAAAATGCAGATGTCTCCCGAAATTTCGAGCGACTTGCGGACAATCTGCTCCGCGGATAGCTTGGTTTCGGCTACCATAGCGCGGCAAGCTGCCAGCGCATACGGCCCGCCTGAACCAATCGCGATTATGCCGTCATCGGGTTCGACAACGTCGCCGGCGCCGGAAATCACAAAAGCGTGATCGACATCCATCACAGCCAACAGCGCTTCTAATTGGCGCAAGTACTTATCTCGCCGCCAGTCTTTCGCCAACTCGACTGCCGCTCGGGGGAGATTGTCGCCGTGCTCTTCCAGCTTGGCTTCGAATCGCTCGAACAGTGTGAATGCATCTGCCGACGATCCGGCAAAACCGGCCAAAATGCTGCCGTCGCTCAATGTGCGAATCTTGCGCGCCGTGGCTTTCATGATCGTATCTTCGAACGTCACCTGTCCGTCGCCGCCGATCGCGACTTTGCCTTTATGCCTCAACCCCAATATGGTAGTAGCCTTAAACATCAACTCTCCTCGTTTTCTATGATACGGCCAAGCTGTCTACTTTGACTTGGCCGTTTTCCGCTGCGCGCGCGGATGCGCCTGCAGGTATTCCTTCTTCATCGTCGCTGTCGATACGTGGGTGTATATCTGCGTCGTGCTGATCGAAGCATGCCCCAGCATCTCCGAGATCGCCAATAAATCCGCGCCGTTGTCAAGCAAGTGCGTCGCGAACGAGTGCCGCAGCTTGTGCGGCGACAGACTATTCCCTTCGCGCAATTGCCGCGTGTATTTCTCGACTAGTCGGGCGATTGAACGCTCGGAAATTGGAGTTCCGGATTTGTTGAGAAACAGCGACTTCGCGCCCATGCCGAATTTAGTATTGCGCGCCGCGATGTAAGCTTTCAGCCGGTCGCCCGCAATATCGCCAAATGGAATCAGCCGCATCTTGTTGCGTTTGCCGGTCACGCGCAGCAACTGGGCGTTCCATTCAATTGAGGCATCAGTCAACGAAGCCACCTCGGCGAGCCGCAAGCCGCACTGATAGAACAATTCCAAAATCGCCCCGTCGCGCATTGCCGCAAAATTGTCGCCTTTCGGCAAATCCATTAGTTCTTCCGCTTCCTTTTCGGACAGATACTGCGGCAGCGTCTTGTCCAACTTGAAGCCGATCAATTCCAGATCGACTTCTTGTTTGATCAACCCCTCGCGCAGCAAAAACGCGAGATATTTCCGGATCGCCGACAACCGCCGCACAATCGTACGGTTCTTCTTTTCTTTGGCTTTGAGATCGAACAAATACGTCCGAACGACTGGATAGAACGACTGCGAGAGAGCTGCGCCCGAAATGTTGTGTGTCTTTAGAAACTCCGTAAAATGGGCAAGGTCGCCGGCGTAGGCGCGCAGTGTATGCGGGGAATATTGGCGCGCATGGCGCAAGTATTCAATGTAACGCTCGACATTGCTGGTTAGGGCATCTGACATGCCGCAAATGTAGGGGAGTTTTAGCCCGGTCGCAAGTTAAACCGGAGTCGTCTCCGGCTCTTCCTGCTTGATCGATTTGTGGTGGCATTCCGGACAGTAGAGATGCTGGCCATCTTTCTTGGTGTCCTTCTCTACCATGTACGGAGAACCGCATTGCGGGCACTTTTTGTCCACCGGTTTGTACCACGACGCAAAGTCGCACTTGGGGTAATTGCCGCAGCCCCAGAATGACTTGCCGCGCCGCGTGCGTCGTTCGACCACGTCGCCGCCGCAGCCTTCTTTCGGGCATTTCATCCCGACCGAAAGCGGCTTGGTGTTTTTGCATTCCGGATAAGCCGAGCAGGCCATGAATTTGCCGAAGCGTCCCTGTTTGATCACCATCGGCGAGCCGCACAGTTCGCACTTTTCGTCGGTCGTGAGCTCTTCTTTGCCTTCAAGCGGCTGCGTGTTCTTGCACTCCGGATAACCCGAACAGGCGAGGAATCTGCCGTTGCGTCCCCACTTCTCGACCATCGGCAATCCGCACTTGGAACAGGCGATGTCCGACACCCTCTGCATCGAAGCCTTGATCTCTTGCTGGTTGCCTTCGACCTCGGTGAGACGTTTCGAGAACGGCTCATAAAATTCTTCGAGCACGCCGCGCCAGGTCAATTCGCCGTCTTCGACGCGATCAAGTTCAGTTTCCATCAACGCGGTAAATTGCACCGAGAATATATCCGGGAATTCATTCACGAGTATGCTGTTGACCGTCTTTCCCAACTCAGTCGGAATAAGTCGGCGCTGAAGGATTTCGACGTAAGTTCGATTCTTCAGTGTCGAAATAATCTGCGCGTAAGTCGACGGTCTGCCGATTCCGTTTGCTTCCAGTTCTTTCACCAATGACGCTTCGCTAAATCGCGGCGGCGCTTTGGTGAAGTGCTGGGTCGGAAGCAACTCTTCCAATGTTAGCTTGTCGTTCTTCTCGAGCTTGGGCAGTTTCTTGACGTCGCCGTTGCCGTTCGTAGTGTCCTCTTCCGCAGTCATCGAATAGACTTTCAGGAAGCCCTCGAACGTAACCTTTGAGCTGGTCACGCGGAACTGATACTTGCCGCCGGTGATGTCCACCGTAAGCTGATCAAACTGCGCGGGCGCCATTTGCGAAGCCATGAAACGATTCCAGATCAATTCGTAAAGGCGAAACTGGTCACGCGTGAGATTTTTCTTGATCTTTTCCGGCGAATGATTCAAATACGTTGGACGAATCGCTTCGTGCGCGTCCTGTGCGCTTTTCTTGGTCTTATAAGTATTCGGTGTCTCCGGATAGAATTCCGGGCCGAAGTTTTCGATGATGTATGCTTTAGCCGCCACGACGGCTTCATCGGCAACACGAACGGAGTCGGTTCTCATATAAGTGATCAGACCAACCTGGCCCTCGGAACCGATTTCGACGCCTTCATATAATGACTGCGCTACTGCCATGGTTTTTGACGACGCGTAGCTGAGGCGAATTGAGGCATCCTGCTGCAAAGTTGACGTTATATAAGGAGGCAGCGCACGGCGGCTCTTCTTGTCGACCTCGACACTCGATACCGCGTACTTCTGCTTGATGATATCGTTCTTGAATGCTTCCGCTTCTTCGCCGCTCGAAACTTTGAAGTCTTGCCCGTCCACCTTGAACAGTCTTGCGGTGAACCGGCTTTTCTTCGCAGTCTCGAATTCGGCATTAAACTTCCAATACTCTTCCGGCTTGAAGGCATCAATCTCAGCCTCGCGTTCGCAAATGATGCGCAACGCAACCGACTGCACGCGTCCGGCGGAGAGCCCGCGATAGACCGTGCGCCACAGCACCGGACTGATTTTGTAGCCGACCAACCGGTCGAGAATGCGCCGCGCCTGCTGTGCATCGACGAGATTCTGATTGATCTCGGAGGCGTTTTCGATTCCCGCCAGCACGGCCTTCTTCGTGATTTCGTTGAAGGTCACGCGGAAAATCGGGATCTTCAGCACACTGAGTTTGGAGGCGATATGATAGGCAATCGCTTCGCCTTCGCGGTCAGGGTCCGGAGCCAGATAGATCGCTTTCGACTTGGCGGCAGCGTCCTTCAGTTCCTTGATAATCGGAGCCTTGCCCTTAATGACCTGGTACTCTGGTTGGAAGCCGTTCTCCAGGTCAATACCCAGCTTGGACTTGGGCAGATCAATGACATGACCCACCGAGGCCTTGATGGTGAAGTCCTTGCCAAGAAATTTGGCTAAGGTCTTCGACTTGGTCGGAGATTCGACTATGACCAGATTCTTTGCCATTTAGTTAGGCTTCCTCGCTCTTGTAATTAAACTTGATCTTGTTCAACAGCAGATCTTCCAGAGCAACGGTGGTTACCTTGCGGTAATCGATATTGTACTCGCTGTCTTCGTTCATCATTTCCAGTTGCTGAAGGCGCTTGACATTGACGAGGCGCGCTCGTTTTGAGGCGATCAGCACCGCTTCGTAATGATTAAGCGTGATGTCGTCGAGGTTGCTCATCAGCAGGGTTTGATCTTTCATTCTATCCATCGTTTACTCCGTAAAGTTGATTGTTCTGTTTCGGTTGACCCGCTGCGATTCGGCGGCAATGATGTTCTCAATCAGAGTCGTGACTCGCTTGAGGTCATCGTTACAGACAACGTAGTCATATTTCGTCCAAACTTTCATTTCCTTTAGCGCTCTTCCGAGGCGCTGCCGAAGTTGCGACTCTGATTCGGTCTTGCGGCCCACCAATCTCTTACGCAAAACGTTGAGACTGGGCGGCATGATGAAAATCAAAACCGCATCTTTGCACCAGCGTTTGATCGCCTGGCCGCCGACTATATCGATGTCGAACAACACGGTACGGTTGCGTTCGAGCGCGTCCAGCACCGGTTTTTTCGGCGTTCCGTAAAATTCACCGAAGATTTCCGCCGTCTCTATGAACTCACGGTTCTTCTTTTTGTTCCGGAACTCGTCCCGGCTGATGAAGAAGTAGTCGCGGCCATTGCGCTCTCCTGTGCGTCTTTTACGCGTAGTCGCGGATACCGACTCAATTAAATCGCGATGCGATTTCAGCAGCTTCTCGACAATCGACGATTTGCCGACACCGGAGGGGCCGGAGAGAACAACGATCAAAGGCTTGCGCGAGTTGAGCTTGTCCAAATGATTCGCATCAATTCGCGTCATTCGATATTCTGCACCTGCTCGCGCATTTTTTCGATTTCTTCGCGGATTTTTATGACTTCGGCGGAAATCTCATACAATGAGGCTTTCGAGCCGATGGTGTTGGCTTCGCGATTCATTTCCTGCAAAATAAAATTCAATCGCTTGCCGGTGTCGCCTTCGGCTTTGATGGCTGCATTAAATGCATCACAATGGCTACGCAGCCGCACGCACTCTTCGGTGATGTCGGCTTTGTCGACCAGGATCGCCAATTCCATATCGAGTCGCAATCGCATCTCGTCGCTGCCATGCAAGTTGATGCCTTCGCCCTCGATCTTCTTGACCGTCTCGTGCAGTCGCTGTTTGTAGCGGTCGATGCTCTTCGGGTGCAACTTCTCTACGTTTTCGAGCGCCTTGGTGATCAGCTTGACGCGCCCCATCATGTCGTCGCCGAGGACTTTGCCCTCGGTCTGCCGCATCTTGTTGAGCGAAGTTGCGGCTTTGCGCACGGCGTCGAGGAGTTTTGCGACTTCAGACTTCGGCAGCGGCGTTGAGGTCACCACGCTGAACAATTCCGGCAATCCAGTGAAGTCCGCCAAACTGATGTCGCCGGCGAGCTTGAATTTCTTCTTGAGGTCGACAAACATCTTATAATAGAGGTCAGCCGTTTCCTCATTAAGCACCAGAGTCTGCGGCGTCGCGCCGTTGTCTTCGATATTGATCGTCATCGAGAGTTTGCCGCGCGAAACCAGTGAAGCGACCGCTTCGCGAATTTCGCTCTCATATTCCGACAAAACTTTCGGCAGCCGGACCGACAATTCGAGAAACCGGTTGTTGACCGAACTAATCTCGATGGCAACTTTCTTACGATTGATACTGGCTGTGGCTTTCCCATAGCCCGTCATACTGCGGATCATACGCCCTCGTGGTTTAACAAACTTGGCATAAAACACGTCTTAGCAACTTTTGTCAACTGAAAAGTGTCATGGTTGACTTTGCGCCGGTTAATCAATAGCTTGCTGGCCGATGATTCCCAAGACCGCCATAGCGACTTATTTCCTTGCGTGCGAGCTTGATCTGCTCCTACGCGGGTCAACATTGGCGAAGGTTGAGTACGACAAACTTTCCAAGACATTTCGTTTTCTCTTTGCCGGTGACTCGAAACAACATCTGGTGTTTTCGTTTTCGCCGGCAACATTTTTGTGTCTCGACGGCTGGCCCGGCCAGGGTGACTCGTTCGCCATTTGGCAGGAATTGACTCCCGCGACGGTTCTTCAAGTTGAAGGTTCGCGCGGTAACCGGCTGATAGCCTTTCAATGCGAACACGCGCAAGAAGGCATGTCGGCGCTGCGTTATTCGATGATCTTCGAGCTATTCGGCGCGCAAAGCAATGCGTTCCTCGTCGATGAACACAATGCCATTGTGCAAGCTGCGCGCGTCGTCAGCGACGACCGCGATTTGCGTCCGCGCTCGCAATATGTCGCACCGCCGGCTCTTGCCGATGTCGCCTCAGCGGGTATCGGACTAGTCGCCGAATTTGGCGGACAGCGCTACACTATTAAATACGACGGCGACAAATATTCATTGCAGGAGAATGTTGCTGCCTCCAGATCCGCCACGCCGTTGATATCGTTGTTGCAAGAAATTCAGAGCCAGTTCCATGAGCGGATGCGCTTTGAGGCGCAACTTAAGGACTATAAGGGCCGCGTCCGACGCCTGATCGGCAAACAGCGCCAGTTGATCGCGCAGTTGCAGAAGCAGCTTGACGAATGCAATCAAGCTGACAAGTTTTCGCAGTACGGTGATCTATTGATGGCCAACCCGCACACCAAGCCAGCCGACGGCACTCTCACCGTCGCCGATTTCTACACAAATCAAGAAGTCGTGATTCCGCTCGAACCGGGTAAGTCCGTGATCGAGACGGCGGGGATCTATTACAAGCGCGCCAAAAAACTCCAGCGCTCAATCAAGCCGCTCGGTGAGCGCATTGCGAAGGCGCAAAAACAAATTGAGCAACTAAATCAAGCCACTGCATCACTCGACACAGTCACGAATGAAACATCACTCACCGATATCATCGCGCGCTTCGATCTCAAAGCTATCGCAAGCAAGAGCGCCGCTGACGAACAGCAGTCGTCGCCCTACTATCGCATCTTTGAATCATCTGCCGGAGAGAAGATCCTCGTCGGCAAATCGTCTGAGGGCAACGATGTGCTCACATTCAAGACTGCGCGGTCGTGGGACATCTGGTTTCACGTCGGGCAGAACATTCCCGGCTCGCATGTTATATTGGTTTTGCCCGACAAAAATCGCGCGCCGTCGAAAGCTTCTATTGAAGAGTCCGCGCGGATTGCGGCATATTACTCCGATATGCGGCGCGTCACGAACGTGCCGGTGATTTATGCCGAACGCCGCTATGTCCGCAAGATGCGCAAGGGCGCGCCCGGGCAGGTCGTTTATCAAAACGTAAAATCGCTTTTTGTTGATCCGGGTTTGCCGGCAACGGCCAGAGAGCAGGATTGACATTTAGGCAACAAAGGAGCATCTTCGGACCATGCGTCCAGTCATAACAATCATACTCGTCATCGTGATCGCCTTCACAATAGCGTACTTTCTGCGGTCGGAGAAGTCCGCGAATCCGCGCGAAGGATTGTTTGTCGACGCGTACGTGGAACTGATGCTGCTATCGGCGCGCAGCGACTCATCGAGCCAGGCGTACATTACACAGCGCGATTCGATACTCGCGAAATTCGCGCTGACCGACTCGTCGTTAATGGCGCTCAAGCGCGAACTCAACTCCGACCCCGATCATCTTATCGAAATATGGGACTTGATTGAATTGCGGCTCAAAGCGCGCCGCGACTCGCTGGGGTTGCCATCCGGAATCGACACGACTAAAGAGTGAACGCGGCTTCGCGGTGTTCGAGCGCGACTTCTCCCCTATCATCTACAATCACGATCACGTCGAAGCGATACGACTCGTAGCTGACATTGGCATTTTGGATATAGCCTTGCGCGGCAGCGATGATTGATTGCTGCTTGGTGAGATTGACTTTGTAGGCGGCGTCACCAAAGCTGTCGGTGGCAGAGCTTTTGACCTCGACGAAGATGAGTTGGTTGTCTCTGCGGCAGATGATGTCGATTTCGTTGCGGCCGGAGCGGTAGTTCTGGGCGATAATATCATAGCCGTGACCGCGCAAATGCTGAGCGGCAATTTCCTCGTAGTGTTCGCCCTTCTTGCGTTGATTGGTGCGCATCGGTGCGAACTTACTTCAAGGTGGATTCTGCGGTAGAATTCAATGTCAACTCGTACTGCCCTGCCAGCAGTGTAAAGCTGCGGCGATGGATATCAATTGCGCCATATTGTTCGATCATAGCACGGTGCTGCGGCGTCGGGTAACCCTTGTGGCGGTCGAAACCGTACTGCGGATACTGGCGGTGATACTCGCACATGATGCGGTCGCGCGTGACTTTGGCAAGAATCGAAGCGCATGCAATCGCGAGCACAGTCTGGTCGCCTTTGACGATGGCTTTTTGCGAAATCTCGACGCGCGGAATCCGCATGTTGCCGTCGACGAGAATGTAGTCTGGGTGATGGCGCAGTTGCTTGACGGCGTTGCGCATGGCCGTGAAAGTTGCCTGAAGAATATTTATGCGGTCGATCATCGCGGGCGATGAAGATGCAATCGCATAGTCGCGGGCGTTTTCGGTGATGTAGTCGTAGAGTTCTTCGCGCACATGCGGGCGGAGGCGCTTGGAGTCGTCGATATTGCGCGACGCGAATCCGGGGGGAAGAATTACGGCCGCAGCGATGACGGGTCCGGCAAGCGGGCCGCGTCCGGCCTCATCGACGCCGCAGATGCAAGTGCAACCGCTTCGGCGCAGATTGGTTTCGATTTCACCCCAGCGTTTCATGCACGAATTTTGACGAGTTGTAAATGATTCGGCAAGGGTTTTTTGCGGAGATATGATAAAGTTTGAGTTGCAGAGTGCTGAGATCCCGAATGCGTCGGGAAGTGCGTCCTGCAGATGCCGCGGTGAGCCTGTTTACATTGTCGTTTCTTTCGTTATCATCAGTTTACATCAGCACTTTCAACAAATAAGTTGCATGACCGGTCACTCAGGGCAGAGAAGCTGCTTCCTGAAGTACATCTGCCTTCGATACTCCACGGTCCCCTCCGGTATTGTGGGCCTCCACCGGGCTTGTGACTGGCGCGGACGATCTTCTCTGAGCCTGAGATTGTTTTCGCGTAACGGCCGTTACGAACTCAGAGGTTGGGATCAATCGGCGTAGTGACCGTCATTGATGACGACAGACATACTGCCTCCCATATATGCGGGCGGTTATTATTTTGGAGTGAGGAGCTACAAATTCCGCCCTCACCCCCGACCCCTCTCCCGAAAACGGGAGAGGGGAGAAACACACCCCGTCTCCGGGGGCTGTTGAGAAAGTGCGAAACAGCGTGATTGCGCATAGTATTAAAAAGAAGTGTTGCTGGATTCCCGCCTTCGCGGGAACGACTTAGCGAGTTGCCTGCCAACTGTTATCGAGCCGAATTGATGGCGCATTCGACTCTCCCCAAAACGGGAGAGGGGAGAAAGCACAACACGTCGCGCGCCCTCTCGGGCACATCGGGACGTGCCGGAAACTCCTTCGGGCCGGCTGGCGGGAACTTCGGGCCAAGGGACTGCATAGCCGACCGATTTACAGCTCAACCGTAAGAGCTAGTCCCATTTCCATCCAACGGAGCGAGATGTTGTTTGCCAGAGTTCTCGTATTCTTGAGTAGAGGCAGGTACTCGAAAGAGCTTTTCAATATACTCAACACAGAGTGGAGGATTTTTAAATGAGTCAACTTGATGACAAGCGAATCGCTTCCGACGATTCGGAAATGGCACAACATGATGGCAAACGATTCCATACGGAAGAGTCGAAGACCAACTACTATGATGACAAGCGAATCAATGAAGCTTTGGAAATGTTAGATGCGACTGCACGAGACAGGAAACTTGCGCTTCAGTCCGCGATGGAGAATAAATACTTCCACCTCACCGCGATGCTCGGATCAATCACAGGCCAACTAAAGCATCGGGTCACCGAGAAATACGAATCGGGCAAACAGAAAGCGGTTGATGCGGCAGTTAGTGTCAACAAGAGTGTTCACAAGAATCCATGGGTGTACGTTGGCGGCGCTGCTGTCGGCGCGATGCTTGTCGGCTTCTTTCTGGGCCGTTCGCGCAGGGGCGATCAGTGACGCGACCATTATTTCGAGGAATTTGTGACCGTTTAAGCTGGTTCCATTTCGAGCCATCGATTCAATTGCTCAGATTCCGGAAGGCGATCTATTAGCTCAAAGGCATCGAGGAGGCACATTGCGTCCTCGTACCGGACTGCTTGCCGGTTTTTGTAATAACCCTTTTCGGCGAAAGCCTTATCATACCACTGACGCCGCTCCTGATGATACCTTGGGAACATACGCTCAAGGGAACATTTAGGAGCTGCGTCGGTGCGATTTATTTACTCACACATGGCGAAACGCCACTGACGCACCTTTCCAGTTCAGGTTACAAGTGAAGACCCGGTTGTTAAACCGGGTCTTTTTTTGCATGCCGTGGTAAGTTAACGCTGCGAAGTCAAGCTGGTGTTTGCCGATGGACAAAAAGAAACCGGGAGTGAAGCGCCTCCCGGTAACTTGGTGGTCCTTGCTTGGTCGTGTGCCAATAGTGTCCATTGATTTTCTCTCTAAATCAACAGTTACACGATTCCAAAGGACCGGACGATGGCGTCCCGAATATGGTAACGAGTCCCCTTAAGAGATCGAATGCAACGTTAACAGCCGCAATCTTCGCTATTCGTACGATCAACTGACTCTTCCCTGGAATCGTTGAACTGTATGTTTTTGCAGGTGTTGCCGTCATACTTGAGACAAGCTTCGACCTCGCGATTGTTCTCGGAGGTCAACTTAATCCAGAGTTTGTCCACAAAGCGGACATCTTCCGGCAGAAGCGACTTCGGATCAACCCGCGGATTGATCGCGCGCCAAACGCGATGACTGCTTTCATCACCGGAGCGGCCGATTTCTACCGAGACATTGTCGTCAATTGTCTCACCAGTACAGAAATGGATAGACCATCCCTTTGTCAATTCGGCACTCGTTGGCGCCGGGGCAACGGACTTCTGAGCCTCTGGCACGGCGCGGTTGTTGGCTGCACAGTTCATTAGTCCGAAAGCCACCGTAATAATGGCGACGCCTTTCAAACAGCTTTTCAAAGATTTCACTTTTCCTCCTCACGGGTTAAACGAACGGGCGGGCGGGAGAACCCGCCCAGTTCGCTTTGTCAATGGCACATGCTTGGCCGGCAATGTAACAGTGAACCACAATGCGCACATTTGCGCAATCGCCCGAAGGATTGAAAAGGGGGTTAGTTCGAACGATTGAAGGATGCACCATTATGCGCCCTCACCCCCAACCCCTCTCCCCAGACGGGGAGAGGGGAGAAAGCAAGCTGGATTCCGGCCTTCGCCGGAATGACAAGCGGGGCGACGGCTCAATAATTGTGCTTTACAAATAAAGGACAGGGTTGTAGCTTTTTGGTATTAATCCCCGCAACATCACCGACAAAAGCGGCGGAAACTTGGACAAAGAGAAATCCTTCGTGAAAGCGGAGGGCGGGGAGAGACGGGAATCTTTAAGATAGGATGGCTTCATATTGGCAACCGGTTGATTTCTTACGGATGCGATCCAATCGTGCAGCATTGGATCGGGCACTCGGAGATTTACTCGGTTTGAGCGCGCGTCTCGTATTGTTGTTGACTGTTGGGTAGTTTTTGGCAATTTGTATTTCTTGTAGGAGATTGATGCGATGACCAAATCAAGTTTGAAATACTCTGGAAAACACATAATCCTGTTACTTCTATACAGCACAGGCAGCTCGGACCAAGTCAACGAGTCAATCAGTGGACGAACGCGCTTGATGAAGATGTTATTTTTGTTTGACAAAGAAATCCGAAAAGCGTTTGAGCGAGATGTTGGATTGGAGATTATTGACTTTCCGGTCTTCGAACCATGGCATTACGGCCCCTTCTCTAAGCAAGTATTTGATGATTTGGAGTTTCTCGTGAACAACGAGTGTGTGGAGATAATGGACGGTACGGATTCTGCCCCCGAAGAAACCATTGAAGAGCTTCGCAACTGGATACAAGACTATCTGTTTGAAGATGAGTTTGAGGAATTAACAACCTTTTGCGCGGCGGGTCGGGCGTGTCGAAATCAAGCCGTAACGCTAGCTGCGGCGGACGTGGCTTCATTCTCGTACAGGTGAGGGCTGATGCGGCGCATCTCGTTTTCGATCCAGGCTTCGGCGCGAAGGTTGATATCTTCCGCGGACAGGCCCGCCGGGTCAATGGCCGGACCGATGCTGACGGTCACTGTGCCGGGCCGCTTGATGAAGGCCTGACGCCGCCAGAACTCGCCGGAATTGAGCGCCACCGGCACGACCGGCGCGCCGCTGACGGTGGCCAAGTGGGCGCCGCCGATCTTGTAGCGCTTCTTGCTGCCCGGCGGAACGCGCGTGCCTTCGGGAAAGATGATGATCGGATAACCCTGGCCCAGCCGCACACGGCCCTGGTCAACCAGCTGCTTCAACGCATCCTTGCCGGCCTTGCGATCGATGGAGATGGACGGCTGCGTTGCCAGCGCCCAGCCGAAGAACGGCAGGTACTTGAGTTCCTTCTTCCAGACGAACAGCGGCTCGTCGAAGATCTCCTGCAGCATGATGGTTTCCCATGCCGACTGGTGCTTGGCGAGGATCACCGCCGCGCCCGGCCGGATGTTCTCGCGGCCGATGACCTGGTAGCGGATACCGAGCAGGCGTTCGGTGACCAGTTCTGCG
>CAVPQS010000056.1:0-24767 GCA_963707485.1 uncultured bacterium
TACTTACTCATGTCGTAACTCCTGTTTTATCCAGTAGTTACGACGTTACAACATGGTCTTATCAATACCTGAGAAACTTGGATAATCAGGATTCTTATTGATCCTGCGATAGTGAAAGTTTAGCATCTCTCCAGTTGTCTGGGGTCACACAGGGTGAGCGCCATTTTGGACTCTTTTATCGCAAAGCTTCAGCAAAACCAATATATCGAATCCGTTTGCCATGTCTTTGGATTTCAGCGCGAGTACTGGCGTAACCGGAAGCAAACCGGGTCGGTCAAAGCGAGCAGTCCGGGTTTGGCACGAGCCATAGTGGAACCGTACTGGGATCAGTCTTACGACCAGGATGTTTTGGAGATCGGCTCAGGCACGGGCATCATCAGCGAGAAGATTTTTCGCTGCATGCAACCAGACGACAGGCTGACAATTGTTGAAATAAACCCCAATTTTTTGGCCACGACGCGCAGAAAATTGGTGCAACGTTTCGGCGTTGATGCGATCACTGACAGCGTGTCTCTTATTAATGAAGATTTTCTGCAGAATCAGATGCCGGCGGACAGGTTTTCCCGCGTGTGTTGCAGTCTCCCGTTCAATAATTTTGAACCGCAAATTATTCGTGAAATATTTCAAGAGATTTTTCGTGTCTGTCAACCGGGGGGAATCATCGTCTTTTACGAGTACATACTGCTGCGTCGCATGCGCTATTGGTTGAGCCTGGGAACGCGTCAAAATCTCAAAAAGATTGAGGCTGTGCTGACCGATCAAATTCGGCGACACGGTATCGAAGAGATCCCCATATACACCAATTTCCCTCCCGCCATGGTCTACATACTGCGCAAAACAGAATACACAGAATAGCGCAGATCATCGCAACTCGTTGCCCCTCAAATCCTCCGCTCAGTCAAAATACGTACCAGTTAGCTGTTTTCCCTCTCCCTCCGGGAGAGGGCAGGGTGAGGGCCTCAGATAAGAGTAGACTGATGACTTTGAAGAAAAGGCATTTTGATGGCTGGCAGTTTCCCCTCTCCCTCTGGCTGCCGGTTTTCCCTCTCCCGTTGGCCGCCTAGGTCCCGCTTTGCGGGAGAGGGAAGGGTGAGGGCGTTGAGTAAGAGTAAAGTGATGGCGGTCCTTGGTGGTGGCGCTGATCGAGAGTAGGACGCCCCCCAAACTTATCCCTTGCCCGCCTGCCACAACCGCTTTATATGTTCTCCATGTCTCTTAATCTCCCCGGCGCTGTCGCCGGCATCGGCATCGATGTAATCGACATTGACCGCGTCAAACTGGCTCATCAAAAGCACGGCGATGCCTTTCTCGACCGCGTCTTCACCGGCGACGAAATCAAATTTTGCAGTTCCAAGCTCAATCCGTTCCCGTCCTATGCCGTGCGCTTCGCCGCCAAAGAGGCAGTTTTCAAGGCCCTTTCGCAGGTCGGCATCCGCATCGTTAGCTGGCAGGATATCGCAATCAATCAATCCTCCGACGGTGTCCCCGGTCTCACAGTCGAAGGGGTTACTGGATACGTCTTTCATTTGTCCATGAGTCACACGACCACGCTCGCAACGGCAATTGTCGTCATCGAGCGCATTTCATAATACGATTTAATCTTGGAGCGCAATGTCGCTTTCATTATTTTCCGAATCAGCCGATGATCCGCTTCAGTATCGTATTCGGCGATCAGAGGCGACTAATTGAGAGCGATTTCCGTCCTGTGGATCCTGATGGAATCCCAGTTCACCTTTCCCGCGAATGCGGGAATCCAGCAAGGCTCGTTAGTACCAAACTTTGCGGCTGTGAGCTTGGTCCCGCAAAAGACACTTTGTCCATACATTGGAGGTAGAAGATGACACTCAATATCAAGCAAATCGAAACGCTGCTTGGCCCGGATGCCAAGACGCTTCTCACGCACAAATGCAAAGGCATCCCCAAAGCGCGCGTCCATCTTCCCGGACCAGATTTTGTCGATCGCGTCCTCGCGCTCTCGGATCGCAATAACAACGTAATTCGCAACCTGAGCGCCATGCTCACGCATGGTCGCCTCTCCGGAACCGGCTTCATGTCGATCCTGCCCGTCGATCAGGGCATCGAGCATTCCGCGGGCGCCTCGTTCGCTCCCAATCCGGATTACTTCGACCCTGAGAAGATTATCGAACTTGCCATCGAAGGCGGCTGCAATGCCGTCGCCTCGACCTTCGGCGTTCTCGGCAGTGTCTCGCGCAAATATGCACACAAGATTCCGTTTATCGTCAAGATCAATCACAATGAGTTCCTCACCTATCCCAACGCCTTCGATCAGGTCATGTTCGGAACGATTAAAGAAGCCTGGAACATGGGCGCGGCCGCCGTCGGCGCAACGATCTATTTCGGCTCAGCCGAATCGCGCCGCCAGATCGTCGAGGTCTCACAGGCATTCGCCATGGCGCACGAACTCGGTCTCGCAACCGTCCTTTGGTGCTACACACGCAACTCGATGTTCAAAATTGACGGCATCGACTACCACGTCTCCGCGGATCTGTCCTCGCAGGCAAACCACCTCGGCGTCACGATTCAGGCCGACATCATCAAGCAGAAGATGTCGGAAAATAACGGCGGATTCCCCGCTGTCGAAAAAGCTTCCGGCAAACCGTACTCGAAGTGGAGTAACAAAGTCTACGATACGCTGACGACCGACAATCCGATCGACTGGGTGCGCTATCAAGTCGCCAATTGCTACATGGGCCGCGCGGGCTTGATCAATTCCGGCGGCGCCTCCGGTAAAAACGATCTGGCCGATGCCGTCAAGACCGCCGTGATCAACAAACGCGCTGGCGGCATGGGCTTGATTTCCGGCCGCAAAGCCTTCCAGCGCCCGATGAAAGAAGGCATCGAATTGCTGAACTCGATCCAGGACGTCTATCTCTGCGACGAAATTACCGTCGCATAAGGTTCGCCACGAGGGCGTAGTACATTACTCCCCGTCATTCCCGCGAAGGCGCCCCGTCATTCCCGCGCAAGTGCCGTGTCATTCCCGCTCGAACGCCCCCGTCATTCCCGCGCGAGTGCCCCGTCATTCCCGCGAAAGCGGGAATCCAGCAAAACTCGCGTACCCGTGCACTTCCCTACTCCCCGTCATTCCCGCGAGCGCTCCCCGTCATTCCCGCGAAGGCGGGAATCCAGCTTAGTTCAGTGCCCGCCTGTCGTCTACGCCTGGCGGGTTTTCTTTTCAGTGATGCGCGGCGCCTGGTTCTATCTTCGTTGGCGCTGTATTTCTTGTCAGTGACTCACTTTCGATTCTCTTTCAGACTCTTGCTGCTCCAACAATACAGCGAAGCTCGCGCTAATCGCTTTCCTAAGATGCGAATGGAACCAAGACAAGAAACAGTGCCCCAACAAAAAATCAAAGTTGTGCGAAAACTGGATTCACGTATTGACCACCCCGGCATCACCGCAATACCACACAAAAGTGGTACGCAATAATTGCGCTTGACAAATCGACTACTTTTCCCATTATTTTGGTGGAACGAAAATGGAGCAATAAACATGAAGGGCAGCGTCAGTAAGGGGACTTCAGAGATTCTGTCAACTGCATTGAATTTGCAGGACGACGACATTCGAGAAATCTTATCGACGAATAAGGGATTTGACGATCCACAAAAATGGCTTGACTACGCTCGATTGCATGGATTCAAGGTTGTGAAAGCGCGTCAGGTACTCGAATGTCCTGAGTGTGGCAGCCGGAATTCGCGAATTCTTGGCCAATTTGTTTACTATAGCCAATTGTCCCGGTTGCGAAAATGTAGAAAATGCAAGCTAATTTACTCAGACGTCGTGATCGACAGCACGGTAATTCAGAACCACTTTGAGTCGGCATACAAGGACGTAGCGTATTTCCAGCGGCGTCAGCGTACGATCTTCAACCACATCGTCGAGATTGTCGAACATAACTGTAGAGATCGATCTTCGTTGATAGACATTGGTGGCGGCATGGGGCATCTTGCTTCATTGCTTCGACAGAGGCGCCCTGACTGCGAGATCACATTCAGCGACATCTCACGACGCTCCTGCGAGCATGCCGGCTCGTTCTTCAAAATCAACTCTGTCTGTTGTGCTCTTGAGAATTTGTGGCAAGAAGGCCGGCGCTACGATACGCTGCTGATGGTGGATGTGCTGTATTATGTACAATATCTGCCCGGTGCTTGGCGGTCCATTCTCGCCTGCTCATCAAGTGACGCTGAGCTGATCCTTCGAATTCCTAACAAGATTTGGTGGATTGAGTTGCGTCAATTTTTCCGTAGGCATAGGCCAAACGCCAAGATGATGGATCGAATCGTTGGGATGAATCCAGAACATCTTTACGTCTTCAGCCGTTCATACTTGAAGCGCAAGCTGAATGAGCTCGGATTCAAGTCTGTGAAGTTCGTCCCATCACCGTTTACCGACTCCTCGAATCCAATAAAGAGCAAGCTCCTTCGCATGGTTTACCTGGCAAGTGCATCAATTCACGCTGCAACGCTGGGACTGTGCTGCTTGACACCCAGTCAGATAGTTATCGCGCGCAGAAAATGAACCCAGTACCCATTGCAAACACGTCTTCTGCGGGTCTGCCGATTTCCCCCCCTTACTGCACCACATAATAATCTTTAGCTACTATGTCGAGATTAATTTGCGCCTAATAGTCGAGGCGCTGATGTTGCCTTGGCGACAAACAGTTGCCCGCCCAGTAAGTGTGACTCGGCAAGTTCGCAACAGCCGTTGCGGTTAAGCTAATCACGACCTTGTCGACAACACTCGCCGGGGCGAATCTGCAATAGCTAACCCTTATTGCCGATGCAATTGGTCTCCATAGCGGACATCGGTTTCGGTGAATGGCTTTTGCTGTCCCGATTTGTGCGCGCTATGTCGTTCTATTAAGAAACCGAAAAAAGTCGAAACGATAAGAAGACAGGGATTGAGAAGATACAAAGCAGTAACAAACCTGGATTCCCGCTTTCGCGGGAATGACTCACAATGAGATTACCGTAACTGCTGTTACAGCGAATCCGGCGACTTGGGATCGTTGGGAGTGCCGACCCCCTCCTCCTTCACCGGTATCAGGAACGACACCAATATCGACGTCCCGATCGTCACCACGATCACGCCAAGCGACAGCAATGTCGGAACGTGAAACCAGTCGGCGATCAACATCTTGACGCCGACATACGACAGCACGATCGACAACCCCACTTTGAGAAACCGGAACTTGTAGAACATCCCCGCCAGCGCAAAATAGAATGACCGCAGCCCGAGAATCGCAAAAACATTCGATGTATACACCACGAACGAATCCCGCGTAATCGCCAGAATCGCCGGAATCGAATCAACCGCAAAAACCAAATCGGTCGTCTCGATCATCAGCAGCACCAAAAGCATCGGCGTCGCAAACAACCGCCCGTCGATCCGCGCAAAGAAATGATCCCCGAAATACTGCGGCGTCACCGGAAAAATCTTCTTCGCCAGCTTGATCACCGGATTCTTTTCGGGATGAACTTCCGAATCGCCCGACATCAGCATTTTGATGCCGGTAAACACTAAGAACGCGCCGAAAACATAGATGATCCAATGGAATTTCGTAATCAGCGCGATTCCGCCGGCGATCATCGCGGCACGCATCACCAATGCGCCGAGTATGCCCCAGTACAAAACCTTGTGCTGCAAAGTCGGCGCAACGCGGAAATAGGAAAATATCAGAAGGAAAACGAAGAGATTGTCGAGACTGAGCGACAGCTCAATCAGGTATCCGGTGAGGAACTCCAGTCCGGCCTGATGCCCGCGATAAATGTAAACACCGACGCAGAATATCGCCGCCAGCCCGATCCACACAAAGCACCAGGTCAGCGCCTCTTTCATTTTGATCGTGTGTGCTTTGCGGTTGAATATGCCCAGATCGATGACCAGCATCGCGAGCACGAAAGTGATAAATCCGGCCCACAGCCAAAATTGAGTCATAAGGATTGTCAGTATCGTCAATGGAGGTGGAAATTGCAAGACGAATCGGCCTGGAACGATGCCCGAAAAACTCTATCCGCGAATGATCTTGGAGACAATGTCGGAAATAACCACTACGCCGACCAGCTTGGAGTCGCGCACGACCGGAACCATGCGCAAATTCTTGAATATCATCAGCGCCGCCAGTTCAACCACCGGCGTGTCCTCCGTCGTCGAGGCCTGCTCCAACTGCATGATCGCACTGACCGTGGTCTTCTCTGCTGATTTCAGCATATCGTCAAACGGCGCGACCTCCGGCGACATCGACAAATTCTCGATTAGCGACTTGTAATCCGGCAGCGCCGCACGAATCAGGTCGCGATTGGAAATCTGCCCGATCACGTAGCCCTTCTCGTCGATTACCGGCATAGCCCCGATCCGGTGCCGATAAAACAAATTCGCCACTTCCTTGAGCGTCGTCTCCGGTGACACACTGATTACCTTCTCCACCATTATATCGCGTACCAGCAAATCCCGGTCCACTGTCACTCCTGAGTTATGAATCACGTCGATGACATCCGCCGCTGTTTGGACCTCGACCAATTTCTTGAGATGATCGCCGTTGCGCGCCAGTCGCGCGAATGCCGACAAAGTCTGAAGATACAGTTGGGAAATATTTGAGGGAGTCAACATCAAACAAACGACGCGCAGCGGAACGCCATCCGGTGTCTTGTCGGACAATCCGCGTTTACTGACACCGACCGCAATATACATGCGCTGGACTTCATCCGTGCGCGCATGTGGAAATGCAAATCCGTGGCCGTATGAAGTATTTTCAACGCGCTCGCGCTCGTCAACCGCCACCGCAATTCGCTCGCGATCCAGCAACGGGTATTGCCGGCTGATGCGATCAAGCAGAAACGCAATGGCTTCCTTCTTCGTGGTCGACGGCATGTCCGCCACCACAAGTTCGTCGGAGAGAAGCTTCGATAGCTTCATGCGCCTTGGACGCCTCCCCGCGTCTGCGGTAAAACCGACCCGGGGGCGACAATGCCGCCCGAAACGATAAACTTTACCGCGTCTTCCACACTTATACTCGTCGGATAAACTTCTTCTTTCTTCACAAGCAACGTAAACCCGGTAAATGGTGTCGGAGTCGATGGAACAAACACAGCAACGAAACTACCATTTCCCGGCACAGTGTCAAGTGTAACCTCACTGCTGGCAAAAGCCAGGGTATACATCCCCGAGCGCGGGTAAGGCACAATCACCACCCGCTGGAACATGCTTTCGTTCGGATTCGTGATTGACTGCAAAAGTTGCTTCGACGCGACATATATCGTCCGCACCAACGGCACCCGCCCCAACAGCCCGTCCCAAACCGCTACCAACTGGCGCCCGATCACGCCATGCGTCAGGACACCGGTGATGATGATCAACAGAACGACAATGACGATCCCGAGCCCGGGAATGTCGTAGCCAAGATACCTCATCAGCGCCGGCGATAACAATCCGTCGATCGAACTCAGCAGAAATCGCAAAACTACATAGGTAATGATCAGTGGAACAATTACCAATACACCGGCGATTACGTATTTCTTGAATATTTTAGTTAAACTACCTTCGGGGCTCATAAAAAGTTCGCCTCATGGGCGAATCTGAGTCTACGAAAAAGGGCAGAGGATGTCAACCCTAAAAGGGGAAGGCGTCAAAGGCGCTCACGGCGAACTTGATCACCGATTCCGGGAATATTCCGAACAGAATCGTGCCGGCAACCGTCAGCGCCAGCGTAATCACCAACGGCGTATCAAATTTCGCCTTGGTCAGAGCTGTCTCGTTGCGATTGAAATACATCTGCTTGATGATATTCGCATAGTAAAACAGCGCAATCACTGATGTCAATATTCCGATTATTACCAGCCACGAGTACTTGGGCCAGCCCGCCAGGAAGATGTAATACTTGGCGAAAAATCCCACCATCGGCGGAATTCCGGCCAGCGATAGCAAAAAGATCATGAACACTAACGACAGCGCCGGCGATTCTTTTGACAACCCCTGATAATCCTTAATCTCATACGAACCGAAATTATTCGCAAAGGCAATCGCGCAGGCAAATGCGCCCATGTTCGCGAACAAATACGCAACCATGTAAAACATGATCGATGCCGGTCCATAGGCGGGATCATTCGCAGTGTTTGGCAACGCGACAAATCCGATCAACAGGTAACCCGCATGGGCTATCGACGAATACGCCAGCATGCGTTTGACATTCGACTGCATCACGGCTGTGATGTTGCCCACAATCATCGCTGCAGCCGCTAATACCGCCACGATAATCCCCCACCAATAATCGCTGAACGACGGCAGCGCCAGATAGAACACCCGCGCAAACGCCGCAACACCGGCGCCCTTGGATGCCACCGATAAAAACGACGTCACCGGCGTCGGCGCGCCTTCGTAAACGTCCGGCGCCCACATATGGAACGGAACCAGCGCCAGCTTAAATCCAAATCCGGCAATCATCATGATCATGCCGATCGCCAGCCCCATGTTGATTTCGTTTGTCAGTGTCAGCATCCCCAGCGATTGCTCAAGAATGCGGCCAAAGGCGACCTCGAGAAACGTTGAGCCGCTCAAGCCGTAAATCATCGATATGCCAAAAAGCAAGATCGCCGAGGACACGGCTCCCAGTATCAGGTACTTAAGGCCGGCCTCAGAGGAACGCAGGCTGTCCTTTCGGTACGCAGCGAGAATAAACAGCGGGATCGTCGTCAGTTCGAGCGCTACATAAAGACTTATCAATTCGCCGCTCGAAACGAGGAACATCATGCCCACTGTTGAAAGCAACACCAGCGCGAAATACTCGCCGTGATCGCTTTGAAGCTTCTTCATTAAATTCGACGAACTGGATACGGCAAAGAAAGCCGCACCCAGAAAGATCATCTTGAAGAACACTGCCATTTTGTCGACAATGAATGTCTCGCCGAAAGCTGTGCCAAAACCGACGATCGGAATCGCAAAACCGGTGATGACAATCCCCAGCATCGACAGATATATCATGGTATCGCCGCCCGGATCCTTGCGGCTGATGCCGTAAAGCAGCAGCAACATCGCCCAGCCAAAGAGCGCCAATTCCGGCAGCATCAACCTGAGTTCAGACATCGACTACCTCGACGCCATAAAGACGATGTTCTCCAGCGTAGCCGAAATCATCGTAACCAGCGGCTTCGGGTAAACTCCCAACGCGATCGTTAATATCAACAGCGGTGTCACAGCGAGGAGCTCGCGGCCGTTAATTTCTGTAAGATCCGCCCACTTAACATTAAACTCGCCCAGGAACACCTTCTGGACCATTCGTAAAATATACCCCGCCGTCAGGACGACACCGATTACCGCGATGCCGGTCATGATCTGATAGGTCGGCGAAGCAAACGCTCCAACGAATACCATGAACTCGGCCACGAATCCCGACATGCCCGGAAGACCCAGCGATGCCATCGCGAACACCGTCATCAAGGCGGTATACAACGGCAACTTGGCTCCCAAACCGCCAAACGCCGCAATCTCGCGCGTGTGCGCGCGATCATACAACACACCGACCAGCAAGAACAACGCGCCCGTAATCAAACCGTGGCTGAACATCTGAAACACGCATCCGGCCAGTCCGGTCGTGTGGGGTTGACCGTTCGAATTTATGAAGAATACCGCCATTCCCAGCACACAGTAACCCATGTGCGATACGGACGAATAAGCAACGAGTTTTTTTAGATCCTTCTGCGCCATCGAAACGAGAGCGCCATAGATAATTCCGATCACGCCCAAAATCGCGAACGGATAGGCAAACACCTGCGTCCCATGCGGCAACATCGGATAACTGATTCGCAAGAATCCGTACGTTCCCATCTTCAGCAACACGCCCGCAAGAATGATCGAAACCGCCGTCGGCGCCTCCACATGCGCATCCGGCAACCATGTGTGGAATGGGAAAATCGGAACCTTGATCGCAAACGCCAGGAAAAAGAACACCCACACCAGCACTTGCAGCGAGTGCGCAAATGCCGAACCCTGCGAAATCAGTTCCACCATATCAAGTGTATGCGGCGACGAATTGAGATACAGGATCAGGATTCCGACCAGCATGAAGATCGAACCGAACAGCGTGTACAGGAAGAATTTGATCGCAGCGTATTCCTTGCGCGGACCGCCCCAGATACCGATCAGGAAATACATCGGCACCAGCATCACTTCCCAGAACACATAGAACAGGAAAAAATCGAGCGCCGCGAATACGCCGATCATTCCCGCTTCCAACAACAGGAAGAACGCGAAGTATTCTTTGACGCGCTTGGTGATGTGGAATGAAACGATCAACGAAATGGTCGACAGCAGCGCCGTCAAAAACAGCATCGGCACCGACAAACCGTCCACGCCGAGGAAATACTGAATCGACAGAGAAGGAATCCACTGGTAGCGCTCGACAAATTGCATCTGCGCTGTCGACGAATCGTAGCCGAACCATAGCATCACCGACAGAATCAGCGGAATAATGCTGATCGCCACCGATGTGTACTTGATTAGCTCGGTCTTCTCCTTGTTCATCAACATGACGATGACCATGCCGACGAGCGGGGTGAAGATCATGATACTTAAAATCGGAAAGTCCATATTTATACTCCTGCCTGAAGCAGACTAAACAACTCGAACTATGAGCATCAGCACGATGCCGAATATGATAAAGAATCCATACACTTGCACCTTGCCCGTCTGGAATTGCCGCAGCAATGCGCCTGTGGCCCAAATGGTGTATCCTAATCCGTTGACTGCGCCGTCGACGATGTGTACATCAAACCAATTCTTGACTGTCGACAGGAACAACGCGAACTTACCCGCGAAATTCACCGCCCAATCGATAACGCCGCCGTCAAACTTCCACAGAAAATTCGTGAAGGACAATGTCGGCTTGATAATCGCGGCATCGTAAATCTCGTCGAAGTACCACTTATTATAGAGCAGCGTGTAAAGCGATTTGAACTTTGTGCCCAGCGCTTGCGGCGAGATCGCCTTCTTGATGTACATCAAGTACGCGAGCCCGATACCTGACAACGCCACCAGCGTCGATATTATCATGACACTGTAGTGTGCTTCCGCGTGATGCGGCTCATGGAAATACGCAAACATCGAGTAACCATGATCGAGCCACGGAATCGCCACCCAGCCTGCACATACCGACAACACAGCCAGAACGATCAGCGGCGTCGTCATCGTCCGCGGCGACTCGTGCGCGTGGTCGTAGCCATGCTGGTCGCGCGTCTCGCCGAAAAACGTCAGGAAGATCAACCGGAACATGTAGAAGGAAGTCATGAACGCGACGAGCAGCGTCAACACCATGAACACCGGATGTCCTAGCGTCGAAGCCACGATCTCGTCCTTCGACCAGAATCCCGACAGCGGGAAAATGCCCGCGATCGACAACGTCGCAATCAGCATCGACCAGTACGTGATCGGCATCTTGTGCCGCAAACCACCCATCTTTTGAATGTCCTGCGAATGCACCGCGTGAATCACCGATCCTGCGCAGAGGAACAAGCATGCCTTGAAGAATGCGTGCGTCATCAGGTGCAGTGTGCCGGCAGTGAACGAGCCCAATCCCAGCGCCATTATCATGTAGCCAAGCTGCGACACGGTCGAATACGCGAGTATTCGTTTGATGTCATTCTGCACCAGCGCAATCGAGGCCGCCAGCAGCGAAGTGATGATTCCGATCACCGCCACGAACATGGCGGCGTCGGGACTGTGAGTGAATAAACTCATCGAACGTGCGACGAGGTATACACCGGCAGCAACCATCGTAGCGGCGTGGATCAACGCCGACACCGGTGTAGGACCTTCCATCGCATCCGGTAACCAAACATGCAGCGGGAACTGCGCCGATTTTCCAATCGCACCGCAGAATATCGCAATGCCGGCAAATGTCAGAACTGCCGGCGGTATCGCGCCTCCAGCCACTTTTTCGAAAACTTCGTGATAATTCAGCGTCCCGCAATACGCGGCCAACAAAATGACGCCAATCAGGAAACCAAAATCGCCGATGCGCGTCGTGATAAATGCTTTTTTGCCTGCGTCCGATGCCGACTTCTTCTCAAACCAGAAGCCAATCAGCAAGTATGAAGTCAATCCAACCAGTTCCCAGAACACAAAGATCAGGAAGAAATTGTTCGCCAGCACCAAACCGAGCATTGAGAACGTAAACAGCGACAGGAACGAATAATACCGCGAATAGCGCGGGTCGCCATGCATGTAACCCAGAGAATAAATCTGCACCAACATCGATACCGTCGTTACGACCACGAGCATGATCGCGGTCAATGCATCGATATACACGCCGACTTCAAGCTTCAGCGTCGGAAACGCCGCCCATACATAGTTCATCTCGAATGGCGTATTATCACTCACCTGCTGTATCAGCAGGCCAACCGCGAATAAGAACCCAGCCCCGATTGCGCCAATCGATAGCGCGGACGACAGCCTGCGATTCTCGCGCGTGAAAAAAATGATCAGACAGAATGCTGTCAGCGGTAGAAGCGGTATGATCCAACTAAGTTCGCGCATAGCCTACCATTTCATCAAATTGATTTTGTCCACGAATATCTCGCGGAAGTTGCGATAGATCAGCAGCACGATCGCCAGTCCGACGGTAACTTCGGCGGCGGCGATCACAATCGTAAAGATCGCGAATACTTGGCCCGTGAAGTCCGCCGGCGTAACAAACCGATTGAACGCCACCAGGTTGATATTGACGGCATTGAACATCAGCTCAACCGACATCAAAATTCCAATCGCATTGCGCCGCGTCAAAACGCCGAAAAAACCGATTCCGAAAAGTATCACTGCCAGCGACAGATAATGTCCCAGTCCGATTTCCATACCGCCTAATTTCTCCTCGCAATTACGACTGCGCCGATCAACGCCGCCAGCAGCACCACCGAAACAACTTCAAACGGCACCACGTAGGTCGTCATCATCAGCTTGCCCAGCGCCATCACCGTCTCATCCGGCGGCGCCGTTGTCTTGACGTTCCAGACCGTCTTGCCCAGCCCGTAAAGCGTAATCCCCATGAACGCCAGCGTCGCTATCAGCGCTACCGGCGCTTGTTCATTCTGCTGCCTGACCCCAACACCGGAAACGCGCGCCGTCAACATGATCGCAAAAATTAGCAGCACCGACACGGCGCCGACATAGATCAACACCTGCACCGCAGCGATAAAATCCGCACCCAGCAACACATACAGCGCGGCAATCGAGAACATGCAGATAACCAGCATCAACGCGCAGTGGAAAATATCGCGCAACGTCACCACCAGGATCCCGGCAACGACTATCATGAATGCAAACAGATAAAACAGATAAGGGACGATCGCCGATTCCATATCTAAGCGCCCTCTCCTTTCTGGTCAACAGGCGGTGGAACAGCAGGAGTCTTCGCTCCCGGCGCTGGAACCGCAGTCGCCGCAGCCGCGGGAGTCGCCGCAGCCGCCGGAGCGGCTTTCTTGGGACGCGGTACGTAATCGACATCGCGTCCAAGCTCCTGCAAACGATGCACGTCGTATGTCAAACTGGCCTTGTCATAAGTCGAAAATTCATATTTGGGCGTCAACTTGATCGCGTCAAATGTGCATGCTTCCTGGCACAAACCGCAGTAACAGCAAATCGTATTGTCAACCGAGAAGCCATCGAGCTTCCAGCGCTTGTCTTCGCCGCGATGGCGATCTAACTTGATCGCTCCCACCGGGCACGCCTTTGCACAGAGTATGCAAGCCGTACAATTCAGTTCGCCGGTCTCTTTGTCGGAAAGCAAAACCACCACGCCGCGCGAACGCTCGGGCATCTCCCATCGTTCCGTCGGATACTGCAACGTGATCGACTTGCTGAACAGATGCCGCAACGTTACCCACAGACCGATGCCGAGATTCTTGATTCCCGCAATCGGGTTGAGCTTGTAAGCAGTCGACATCGTTCTTCCCTATCCTCTGAACAGAATTCCGGAGATGATGAGGTTTAGAAACGCCAGCGGCAAGAGAACCTTCCAACAGAATTCCATCAATTGATCAACGCGCAGGCGCGGGAATGTCCACTTGAACCAGATTATCACAAAGATCACCAATGTCGTCTTGAGGATGAACCACAGCCACGAAGGTAAGAACGGCCCCTGCCATCCGCCTAAAAACAAAGTCGCCGCGATCGCCGACACCAGGAACAAATTCAAAAATTCCGCCAGGAAGAACATCGCGAACTTCATGCCCGAGTATTCGATATTGAATCCCGCCACCAATTCCTGTTCCGCTTCCGGAATATCAAACGGCGCGCGATTCGTCTCGGCGGTGGCTGCTACAAGGTAGATCGCAAATCCCAGCGGCTGCCGCCAGACAAACCAGCTCAGGATCGTATCCTGCGCTTCCACGATTGCGACCATCGACAACGACTGCGTCATCATGATCACGCCCAGGACTGACAGAGTAAGCGGCACTTCGTAACTGACAATTTGTGCCGCTGAGCGCATTCCGCCCAACAGCGCGTACTTATTGTTCGAACTCCATCCCGCCATCAACAGCGAGATCACCACAAATGTCGTTATGGAGAGTATGTAAAGTATCCCTATATTCAAATCGGTGGGAATGACCCCCCTGCCCCACGGTATCACCGCAAACGCCGCGTACGACGATGCGAAACACACCACCGGCGCCCAGTAGAACACCTTGCGGTCGACATTCGTCGGGATAATATCTTCTTTTTGGAATAGCTTCAAACCGTCGGCAATCGTCTGCAACCAGCCGTGCCAGCCGGTGCGCATCGGCCCGAGCCGCTGCTGAAAATGACCCGAGAGTTTGCGTTCCCACCAGACTAAAAAGAGCACGATCAAAAACGCCATCAGCAATACAGCCACGGCAGCAATGACCATTTCGAGTAGTTCGTCAAACCACACCGGCAATCCCAACGCTTCCACAATCGCGAACAACTGCTTTTCGAGCCAGTCAAACAGCGGCATCAGTTCCATGATTACCTATCGACCTCGGGTAAAATTACGTCGAGCGATGCAAATGCCGCCACCAGATCGGCGATCATCATCCCCGGCGCAATTGCCGGAATCAATTGTGTATGACAGAACGATCCGCCCCGTAATTTCAATCTGTATGGTTTTGTGCTTCCGTCGGAAACAATGTAGCAACCCATCTCGCCGCGCGCATTTTCGATACGGGCATAGACTTCCCCGACCGGCGGTTTGAAGACAGCTTTCATCTTGGCCTTGATCTCGCCCTGCGGAAGCTGGTCCAGCGCCTGTCTGACAATCTCATTGGACTGGCGCATTTCCTTCACCCGCACCATGTAGCGATCCCACGTGTCGCCCACGTTGCCCGTCGGTATCTCAAATTTGAAGCGATCGTAAATCGAATATGGGTCGGCGCGCCGCAAATCCCATTCGACTCCCGATGCGCGCAGCACCGGACCCGAGGCCGCGTATTTCACCGCGATCTCTTTCGAAATCGTGCCGACATTCTTGGTGCGTGCCAGGAAAATCGGATTCTGCGTCAGAATTGCTTCATAGTCATCGATGCGATGCTGGAAAGTATCTATAAACTTGCGCGCTAATGGCAGGAAATCTTCAGGTATGTCATAAGCCACTCCACCCACACGAATATAATTGTAGGTCAGGCGCTGTCCCGAAGTCATCTCGAACAAATCCATGATCGCCTCGCGTTCGCGCATACAATAGAGGAAAGGCGTGATCGCGCCCAAGTCGAGCGAGAACGTGCCCAAAAATAGCAAATGCGATGCAATGCGGTTAAACTCCAGCATGATCACGCGCAAATATTCCGCCCGCTCCGGCACTTCGACCGAAGCCAAACGCTCGGTCGCAAGACAAAACGTCTCTTCCGCCGCCATCGAGGTCACATATTCGAAACGGTCCATTAACGGAATGCACTGCGCGTAAGTGCGATTCTCGCAAATCTTTTCAATTCCGCGATGGAGATAGCCGATATAAGGAGTCGCATGGACGATATTCTCACCGTTCATACGCAGCAAGAGTCTGAGCACACCGTGCGTTGACGGGTGCTGCGGGCCCATATTGACCTCAAACTCTTCGCTATATTGCGATGGCGTCGCTTCGTTCATTGAACCTCGGGCATCCTTATAAAATCCCCGCCTTCCCAATCACGCAGCATCGGGTTGCCCTGATCCCAATCATCCGGTAGGAGGAAACGTCTTAAATCCGGGTGATTAGTAAAGTCGACGCCATACAATTCCCAAATCTCCCGCTCAAACCAATTGGCGGCGGGAATAATCTGTTGAATCGAATCGATCCTGCCGCCGAGACGTTCCACTTTCGTTTTGACCGTTAGCATGTGACGGAATTCCAGCGAAGACACATGGTAGACTATTTCAATCGCGTCGCCGCGATCTATGCCCGTAATCGCGGAGAGATAATTCATGTCCAGTTCCGGAGACTCTGCTGCAAATTTGAAAAACTCAGCGGTTACGTCGGCTTCAATCGCAACGGCAGTTTGTGCCGGAACGAGCTCCGCCGCTGTGACTTTGCCGGGGAATTTATCAGTCACGAGTTTTAGAATGGCTTCTCTCTCAAGCACGACGATCGCTGCTCCAGTCCTGTAGCTTTTCCTTCTTGACCTTCTGCTGGACCTTGATACAAGCCTCCATCAGCGACTCCGGCCGCGGCGGACATCCGGGCAGGAAAACATCGACCGGAATGATCCTGTCGACGCCCTTGAGCACTGCATAAGTATCATAATAGAATGGCCCGCCGTTACAAGCGCAGCCACCCATGGCTATCACATAGCGCGGCTCCGCCATTTGTTCGTAAAGCAGTTTCACCCGCGGCGCCATCTTGTGACTGATTGTGCCGGCCACAAACATCAAATCCGCCTGGCGCGGCGATGCCCGGAAGAACATTCCAAAACGATCAAAATCATATCGCGAAGCGCCCGCGCACATCATCTCGATTGCGCAACAAGCGGTGCCAAACAACAAATACCATAATGACGAAGCCCGCGACTCGTTGAGTACCTTCTCAAGTGAAGTCGTCACTATCGTGCCCCCGGGCATGTTCTCCATGAATACCGGAAGTTTCGAAATTACGCCCACTTTAGCACTCCCTTCTTCCACGCCCATACTAACCCTATAAGGAGGATACCGATGAATATCAGCATTTCAATAAGGGCGAACAATCCAAGTGACTTGTAGGTCACCGCCCACGGAAACAAGAAAATGACTTCAACGTCAAAGATGACAAAAAGGAGCGCAAATATATAGAATCGTGGGTTATACTGAATCCAGGCCGATCCGACCGGCTGCTCGCCACATTCATAGCTGGCGAGCTTGGCGTCGGAAGGACGATGCGGACGAATGAGCTTGGCAATCATCAGGGTCGCGACAACGAACACGACTCCCAGTATGAGAAAGATGCCAACGGGTGCGAAGCTGCCAAGGTTCATTATCAGACCCTCCAAAGTTGCTGACGATTGTGATTTACTTCACAAGTAAATCAAGACCAATCGTCACTTATTTCATCGGTAAATAAATAATAGGCTTTAGTTTGTCAAGTGCTTTTTCGATATTTTGATCTATTAATTTGCGACAAAAATGGGCATATCTTTGTGAAAGAACGCTAACTACTTGGAAAATCGAGATTTATGGACATTTTGCCAATTCCGATAGAAATTGTAGCCTTCTGGTGCGCCAATCGAGAAATTGCGATCAATTCCGTCGTCATTAACTCCCTTCCCTTCTTCTAATTGTTAGGGTTTCGCTCTTATTGGAATCGATTAATTTGACCAAAAAGGTATATCTAATCGAAGAGAAGGCGACTTTTCACAACAAAATTAATTCTGGATCTTACAGACCCAACCTAATTACACGAGGACTGGATGCTTCGTCGTGTTCTCTCTCGGACTATCATCTTCGTCTTAGCGTTCGACGCCATACTTAATTCGGCGATTGCTACGCTCACGCCGCCGCTCATTCTGACGGAAGAATCGGCCCCTCCGGCGATTCCGCATTAGTTACTGTCATGTGCGACGCCGACTCCATAGTCGAAAGTCACACCTACGCCAGTCCGATCGGCCGCATTACATTCAAGGCAAAAGAAGACGCTACCCTTGCACGCCGCAAAACAAGCCTCACTGAGGCTGTCTCACAAGTCAAGATCGAGTCAGGTGCCCCACCGCTTGCGGACTGTTGAAAAAGTGCATCGCGCTCGATGAGTTACTCACCCATAGTTTGCAGACTCGGAGTTAAGTCTTTCCCGCGTATGCGGCTGCCGAAGGCGTCCAGCAAGACTTAATTAGGGAATCGTCTGGAGTTTCCTTGATTTCACCTTTTTCAACAGTCCCCTTGCGCTGGGATTGTTGCATCTCGACCACAACAAATAGTGGTCGGCTGTCGCTGATTTGAACTTCTGGGACAGCCTCTCACTCGTCCGACAGGAGAGAGTGTCACGACAAAAGAAGTCCGCGATATCGCCTGAGCTTTACTAAGAATGAAAGTCGACGGACTTATGGGACCGACCATGGCACAAATCTGTCGGTTGGCAAACAGTCAGACATGTTTTTGCTCGGAGCCGACAGTGATCGAAACGACGTCCCTGAAAACGAAATCGAAAACTTTGTCACTCCGGGAACCTGCAGCGTCGCAATCAAGACCAAAGACACTGGCGCTGATAAGAACCGAACTATCGTTGATAACTGCGACGACAGTTCGGCAGTTGTCTCCTTGGATCCGGATGACGACGGCGACGGGATTCTCGAAGGACGCGGCATTTTCAGCGTGAAACCCGGGACTGGATCGGGATCAACGCAAGCAGAGAGCCGGCTGTCCTGTGATTCCAACGATGACGGCGCTCAACAGAGTACTGTTGAAACGAGGTGCGATGCCGCCAGCGCGAAGATCATCGTCGACACGGATTCCGGCAGATCAAAAGGTTTTATGCGGGCAATGGAGACTGGCTCGAGTGTGACTTTGGAAAACGATCTCAATTTCGACGGCTTGGTCGACAGAAGTGTCGTCTCGTCGGTTGACTCCGGACAGGCGGAGGTAGTTGCCAGCGAAAGCAGTACTCAGGTTTCAATCAAAGTCCGCAAAGGCGGCGTCATCAAAGGCGCTATTTATGTAAATAATGGAGGCGCCATGCGCGTCGACTTTGACGGCGATGGGAACGGCTACCTGTCGAATTCGCTCGGTATCGGCGTGACAGCGACGCATCCAATTGACGTCGCCTGCAGCGCCTATTGCGACGGCGCCAACTGGGTCAATGCCTCCGACAAGAATGCGAAAGAGAATTTCCGCAAGGTCAACGGCGAAGAATTGCTTGGCAAAATCGCCGATCTGCAAATCACCCGTGGAACTACAAGAATGACAAGTCGACCTCACATATCGGACCGACCGCGCAAGACTTCAAAGAAAAGTTCGGCGTCGGCTCCGACGGTAAGTCAATCTCAACGATCGATCCTTCCGGCATTGCATTAGCGGCAACCAAAGAACTCCATGCACAATTAAAGGCACAGACATTGACTACCCTTTGCCGATCAACAAGTGAGCTCATCACCCACAATCGCGAGCGTTTTTGACGTAATCTATCGCCTTATGACGATTTGAATTTTTGCCGACACTATTTGGGCCGGAAGTAACAGCCATATTATTCCAGAGATTATGTTCGAGGAGGGAGTTCAAGTAAGATGCAAATTGCTTGGAGCGAAAACTTGCGTGCCGGAATCGCCGAAATCGACAGCCAACATATGCGCCTGATCGAACAGGCAAATCATCTTCAAAAACTCATCGAAGACGGTATCGACCCGAGCGAACGTCGACGAGTGCTCAACTCTCTCGTGGACTTCGTCCGCATGCACTTCAGTACCGGGGAAAAACCGCTGATCGGTGCAACTATCCAGAGAAGAACAACCTCGTCGCCGAACATGAAGAATTCTTCCAGGTAATCGCTTTTTTCATGAAACGGCAAGACTCCGGTGAAGAAGTCACCGCTGTCGGCTTGAAGCGCCTCTTTTTTAACCGGTTCCTTGATCACACTCGTGAGCATGACTGCGCGCTCGTTGCCTATGCGCGAAATCACGTCGTCGCCAACAAGATCTCGTCCCCTTCATTCCAATATTCAATTGTCACCCCGATAATGGGGTCGGAGAGCCGCCAATCACGGCTCTCCGCAGTCCAATCTTGTGCCTCTTTGCTAAGCCTTCAACTCCGTTGTGCAGAATGCGCAGCGAGTTGCTTTGATTGAAACAGCAGAATAACAGTGCGGACATTCCTTGGTCGTCGGCGCCGCCGGCGCCGCCTCTTTCTTCTTCTTCAGGCTGTTCATCGCTTTGACCACTATGAAAATTGCGAACGCAACAATCACGAAATCCACAACGGTCTGTATGAACTTTCCATAAGAAATAACCACCGCTTCGGCATCTGCCGTGGCCGACTTAAGTGTGATCGCGAGATTTGAAAAGTCAACACCGCCCAGAAGGACGCCGATCGGCGGCATGATCACGTCGGAAACAATCGACGAAACGATCTTGCCGAACGCGGCGCCGATAACAATTCCGACAGCCATGTCGACCACGTTCCCGCGCATCGCAAATTCTTTGAATTCCTTCAGCATCAGTACTCCTCCATTTAGTTACGGCTGATTGTCTCGCCGGCGCTTAAGGCAATTACGCGAAGTCCACCCTGGTGTGGTTGATTGAGAAATAATACTTGTTCGTAGTTCTGCAAGTCAACTTAGAATTTGTTGGTGATCGGCCAGCGCCGATCCTTGCCGAATGATCGCGGCGTGATTCGCGCCCCCGGCGCCGATTGCCTCCGCTTGTATTCCGATGACCTGACCATGCGAATCACCCGCCGCACTATTGCGGCGTCGAAACCGGCGGCAACTATCTCCTGCTCGTCGGTGTCAAGCTCCACATACAGCCTCAGAATTTCATCCAAAATCTCGTATGGCGGCAGCGAGTCAGTGTCGAGTTGATCGTCCTTCAACTCTGCGGTCGGTGGCCGCTTGATAATCTCTCGCGCAATGACCTCGCGCTTGAGCGAACGATTCAAGTGCTTGGCTATGCGATAAACCAGCGTCTTCGGAATGTCTTCAAGAACCGCGAATCCGCCCACCATATCGCCATATAGCGTCGTATACCCCACCGCCGATTCCGACTTGTTGCTCGTGTTCAGCACCAGGGCGCCGAATTTGTTCGAATATGCCATCAGCAGATTCCCCCTTATGCGCGCCTGCAAGTTTTCTCCGGTCAGCCCCGAAGTGCAATCCCCCAACGCCGGATTGAGCAGCGCCGCGTAATCATCAAACAAATCGACAATCGGAAGATCAGTCATGGCGACTCCCAGCAACTTTGCCTGCCGCGATGCCGCATGATGCGATAACTCCGACGTAAACAGCGACGGCATAAATATCAGATGGACGTTTTCTTTCCCCAGTGAGTCGACCGCCACCGCCGCCGTCAGCGCCGAGTCGATCCCGCCCGACATCCCGATCACTACTTGCTTGAATCCGTTCTTGGTCACATAGTCTCGCGTCGCCAGCGCCAGCGCCCGGTAGACTTCCTCTTCCAACGAGATCTTTGTGGCAACTTTCGCCGCAATTTTTCGCGAAGCTGCTTTCCTCTTCGCGCTGCCCAATTCGGCGTATTTAATCGGAAACTGCTGGTCGCGATTCTTTGCTGCGCGTTCGATCAATTCAAACGTCAATTCATTGGCAGTACGCGCTTCCGGAATATCCACGATCAGCAGTTGCTCTTGAAACAACTCAGCCCGGGCAATGACCTTGCCATGAGGGTCAATAACCAACGATGCGCCGTCAAATATCAGCTCGTCTTGTCCGCCAACCATGTTGCAGTAGAAAACAAAGGCATGATTCCGCAGCGCCCGATCGCGCAGCATTTCGATGCGCTCTTCTGCCTTGTGCATGTGATAAGGTGAAGCCGATATATTCAATATGACGCGGGCGCCAAATGCCGCCTGCTGCTCGGAAATCCCCGGGCAGATCCAGATGTCTTCACAAATATTGATCCCGATTAACGTATTGCGAAGACGCAACAGCGGCATCTCCGTACCCGGATGAAAGTATCGCTTCTCGTCAAAAACACCATAGTTCGGTAAAGCGACCTTGTTGTACGACATCATTAGCTTCCGGCCCTGGATGACCGCTGCCGAATTGTAAACCTCCCGGCCCGTCGATCCCGCATAGCCGCACACGATAATAATCCCGCCGTCCCGTGAAATCAGCTTCTTCAAATAGGTCCGGTTCGCTTCGACAAAACTCCGGTTCAGCAGCAAATCTTCCGGCGGATATCCGCATAACGTCAATTCCGGAAACATCACCAGGTCGCAGCCCTTGGCTTGGGCGGCTTTGGAATAGGCCGTTATTTTGGCGAGGTTGCCCTCAAAATCGCCGACTGTCGGATTGATTTGTCCCAGTGCAATGCGCAATTCTCAATACTCCCTGTTAATCGCCATGCAATTAATACGCATCCGGAAAAGATGCAACAGGTTCTTAAAGGACCTAATTACCCTCTTTGACGGCGGAAATCATCGATAAACACAAATATTTTCACCGTAAAGTATAAATTTACTAAAAAATCCATTTACTTTTGACACAAACTATATTTCTATTCGTATGTATGAGTAAATATAGACCGCTTTTGGTTTTGTTGACCGGGTGGTCGAAGATTGATTTGAATGCAGGAATCTTGGACATAACAGAAATGCGCGATTGCTCTCGCTGAGCGCCGCGAAGAGGAGTAACAAGAACAATGAAAATTTCACGGAAAGCCGACTACGCTCTGAGAGCGGTGCTGCACATCGCGCGCCAACCCAACGAAAAGCGCAACTCCATCAATGTCATCGCCGAAACCGAGCGCATCCCGCGCGACTTCCTGGCCAAGATTCTCAAGGAACTCACCCGCGCCCAGATCCTCAAATCGTACCAGGGCGTGCACGGCGGCTATCAACTTGCCAAGATCCCGACCCAGGTCAGCGTGTTGGACGTGATCGAAGCCATGGACGGTCCTTTGGGCTTGAACCTCTGCGTTCGCGGCGACCGTGGTTGCGACTGCGATAAAGCCGATCACTGCAGCATGTACCCGTTCTGGTCCAAATTGCAGGTGCAATTCCGCTCACAGCTCAAGGCCGAAACTCTTGCCAAGCTCAAAACGGCTGGCAAAAAGAAATAAGTCTCGCGCAAATAGCTCCGACAGAAGGCACGTGTTAACGTGCCTTTTTCATTCTCGCCCGATTTTGCCGCAAAATTAACGACTTGACGAACGCGTCTTATCGTATATTTTAGGGAACTGCGACGCGGCCGGTTTGATTGCCGCGCTGCTTTTGTATGGACTTATGGGGCAGTAGCTCAGTTGGGAGAGCGGTACGTTCGCAACGTACAGGTCAGCGGTTCGATCCCGCTCTGCTCCATTTTAGTATATAAAGACAAGGCAGGTCACTCGACCTGCCTTTCTTACTTGCCTGTGATTCTTCCGCAGTACAAAGCGACCCGTCGCCGATTACTTTAACAGGACCATCTTCTTCGTATCCGTGAATGCCCCGGACGCGACACGATAAAAATATACCCCGCTCGGCTGATCGCTCGCGTCCCACTCAACCCTGACAATTCCGATATCCCGACCTCGGAAACTCTTCACTACCTGGCCCGAAATATTGATGATGTCCAATGACCACTCGCCAATTTCCGGCAAGCCGATCTCTATCCTCGTCAGCGGATTGAACGGATTCGGGTAGTTCTGTGAGAGTGCAAACTGGGTCGGCAAGCTGTGCTTAGTAATGTGGACCACCATGACATTTCCGTCATAGTCCGAAAGCATCGCTGACTCCAACTCAGCGCCTTCGACAGTCACAATCTCATTCAACCCGGCAGCCAGATAGTTGGTCATGTCGTCAAACCCCGGCCAAAGCAGTACCCGCAATTCCCCTTCGCGCTCAGCGTAGTTTAGTTGAAGATCCGTGTGGTTCGTAATCTTGACGTCGCCGGTAATTTCAAAGGACATAAATGCCACTCCAATCGAATCCGCGCTCTCGTATGAAACTCTCCCACCGAGTACGTCTACCTCAACAAAAGACGAGAGCGGCTGAAGCTTCGGATATGGCGACGCATCTCCAACGATGACTCGCAACAAATAGGTTAGGTCTGCGGGCGTGAGTACGGTGCCGTCCTGATTGGCGTCTGATTGAACAATCTGCTCGCTCCGATAGTATGGATTCGGGTCAAGTGCGGCAAGCCCGTACAAGAAGTAGTCGGCATACACCTTGGCATCCGCGATTTCGAAGGAAATGCCATTCAGATTTAGATCACCCGCGGAAGGAAAACCGTCACAAGCATTATCTATGTAACCGTTGAGAAAATATATGTCGCGAACGGTCGGAACTGGACTTATCACTTCGCAGTCGCTACAGGCGCCACCGAAACTAACGCTGTCGTGACAAGTCAAATCGGTGATTTCAAAGTTCGGATCGTTAAACGGATCGAAGTTTTGAATGTCGAACACCCGTTCAGAAATCCACAACGTATCCGAATTTGTACTCAACGCCGTGTTGTCGCCACAATTGAGCCAGGCAAAACGCACTGGCATCGAGTAGCATTCAAAGTGACGATCCAAAGTAACATAGAATTTGAGCCTCGCCAGTTCCGTGCCCTGACCAAGCTGTCCACACGACGGCGTACCGCCTATCTCAGTGACATCGGCAATCGCGGTTATTCGCACTAACGACGCCGGACAATCAATATCGCAATTCTCGCCGGT
>CAVPQS010000057.1:0-10553 GCA_963707485.1 uncultured bacterium
GGCGAAGGAGAAATTTGAACGGACGAAGCCGCACGTAAACGTGGGGACGATTGGTCACGTTGACCATGGGAAGACGACGTTGACGGCAGCAATCACGATGGTATTGTCCCGCGGCGACAAGGGAGTAGCGATCCGGTCGTTTGATTCGATCGACAATGCTCCGGAAGAGCGCGAGCGCGGTATTACGATAGCGACGGCGCACGTCGAGTATTCGACGAAGAACCGTCACTATGCGCACGTCGATTGTCCCGGCCACGCCGACTACGTGAAGAACATGATCACCGGCGCGGCGCAAATGGACGGCGCGATTCTGGTGGTGTCGGCCGCCGACGGTCCGATGCCGCAGACCAGAGAGCATATCCTTCTGGCCCGCCAGGTGGGTGTGCCTTATATCGTCGTGTTCATGAACAAGTGCGATATGGTTGACGATCCGGAACTGCTCGATCTTGTCGAACTGGAAGTCCGCGATTTGCTCACCATGTACAAATTCCCGGGTGACGCCACACCGATCATTCGCGGTTCAGCGCTGCAGGCGATGACGCGGGGTTCGGATGCGACGGCCAAAGCCGATGATCCGGCCTTCAAGTGCATTTACGAATTGATGGAAGCTCTCGATACCTACATTCCGCTGCCGCAGCGCGAAACGGACAAGCCGTTTTTGATGCCGGTGGAAGACGTGTTCTCAATCACGGGTCGCGGCACAGTGGCCACCGGTCGTGTCGAGCGCGGCACGGTGAAGGTTGGCGACACGGTCGAACGCGTCGGGATCAAGGCTGAGACCAAATCAGTCGTTGTCACCGGCGTTGAGATGTTCCGCAAGTTGATGGACCAGGCGCAGGCGGGCGACAATATCGGTTTGCTGCTGCGCGGTATGGATAAAGAAGAAATCGAACGCGGGATGGTATTGGCGGCCGCCAAGAGCATTACGCCGCACATGAAGTTCAAGGCGGAAGTGTACATCCTTTCGAAAGAAGAGGGTGGGCGTCACACGCCGTTCTTCAACGGTTACCGTCCGCAGTTTTATTTCCGCACGACGGACGTGACGGGTTCGGTGACGTTGCCGGCGGGCATTGAAATGGTGATGCCGGGCGACAACGTGCAGATGGTTGTGGAGTTGTTGACTCCGATCGCGATGGAGAAAGAACTTCGCTTCGCGATTCGCGAAGGCGGCCGCACCGTCGGCGCCGGCGTTGTCTCGGAGATTATCGCGTAAGACAGAAAGCATAAAGGTAAAACACAATGGCTCTTCCGGGACAGAAAATCAGAATTCGCTTGAAAGCGTTCGATCATTATTCGCTTGACAAATCGACGAAGGAAATCGCCCGCACCGTGCTCCGCACCGGAGCGCGCATTGCCGGACCGATTCCGTTGCCGACGAAGCGCACGGTCTATACCGTGCTGCGTTCGCCGCATGTCGACAAGAAGTCGCGCGAGCAGTTCGAGACACGCATTCATAAGCGTTTGATAGACATTTACGAATCCACGCCGCAGACAGTCGATGCTTTGATGAAGCTTGATCTGCCGGCCGGTGTGGACGTCGAGATTAAGGTTTAAGGGAGTCGCACGATGAAGGCGTTTCTTGCAAAAAAAGTTGGAATGACGCGCATATTCACGGAGAACGGTGCGGCTTACGCTGTGACACTCCTTGATGCCAGCCCCAATGTCGTGGTCCAGGTAAAGACCAAGGACAAGGAAGGCTACGACGCGGTACAAGTTGGTTTCGGTTCGCGCCGCGCCAAGAATGTAACCAAGCCGGTGCTCGGTCATCTGAAGAAAGCCGGTCTTAGTCCGTTCGCCAAGCTCGGCGAAATTCCGGTCGACAGCCTTGAAGGCGTCGCGGTGGGACAAGAGATCAAGGCGGATATTTTCAAGGTTGGCGAAGTCGTCGATGTTGTCGGCACCAGCAAGGGTCTGGGGTTCCAGGGCGTTGTTCGCCGTCACAATTTTGCCGGCGGTCCGGTTAGCCACGGTCAATCCGACCGTCTGCGCGCTCCCGGTTCGGTTGGTGCATCATCGTATCCGTCGCGCACCTTCAAGGGCCAGCGCATGGCGGGTCGTATGGGCGGCGATCGGGTAACTCTGAAGAACATGAAGATCATGATCGTGGATATGGAGCACAACGTGATCGGTATCGCGGGCGCCATCCCGGGCAAGAACAACAGCTTCGTCAGAATCAGGAAGAAGTAGGATATGGCAAAGGCAAGAATATATACACTGGAAGGCAAGCAGGCCGGCGAGCAGGCATTGAATGACAATGTTTTCGCGGCTGAGCCGAAGCCCTTTGCGACTCACCAGAATGTGAAAGTGTATCTGGCCAATCAGCGCCAGGGCACGCATTCGACACTGACGCGCGCAGAAGTTTCGGGCGGCGGTATCAAGCCGTTCAAGCAAAAAGGCACCGGTCGCGCACGCGCCGGCACCAACACCTCGCCGTTGTGGCCGGGTGGCGGTATCGTGTTTGGCCCGAAGCCGCGCGACTATCGGATGAGCATCCCCAAGAAGATGCGCCGCAACGCGATCAAGACCGCGCTTTCAGCGAAAGCTGCCGAAGAGCGCGTCATCGTCGTTGACCGGCTCAATCTCGACAAGCCGCAGACTAAGGCAATCGCCAAAATGCTCGATGAGATGAAGCTGGCCGACAGCAAGATTTTGTTCCTGAATTCCGGCATCGACCGCAATTTGGAATTGTCGGTGCGCAACATCAAGAAGCTGACCTACAAGCGCGCATCGTTGATGAGCGCGTACGATATCATCCATGCCGATTATCTTTTGATGACGCCGGCCGGGTTGAAGGAGTGCGAGGAGGTGTGGGGTAAATGAAGGATCCAAGAAAAGTAATCAAGGTTCTGTTGATCAGCGAAAAATCGCTGGCGGTGCGCGAGAAGAATAACGGTTATGTTTTCGAAGTCGCGAATAATGCGAATAAGATCGACATCAAGCAGGCGATCGAGAAATTGTACAGCGTTAAGGTCTCCAAGGTCACGACGCAGAATAATCCGTCCAAGCAAAGACGGGTCGGCCGCCATCATCCGGGATATACGAATGAATGGAAGAAGGCTGTCGTCACTTTGGCAAAAGATCAGAAGATTACGGAGTTCGAAACAATCTAAGACCGCGGCGATTGCAGCGACAATTGCGGCAACTTATTAGGATAGATGTAATATGGGAATCAAGAGTTTTAAACCGCATACTCCCGGACGTCGGCACATGACGGTCTCCACATTCGAGGAGATCACGACCGACCGGCCGGAGAAGTCGCTACTTGAACCGATTCGCAAATCGGGCGGAAGAAATAATCTTGGCCGCATCACCGCGTTTTGTCGCGGCGGCGGTCACAAGCGCGCTTATCGCGTGATCGATTTTAAGCGCGACAAGCGCGACATTCCGGCCACGGTAGCAACGATTGAATACGATCCGAACCGTTCCGCGAATATTGCCTTGTTGCATTACGCCGACGGTGAAAAACGTTACATCATTGCTCCGGACGGTCTGCAGGTTGGTCATAAGATTATGGCCAGCGAAAATGCGGACATCAAGCCGGGTAATGCCTTGCCGATTGACAAGATTCCGCCGGGCACATTCATCAATTGCGTTGAGTTGCTTGCCGGTCGCGGCGCCCAGATGGGCCGGGCTGCCGGTACGATTATTCAATTGATGGTTAAGGAAGGCGATTTCGCCCATTTGAAACTGCCGTCCGGCGAGGTTCGTCTCGTGAGACTGAATTGTCTGGCGACGATCGGGCAGGTTGGGAACTTGGAGCATGATTCGATTTCGCTCGGAAAAGCCGGCCGCAGTCGCTGGATGGGCCGCAAGCCCTCGGTGCGCGGCGTGGCGATGAACCCGGTTGACCATCCGATGGGCGGCGGCGAAGGCCGTTCCTCCGGAGGTCGTCACCCTTGTTCGCCGTGGGGTCTGAAGTCGAAAGGCAAGAAGACGCGCAAATCGAAGAACTCTGATAAGATGATTATTAAGCGGAGAAAGTAAGAGGAGAGTTGTAAAACAATGGCTCGTTCATTGAAAAAAGGACCTTTCATCGACGATAGTCTGATGAAAAAGGTCGTAACCTTGAATTCGGCCGGCGAGAAGAAGGTCATCAAGACTTGGTCGCGCCGCTCCACGATTTCTCCCGAGTTTGTCGGGCATACGCTCGCAATTCATAATGGCAATAAGTTTATTCCGGTATACGTGACAGAAAACATGGTGGGCCACAAGCTCGGCGAGTTTGCGCCGACGCGGACGTTTCGCGGCCATTCGGGCCAGAAACTAACGGAGAAGACCACCAAAGTCGCGGCATCGGCTCCACCGGCAGCTAAGTAGGTGAGGGAGTGACAATGTATTTGGAAGCAACAGCCAAAGCGCGCTTTCTGCGCTTGTCCGCCCGCAAGGTTCGCTTAGTCGCCGACCTGGTACGCGGAATGAAAGTGGACAAGGCGATTTCGGCGCTGGACTTTGTGCAAAAGTCGGCGGCCGAACCGATTCGCAACGTCGTGAAATCGGCAGCGGCGAATGCAATCAGCGTCGTCGGCACTTCGCGCTTGAAGGCGGAAGACCTGACCATCGCGACGATTTTCGTGGATGGCGGACCGGGCTACAAGCGTTATCGCGCTGCCTCGATGGGACGCGCCACGCCGATTAAGCATCGCTTGTGTCACATTACAGTTGTGGTGTCCGGCCAGGCTCGTGAAGAGCGCCGAGCCCGCAAAGGCAAAGCCGGAGCAGCAGCGCCGAGCGCCAAAGAAGCAAAGTCTGATAGTAAGGAATAGAGGAGAGTAAGTTGGGTCAGAAAACACATCCAGTCGGATTAAGACTGGGAATCATTCGCGGCTGGAACTCGAAGTGGTTCGCGCAGCGCAATTTTGCCGACTTGGTCGCTTCCGATCTGAAGATCAAGCGCTACGTCACCCAGCGTTTAGAGAACGCGGGCCTGGCAAATATCGAAATTCTTCGCGACCCGAAGAAGGTGACAGTCGACATTCACACTTCGCGTCCGGGCATTGTCATCGGTCGCAAGGGGATCGAAGTTGACAAGCTGCGGGAAGAGCTGCGTCTTTTGGCCAACACCGAAATTACTCTCAATATCATTGAAGTCAAAAAGCCCGAGTTATCGGCCCGGTTGGTAGCGGATTCGATTGCCCGCCAGCTTGAAGGCCGCATCAGTTTCCGCCGCGCGATGAAAAAAGCGATCGGCGCGACGATGAAGATGGGCGCCGAGGGCATCAAGGTGCAGTGCGGCGGCCGGTTGGGCGGCGCGGAAATCGCGCGTACGGAAAAATACAAAGAAGGTCGTATTCCGCTTCATACTTTGAGAGCTGACATCGACTATTCGACCTCGACGGCGCATACAGCTTACGGCTGTATCGGTGTCAAGGTGTGGATTTGCCGCGGCGAGATTCTTGACCGCTTTGCCGAACCGGCCAAGCGCCAGGAAGAGCAGCAGCAGAGCCAGCAGGGCGAACGCGGACGTTACCGCGATAATCGCGGCGACCGTGGCGGTGATCGCGGCGGCGATCGTGGACGCCGCGGACCGGGAGGCGGGGGCGGCGGCGGCCAGCACCAACAGCGCGGACGCATCCGGAAACCGGGCGGCGGCGGCGGTGGAGACAGAGGACCGCAGACACCGCAGTAAGTAAATGCTTAAGAAAGGACTTGCGGACAAGATGTCCCAGGGATATATTGCAAGTCTGTCACTTTTGGGATTTTGGAGTAGATAAGTATGTTAATGCCAAAAAGAGTCAAGTATCGCCGGCACCATCGCGGACGTCGCTGTGGACTGGCCTATCGCGGTTCGGAGATCGATTTCGGCGAGTTTGGCCTTAAGGCATTAGAACCGGCGTGGATCACGAACCGCCAGATCGAAGCCGCGCGTGTGGCTTTGACGCGTCACATCAAGCGCGGCGGCAAGATTTGGATCCGGATTTTCCCGGACAAGCCGGTCACGAAAAAGCCTGCAGAAACCAGAATGGGCAAAGGCAAAGGCGCCCCGGAATTTTGGGTCGCGGTGATCAAGCCGGGACGCATTCTGTTTGAGATCGAGGGTGTTAACGAGAAGCTTGCGGAAGAGGGCATGAGATTAGCCGCTTCGAAGCTTCCGCTGAAAACGAAATTTGTCAAACGCGAAGCAGCGGCAGCGTAGGGAATATGAAGATAGAAGCGATACGCGATCTCACACACGACGAGGTCATGCAGAAGAAGAATGAGATTGAAGAGGAATTGTTCAATCTCAAATTGAAGAAGAAAACCAAGCAGGCGCAGAACCCGGTGCGGATGCGCTACCTGCGTCGCGACCTGGCCCGCATTCTGACGCTTCTACGCGAAGAGCAGCTCGGCACAAGTCACTTGGCTGAGAGCGGCAAGATTCTGATGGATAAGAAGGAGTAGGGGTGTTGAGAAGTTTTCGTAAGACCAGAGTTGGCGTTGTCGTTTCCAACAAGATGGAAAAGACGATAACGGTTGAGCTCGAGCGCAAGATGAAGCATCCGCTCTACAGCCGGGTTATCAAGCGCCGTTCCAAGCTTTATGCTCATGACGAGCAAAACGAATGTGCCATTGGCGATAAGGTCCTGGTGATGGAGACCCGTCCGCTTTCGAAGCTCAAAAGATGGCGTCTGATTAAAGTCGTCGAGAAGGCGGTATAGGAAATGATTCAGGAGTATTCGCGGCTCAACGTCGCCGACAATTCGGGCGCAAAAAAAGTGATGTGTTTCCGCGTGTTGGGCGGAACGCGCCGCCGTTATGCCCGCATCGGCGATATCATCGTTTGCACGGTTAAAGATGCAATACCCGGCGGCACGGTTAAGAAATCGGAAGTCTGCCGTGCGGTCGTGGTGCGGACCAAGGACGCGGTCCGGCGCAAAGACGGCTCGACGGTGCGTTTTTCAGAGAATGCCGCCGTGATTATCAACGATCAAAAAGAACCGCGCGGAACGCGTATTTTCGGGCCCGTTGCCCGCGAATTGCGCGAGAAGCAGTTTATGAAGATTGTGTCGCTGGCTCCGGAGGTTGTCTGAGATTATGAGAATACGCAAGGGTGATACAGTCAAGGTTCTCAGCGGCAAGAGCAAAGGCAAAACCGGCCGCGTGCTGATGGTGAATCCGGAAAAAATGCGGATCCTGGTTGAGGGTGTCAATCTGGTCAAGCGGCACAGCCGTCCGACGCAGAAGAACCCCAAGGGCGGCGTGGTTGAGAAGGAAGGTTCACTGCACATTTCCAAGGTTATGCTGATGGACACCAAAGCCAACGTGCCGACGCGCGTCGGATACCATGTCGTAACCGACGACAAGGGCAAGATTACCGGCAAGCTGCGGATCAGCAAGAAGTCGGGAGAAAGCATTTAAGCTAAACTCATATGGCAAGATTTAGAGAATACTACAGGAACGAAGTTGTGCCGCGCCTGATGAAGGATGGCGGATACAAGAACGTAATGCAGGTCCCGAAGATCGAAAAGATCGTGATCAATATCGGTCTGGGCGAAGCTATCGCGAATGCGAAGGCGCTGGAAGCCGCGAGCGGCGATCTGGCGACCATTACCGGGCAGAAGCCGCACGTTCGCCGTGCAACGAAGTCGATTTCGAATTTCAAGCTGCGCGAGGGCATGCCGATTGGTTGTGCCACGACTTTGCGCGGCGACCGCATGTATGAATTTCTTGACCGTTTGGTGTCGGTCGCGTTTCCCCGTGTCAGAGACTTTCGCGGAATTTCGCCGAAGTCGTTCGACGGACGCGGCAATTACACCATCGGTTTGAAAGAGCAGATTTTGTTTCCGGAGATCGATTACGATAAGATCGACAAGATCCGGGGTATGAACATAACAATAGTCACGACGGCCAAGACGGACGAGGAAGCGTTGAATTTGCTGACTCAGATGAAGATGCCGTTCAGAAAATCGTAGAGGAGCACGCTTGGCAAAAACTTGTTTGATCATGAAGCAGCGGCGCACGCCGAAGTTTTCGACGCGTGCTTACAGTCGCTGTCGTCGTTGCGGACGTCCCCGCGCCTATTTCAGAAAATTTGGCATTTGTCGACTTTGTTTCCGCGAGATGGCGCTGGCCGGTGATTTGCCGGGCGTTGTCAAGGCGAGTTGGTAGAGAGGAAGAAGAGACAATGACGACCACTGATCCGATTGCGGATATGCTGACCCGCATCCGAAATGGATGCAAGGCCCGCATGAAGAAAGTTGATGTGCCTGCTTCGAACATCAAACGTGAAATTGCCAGAATTCTTGAAGAGCATCGTTTCATCAAGAAGACGGTAGAAGTCAAGGACGACAAGCAGGGCGTTTTGCGCATTTACCTGCGCTACACCAAGCACGATGAACCGGTGATCCGGGGCATTCGCCGCGTGTCGCGTCCGGGTTTGCGTCTGTATGCCAACAACGAAAAGATTCAGAAAATGAACCGCAGCATGGGCATGACAATCCTGACCACCTCGCGCGGTTTGATGACGAGTGAAGACGCGCGCAAAGAGAAGGTCGGCGGAGAAGCTCTCTGCTATGTGTGGTAGGATTAGAGGATAATTATGTCGAGAATAGGTAGAGCACCGATAACCGTACCGGACAAGGTTAAAATTGAAATGTCCGGCAGCGATGTCAAAGTCACCGGCCCCAAGGGTTCGCTTGAAAAGACTTTCCACCCGTCGATGAAGATCAAGATCGACAAGGGTATTATCACCGTCGAGCGTCCGGGCGACAGCAAATTTCATCGAGCGCTGCACGGGCTCACCCGGCAGTTGATTTTCAACATGGTGCATGGCGTCACGGTCGGTTTCCAGAAAGAACTGGAAATTCAGGGTGTCGGCTACCGCGCCGAACTGGTCGGCAAGGCGCTCAGGATCGCGGTCGGGTTTTCGCATCCGATTATCGTCAAGGCCGTGCCGGGCGTGCAGGTTGTTCTCGATGATCCCACTCACTTCAAGGTGATGGGAATGGATAAAGAGTTAGTAGGAATGATGGCATCGAAGATTCGCGGTTTCCGTCCGCCGGAGCCATACAAGGGTAAGGGGATTCGTTACAAAGGCGAAGTTGTTCGCAAGAAAGCCGGCAAGACCGCAGCATAGTGGAGTAACACAATGGGTGATAAAAATTCGATTCATCAGTTCATGCAAAGACGCCGCCAGATGCGCGTCCGCAGGAAAGTCCAGGGCTCGTCGGAGCGTCCGCGTCTCAGCGTTTATCGCTCGGCGAAGAATATCTATGCCCAGGTTATCGACGATGTCGCCGGCGTGACGCTGGTGTCGTCTTCGAGCATCGACAAGGACATGGTCGAGATCGTAAAGAACGCCAAGAAGAAGGGCGATCTCTCGCTTTTGGTCGGAGAAAGCGTCGCCAAAAAGGCGATTGCCAAGGGCATTGACAAGGTCGTATTCGACCGCAATCGTTACGAGTACCATGGCCGGGTCAAAGCCGTTGCCGAAGGCGCTCGTAAAGCTGGTTTGAAATTTTAGTCGGTAGATAGAGGTATACAGTTTGGCTCGCTACGAATCAGAAGAACAAGAATTACAGGAAAAAGTAATCCACATCAACCGGGTGGCAAAAGTTATCAAGGGTGGAAGACGCTTTTCCTTTACGGCAATCGTCAGTGTCGGCGATCGCCAGGGTCAGGTCGGAATCGGACTGGGTAAAGCCTCTGATGGCCAGGTAGGCCTTCAGAGCCAGGGCGCGCCCCTCCGCCCAACGGTCTCCGGTGGCCTGGCGGACATGAGCGCCCAGTTGGCCACGGCGGGAGCCTGGTCCCGACCAAGGCGGCGGAGGCAGGCGGCATAGGCAGACACAGCACTGGAGAAAGCCGGAGCCTTCATGGCTGCGTCCTGCAGGCGGGGCTCACTGCCCTTGAAGTCCCCCTTCAGGAACAGGGCCTTCCCCTCGGCATAAGCCGCGAAGACCTCGGGCGGGACGGGCATGTTCTGAGCCGCGCTGGACCGGAGCGGGTCGACTTTGTGGAGCAGATCCTTGGCCGCCGGATCCACCAGCTGGTTCAGGGGCGAACGATCCCTGGCGGTGGGCCCGCACGACCCCCGAAAATCGGACCCGCCCCAGGACTCATCCACCAGCTCGTAGGTCAGCACGTTCGCCTGGCCCGCAGGATCCCGGCTCAGGGCGCCCCGGAGGAACAGCCGCGCGCCCAGGGCCGCCGCGATCCTGGGCTGGCTGGCCGGATTCATGGCCTCCGCCGGGGAGATCCGCAGGTTGGAGATCACCCGGCTGACGGACTCCGGCTCCACCACGGCCATGTGGGGCGAGCCTTGCAGGGCCGTCGCGAGCAGTTCCGTCAGGCCCACCCCGACCTGGGCATCAAGGGCCGAATCCCCCGTGTCATTGCGGATCGGCATGACCGCCATCCGGGGTGGGGTCTCCTTCACGAGGTCCGCGATGATGCTGCGCCCGAACAGGTAGTAGCCGCCTCCAAGCACCACGCCGAGGGCGACCAGGGCCACCCCGGCCCACCACGCGGCCGGCTTCCCCGCCAGGTGATGGCCGAGGGCATCCGCCACCTGACGACTCGTCGGCCGCTTGGCCGGATCCCGATAGACATCGCCCGCAGCAGGGCGCCCAGCCGCC
>CAVPQS010000058.1:0-12140 GCA_963707485.1 uncultured bacterium
GAATCGACCCGCACGACGGCATAATGAAAATCCTTGCTCGCGATTTCCACCATGTTGATCCGCGCGGTATCCAGCGGCGAAATGATCTTGTCGCGGAATCCGCGCGCCGGACGGTCGAGCAAGCGCGTCAGCGGCATCGGCGCCAAATACACATCCGCCGACTCCGGCTTGCGCACGTAAGTCGACCGCATGTCGCTTCCCGCTTTGCCCACAATCAAAGTGCCCAGCGGCTGGTCGTCGTGATAAAAACTCACCTTGCGCCCGAGCAAAGTGTCGACCTGGAACAGCATTTGTTTTTCGCTATTCGAAGAGATGATATCCCCGACGGTCAGACCGTGCGCCAGATTCGCAATCTGATCGACGATCATTTTGTCGGCGCGTTTCAGATTTCCGGCGTCGAGAACATTCCAGCCTTCGCCGCTGCGTTCGAGTTGCGCTTCCTCGCCCATGCGCGTGATCACGATCTTGTTCACTGCGCCGGAATCGACGCCGACAAAATTACTCGCTTCATGCGGAGCCAGCGCCGCTTGCTCGCTCCTGCTCATCACGACATAAACCAAAATCAGGACGACTGCAATTCCACCCAGAGTCATGAGCGACTTTTTCATATCAACTGCCTCCGTCGGTTTTGCTTGCGGATTTGCCACCGCGCCACGCCGAACACGATCACGATCGCCGGCATCAGGAAAATGTTGAGGAACTTAACCAGCGTCCGCGTCGAATCCTCAACCTGCTTTAACGGCCGCGCCGTGACGTCTTTCGAACGAATACTGATCAACCCTTGATCCTGCGACAACCAGTCCGTCATGTTTTGGAACATGATCAAATTCGATTGATCGCGCAGCACCTGATCGCTGACGAAATCAGCGTCGGCCCAAACTATCAATCGTCCCTGGTCTCCCGCATCCAACCGCGGCTCGGCGACTGTGCCCATATTGTCGGCGATCACCGTGTCCATCTCCGGCTTTGCTTTGCCCACAAAGAAGCTCGTGAAATTGCCGGTAAGCGCAGCGCCGACAGCCTGCGGCGGCGTGACAAAGTCCGCCTTGGTCCACTGCCGGGTCGGATCGATATTGAACGGAGGCGACATAATACCGGAGTTTTTCGAGGTCCGCGCCAATACCTCGATCTTCAGCGGCGATGATTGGAAGCGCGTCGTGTCCAGTGTCGAAGCGAAAATCAGATTGATGCTTTCCAAGTCCTTGACAATCAAATTGTCCTTCGAGAACTCCGTCACGCGCGGAAACATCGGATATTCCTTCAGGCTCTGGAACCGGAACGGACCTTGCTGTTGCTGAATCGCGACCTGCGCGCACTGGGCATCGATCACCATATTCGCATTAATGTTCACGCCGAAATGCGACAGGAACTCGCCGAAGCCCGGATCGATCGGCTGCGCAAACCCCTGTTGGATATCCGCCTGAATGCGATCAATCAATAATCCCAGCTTGCCGCCGCGCATCAGGAATTGATCAAGTAGATACAATTCCCACGGGCTGAAGGGCGTCTTCGGTCCAACCACATATATAGTCTGCACATCCGCCGGAATCGAACGCTGACTCTTGAGATTGATCGCCTGCAATTCAAATTCCTGGCTCAGGACTTTGTCGACATATGTCAGGTTCTCCTGCAAATTCAGTTCCCCGTGTCCCTCGGTGAAAGCGACCTTCGGCGTGACCGGATTCGTCAGCTTGCGAATCGCGCGCGTAATCTCGTACTCAAGCGATTCCGTGTTCTGGATCACCGGTATCACTTCCTGCTTGTCCTCGTACAGGATCACCATGCCCATGTAGACGTTCTTGATTTCCATCTTGTCGCGCCGCAAAGTCTGCATCGGCACAGCGGGTATTTGGTACTGCTTCGCCTCCGCTTCCTTCTTCTCGACAATCGGATCGATAAATGAGAAACTCAGGTTGCCGCCGGAATATGATTTGTATTCATCGAGCTGGTCCTTCACATAGCGCGCATTCGCATTGTAGGGCGGTTCCAAATCTTCTGTGAAATAACACTTGATCGTGATGCGATCATTCAGGCTGCGCACGATCTCCTTAGAGGACTCGCTCAGCGAGTAAATATTCCCCTCGGTCAAATCGACACGACCGAACACATTTACCGAAATCAGATTCACTACCACCAATATCACGACGATTATGACAATCGCCGACACTCCCGTCGTTGCTAATTTCCTCTTCATCGCCTACCTCCACTTCCGTGATTCAGTGACCCTGATCGCCAGATACTGGAACAAGAAAATCATCGACAGGTAGTAGATAATGTCGCGCGTGTCGATTACGCCGCGCGAGATGTTGCGGAAGTGATAGTCCACTGACAGAAATTCAAATGTCGACGCCAACGCCGTCGGCAAGAACGGCAGCACCTTGTCCAGCATGAAGAGTCCGAAGATGATTACGAATCCCACGATGAATGCGACTATCTGGTTCAACGACATCGACGAAGTAAATACCCCGATCGCGACATAAACGCCGCTCATCAAGATCAGTCCCAGATATCCACCCAGCGAAGCGCCGAAATCCGGCTCTCCCAGCGAAGCCGCCGTGATGTAAGCCACGAATGTCAAAATGATCGACAGCGCCGTCAGCCCGAACGCCGCCAGGAATTTGCCGATCACGATTTCGCTGTCTTTGACCGGCAGCGTCACCAATATCTCGATCGTGCCGCTGCGGCGTTCTTCTGCCAAAAGCCGCATCGTAATCGCCGGCGTGAAGAACATCATTATAAAGGAAGATATCCCGAACAACCCGCGCAGGTCGGCGTTGCCGCGAATGAAAAAGTCGCTCCAGAAAAACAGCCCGTTTGCGATCAGCAGGAACAGCACGATGACGATGTACGCCACCGGCGAATTGAAATACGACCGCATCTCGCGCCGGAAGATCGTTAAGATATTATTCATTCGCGCCTCCCTTCGTCAATTCGCGGAACACATCTTCGAGACTTGAAACATCCTGCGACATTTCCAGCATCACCCAATTATTCGCAACCACCTTGTGGAATATTGCCGCGCGCGGGTCGCTTCCCTGCCGGCAGACAAGTTCACACTTCGAGGTCCCATTCAAATGCACCGCCTTGACCTCTTCGACTCCCTCAATCTCCATCAGTCGCGGTCGCACCGTGTCGGGTGACTGGTCGACTTCGAGCCGGATCACCGCCTTGCCCGCCAACGATCTCTGCAATGTCTCCGGCGTCCCGTTCGCGACGATCTTTCCCCGATTGATAATCATCACGTGATCGCAAGTCGCTTCGACCTCGGGAAGAATATGCGTGCAGAGAATAACCGTTTTCTCCTGCCCAAGCATCTTGATCAGATTGCGAATTTCGACAATCTGGTTCGGATCGAGTCCGACGGTCGGCTCGTCGAGCACGAGAATTTCCGGGTCATGAATCATCGCCTGCGCCAGACCGACGCGCTGCTTGTAACCTTTTGACAACTCGCTGATGTTCTTGGCAATGACATCTCCCAGCCCGCACATCTCGACGACATGGCGAATCCGCTTGCTCTTGCTTCCGTTGCCGCCGCCGCGCAAAGCCAGCACGAACTCGAGATATTCGATCACATCCATCTCGGTGTACAACGGCGCCGACTCCGGCAGATAGCCGATCTTGCGCCGCACTTCCATCGACTGCTCGACAACATCGTTCCCGTCGATCGTGACGGATCCCGATGTCGGCGGCATGTAACATGTGACGATGCGAACCGTCGTGGTCTTCCCGGCGCCGTTCGGCCCGAGAAATCCCAGCACTTGTCCGGTCGGCACCGAAAACGAGATGTCATCGACCGCGACGAAATCACCGTACTTCTTGGTGAGATTTTTAACTTCTATCACCGCAACCGCTCTCCCTGTTTTAATCTGTATGAGAAATGTGAATTAATCATCAACCGATCATAAATCAAGCAAATTCCACTTACCCAATTTAGCGCTTTCAATCGAGTATTTACAAATTTCGATTATTTCCGGTTCCACCGGAAATGTTAAGGAACGTTAATGAAGCGAATTTCTCTTCCCTTTAGAAGAACTCCCCCCTGCTCACTGTGAACGTCTCATCGTACACGTCGTCAAATCCAACCTTACCCAGCGGCTTGCACATGAAGACGTCAAACGCGCCTGTATCCGAACGATATCCCGCCCTGGTCAGCGCCTTCGCCACCGTCGGATCAAACACGTACCGATAGTAGGCGCCGTTTTCGACGCGACTCTCGACCCACTTGATCATCTCCAGCGCTGCCGTCTGGCTTTCTGCAATCATCTCGTTCACCAGCGCGGCGCCCATTTGCGTCGAAGCGATCACATGCCCGCGTTCGGTGGTTTTCGAAGTCGCTTTGCCAAGATTCCCGACCGTCTCCATATAATCGAATCGCTCCTGCGCCCGGTAAACGAATCCGCAACGACCCTTCATGAAGCGCGTGAAATTCGCCACACACTGAACGCGGTCAAAATCTTCCCCCGCTAACGGCTTTTTCGACTTCGCCTTTGATGAAGCCTTCAGCGCCTTATAATAATGAGGATACTGATTGACGACTTCAACCTCCCGATAGCCCACGCCTGAATACCACCGGTGTGCCACGATCGCCCGTGAAGTCGTTAGCATCGACAACCGAATCCCGCGCTCGCGAAAATGATCTTCCGCTGCCGCAAGCAGTTTGCGCCCTACCCCCTGTCGTGCCATCGACGGTCTTGTCGCAATCGCCCAAATTCCGCCCACCAATTCGACATCGCCAAGCTTGTTACGCGTCGGCAGTTCAAGCATGCCGACAAAACCCGCCACCTTGCCGTCGATCAGGCCGCAGGTCCCAATCGGCGTATCTTTCAGTCCGTGCCCGACCTTCGCCCACGCGTTGACTGTCTTCTCTGTCATCAGAAAGCCGAATGATTGTGCCCACAAATGCAACAAATCAGCTTTGTCTTTCAGGTCGGTGTAATAGACAATCTCGAGTTTATTCGACATACGATGGCCTCCTGCACGCGCCGACAGCATTCAAATTGCCGCCCAATCTTTATTTTCAGGGATGGGAATGTCGGGATTATTAAATGGAGAGGGGAGGATTCGAACCTCCGAAGGCAACGCCGACAGATTTACAGTCTGTTCCATTTGACCACTCTGGAACCTCTCCAAAAGTAGTCGCAGAATATATCGATAATTTCGGTGGAAGCAAGATTTTTTTGAGCGCTTACTTGGTCGAATTTGACGAGATTTCGAGCTTGACCCGCTCCATTGCCGGAACCGCAATTTCCACGTGAATCGTATCGCCGCTGGCATACGAATTCGTGTCCAGCGCCGCTCCAAAAAATTCCGGCGGATCCTTGGCAACCTTCTCAATTCTCATTATCGAAGTCGTTGCTGTGTCGCAACACTCCGGCGGCGTCCGGTGCGGCCCGGATTGCCTGATCGTGAACGCAAACGAATTGTCGTATGATCCGGCTACCATTCGCAATTTGTAGTCCCCGGCTGTCGCAAGATTCTCATTATAGCGCTGGTCCCAGCAGAAGCAGTAATATCCCGCCTCAAGGTCGCCATCGAAAAAATTCGCGTCAATCGGTGGCGCCGGCTCGGGCGGCGTCTCCGAATCGCTGCAGGAAAGCATCACCGCCGCCACCATAATTGTCATCAATCGCACGAAATTCATAGGGATGAAGTATACGCAATTCAGTTCGCTTCGCAATGCGCGATAATACTCTTTGGTTCTTTGGCGCCCCACCGGCGCGTTCTTGTCAACTGTCCGAATTTCTCCCCACAACGACTACATCCCACCGCGCCACATCGCAATTAGCGACATGGCGCACGGTGGGATGTCTCAATAATTTCCTGCGCACTCCACTCCGCACATGTCAAATCCGAACTTTCCTACAACGCGAAATTCCTCACCATCACCGACGTCGTCAAGGTATCATACCGGTAATCGTTCAAAAACAAGTCCGACTTCGCCGTCCGCGCAATTACCGTCAACTCAACTTCGCGCACATAGCGGTCGACGCTGATCGTATCCGACAATAGCCCGCTGCCCATGCGATAGCGCAGTTGCATATCGACGATGTCATCTGCATAAATCACTCCCGGCGCGCCGTTGTCCGATTTCATGAATGTCGGATGCGTCGAGTCGGTCGAATTGTCGACATAGTACTTGAAATAATCGAGCACGTAAATCTGCGCACCTGCGAGATACTTCTTGGAAAGCTGCGCAGTATTATGCTGCAGATGTCCGGCTGCTTCCTGCACTTGCGTGATATAGAAATACTCGCCCGTTTCTGCGACCGGATCCCAGATATAGGCCCAGGTGTCCGCTTGAAAGCAAGAGAGATCCGACCCCGAGCACTTCAACTCCGCCGATGGTTGCGGCATATCGTGCGATGTCGTCGCCGTGCAAGCCGGTTCGCGCATGTACACGATCGCAATCGTATCCGGATTAGCATTCCAGCTTAACAGCGCCCTCGCGCCCGACGGCACCTTATAACCCGCCTGGCGCACCTTGCCGACCACTTCATCAACCGTAGCGCGGCCGTTCTGCTGCATATTCGTGACGCCGTCCTGGATGATGTGATTTTCGTTCGTGTTAATGAAAGTGCCCATTCCGGCGGCAATCGCGAATGAAGCGATCAGCGACGCGACCAACACCTCCACAATCGTCATTCCCGCTTGTCCCGCGATCTTGCTGCTTGGGCGTTTCACAAGTCCTCCGAACTGATGGCGAATGCTAACAAATCTCATTGGTCCTCCTCGTACTTATATCTTCGGTACCACTACTGCAATAACTGAACTTGAGCCCTGTGCAGACTTTGAAAATTTAAGCGCTGTACCAGCCGTAAGTTATGATTTGCCCCTTGCCTGTGTTCACCTGCTGCGCATGAAAACGGGACTTAATGTATGCATTCTCCTGCAGTCCTTCGCCTGCCGGTCAAAAAGATCCCACAACGCGCTATATAATGAAGTAATCGAGGATTCTAAGATTCGCCGCCTTTATCCCTGCTCATTTGCCGCGCAGAACATCAGTCACATTCGGATTTTTAGCAGACCGGCAAGCGCGTTTTGAACAGTCGGCAATCAGACGGTGGATTACACTTTTGTTAAAAAATGCACAAACGGATTGACAAATGAGAGTGGAAATATAGTCTTCAGATGAAGCTGTACTCAATGAGCCGCCACCGGACCGCTTTCTCGAGTGGAACGAAAGAGAGGATTTCGACTATGAAAAGCTCTCGAAGAATCTCACGATGCCTACTGGCGCTAAGCACGCTTATTTTCGTAATTCAACAATCGTCGATAGTCTTCGCGACCGAGCCAATGACAATTACCAAAAAGCTCGATGCGACACTCAATCTTGCACTGCCCGACACAATCAAGTTGGGCGAACCGTTTCGACTGACGTTTTCAGTTCGGATCAATCAGGCAGTGAAGCACTTCAGCGATCAACCAGACAAAATTTCGATACTCGTTCCGCAATGCTGCAATATCGACTCGGGCAACATCGATTGGTTCGGAAAACTTGATAGTGGAAGCGTCGTCGCATTGAATCTGATCGCGCATGCGACACGCGATTGTCGAGTTTATTTTGCTGCAAACGTAAGAACTGGAAAACTTTACGACTACTCATCCATGTATCATACGTCAAACAGCATCCGATCCCAATATTACGCAATCGGTGACTCAACCAAATTTTACGGCGGTGTTGTTTTCGATAGCGGAGGCATGACAATTACTGAACTATCGGCGTTGGGGCCGCCTCCAAGTGTGGCGAGCCGAATGGTAATTAGACAATCTGAGGATCATCCTCCAGTCGACAGTAGCCCTCTTCCGCAGATCGCCAAAACCAATAACTACATGGAAATTTCCCGCGATTCTCTATTCAGCGGTACCGCACGACTCACTTACCAGCGCGGCACTAACAACCTATTCCGAATTCGCGCAGCGCAAGTTCAAGTAGATGGTACACCAACATGGATTTCGCCCCTGCGATGGAGGTTCGATTCACCTGGGTGTCGTCTCGGTAAGCAGAAAGGACAATATTCAGTTTTGGAGTTAGACGAGAAGCTTGACAGCGTCCGACTGCACTTCACGATCAAGAACGATGAAGTCGATTTGGTCATCGACCTCAAGTAATCAACTCCGCGCTCGCCGCCCCTACCTCCTATGATTATGTATCCTGTGCCCTAAGCCGCTGTAAACCAAATCGCTGGTCGGCTTGCTCATCAGGAAATCATGCGGGAATCCCAACTCGATCGCGCTGACCTGGTCAAGCCGCTCCACCTGCTCCGGCGTCAATTCAAAATTCACGCAGTCCAGCACCTCGCCCAATTGTTCCGCCGTGCGCGCGCCGATAATCGGCGCCATCACCTGGTCGCGCTGCCGCACCCAGTTCAGCGCCACCTGCGAGGACTTCTTCTGCGACTCATCCGCAATCTGGTCGACCACCGCGGCAATTTTCATCGCCCGCTCAGAACGTCGCGCACTCGTCGGCGCCACCCGTCCCGTGACCTCGGCCGAATTGTTGGCGCGGCTGTACTTGCCCGTCAAAGCTCCCCCGCCCAGCGCGCCCCACGGCGTCACGGCCAAATCGAGTGCTTTCGCCATCGGCAACAAATCGCGTTCCGGCGTGCGCTGCAGCAGGCTATATTCGATCTGCAACCCCGCAAACGCCGTCCAGCCGCGCAAATCCGCGAGCGTATTCGCCATCGCCACGATCCACGCCGGCGTGTCGGAAATCCCGATGTACAGCACCTTGCCCGCCCGCACCATGTCGTCAAGCGACCGCATCACTTCATCGACCGGCGTCATAAAATCCCACGCGTGCAGCCAATACAAATCGACATAGTCCGTCCCCAGCCGTTTCAAACTCGCCTCCAGCGACTGCACCATATTCTTGCGACTGTTGCCCGAAAACGACACGTCCCCTTTGCGCATCGACAGCGTGTACTTCGTCGCGACCACGTACTTTTCGCGGTCCGACTTGATGAACTCCCCGACCAGCTTCTCGCTCGTTCCTTCGGTGTAGCGATTTGCAGTGTCGATAAAATTCCCGCCGCGCTCGGTGAACAGATCAAACTGTCGCTTGCTCTCATCTCGCGAAGCTCCCCATCCCCACTCTTCGCCGAATGTCATCGTCCCCAGCGCAATTTCCGATACGCGCAGCCCGCTTCGTCCTAACAGATGATATTTCATTTTCTGATTCCTCTATTTCTGATCACTTGAATTTCTCGATTCTACTTCGCCTATAACGGCGCTTTCGGAGAATTCGTTCCTGTTCACAAATTCCCCTGAAACATCGATTGCAAAATCGCTATCTAACAGACAACATGCAATCGGAAATGAGAATCGCTTAATGAATCTTGAAATAAATAATCTCGGCAAGCGCTATCGCGGTGATGTATGGGGGCTGCGCGAATTTTCGCTGCAAGCCCGCTCCGGCATCATCGGCCTCCTCGGCCCCAACGGCGCCGGCAAGTCTACGTTAATGCGCATTCTCGCCACGATCACCCGCCCGACGTCCGGATCCGTCTCCTGGAACGGTTGCGATATTCTCGCCAATCCCAAGTCGTTGCGCGCCGAACTCGGCTATCTCCCGCAGGAATTCGGCGTCTACCCGAATCTCAACGCCGTCGAATTCCTCAGTTATATGGCCGCCCTCAAGGGCCTCGACAACGCCGTCAGCAAGACGCGCATCGAAGAACTCCTCGTTCTGACCAATCTTCTCGATGCTCGCAAACGCCCGCTCGGCGGTTTCTCCGGCGGCATGAAGCAGCGCATCGGCATCGCGCAGGCATTATTAAATGATCCGCGCTTGCTCATCGTCGACGAGCCCACCGTTGGCCTCGACCCCGAGGAACGCGTCCGCTTCCGCAATCTGCTCACCGATCTTTCCGGCGACCGCCTCGTCATTCTCTCGACGCACATTGTCTCTGATGTCGAATCCACTGCCAACAAAATCGCCGTCATGTCCAAGGGCCGCTTGCTTTCCTTTTCTACGCCCGAAGAATTGATCGCCTCCGTGCGCGGCAAAGTCTGGTCATGGTCAATCTCCACCGAGGCCTTGGTCACGGCGCGCGAGGAATTTCTGGTCAGTTCGATGATCCGCACCGCCAATGGACTCGCTATTCGCGTCGTCTCCGCAACCAAACCGGCGCCTGAGGCGGTTCACGCCGAGCCGAATCTCGAAGACGCTTATCTTTTTGCCATCTCATCTGACCGCTTAGTTGCCGCATGAACTCTGCCATTCTCTCCGTCGCTGTTGCCGATTTCCGCGAGCGTTCGCGTCGCTACTCATTCTGGATTTTTCTGATCGTCATCGGCTACGCGACCTACCTGTTCATTCCGCCTCAGGGCGCGCCGTATTCGACGGTCCGCCTCGATATGTATCGCGGCGTTTACAACTCCGCCTGGATTGCGAGCCAGGTAACCTTACTCACCGCCACAATCTTGTCCTTGGTCGGATTCTATTTTATCAAAGGCGCTGTCACGCGCGAACAGCGCTTGAGAACACAGGAGCTGATTGCATCTTCGCCCGTCAGCAATTTCAGCTATCTTCTCGGAAAATTCGCCGGTAACTGCCTCGTACTGCTTTCCATGATTGTCGTCTTGGCAACTACTTCCGCACTAATGCAGCTTGCTCGCGGCGAGGACACCAGCATCAACCTCGTCGCCCTGCTTTCTCCTTATCTCCTCGTGATCGCCCCGCTGATGATCGTCGTCGCTGCGATCGCCGTTTTTTTTGATTCGATCAGCTTCCTCCGCGGCGGCATCGGAAATGTGATGTTCTTCATCGGCTGGATTTTCATGATGGTCCTCAGCGGCGCGGACAATTCCAAAACGCCGCCGACCTTCGACTTCTTCGGCATGCGTTATCTTCTCGAAGAGATGATTCAAGGCTGCGCCGTAGCGTTTAGCAGCTACGTCCCCTGGCAGGGTCCGCACACGATCGGTTTTAATTTTGTCCAAAGCGGCAAGGTCGATACGTTCAAGACCTTTGTCTGGAACGGCGCGCATTGGTCGGGCGTATTCTTGATTAGCCGACTACTTTTGATCGCCGTCGCGGCAGGCACAGTATACGCCTCTGCTCTTGCTTTCCGCCGCTTCGATGAAGAGCGCTCGAACTTCAAACCCATTTCATTCAAAAAATCACCGGCGACTGGTCCGAATGGACTGACTCCGGCGGCGTCAACATCGCAGTCGGACATTTTGAAACCGACTACCTTGACGCCGATCGCAACCCGCTCGACAAAACTCGGTTTGTCGCGACTGCTCGCCGCCGAACTTCGCATCGCCCTCAACGGTGTCTCGAAATGGTGGTACCTCGTCGCTGCCGGGATATTCTTGGCTGGGCTGCTGACACCGTTGTTTATCTCTCACAACTTTCTCCTCGCCGCTGCCTGGTTTTGGCCAATGCTAATCTGGTCGAAAATGGGTTGCCGCGACCAGTTGTTCGACACCGGCCAAATGGTTCGTTCAACGCAGGGCGGCTTCTGGGCGCAGCTATCGATGTCGTGGCTCGCGGGATTTTTAATCGCGCTCGCCATCGGTGGGTTTATCGGCATTAGAGCCCTCATGTCCGGCAATTTCGCAATCGTCGGGTACTGGCTGATCGGCGCAGCGGCAACTGGAAGATGGTGTTCGAGAACTGTCTGGACATCTATCACGCCAAGACCCTGCACGCGAGCTTCGGCACCATGGTGATGAACCGCGTCAGGCGCCAGGGCGCGGACCAGAACCGCTCGGTGGACCTGAACAATTTCATCAGCGCCGAGGCCGAGGTGTCGTACTACACCTTCCCGAATGGCCACGGCGGCATGTGGCTGCGCGGCGCCGGCCAGCGCGAGGACCGGCCAAGCTACGCCATGTGGCAGGAAATGGCCGCCCGCGTGGGCGAGGACAAGGCCGACATGATGGTCAGCGGCCGGGTGGTGGCGATCTTCCCGAACATCCTGCTGGTGGAAAGCGCCACCTTCCAGATGCGCCTGATCCGTCCGGTGGCCGTGGACAAGACCGAGGTCTACGCCTTTTGTCTCGCGCCCAGGGGCGAGCCGGCCGCGGCGCGCGCGCTGCGCATCCGCCAGTACGAGGATTTTTTCAGCGCCACCGGCGTCGCCACGCCGGACGACACCGTGATCTACGAGCGCGTGCAGCAGGGCGACCAGGCG